>NZ_JBHZPO010000006.1:43851-266829 GCF_042788165.1 Kosakonia sp. YIM B13588 | reverse complement strand
AAAGGGGTTTTAATAACTGGCTTAAAGCTGAAAGCTTTACGGAACCACCAGCCTAGCTGGTGGTTTTCTATAGACAAAAATAAGGCGCTGAATTCAGCGCCTTTTTCTATACTCAATTTTGCATTACCAAACATTACTTCACATGGAAAACAGGGGATTATCGTGAAATTCAGTAAACTCATCGCCGCACTCTTTTCTGTCGCTTTACTCATTGGTCTGACCGGCTGTGGGGAAAAAGAGCAGAGCAAAACCTTTACCTTTGCTCAGGCGGGCACAGAAGTGACGTTGACCTATTACTACAAAGGTGACGAAGTTGAGCGTCAAACTGCCAAAAACAAAATTGAGTACGCCTCTATCGGTGCGAAAACCAAAGAAGATGCCATGAAAGTGCTGGATCCGATCAGCAAAAAATACCAGAGCATTAAAGGGATCAAAGAGAGCGTCGATTATCAGGAAACCTACGCGCAAGAGACGCTGGATGTGGATTACAACGAAGTCGATTTTGCTGCGCTGAACAACCTGCAGGGTTCCGAGTTTACCGGCACGGTCAATGGCAAAATCAGCATGAAGAAATCAGAAGAGCTGCTGAAATCACGCGGCTTTAAAGAAGTTCAGTAAGTCCTGTTCTCCTTCAGGCTGCGCGTTGTTGGCGATGCCCGCCTGGCGCTAAACCACCAGCGATGCAGCCTGAAGGATTATCGATTATTCCGCGTCGGTTTTACCCTTCGGTTTTTGCTCGCGTACCGCCAGACCACGTAGAAAATAGCGCATCACCTGATCGCCGCATTCGCGGAAGTTCTTATGATCCGGCGCACGCATCATCGCAGTGATTTCCGGCATCGAGATGCGGAACTGCTGGGCGGTCAGAATAGCCAGAATATCGTCCGTCTTTAGCGAGAAAGCGATACGCAGTTTTTTCAGCACGATATTGTTATTCAACTTGCGCTCAACAACCAACGGCGGCGCGGTTTCATCTTTGCCTCGCTTTTCATAGATAAGGCCATTCAGAAACGCGGACAACACAATATCCGGGCACGGCTTATAACCTTCCTCGTCTTCTTTGCGCAGCCAGGGTGCCAGCTGTTCAACGGTCACTGCCGTGTCCGCCAGCGCCAGAATGCGCACCAGCGCGGTGTTATCAGCTTGCAGGGTGTAACGCACGCTGCGCAGGATATCGTTATTAAGCATATTTATTTCCGGAAATGATGAACCAGCGCGCAGTGTAGGCATCGCACAGGAATTTACAACCCCAACGCCTCTTTTAAATTTTTCAGATAACGTCGGCTCACCGGCACCGTCAGGCCATCGCGCAGCAGTAGCTCCGCCTGGCCGTTATCCTCGAGGCGGATCTCTTTAAGGTGCGCCATGTTGACCAGGTACTGGCGGTGGCAGCGCACCAGCGGCGTACGGCTCTCCAGCGTACGCAGCGTCAGCTCGGTAAACCCCTCTTTGCCTTCCTGGCTGGTCACATACACGCCGCTCATGCGGCTACTGACAAACGCCACTTCATCCATCTGCAATAGCCAGATCCGGCTATGCCCGGTACAGGGAATAAATTTCAGCGCTTCCTGGTTTTCCGGCAGCACCGACACATCCTGCACGTTTCGCTCAAGACGCAAACGGCTGAGGGTTTTCTCCAGGCGGCGAGCTTCTATCGGTTTGAGCAGGTAATCGAACGCATGTTCTTCAAACGCCTGTACTGCGTATTCGTCAAACGCCGTCAGGAACACGACATACGGCCGGTTTCCCGGATCGAGCATCCCGACCATCTCCAGCCCGCTAATGCGCGGCATCTGGATATCAAGAAACAGCACATCCGGGCGCAATTTATGCACCGCGCCAATCGCTTCGACGGCGTTGCCGCACTCTCCCACAATCTCAATGTCGCTCTCTTCCTGAAGCAGAATACGCAGGTTTTCCCGGGCCAGCGGTTCATCATCAACAATCAGCACTTTTAACATGCGTGTTCCTCCAGCGGGAGTCGTAGGGTAATGCGGGTAAACCGATCCGGCTCACAGGCAATGGTAATGCCGCACTCATCGCCAAACCGCGCGCGCAGGCGCTTATCCACCAGGCTCATGCCTAATCCACTGGCGTCGGTTTTCGGCTGGTACAACCCGGCATTGTCTTCAATGTCCAGCACCAGATGCCGCCCGTCCTGGCTGGCGTTAATCACAATCTCGCCCACGCCAAGCAGGTGCGACGTGCCATGCTTGATGGCATTTTCCACAATCGGTTGCAGGGTAAACGCCGGAAGTTGCAGGTGCGACAGCGCCTCAGGCACATGCAATTGCACCTGCAAACGCGACTGAAAACGCGCTTTTTCAATTTGCAGGTAGGCATTCACATGTTCAATTTCGTCCGCGAGCGTCACCACTTCCGACGGGCGTTTTAAATTTTTACGAAAGAATGTCGAGAGATATTGCACCAGCAATCCGGCCTGATCGCTGTCGCGGCGGATCACCGCTTTTAGCGTGTTCAGAGCATTAAACAGGAAATGCGGGTTTACCTGCGCATGCAGCAGCTTAATTTCCGACTGAGTGAGCAGCGCCTTTTGCCGCTCGTACTGCCCGGCAAGGATCTGCGCCGAGAGCAGTTGCGCTATCCCCTCGCCCAGGGTGCGGTTGATGGAGCTGAACAGGCGGTTTTTCGCTTCATATAATTTGATGGTGCCCACCACGCGCTGGTTTTCGCCACGCAGCGGGATCACCAGCGTTGAACCGAGTTTGCATTGCGGATGGAGCGAACATTGGTAGGGCACTTCGTTACCGTCGGCATAAACCACTTCGCCGGTTTCAATGGCGCGCTGCGTCCACACCGACGAGATAGGTCGCCCCGGCAGATGGTGATCGTCCCCGGTGCCGGTGAAGGCCAGCAGTTTTTCCCTGTCGGTTATCGCCACCGCGCCAATATCGAGCTCTTTATAGAGCACCAGCGCCACCTTCATGCTGTTCTCTTCGTTAAAGCCCTGGCGCAAAAACCCTTCCGTCGACGCCGCCACTTTCAGTGCGGTAGCGGAAAACGCCGAGGTGTACTTTTCGAACATCGCGCGCTTATCGAGCAGGATGCGCATAAACAGCGCCGCGCCAACGGTATTGGTGACCATCATCGGCGCAGCGATGCTTTGCACCAGGTGCAACGCGCTATCAAACGGACGGGCGATAAGCAGGATAATCAGCATCTGGATCAGTTCCGCCACGCAGGTCACCGCCCCGGCGGTAAACGGGCTAAACACCAGATCGGTGCGCCCGCGTTTGATCAGTGCGCGGTGTACCAGGCCGCCGAGCAGCCCTTCAACAAACGTAGAGAGCATGCAGCTCAGCGCGGTCATACCGCCCATCGAATAGCGGTGAATACCGCCGGTTAACCCGACAAGCCCCCCCACCAACGGGCCGCCGAGCAGACCGCCCATTACCGCGCCAATCGCGCGCGTGTTGGCGATAGAATCTTCGATATGCAGGCCGAAATAGGTGCCGAGGATGCAAAAAATGGAGAAGGTGACATAGCACAGCAGCTTATGCGGTAAGCGCACGGTTACCTGCATCAGCGGAATAAACAGCCGCGTTTTGCTCATCAACCAGGCGATAACCAGAAACACGCACATCTGCTGAAGCAGCAGCAACACCAGATTGAACTCGTACATACCCGCAACACCACATCAACCAAAGCGCGTAACATACAGGGTGTTTTCAGATGTTTCTTTGAAGCGCTGCAAAAAAATACAAAATCGTGCTCCGCATCACAAAGTAAGCCAGTGTGATTAACCGTTCGCACACATTTTGCGCAATTTTGCGGCTGCGCATCCTGTGCCAGGCGGCAGCGGCTACAGTTATACAGGGAGTCGGCTGGCGAGGGTAACACCATGGCGCTTTACACAATCGGTGAAGTGGCGTTGTTATGCGACATCAACCCCGTGACGCTGCGGGCCTGGCAGCGACGTTATGGACTATTACAACCCCAGCGCACGGATGGCGGCCACCGGTTATTCACCGAAGAGGACATTGACCGTATCCGGGAGATCAAACGCTGGATCGAGACCGGCGTGCAGGTCAGCAAAGTGCAAAAGCTGCTCTCCCCGACACTGGAAGAGACGCAAGATGGCTGGCGCGCCCAGCAGGAAACCGCCCTGCAATACCTGCAACAGGGCGACCCGCATCGCCTGCATCAGTGGATTAAAGAGCACGGGCGCGATTACCCGGCGCAGGCGCTGGCAACGCATCTGCTTATCCCCTTACGATTGCGGCTACAAACTCAGCAGCCCGCCCTGCTGGCGATGCTGAGCCTGCTTGACGGGATCCTTATTAATTACATTTCCGGCTGCCTGGCGTCTGCGCGTAAAAAACCGGGCAAAGACGCGCTGGTGATTGGCTGGAACGTGCAGGACACCACGCGGCTGTGGCTGGAGGGCTGGATGGCAAGCCAGCAGGGATGGCGGGTGGATATTCTGGCGCACGCCCTGCCCCAACTGCGCCCGGAGATGTTCCCCGGACGGACACTGCTGGTATGGTGCGGTGAAACGCCGGGTGAAGCACAGCAACAGCAGATGCTGGCATGGCGCGAAGCGGGGCACAGCGTCTGGTTGCTCGGCATTTAATGTTTTATTAACAACTCAACTTGCCTTTATAATGTCAGCCTGATTCAGAAGGAGCATAAAATGAAGTCTGGTAAAATTCTGGTTATCGCTATCTTTTTGCTGATGGCTATCGGCGGCATTGGTGGCGTGATGCTCGCCGGTTATTCGTTTATTGTGCGTGGCGGTGTCGGTTGAGCCGCTGCGCCAGTCGCTCAAATCCCCGATCGACAATAATTGCTGCCAGCGCCACCAGCACCGCCCCCTGCACCACATAAGCCGTATTAAAACCGCTCAGGCCAATGATGATTGGCGTACCCAGCGTACTTGCGCCCACCGTTGACGCGATGGTGGCGGTGCCGATATTAATAATTACCGACGTGCGCACCCCGGCGATAATCATCGGTGCTGCGAGCGGCAACTCCACCTTTAACAACCGCTGCCACGCGCTCATGCCCATGCCTTTCGCCACGCTTTGCACGCTTTCCGGCACCGAGGCGATCCCCGCCAGCGTGCCCTGCAAGATCGGCAATACGCCATACAGTACCAGCGCAATTATCGCCGGTTGTTTACCAAAGCCCATTACCGGCACAGCAATCGCCAGCACCGCCACCGGGGGAAAAGTTTGCCCTACGGCGGCAATGGTTTCCGCCAGCGGGCGAAACTCCCGCCCGGCAGAACGTGTGACCGCAACGCCTGCCCCAACGCCCAGCACAATCGCAATCACGCTGGAAACCGCGACCAGCGAGAAATGGGCGACGGTCAGCGAAATAAAACTCTCCTGCAGATAGACCGGGCGCGGAAGTTGCGGAAAGAACGCGCTAAACAGCGCCGCACTGTGCGGTAACCAGACCAGTAGCGCAACAAACAGCGCCATCAGCCACAGCAGCGGGTCACGCAGGATCTTCACAAGCGGCCTCCACGCGCAGCAAATCGCGAAAATGCAGGCTGCCGCAGGGCTGTCCCTGCGCATTATTCACCGGCAGCACCTCGCACTGCTGAGCAACAAACGCCGAGAGCGCTTCACGCAGTGTCATCGCCTCCTGAAGCGGTTCGCCGATATCAACGCGTTCACTGCGCAGATAACCGCTCACCTGGCGCAGCGAGAGCAGCCGCACGCCAAGCTCGCTGCGGCCAAAAAACTCGCGCACAAAATCGTTATGCGGCGCAGTCAGCATTGATAACGGCGTTCCCTGCTGGACCACCTTTCCGCCATCCATCAGCACCAGGTGATCGGCCAGTTGCAATGCTTCGTCAATGTCATGCGTCACCAGCACAATGGTGCGCCCGAGCAAGCGGTGAATGCGCACCATCTCTTGCTGTAACGCCGCGCGCGTAACAGGATCAAGCGCGCCGAAAGGCTCATCCATTAACAGTACTTCCGGGTCGGCGGCAAGCGCGCGGGCAACGCCCACACGCTGCTGCTGCCCGCCAGAAAGCTGATGCGGGAAGCGCTCACGCAGAGCAGGCTCCAGCCCCAGCAGGGCCATGAGCTCATCGACCCGCGCGTCACGCTTCGCGCGCGACCATTTTTGCAGTTGCAGCACGGTGGCAATGTTCTGCGCCACCGTCCAGTGAGGAAATAAACCAATCGACTGAATGGCATAACCCATGCGACGGCGCAACTCCAGCACCGGCAGCGAGCGGATATCCACCCCGGCAAAGGTAATTGTGCCTTCGTCATGCTCCACCAGCCGGTTAATCATCTTCAGGGTGGTGGATTTTCCGGATCCCGAGGTGCCAATCAGCACCGAGAACGCGCCAGTTTTAACCTGTAAATCGAGATGGCTTACCGCGGGCTGCCCGGCAAAGGTTTTACTGACGTTGTTAAATTCAATCATGATGTTTCACCTTCAGCAGCGCTATCCCTAAGGCAAATAACGCATCAACGATCACCGCCATGGCGATGACCGGAATGACGCCCAGCAGCACCAGATCCAGCGCGCTGCTCAGCAGCCCCTGAAAGACCAGCGCACCAAACCCACCCGCACCAATCAATGCGGCAATCACCGCCATCCCGACCGTTTGCACCGCCACTACCCGCAGGCTGCGCAGCAACAGCGGAAGCGCCAGCGGCACGCGCACCTGCCAGAAACGCTGGCGCGCGCTCATGCCCATCGCTTCGGCGCTTTCCAGCACCTCCTGCGGCACCTGGTTTAACCCGGCGACCACACCGCGCACCAGCGGCAGCAAGGCATAGAGGATTAACGCAATCAGAGCCGGTGTCATGCCGGTGCCGGCAATCCCCAACTGGCTAAGTTCGGGGAATTGTTTTACCAGCCCGGCTAACGGCGCAATCAGTAAGCCAAACAGTGCCACCGACGGAATGGTTTGAATGACATTGAGCACCGCGAACACCGGTCCCTGGCGGGAAGGATGACGATAGCACCACAGCCCGACGGCAAAGCCGACCACCAGCGCAGGCAGTAGCGTGCCAAACAACAGCGTTAAATGCTGCGCCAGCGCATCGTTGAACACATCCTGGCGATTGGTGTATTCGCGTAACAGCGAGAGATTATCCAGCGCGCCGCTGAGCAATAAATAGAGAGGAAAGCACCACACCTGCGCATGCAGCAGCCAGCGCCATACGGGGTTGGAGACAACCCGGCGAATCGCATCGCTACAGGCCAAAAGCGTTAGCGCCAGCCACAGCCACAACCCGCTGCCGGGCGACGTGCGCGCCAGCGGGCTGCCGGTCTGCACAAGATCGGTCGCCGCCCTGCCCGCGCTCCATACCAGCACGCAGAACAGTACTTCGGTGAACAGCAGAGTTGCCACCTGCGCACCGCGACCGGGAATAAAGCTCATCGCCAGTAAGAGACAGGGTGCAACTAGCCACAACGCGGAAAAAAGCTGCCATAAGGCGCGGCTTTCACCGGAAACCAGCCGGTTTGGCGCATAGTTCACAAACGGCAGCCACGCCGCCAGCCCGCCCAGCACCGCCAACAGCAACAACACACGGTTATGGCAGCGTATCGAAACATCCATAGGGGTAATTATTTCACCAGGCCTTTTTCTTTCAGGTAGTCTGCCGCGACTTTCTTCGCATCCAGCCCCTCAACCGCAATGCTGGCGTTGAGTTTTTGCAGCGTTTTTTCATCCAGGCTGGCAAAGACCGGTTTCAGCCACGTATCCAGTTCCGGGTAGGCTTTCAGTACAGATTCACGCACCACTGGCGTTGGCGCATAAATGGGTTGCACACCTTTCGGATCGCTCAGGGTTTGCAGACCGAGCGCTGCCACCGGGCCATCCGTACCGTAGGCCATCGCCGCATTCACGCCTGAGGTTTGCTGTGCCGCCGCTTTGATGGTTACCGCTGTATCTCCACCGGCCAGCGACAGCAGTTGATCCTGTTTCAGCTTAAAGTCATAGGCTTTTTCAAAGGCGGGCAGCGCATCGGTGCGCTCAATGAATTCAGCCGAAGCGGCGAGCTTAAAGTCACCGCCCTGTTTCAGGTAGCGGCTCAAATCCTCAAGCGAGTTAAGCTTGTTTTTCTGCGCCAAATCCTGACGCACCGCGATAGTCCAGGTGTTATTCGCCGGGGCGGGGGTTAGCCATACCAGCTTGTTTTTTTCAGCATCCAGCTTTTTGACTTTCTCGTAGCCCTGCTGCGCATTTTTCCACGCGGCATCGTTCTCATCTTTAAAGAAGAACGCGCCGTTGCCGGTGTACTCCGGGTAAATATCCAGCTCGCCAGAGGTAATCGCGCCGCGCACCACTGGTGTGGTGCCGAGTTGCACTTTATTGACCGTTTTTACGCCGTGACTTTCCAGAACCTGCAAAATGATATTGCCCAGCAGCGCCCCTTCGGTATCAATCTTGGAACCGACCTTTACCGGCTCCGCCGCCTGCAGCGGCAGGCTCACCGCAGCCATCAACCCTATTGAGCACGCAATCTTTTTCATGATTGTCATTGTACTTCCCTCATTTTTTACCGACTTTTTCAGCAGCTTGAGAAAAAAGCGTAGACGAAAAACACAGTTTTGCCTGGCTAAGGCCCCAGCGGGAAATGCGGGGGTTAAACACGTTGTATTACCCACAATGCGTAACGCATCCTCGCTTTGAATTGAAAATCATGCCAAAAAAAAGCGACTTATCGATATTATATTTTGTTTTATCATATTTCCCTTTTGAATCGCCGTCGGTTAATGAGAACAAAAGTATGAAAGTTCTTAATATCCAAATTTTTAAAGAGAAAACAACCAGTATTAAACTTTCCGTCTCTCCACTACCTTTGAGCAAAAATAAAAATTAAAAACTAAATTTAATGACATGACACGTTAATTAAATAACCAAAAGCAAAACTGATGATGTTTAAACCTGCTCATTGATGAATTTTCAATATCAAACCGCATTCAAATGATGATATGGCAAACCCGATTCGTATTAATTTTTTTACTCAACTACAGCACTGTTTATGGTCTGGCGCAGGCGCAGAGAACGCCGCTTTCGCCGCTCACTATACCGCCAAGCAACCAGGATATTACCCAGCTTTCTGTACCGCAACCTTCGTCGGAAGAATTAGTACGCTATCCCTCTCCACTGGTTATTCCAAAGAACACGATAATGAAAAATAGCGACCTTACAGCCCTGGTACTTGATGTGAGAATTAATCAATCAAAAACCGAAGATTTTGGTCAATTCCAGCAAAACCCGCAGGGTGAAATATTGGCGTACGGTCGTGATCTGCGTAAATTACGCATTAACATCGCATCTGATATTGCCGATAACCAATTGGTAAAGCTTAACGACATTCCTCAATTACGTTATCAATATCATGTTGAAACCCAGAGCATTGATATTAACCTACCCACCACCAGGCTTACTCCTTACCAGCTAAACATGGCTTCGGATCAATATCAGGAAAAAACCAATATGGATGCCGGGGGAATTAACGCAGGGGTACTGAATTATAACCTTTATAATGAAAATAATGACGCGGGTAATTTCTTCTCAGCCAATATGGAAGGAATTTTCAGCAGTAACTACGGTAATTTCGTCTCATCCGGGCTTTATAATAATGGCAGTTCTCGTTTTGTTAATAATGATTTCGTTCGCCTCGACTCTTACTGGCAATATGTCGATGCGAAGAATATCCGCTCATGGCAACTCGGGGATTTTGTCAGTAACACGGTTGAATGGGGCAGTAGCGTGAGGCTCGCCGGTTTACAGATTGCCAGCGCTTACCAGCAACGCTCCGATATTATTACCACTGCTCTGCCCTCTTATTCTGGTTCGGCAGCACTGCCTTCTTCACTCGATCTCTATGTTAACCAGCAGCGTATTTACAGCGGGGAAATTCCCTCTGGCCCGTTTGATTTGAAAATGTTGCCTTCGGTTTCCGGTAATGACGTCACACTGATCACGCGCGATGTTAACGGTCGGCAAATAGCTACAACCCAATCTTACTACTACACGCCGAAGGTATTGCGTGAAGATCTCAAAGAGTACTCGGTTGATATCGGTGTTCCCCGCTTTGGCTATAGCACCGCATCAAATGATTACGATAATCATCTGTTTGCCATCGGCTCTGTTCGTTATGGCTGGCGACCGACCGCAACATTAACCGGCCACACGGAATATACCTCCGATGGTCTAGCCAATATTGGTGGCGGCATAGCTAAAACCCTTGCCGGAATATCAGCCATCAATCTTGATGCTGCCCACAGTGAATATAAAGGGGCATCGGGTAACTTAGTGCTGGCAGGAATTGAGGGCCGCGTGACGAAAAACGTCTCTTTTAATGCCAGCACACAACGTACTTTCGGTAATTATTATGATGTAGCCCGGGTGGCAAATATTATCGCGCAGAAAAAATATGCCAATGTATTACGCACACGAACCTATGCAGAAGATTTTATTAACACCAGCGCTATTGCCGAGCGCATCGATCGCTATGGTTTATCCTGGTCACCGACGTCGGGATTGTCTTTTAGCGCCTATTACAATGAAATAGCCTGGGCGCAGGACACCTATCGAACCGTATCGCTTAACGCCAATAGCAGTATTCGTAACAACGCAACGCTATATGCCAACCTTTATAAAGATCTTAACCACAACGATAACTGGAGTCTGTGGCTGGGGCTTCGCATCAGTTTTTCCGATCGCCTTGACGCGACGACGAGCGTCGTAAAAAACAGCAATGACACCAGCTATAGCCAGGAAATCAGCAGTAGCAGCAATCAGCAACTTAATTCATTTGGCTGGGGTATCAATGCAACCCACTACGATAATGGCAACAATCTGCTCAGCGCGCGTGGTGATTACCGGGCGCGCGCCGCATGGCTGAATGCGCAACTCTCGCAATATGGCAGTCAGCGGCAATCTACCCTTGCCGCCAGCGGCTCGCTGGTCGCTGCCGGAGGCCATCTCTTCGCCGCCAATGAAATTGGTGACGCATTCGCAGTGGTGAAAAATGCCGGGCCAAACAGCACCGTCCTGAACGGCGGCGTTGATTTAGGCAAAAGCGATGCGAACGGTAATTTTCTTATTCCGCACATTTTACCCTGGGTTGATAACGAGATTTACCTTGATACCAGCGATATGCAGGAGGGCTGGGAAGCCGCCAGTACCGAACAAATCGCCGTTGCTGGTTGGCGGCGCGGCAGCATTGTCGATTTCCGCACGGAGCAAATCAACAGCGCCACGGCAAAACTGTTGCTTGCGGATGCACACCAGATGATTTCGCCGGGTTATGCGGTAACGCTCAACGGTCAACAATCCGGCGTCGTTGGCTATGACGGGTTGGTTTATCTGCGGGGATTAAAAGAAGGCGCAAACGATCTGAGCGTGGACCTGCTTGATAAAGGCAGTTGCCGGTCGCGTTTTAGCTGGCATAAAGCCACTGCACGCCATAACGCAGGAGAGATCGTATGCCGCTAAGCCGCCTGCTCCGCTGCGTGATGGCTCTGGGTTTAGCCTGTGCGGCCTACTTTGCACCGATGCGCACTGCTCAGGCGGATTACTGTACCAGCAGCAATCACGCCACGACATTCACCTATACCGCCGCAACGATTGCCCAGGCGCAGACCATCACCATCAATGACAGCTGGAGTTGCAACTCGGGGACTATTTTCTACCCCAGCTACAGCGACTGGGTCTGCCTGTATATGGACGCCTATACCGGGCAGTCGAGTGCGATAGCCTATAACGGAACCAACTACACCCTGGGCTACAGCCTGTTTTCCACTGCGGGTACAGGTGCAGCTTCGCCCAACCCCGCGCCAGCCAGCGTCGCGGCGGGTGCCGGTAGCTGGTATGGAACCGGCGGTACCACAACCGTCGGCACCTCGGGGACATCCTCCGGGCCACTGCTCAGTTCAATCCGCATCACGATCCCGGCAGGCGCGGCGAGAACGGTTCCCCCGGGTGTTTATACCGTTACGGTTCGCTTTACCCTCGATATGCAGGGGGGGTCCACCAGCACTTCCCTGTGCAATAAAGCCGGTCAGGGCGGCCCCAATGGCGACGGGCAGGACTGGGGCACTACCACTTACACGTTTACGGTTGTTGTACCCAAGGTCTGTTCCATTAACGCGGTGGATACCATCAATTTCGGTAATATCGCCGCCGTTAATACCCTTGCAGCTGATGTCAGAGCACAGGGTAATGTCTATTTCACCTGTAGTCTCAGTACCCCTTACACCCTCTATCTGGGCGATGGCCTGAACCGCGATGCAGCAGGCAGCGGCAACCGCAATATGCTCGGCAGCGACGGTAGCAGCAGGATACCTTATCAGCTGTATACCACAGCGGCGGCGACCACGATTTGGGATAGCGTCAACGGCATGAGCGGTACCGGCTCGGCAACCCAGACCTTTAATACTGTTTACGGCAAGATTGCCGCCGGATCCGCCCTGCCCTCCGCGTTAGGGACCTATCAGGACAGGGTGATTGTGACGGTTTCCTATTAACAAGAGGAGGACGTGGAAATGAGAGCAACACTATTTAGCAGCGCAGTCAGCGTGTTGTTTTGCGCCTGTGCGATTGCAGATACCGCCACGGACACCATGACGATTCAGGCGACGCTGGTGGCAACCTGCGTCGTCAACACCGGCAACTTTCGCGACGCGCCATCACCTGCGTTGCTCAATTTCGGCACCATTACCGCCGGGCGCCCCACCCGCGCGGATACTAACGCAGCGGCCGCAGGCTCAGGTGCCGCGTCTGTCATCTGTTCAACGGGCGTACCGTGGACGCTCACCGCCGATGGCGGCAACCACCTTAACGGCACACAGCGGCAGATGAGTGACGGCGTCATGATGCTGCCCTATAGCCTCTATAGTGATGGAGGATACGCCTTTCCGATTGGCATCAATGACCCGGCGAACCCCGTCGCGTCTGGCACCGGAACCAGTGCCGTGCAACTCACGCCAATGTACGGGATCGTCACGGCGGATACGCCTATCCCCAGCGTGGGAAATTACAGCGACAGTGTGACGCTGACGGTCAACTACTAGCAGCGGGAAGGAGGAAAACGGGTATGAGAACGTCACTGCGGCCCTGCTGCATGCTGTTTTTGCTGATAACAGGCCACGCAAGTGCGGTTGCGCTGACAATTTCCCCGGTCTCTTTGCAAATGGATGCCGGGCAAAAAGCCATTTCGATGACTATCAAGAATGACTCAGCAGACGCCGCGCCGATTCAGCTGCGCGTCTTTCGCTGGACGCAGGAAAAGGGCAATGACCAGTTTCGTGAAACCGATGAGATTGTGATTAGCCCACCGTTTGTCACCCTCTCCGCCAGCCGCTCCTATAACGTGCGGATTTTCAGGAAAGATACGCGCACACCCGCGCAAGAGCTGACGTATCGCATCATTATCGATGAGATCCCGCGTCCTGTTGACGCCCGAAGCGCGGGCGGCGGCGTCAAAATGAGCCTGCGGACATCACATCCTCTGTTTATCACCACGCAAGAAGCGGTTGCCACGGTGACATGGGGCATGAAGCGCGACAGCCGTGGCTGGTACGTTTCCGCGCGCAATGACGGCAACCGCCACGCCTTGTTGACCGATGTTTACCTGGTTGATCACAACAGCAGTCAAAAAGTGGCGCTGAATGTTAACTCCGTGAATGGCTACATCCTTGGGCATAGCTACCGGGATTATGACATTCGCGGTACGCCGTTCACTCCCATGACCGGCCACCGATACGCCGTTGAAGCAAAAATCAATGGCAAAGCCATTACCGGTACGTTGTAACGGGAACCCACCCGGAGGAGAACGAAATGAAGAGTTCAAATTTGTGCTTATACGCGTTGTTATCCGTCCCGTTTGCCGCCAGCGCCGTGACAGCAACCGGGACGTTACAGGTCCAGGCGGTGGTGCAATCCACCTGCTCAGTCAATACCACCTCGACGGGTGCGACCGGCCCGGCGCGGCTTAATTTTGGCACTATTACCAATCTGACCGCCGATGTCACGGCCGATACCACCTCCGGCACCGTCGCCAACGGCGCGGTATCAACACTTTGCTCTACCGGAACGGCGTGGACACTGACCGCTGACGGCGGTTTGCATGCCAGCAGCTCGCAGCGTCAGATGGCGGATACAGCAACAGGTTTGCTGCCCTACAATCTCTACTCCGATGCCGCACACAGCAGCACGATTGGCATTAATGATGCACAAAACCCGGTAGCGACGGGAACGGGGACAGGATCGGCGGAAACCACGCCGGTTTACGGTTTAATTCCGGCGGGAACGCCAATGCCTGAAGCGGGAAGTTATGCGGATACGGTGACCTTAACGGTCACCTATTAGAAAGGTGATTAAAAGCACCGCGCCAGCTGCGCGGTGCTTTGACTGCGTCAATTCGGTTAACGCAGTTCAAACTCGCCTTGGTTAACACGCGCGGAATCAACGCCGATAAAGACATTGAATTTGCCCGGCTCCGCATCGTACTTCATCTTCTGGTTCCAGAATTTCAGCGCATTAATATCGATCGGGAAGCTAACGGTTTGGGTTTCGCCCGGTTTCAGGTTCACCTTATCAAAGCCGCGCAGTTGTTTTACCGGGCGACTCATTGACGCGGTGACATCCTGCAAATACATCTGAATAACCGTTTCGCCTTCGCGTTTGCCGGTGTTGGTCACTTCAACGCTGGCGGTCACTTTGCCGGTGCGCGTCATCGACGGTGCAGACATCTTCACGTCAGAAACCTTGAAGGTGGTATAGCTCAGGCCATAACCAAACGGATAGAGCGGGCCGTTCGCTTCGTCGAAGTAACGAGAGGTATATTTGTTCGGTTTATCGGCATCATACGGACGCCCGGTGTTGAGGTGGCTGTAATAGACCGGGATCTGCCCGACAGAGCGCGGGAAGGACATCGGCAGTTTGCCGGACGGGTTGTAATCACCAAACAGAATATCGGCAATGGCGTTGCCGCCTTCGGTGCCGGCAAACCAGGTTTCCAGAATCGCGTCGGCTTGCTGATCCTCTTTCACCAGCGCCAGCGGACGACCGTTCATCAGCACCAGCACCAGCGGCTTACCGGTGGCTTTCAGCGCGGCAATCAAATCGCGCTGGCTCTGCGGAATGGTAATATCGGTACGGCTGGAGGCTTCATGCGCCATGCCCTGCGCTTCACCGACAACCGCAACAACCACGTCGGATTTTTTCGCTGCGGCGACCGCTTCATCAATCATCGCTTGCGGTGAGCGCGGATCGACAACCACAGCCGGTTCATAAAGATTGAGGAAATTAACGATGTCTTTGTCATTGGTGATGTTTGCCCCTTTGGCGTACACCACTTCCCCTTTCCCGGCCAGCGCGTTACGAATACCGGTCAGCACGGTAACGGACTGATCGGCAACGCCTGCCGCAGACCAGCTGCCCATCGAATCGCGTTTGCTGTCGGCCAGCGGGCCAACCACCGCCACGGTGCCCGATTTTTTCAGCGGCAGCGTTTCCAGACGGTTTTTCAGCAGCACCATGCTTTCACGCGCCACTTCACGCGCTTCTTTGCGGTGCAGACGGCTTTCGGCATTGGTGTCTTTCGGGTCGCTCTCTTTCGGTCCCAGGTGGCTGTACGGATCGTTAAACAGCCCCATATCGTATTTCACATTCAGCACGTGGCGGGTGGCATCATCCAGCTCAGCCATCGTCACTTTGCCGGATTTCACCAGGCCCGGCAGGTATTTGCTGTAGTACTCATCACTCATACTCATGTTGATGCCGGATTTCAGCGCCACGCGCACGGCGTCTTCCGGGTCGGCGGCGGTGCCGTGTTTAATCAGCTCTTTAATCGCCCCGTGATCGGAAATGGTGATGCCTTTAAAGCCCCACTCATCACGCAGCAGATCTTTTAACAACCACGAGTCAGATGACGCCGGCGTGCCGTTAAGTGAGTTCAGCGCCACCATCACGCCGCCGCTGCCAGCGTCCAGCGCGGCTTTGTACGGCGGCATATAGTCGTTGAACAGACGCTGCGGGCTCATATCAACGGTGTTGTACTCTTTACCGCCTTCTACCGCGCCATAAGCAGCGAAATGTTTCACGCTGGTCATCACCGCGTAGCGATCCGCCGGGCTTTTGCCCTGCATCGCTTCGACCATGGTGCGCCCCATTTCTGAGGTCAGGTACGTATCTTCGCCAAACCCTTCGGAAACGCGGCCCCAGCGCGGATCGCGCGAGACATCGACCATCGGCGCCCAGGTCATATTCAGGCCGTCATCAGCGGCTTCATAGGCTGAAACGCGGCCAACCGTTTTGACCGCATCAAGGTTAAAGCTGGAGGCAAGACCGAGGCTAATCGGGAAGACGGTACGCTGGCCGTGTACCACGTCATAGGCGAAAAACAGAGGGATTTTCAGGCGGCTTAGCTGCATCGCCTGATCCTGCATGGCGCGAATATCCTGCCGGGTGACGGTGTTAAAAATCGCGCCGACCTGGCTTGCTTTGATCATGTCGCGAATGGCTTCTTTTGGGTTATCCGGCCCGACGCTGATTAAACGCAGCTGGCCGATTTTTTCATCGACCGTCATTTTCTTGAGCAGTTCAGTGACAAACGCATCCCTTGCTTCTGGCGTCAGCGGATGGTTGCCGAACATCTCTTCCGCCAGCGCTGGTTGCAGCGCGAGGCTCACAGCGACACCTACAGAACATAGCCATTTCATGTCGTTTACTCTCTTGTTTTTTCACCCATAACCGCGGTCACTGGCCGCGAAAGAAACGCAGTGTGCCATAATCCTGGCACGTGTTGCAGAGTGGGACTCTGATTTTTATGCGAATTCGCTCCCCCGTTTGGTTTTACAGGGCTAACATTAATGCGCACTTTACACGTCATCATGCATAACGCGCCAAAGCGGCAGGTCTTCACATTCTTATGAGGCTTACTGAGATAAGCTTCCGGGTGCCAACACCACTCAAAGGTGGCCCGAAGAATGAAGTGTATTGAACAATGATTAGCCACAAGGAGTGGATAATGTCACATCCAAACAACGCCTTTATCAGCGAACTCAAACGGCTGGTTGGCGCTTCTCACCTGCTTACCGACCCGGCCAAAACGGCCCGCTATCGCAAGGGTTTTCGTTCAGGCCAGGGCAACGCGCTGGCGGTGGTTTTTCCCGGTTCGCTGGTCGAATTGTGGCGCGTTCTGCAGGCCTGTGTTAACGCCGATAAAATTATTCTGATGCAGGCGGCGAACACCGGGCTGACAGAAGGTTCGACACCAAACGGCAATGATTATGACCGGGACATCGTGATTATCAGTACCCTGCGCCTTGATAAGCTGCACCTGCTGGATAACGGCGAACAGGTGCTGGCCTACCCAGGTACCACGCTCTATTCGCTGGAAAAAGCGCTTAAACCGCTGGGCCGCGAGCCGCATTCGGTGATCGGCTCCTCGTGCATTGGCGCATCGGTGATTGGCGGGATCTGCAATAACTCCGGCGGTTCGCTGGTACAACGCGGCCCGGCCTACACCGAAATGTCGCTGTTCGCGCGTATCGATGAGCAGGGCAAACTGGTGCTGGTGAACCATTTAGGTATTTCGCTGGGGGAAACGCCGGAGCAGATCCTCAGCAAGCTTGATGACGATCGTGTCAGCGATAGCGACGTGCTGCACGACCAGCGCCACGGCCACGATCATGATTACGTGACCCGCGTACGCGATGTCGATGCCGACACCCCGGCGCGTTACAACGCCGACCCGCAGCGGCTGTTTGAATCTTCCGGTTGCGCAGGGAAACTGGCGGTTTTCGCCGTGCGTCTGGACACTTTCCCGGCCGAAACACGCCAGCAGGTCTTCTATATCGGCACCAATCAAACGGCAGTGCTGGCGGAGATCCGTCGTCATATTCTGGCGAACTTCGAACACCTGCCGGTCGCCGGGGAGTATATGCATCGCGATATTTACGATATCGCCGAACGCTACGGCAAAGACACCTTCCTGATGATCGATAAACTCGGCACCGACAAAATGCCGTTCTTCTTCACCATGAAAGGCCGCACCGAAGCGCTGCTGGAAAAGGCGACGGTATTTAAGCCGCATTTTATTGATCGCTCATTGCAAAAAATCAGCGGCTTTTTCCCGTCTCACCTGCCGCCGCGCATGAAAGCGTGGCGAGATAAATATGAACATCATCTGCTGTTGAAGATGTCCGGCGATGGCATTGCAGAAGCAGAAAACTGGCTGAAAACCTACTTTGCCAGTGCCGAGGGTGATTTCTTTGTCTGCACACCGGAAGAAGGGAGTAAAGCATTTTTACACCGCTTTGCCGCCGCCGGTGCGGCAATTCGTTACCAGGCGGTCCATGCCGATGAAGTGGAAGATATTCTGGCGCTGGATATCGCGCTGCGCCGCAATGACAGCGACTGGTTTGAGCATCTGCCGCCGGAAATCGACAGCCAACTGGTGCATAAACTCTATTACGGCCACTTTATGTGCCATGTTTTCCACCAGGATTACATTGTGAAAAAAGGCGTGGATGCCCATGCGCTGAAAGAGCAAATGCTGGAACTGTTACGCCAGCGTGGCGCGCAGTACCCGGCTGAGCATAATGTCGGGCATCTGTATGAAGCCGCCGAGCCGTTAAAACGTTTTTATAAAGAAAACGACCCGACAAACAGCATGAACCCCGGCATCGGTAAAACCAGCAAGCGTAAGTTCTGGCAGGAAGAATCTGCTACGGATAACGCATCGTCAACGGCGATGAAATAACCCGGCGACGGGCTGTATTGTGTGCTCCTTTCGTAATAGAGTAGCGAACAGCGCCAGAGAAACGTTTCTCTGGCCGCCTCTTTGAAGGAGCACACCCGTCATGTCAGCTGTCGATATCTTATCCGGTCCTGCGGTGGTAGTGCGCGACGCCTGCCCTGACGACGTTCACGCCATCGCCTCGCTTTATGCCTGGCATGTTCTGCACGGCCGCGCCTCCTTTGAAGAAGTCCCGCCCACTATTGATGAAATGCGCAGCCGTATGAATCGCATCGCGAAAGAGGGTTTGCCGTGGATGGTGGCGCTCTATCACGGCATCGTGGTCGGGTATTGCTATGCCGGTTATTACCGTCCGCGCGAGGCCTATCGTTATACGCTTGAAGAGTCGATTTACGTGGATGCCAGCATGACCGGGCGCGGCATTGGCAGCACGTTGATGAGCGCGTTGATCGCACGCTGCGAAGAGGGCCCGTGGCGGCAACTGATTGCGGTGATTGGCGATGGCAACAATAATTTGGGTTCGCTGCGGCTGCATAAAAAGCACGGGTTTGAGATTGCCGGGCAGTTGCGAAGCGTCGGCTACAAGAAAGGCGACTGGCGGGATACGCTGATTATGCAGCGTCCACTCAACGACGGTGACTGGACGCTGCCGGAATAATTAATCGTTTTGCGCGGTCTGCTCACCCGCAGACGGATTTTGCGCCATCTGCGCCGCTTTCTGGCGCTTATAGCTTAATGCTGACGCCGGAACCGGCTGCACTTTGCCGGTTTCAATCCAGGTGCGTAAACGGCTGGCATCGGCAAAGTGGGTAAATTTGCCAAACGCATCCATCACCACCAGCGCCACCGGTTTGTTGTTAATCACGGTGCGCATCACCAGGCAGTGCCCTGCCGCATTGGTAAAGCCCGTTTTGGTCAACTGAATGTTCCAGTTATCGCGGTACACCAGGTGGTTAGTATTGCGAAACGGCAGCGTATACGCCGGGTTGGCAAAGGTCGCCATCTCTTCTCGCGTGGTACTGAGCTGACCAATCAGCGGATACTGTTTGGTGGCAATCAGCAGCTTGCTCAGATCGCGGGCGGTCGAGACGTTGTGAATCGACAAACCGGTCGGTTCAACATAGCGCGTATTCGTCATGCCTAACGCTTTCGCCTTGGCGTTCATCGCCGCGATAAAGGCGTTATAACCGCCCGGATAGTGGTGCGCAAGGCTCGCCGCCGCGCGGTTTTCCGAGGACATCAGCGCCAGCAGCAGCATATCTTTACGGCTGATTTCGCTATTAAGGCGCACGCGAGAGTAAATCCCTTTCATCTCCGGCGTCTGGCTGATATCCACTTTGAGTTTCTCATCCAGCGGCAGGTGCGCATCCAGCACCACCATCGCCGTCATCAGCTTGGTAATGGAAGCAATAGGACGCACCAGATCAGGGTGGCTGGAGTAGATAACCTGATTGGTTTGCAGATCGACAATCATCGCGCTACCTGAAGCGATTTCAGGTTGTACGGCGGTGGTCGCCGCTGTGGTTTTCGCGACGGCAAACGGCGCCACGGGCGCAGCCAGTATTAACGCCAGGCTTAATAAGGAAACTCGAAATTTCTGCATGGTGAGACTTCTGAAAATTATTCACGCACGTTATTACGCACACCGCTTCTGTCAGCCGGAGCAATAACAGAGCTGGCTTTGGCATAATAGCCGCCACGCAGGGTTGTCGCCAGAGGATAATCGTTGCGAGAGATTGCGTTGCCGACATTTACGCCAGCAACGCAACAGGTTTAGAACAAGCGGTAACCGTAACCCCACAGGATCACCGTCAGCGCCAGCAGCACTTCGAGCACCAGTACACCGATCGCCAGCGTCGAGCTTGAGAAACTTAAGCCCTCTTCTTTGTTGATATTCAGGAAGGTCGGGATACCGACATACAACAAGTAGCCGGTGTAAAACAGCGCCACCGTCCCCACCAGCGCGCAAAGCCACACCAGCGGATAGAGCGCCACAATCCCACTGAGAAACAGCGGCGTCGCCACATAACCGGCGAACACCATACAGCGCCCTAATGAAGGCCGCTGCGGCAAGCTACGCGCCATCCACCAGATAACGCGGCCCATCACCGCCACGCCTGCCAGCATCAACGCATAGAACAGCACAGCCAGATAGAAACCGGTAAACAATGACAGCGTCACCACACTGTTTTCGCCAAAATTCCAGCCGATTTGCGTGGTACCAATAAACGCACAGACAACCGGAATGGCCGCCATGATTAATACATGGTGGGTGTAGTGATGCGAAATTGTCTCGTTTTCGCCTTTGATAACCTGCATTTCACGATCGGGATGGGAAAAGAGTCCCCAGACATGGTTCATAACGCCCCCTCGCTGAAAGCCCGAACATCGACACAATCAGTATAATTCACTATTGAGATTATTTTTTGTACAGCAACAAAAATGCCGCGACAACGAAACGGCGTCATTCCGGCGAAGGCGCGATATCGGGTGTATGCTTATAAGCGTTTTACCGGGAGGACGTAAAAACAATGGATATCAATCATCTGATTAGCCAGTACGGCTACGCCGCGCTGGTGATTGGCAGTGTGGCTGAAGGGGAGACAATTACCCTGCTGGGCGGTGTTGCCGCACACCAGGGGCTGTTACGGTTCTGGCTGGTGGTGGTATCCGTGGCGCTTGGCGGCATGATCGGCGATCAGCTGCTTTATCTCGTCGGCAGACGCTACGGCACGAAAATCCTGCGCCGCTTCTCCCGCCACCGGGACAAAATCCACCAGGCGCAGTCGCTTATTCGCCGCCATCCCTACCTGTTTGTTATCGGCTCACGTTTTATGTACGGCTTTCGCATTATTGGCCCGCTGTTGATTGGCACCAGCCGTTTGCGACCGAAAATTTTTCTGCCGCTCAACATTGTTGGCGCCATCGTCTGGGCTCTGCTGTTTACCACGCTCGGTTACGTAGGCGGGGAAGTGATTGGCCCGTGGCTACACCAGTTCGACCAGCATGTAAAACGCTGGATCTGGCTGATTCTCGCCATCGTGCTGGTGGTCGCGCTGCGCTGGTGGTTCCATCATCGGCGGAAAAAACGCCAGCGCAACGCGTCAAACGACTAAGCCGTTTTCGGTTTGAACTGCGGGTTAGCCAGCATAAAACCGCCATCAATAATCAACGATTGTCCGGTGGTGTAGCTGGCATGTTCTGAACAGAGCCAGGCGACTATGCTGGCTATCTCTTTGGTGGTGCCCGGTCTTGTCAGCGGAACAATAGGCAACGAACCCGGTTTTGCATCTTCATCGCGCATGTTATTCATCGGCGTGGCTATCGCCCCCGGCGCGACGGCGTTCACCAGAATATTGTGATCCACCAGCTCCAGCGCCATCGATTTGGTTAACCCGCCGAGCGCGTGTTTGGCGGCGGTATAGGCGCTGGCGTCCGGCAACGGCGTGTGCTCGTGCACCGAGGTGATATTGACGATGCGCCCGCCCTGCCCCTGCTGCACCATATGCCTGGCGGCGATTTGCGAACAGAGAAACGCGCCGTCGACATCCACGGTGAAAATGCTGCGCCAGTCCTCAAATTTCATATCAAGAAACGGGGCTTTGCTCATCGCCCCAGCGTTATTCACCAGTACATCAATGCGCCCGAAGCGGGAAATCAACGTCTCAATTGCCTGCGCCCCTTCCGGCAACTGGCTGAGATCAAGGTGGATGGTTTCCGCCCGCTGCCCAAGATCCTCAACATGCAACGCAGCCTCTTTCGCGCCATTTTCGTCCGAATGCCAGGTAATGCCGATATCAAATCCCTGTTCCGCCAGCATCAGCGCACACTGTCGGCCAATCCCGGAATCGGCGGCGGTCACAATCGCAACTTTGGTTACAGGCATAGGTCGTCCTCTGGTTAACAAATAGACAGGTAAGTATAGGAAAAAGGCACAACTGCGTGAGATTGCCTACGCTTTTACCTACCTGCATATAAAAAGGACGAAGAAAATGATGAAGATATTGCTTTGGGCAATCCTGATTATCTTTCTGATTGGTCTGCTGGTGGTCACCGGCGTGTTTAAGATGATCTTCTAAATGCACCGCCGGGTAGCGCCCGCTACCCGGCATTACGGATTAATTCCCTTTCGCGCTGTAATTCACCGGCACCCAGCGATAGCCGTTCTCCGCTTTCATCACTTTACCGATACCGGGAAAAGCAATATGCGCCGCTGCGACCCAGTCCCCTTCGCGCGCGACCTGCGCCAGCACGTTTTCACGGGTTTTTACCGCCTGCTGCTGGTTAACATCGAAATGGATCGCCACTTCCGGCTGCGGTAGTTGCACCGGATGCGCATGAATAATATCGCCCCACAGCATCAGCGTCTTACCACCGTGGGTGACACGGTAAATCACGCTACCTGGCGTATGTCCCGGCGCCGGGATCGCTTCAATGCCGGGGATAATTTGCGTCGGCGCGCGAAAGGGGCTGAGCTTACCGGCATCCATCACCGGGCGCAGTGAGCGTTCCGATTCCGCAAAAGTATGGCGCTGCCCCTCTTCCACCTCTTTTTCATGTGCCGGGTTGAGCCAGAAATCGACATCCCGCTGATCGACCCGCACGGTGGCATTCGCAAACACCGGTTTGCCGTCGCGCTGCACGCCGCCGGAGTGATCGGCATGGATATGCGTTAACAGCACAGTATCGATGGTGGTCGGATCAATGCCCGCCGCGCGCAGGTTTTCCGGCAGATGACCGCCTGCATCACCAAATAACTGCCCGGCTCCGGCATCCACCAGGATTAACTGCTTACCGGTGTTAATCACAAAGGTGTTGATCGAGGTTTCGGCATTGACGGGTAAACTGGCCTGCGCCATCCGTTCCTGCAACTGCTCCGGGCTGATATGGGTCAGCAGTTTATCAAACGGCACCGCGACGGTGCCATCGGAAACGGCGGTGATTTGCCAGTCGCCCATTGCCATGCGGTAAAAGCCCGGCGCTTGCAGCTGGTGCGTTGAGAGCGGTGTGGCAGCAATAGCGCCAAAACTCAAACCTGCCGTCGCCAGCGCCAACAGAAGTGGATAATGTTTCATACTCTTCTCCAGTCGTTTTCATTGCGCCAGTATCCGGCAACGGCTACTATCACTCCAATTGATTGGAGCAATAATGACTATCAAAGAGAATGATTTCCGCAAAATCGATCTTAACTTATTGATCGCTTTTGCCGTGCTGTTTCGCGAACAGAGCGTTTCTGCGGCGGCGGATAAGCTGCATCTGGGTCAACCGGCGGTGAGCGGTGTGCTGTCGCGATTGCGCACCTTGTTTGACGATCCGCTGTTTATTCGTAGCGGCCATAAAATGCAGCCTACCGCGCGCGCCGTAGAGCTGCATACCGAGCTGCTGCCGTTGCTGGAGCAGTTGCAAAGCGCGCTGTTTCAGCAAACAGCCTTTGATCCACAAACGGCGACCGTTACGCTGACGCTCGGCATGGCGGACTGGGTGGAAATGTGGTTGATGCCAAAGTTGATCCCGGCGCTGCAACAGGCCGCGCCCGGTATGCGTCTGAATGTGGTGGCCAGCGATCCGTTCAGCGACGCAGGTCGGCTGGAAGGCGGCGAGATGGATATGGCAATAAGCGTCGCCGAGGCCGGGCCACGCTGGCTGGAGCGCGAAGCGCTGACCACCATGCCGTTTATCACGCTCTGGCACCCGCAACAACTGACGTTGAGCGCACCGCTGGATATCGACACCTTTTCCGCGCAGCCGCATTTAATGGTCAGCTACCGGGAAGCCACCAGCAGCCACTTCGACACGTTGCTGGCAAAAACCGGCCATCAGCGCCGCATCCACTACACCACGCCGCATTTCGCAGCCCTGCCGGGATTACTGGAGACCATGCCAGCACTGGCGACCGTACCAGCAGGTCTGGCGCAGGAGTGGCAGCGCACGCGAGGGTTTGCCAGCAGCCCGCTGCCGCTGGATGTGCAGCCAATTGAGGTGGCGATGCTGTGGCATCAGCGTCACAGCAGCGATCCGGCGGTAATGTGGCTGAAAGAATTTATCGCGAAACGCCTTAACTGACGCGTCTGCCCGGTTTCAGCGGGAAGACGCGTGTGTTATTTCAGGCTTTCACCGTTACTGGCGCGATACCCGTAGAAATTTTTCTCAGGGCTGCGCGTCCTGGGTGCCTTGCGGTTATCATCGCGATCGGCATCAATAAAACCGTAACGCCTGGCGCTCTCCGCTTTGGCGGCGCTTTCCAGATCAACCGGCTTTCACCAGGTGTAACTTATCACTACTTGTGCGCGCGGCTGCCGCCCGGCGCCACGACAACAACGTGGTTTACTATTTTGGCGCTATTCATTCCGACCCCGGAAACAAAAAAAACCTGACCTCCGGCAGTTGCCAGATGATCAGGTTTCGCCTGCTTACGCAGTAACAATCGCCGCCCGCACTGCAAACCAGCTTTATTCGAGCGAATAACGAGACAGCCTGCGAAAGGTTCATCGGCACAAGTCAGACGCCAATGCGGCTGCGCTGGCGTGCGATCGCTTGTGCGATATCGGCGGAATGTTTATAGGCGCGGATCTCGGTAAACAGCTCGCTGGCCTCAAGATATTCTTTGCGTAAATAGCCGAGCCACTGTTTGATGCGCGCAACATGATACAAACCGGTATCGCCCTGCTTTTCCAGCCGTGAATATTTCGCCAACAATTCGACAACCTCCGGCCACGGCATACGCGGTTCGTTATATTTCACCACCCGGCTCAGATTGGGCACATTCAGCGCGCCGCGACCAATCATCACCGCATCGCAGCCAGTGGCAGCCATACAATCCTGCGCACTTTGCCAGTCCCAGATCTCGCCGTTGGCAATCACCGGAATGGTTAAGCGCTTGCGGATCTCGCCGATGGCGTGCCAGTTGATGCACTCCGCTTTGTAGCCCTCTTCTTTAGTGCGCCCGTGTACCGCCAGTTCGCTGGCGCCGGCCTGCTGCACCGCATCGGCAATTTCAAAAGCGCGTGCGGGGCTGTCCCAGCCCAGCCGCACTTTTACCGTCACCGGCAGGTGCGACGGCACAGCTTCACGCATCGCTTTTGCGCCACGGTAAATAAGCTCAGGATCTTTGAGCAACGTCGCGCCGCCGCCGCTGCCATTGACCAGCTTCGACGGGCAACCGCAGTTGAGATCGACGCCCCAGGAGCCCAGTTCAACCGCGCGCGCCGCATTTTCCGCCAGCCACTGTGGGTATTGCCCTAAGAGTTGAATACGCACCAGCGTACCGGAAGGCGTACGGCTTTGACGATGCAGTTCAGGGCAGATTTTATAGAAGGATTTTACCGGCAGGCGTTGATCCACCACGCGTAAGAATTCGGTGATGCACAAATCATAATCGTTAACCTCGGTCAGCAGCTCGCGCACCAGCGAATCGAGCACACCTTCCATCGGCGCCAGTAATACACGCATATCTCGCCCCATAAAAAAGAGGCGCCATAGTAGCGTCTCTGTTCAGACGTGGAAAGTGCCTTTCTTCACTACACTTTGGGCTATGCCTGGCGGTAAATCTTGTGGGAATGCATAAAGTTCCTGAATGGAATGTTTGGTATGCTCACAATTCATGATGTGATCAGTAGCACGTTTTTAGCTTTAATTGTATGATGAATGCGTTTCGACAAGGGCTTTCACCATGAGTAACTCACTGAATATTATCTGGCAGTATCTTCGTGCGTTTGTGCTTATTTACGCTTGTCTCTACGCAGGCATTTTTGTTTCATCGCTGCTGCCTATTGCTATTCCGGGCAGCATTATCGGCATGCTGATTATGTTCGTGCTGCTGGCGCTGCAAATTCTGCCCGCCAAATGGGTTAACCCCGGCTGCTTTATTTTGATCCGTTATATGGCGTTGCTGTTCGTGCCCATTGGCGTAGGCGTGATGCAATATTACGACCTGCTGCGCGCGCAGTTCGGCCCGATTGTTGTTTCCTGTGCGGTGAGCACAATTATCGTCTTTTTGGTGGTGAGCTGGAGCACCCATCTGGTGCACGGCGAGCGCAAAGTGGCAGGACAAAAAGGTCGGAAAGAATGATGACGTATATCTGGTGGTCGTTACCGCTGACGCTGGCGGTGTTTTTCGCCGCGCGTAAACTCGCCGCGCGTTTCAAGCTGCCGCTGCTCAACCCGCTGCTGGTGGCGATGGTAGTGATTATCCCGATCCTGCTGGTGACGGGCATTCCGTATGACCACTATTTCCAGGGCAGTAAAATTCTTAACGATCTGCTGCAACCCGCTGTTGTCGCGCTGGCGTTTCCGCTCTATGAGCAGTTACATCAAATTCGCGCCCGCTGGAAATCGATTATTACGATCTGCTTTATCGGCAGCATGGTGGCGATGTTTTCCGGTACCGCCGTGGCGCTGCTGATGGGCGCGACACCGGAAATTGCAGCGTCGATATTACCGAAATCCGTCACCACGCCGATTGCAATGGCCGTTGGCGGCAGCATTGGCGGTATCCCGGCAATCAGTGCGGTCTGCGTGATCTTTGTCGGCGTATTGGGCGCCGTGTTCGGCCATACCTTGCTGAACCTGATGCGTATCACCACGAAATCAGCACGTGGGCTGGCGATGGGTACCGCCTCGCATGCGCTGGGTACCGCGCGCTGCGCCGAGCTGGATTATCAGGAAGGGGCGTTCAGTTCGCTGGCGCTGGTGATTTGCGGGATTATCACCTCGCTGGTCGCACCGTTTCTGTTCCCGGTTATCCTCGCGTTGCTGGGCTAAAATTTGCGATACGTCGCGCATTTTTAATTTGAGTTTCATAAGTTGCACATACAGTGTGAAGTGAATCACACATAGAGGCTATGCAGCCCCGTAAACTACGATTCCAATACACTGCTATGAGGCACAGCTATGCATTCACGTTTTCACCCTGCTTTTTCCGGGCTTGCGGAGAATTTACAGTCCGCACTGGCTCCTCTGCTGGCGGATGAGCACTTCCCCGCCATGCTGAGCGCAGAGCAGGTGGCAACATTGCAAAGCGCGACGGGGCTGGACGAGGACGCGCTGGCGTTTGCGTTGCTGCCGCTCGCCGCCGCCTGCGCCCGCACCGACCTTTCCCACTTTAACGTGGGTGCGATTGCGCGTGGCGTCAGCGGAACATGGTACTTCGGTGCCAATATGGAATTTGCTGGCGCGACGATGCAGCAAACCGTGCATGCCGAGCAGAGCGCCATCAGCCACGCCTGGCTGCGCGGTGAAAAAGCGCTCTCTTCCATCACCGTCAACTACACGCCGTGCGGCCACTGCCGTCAGTTTATGAATGAACTGAACAGCGGCCTGAATCTGCGCATTAACCTGCCGGGGCGCGCACCGCATACGCTGGGCGATTACCTGCCGGACGCGTTTGGTCCCAAAGATCTGGACATCAAAACGCTGTTAATGGACCAACAGAATCACGGTTTTTCACTGAACGGGGATGAGGTAACGCAGGCGGCCATTCATGCAGCCAATAAAAGCCACTCGCCTTACACTACCTCACCCTCAGGCGTGGCGATTCTTTGTCGCGACGGGCGCATCTTCAGCGGGAGCTACGCGGAAAACGCCGCCTTCAACCCAACGCTGCCGCCGTTGCAAGGCGCACTGAATCTGCTTAGCCTCAGCGGTTTTGATTACGCGGATATTCAACACGCGGTACTGGCGGAACGTGCCGATGCGCCGCTCACCCAATGGGATGCCACCGCCGCTACGCTGCGCGCGCTGGGATGTGATAAAGTCAAACGCGTTTTGCTGAGTAAATAATTCTCGCTGCGGGTTCGCGCCCGCAGTGATGAAAAACCCCGCAATTGAACTGCCGTTTCTTGCGCTTGCCGTACGGGTAAAGTAGCCTGAGGGACATTCTAATCCTGTTCGAGTCTGCTGCATGTTAAAGCGTTTTACTTACAGCTTGTTAGTCCTTATCGGCTTACTGCTGTTGACTGCGCTTGGCTTAGACCGCTGGATGAGCTGGAAAACCGCTCCCTATATTTACGACGACTTGCAGGATCTCCCCTGGCGCCAGGTCGGCGTCGTCCTCGGCACCGCGAAGTACTACCGCACCGGCGTTATCAATCAATATTACCGCTACCGGATCCAGGGCGCGCTTAATGCGTATAACAGCGGCAAGGTTAACTACCTGTTGCTGAGCGGCGATAACGCGCTGCAAAGTTACAACGAACCGATGACCATGCGTAAGGATTTGATTGCTGCCGGTGTCGATCCTGCCGACATCGTGCTGGATTACGCCGGTTTCCGTACGCTGGATTCGATAGTGCGCACCCGGAAAGTCTTCGACACTAACGATTTCATTATCATTACCCAACGTTTCCATTGCGAACGCGCGCTGTTTATCGCCCAGCATATGGGCATTCAGGCGCAGTGTTACGCCGTGCCGTCGCCGAAAGATATGTGGAGCGTACGCGTACGCGAGTTTGGCGCGCGGCTGGGCACTATCGCCGATCTCTACATCTTCAAGCGTGAGCCGCGCTTCCTCGGCCCGCTGGTGCCCATTCCGTCAATGCAGGAAGTGCCGGACGACGCGCAAGGCTACCCGGCCGTCACCGCCGAGCAGCTTATCGATATGCAAAAGAAAGGAAAAAACTGAAGCGTCAGTTAATGGATGCGTTGCGGCTGTTGGTTTTTACTGGACGGACAAGCGTAAAACCACGCTCAACAAAATGGCGGTGATCAATAACCGCACGGCTGGCTTTATCGAGCGTCCAGTGACCATTAAGCGCGTTGAAGGACAATGCTTTCTCCCCGTCCGGCGTATTAACCAGGTATTCCCCGCTTTTTAAGTACCCTGTGCTACATACAATTCGCGCTGGCGGGCTGTTCTTCATTCTGAACTCTATTTTGCGAAAGCCGGTGGGTACCGGGCAAAAGTAAAAGAACGGCAAGGACGTGATTTTGATATCGCCAAGTGAAGCAATCACGTCGCCATCGCGCAACAGTTCGACATTTTTCAAAGAGAAGTTAACAGGTGAGTTTTTTTCATGCGGTAAGTTATCAACAGTAAAATAAACAAAATTCATAAGCGCCCCTGAGCTGCGGATACAACCTCATTCACAGATTCATTCTTTCAAGCGTAAGTAGCTATGGGCATACAGGCATTCAGAATTGACTTAAATATCGGGCACATGGAATGTACCCGAAGTGCAAGCGAAGCGTCAGGCCACTTTGCTCTCATGCTGTTGCAGGCTACGCTCAAGGTCGTAGATCAGGCTTCTCACCATATCAGGCGTTAAATTAAAAAAGGGCGAATCAAACGTCGTTGCTCCCGCCTCGCAGGGGCCTGTGCTGCACCCAAACTTCACGACCACACCATCTAAATCTTCAACCACCCCAACCTGCCAGCCAATCACCGAAAGTGCAGGAAATGCGCACTCACTGTTCATCCCCAATCTCCTTATTAATATTGCGACTTTATTGAGCGTAGCACCGAAGCAAAAAATTTAACAACTCGCCGCGAGCGAAGTTTTTTGGGGGGAAGGCCGTGGGTTTAATCCATGGCAGAAGGCGGCAAAACAGGCAAAAAAAGCCCGCTCGTTGAGCGGGCCGGGTACAGACGATGGGATTATTTTTTACGGGCGTATTTCAGCGAATCCAGCGCCACGGCGAAGATAATGATGCCGCCCTTGATGATGTACTGCCAGTACGGGTTAATACCGATATAGGTCAGACCGTAGTTGATGACGGTGAAGATAATCACACCGGTCACTACGCCAAGCACGGTACCCACACCGCCGCTGAAGGAGACCCCGCCAACCACGCAGGCGGCGATGGCGTCCAGTTCATACATAAAGCCAAGGTTGTTGGTGGCAGAGCCGATACGACCCGCTTCCAGCATCCCGCCGAAGGCATAGAACACACCGGACAGCGCGTAAATCATCAGCAGGTTCAGCGCCACGTTAACGCCAGAGACTTTCGCCGCTTCCGGGTTACCACCGATGGCGAAAATGTTTTTGCCAAAGCGGGTTTTGTTCCACAGCACCCAGACGAACGCCACAGCGATCAACGCATAGAAGGTGATATACGACAACCGGAAACTGCCCAGCGCAATAAAGCCCTGCGTAAAGGTCGAGAAGCCGCTGTCGAAGCCGGAAATCGGCGACGCGCCCACAAAGTCGTAGTACAGGGAGTTGATACCGTAAACGATGATCATCGTACCCAGCGTGGTGATAAACGGCGTCACGTTGAGGTATGCAATCACGATACCGTTCACCAGGCCAATCACCGCACCGATGGCGCAAACAATCAGGATCACCACCGGAATCGGCATTGTCGCCATATCCGGGAATACCTTGTTGACGTTTTCCATCGATTGCAGCAGCGTTGCGGCAACCACCGCCGCGAGGCCAACCTGGCGCCCGGCGGAAAGGTCAGTACCCTGAGTAACAATCAGCCCCGCCACACCCAGCGCGATAATAATACGCACGGAGGATTGGGTCAGAATATTACTTAAGTTCAGCAGACTTAAGAACGTGGGATCCTGAAAAATGATAATGGCCAGTAACACTAAAAGAACAACGTAAATACCGCCGTCTTTCAGATAAGTGAGAAAAGTTTTCTTATTTAACGCACTCATGAGGAGCCCCTGATCTTAAAGGTGCAAAGACGCAAGACGGAGAATTTCGTTTTGCGTTGTCGTTTTAGTATCAACAATTCCGGAAACGAGGCCATTGCTCATAACCAGAATACGGTCAGTGATGCCTAACAACTCAGGCATTTCAGAGGAAATAATAATGATCCCCTTATTCTTTTTCGCCAGTTCGGCAATCAGTTGGTAAATTTCAAATTTAGCCCCAACATCAATACCACGGGTCGGCTCATCGAGCATTAAAATTTCTGGCTGTGTTAATAACCAGCGACCAATAACCACTTTTTGCTGGTTACCACCGGAAAGCGAACCAATTTGTGTACGGTGACCGGGTGTTTTAACACGCATGGAGTCAATAACCCACTGGGTATCACTCTTCATGCGGCTATTATCCAGCAAGCCGACTTTATTTTTGTAATTCTGAATATTCGAGATTAATGAGTTAAATCCGATATCAAGATACGCATAAATACCGGTAGAACGGCGTTCTTCGGTCACCAGCGCAAAGCCATTATTAATTGCTTCATTAGCGGTGTGATTATTAATCAGTTTGCCATGAAGTTTAATGGTGCCAGCGGACTTTTCACGAATGCCAAATAACGTCTCAACAATATCAGTACGTTTCGCCCCGACCAGACCTGCGATACCGAGAATTTCACCTTTGCGCAAATCAAAGGAGATATCGCGAATAGAGGGCTGGCGCAACGAGGTGAGATTACGCACTTCAAGAATGGTTTCGCCCGGCACGTTGTGCTTGTCCGGGAAGCGCTGGTTCAGGGAACGACCAACCATCATCGCGATGATCTTGTCCATATCCAGCCCTTCCAGCGGCTGGGTGGCAATCCACTGGCCGTCGCGCAGAATCGTAATTTCATCGCACAGCTGGAATATCTCTTCCATTTTATGGGAGATATAAACAATTCCGCAGCCACGCTCTTTCAGTTTACGGATAATTTTAAACAGATGATTGACTTCTTTTTCCGTCAGCGAAGAAGTCGGTTCATCCATAATGACAATTTTGGCGTCGTAAGAGAACGCTTTGGCAATTTCAATCATCTGCATTTGCGATACAGATAATGTTCCCACGCGTGCTTTAGGGTCGATATCAATATCCAGCTCATCAAAAATGGCTTTGGTATCGTGGAACATTTTCTCCTGATCGACAAACATGCCTTTGGTCGGGTAACGACCCAGCCACATATTGTCCATCACGGAACGTTGCAACACCAGGTTGAGTTCCTGGTGAACCATCGAAATACCATTTTCCAGCGCTTCTTTCGCGGAATGGAAGTCGATCTCTTTCCCCTGAAAAAGAATGCTACCGGAATCTTTTTGATAGATCCCAAAAAGACATTTTAATAATGTTGATTTCCCCGCACCGTTCTCGCCCATTAATGCATGGATCGAATGCGGACGGACTTTCAAATTGACATTATCGAGTGCCTTTACGCCTGGAAAAGACTTGTTGATATTGCTCATTTCCAACAAGAATTCACCTGACGACTGAGTATTATTGCTGACCATAATTATACCTTGTTGGCCTGGCATATCGTGTTATAAGGGCGCAACAGTCGTTGCGCCCAATGAGAACATGCTTTCTTAATATTATTTACCGGCGATTTCAGCCAGGTTGTCTTTATCTACACCTACGTAAGGAATACGAACAATTTTATTTTCGATTTTCCAGTTGGTGCCATCTGCCGCGCCTTTACCTTCGGCCAGGTTTTTCGCCAGATCAAAGCTTGCTTTCGCCTGGTTGTTCGCATCGTTCAGCACGGTACCGGCCATTGCACCGGATTTCACCAGCGCCAGAGCTTCTGGCAGCGCATCGACGCCAAATACCGGAATAGCAGATTTGTTGTGCGCTTTCAGTGCTTCAACCGCGCCCATTGCCATCGCGTCGTTGTTAGCGATAACCACTTCAATTTTGTTAGCGTTCGGGCCAGAGAGCCAGGCGTCCATTTTGTCTTTCGCCTGAGCGGTATCCCACATTGCGGTATCCAGAGCCAACTGCTGGGTTTTAATGCCCTTATCGTTCAGCTCTTTGATAACGTAAGTGGTACGCGCTTCAGCATCCGGGTGGCCCGGCTCGCCTTTCAGCAGTACGAACTGGATCTGGCCATCTTTGTTCAGATCCCAGCCCGGGTTCGCCGCCCAGTGTTTAGCAATCAGGTCGCCCTGAATCACGCCAGATTCTTTGGAATCGGTACCCACGTAGTAGGCTTTATCGTAGCTATCCAGCGCTTTGCGAGAAGGTTCTTTGTTAAAGAAAACAACCGGAACGTTTTGACCACGCGCTTTCTCAATCACCGTACCTGCCGCAGCCGGGTCAACCAGGTTGATCGCCAGTGCTTTTACGCCTTTCGCCAGCAGCACGTCGATCTGGTCGTTCTGTTTGGATTGGTCATTCTGCGAGTCGTTCATCAGCAGCTGAACATCTGGCGCTGCTTTGGCGTCTTTCTCAATAGCCTTACGGACAACGGACATAAAGTTGTCGTCATATTTATAGATGGTCACACCAATGCGGGTATCCGCTGCGTGTGCGGCTGCGCCAAAAAGCATGCTTGCCATAACAGCAGACAGAGTCAACACCTTCTTATTCATGGTATCTCCGGTTTTTTTATATGCAGGGTAGTTCTTGTGAATAATGCTCGGCGGGTCAGTTGTTACGAAGACGTTACTGCCGACCGAAGTTCACTCTAAAAATCCATTCGTCCGTGTCCGGGTAACGCTCCAGAAGTTCGCTTTCTTCGATGTTTCAAAGCGCTCACTAATAGTGAAAGTGATTAATCACCGTTACATCGTGTTTCAGCTTCTAAAACGCTGACATCATAGTCAGCGCCTTGTTAAGATACTGTGAATTTACTCACAGATTGAAAACGGTTACATCATCGAAGTTTATAAGTTAGTGATCGGTGCCACAGTTTGCCGCGCGGTCACGGAATGGCGACGTACCAGCGTCGGCATAAAGCAGTGCGCAGCCTCTGGATCCAGCTTACCTGCGGCTCCCTGCAACGCCAGCTCGGTTGCCAGGCGCGCCATTGACGCGACCGGATAACGCACCGTCGTCAGTTGCGGGTCGGTGTAACGCGCAATGGGAATATCATCGAAACCAATCAGTGATAAATGCTGTGGCACCGCAATGCCGTTGTCTTTCAGCGCCGTCAGTGCACCCGCCGCCATGCTGTCGTTATAGGCGAAGACCGCGGTCAGTTGCAGGTTGCGCCCGAGCAATTCCACCATCGCCGCTTCACCACCCTGCATGTCCGGCGAACCGGTGCCAACCCAGCTGTCCGGGGCGTTAATCCCCTGCTCTTCCAGTGCGCGGAACCACCCCTCGCGGCGCATATCGTTGTCTTCGATTTGATGGCTGGACGCCAGATAACCGATGCGCTGATGGCCGTTATTGAGCAGCATGCGTGTCGCCATCACCGCCCCGCTGACGTTATCAAGGCAGACGCAGCGGTGCGCATAGCCTGGCACCAACCGGTTGATCAGCACCATGCCGGGGATCTGCTCCATAAAGCCTGTCAGCTCCTCATCGCTTAGTGCTTTTGAGTGAACAATCAGGGCGTTACACCGCTGGCGGATCAGGACTTCAATGGCGTGACGCTCCTTTTCCGCCTCGTGATAACTGTTGCCAATCAGCACATATTTTTGGTGCTGCTGCGCAACCGTATCTACTGCTTTCACCAGCGCACCGAAAAAGGCATCAGAGACGTCCATCACCACCACGCCAATGGTGTCGCTAACCTGCGTCGCCAGCGCCTGGGCGTTGGCATTCGGGCGATAACCCAGCTGGGCGACGGCTTTCATCACCGTTTCGCGCGTTTCCGGGCTGACCAGCGCGCTGTTATTGAGCACGCGGGACACCGTCGCGACAGAGACGCCCGCATGCCGGGCAACGTCACGAATGGTGATCATTTTTACCCACCTTTTCTGGATTGCGGCAGTTCACAGCCACCCCCTGTGTTAAGTAAGGAGGCTATTCTGGCAGCGAGCAGGCGATTGCTACGTGAGTGGCATCACATGAATGGAAACGGTTACATCCGTTTTGTTAATGATTGTGATCCAGATCGTTATCTGGATGTGCGTGCTAATGATGTCCCTGCAGCACGAGCGGTCAATTGCCGCCATAGCCATTCCAGTGGTCCCTGACGAAAACGCCTGAGCCAGAACAGAGAGAAGAGGATATTCACCGCCCACACCGCAGGCACAAAAGCCAGCAATTGCAAGCGATCGAACTGCATAAACAGCCCGAAACGATTGAATAAGGTGATGCAGATTAGCGTTTGCAGCAGGTAGTTAGTGAGCGCCATGCGTCCAACGCAGGCAATGGCATTGACCAGTTTGTAACCGCAGATTTGCGGCCAGAATCCCCACGCCAGCGCCGCGTAACCCACCGCCTGTAGCGGCGCGCCAAGTTCACGCGGCGCTTGCAGAAGAAAAGCGCACCAGCGATACGACCAGCCAAGCTGCCACTGGGCAATAATCGCCGGGATATTTATCAGTAGCCCTAAGCCAATCAGCAGCGCCCCCGTTCGGCGGTAATGGCGCAGGCTGAATTGCCCTTTCAGCCAGCCGCTGCGCATCAGCGCCGCGCCTATCAGCATCATGCCCGCCAGTTGCCAGCCATATTGCGCCCCCAGCGCCAGCAGCGCGTTAGAGAGCATATCCGCACGATTGCTGATGGCCTCACCGAGGCTGCCACTCACTCGCCACCAGGTTTCGTACTGGACATTTGCCGCATCCGGCAACCAGGAGCGGTTCGGCTGCGAACCCGAAATGCCCGCCAGCAATAACAGAACAGCAATGCCAATCAGGTACAGCACCACGCCGGTATTAAACATTGTCTTCACGTTCTGCGCATCGCGCACCATGCGCCAGGCAATCAGCCCCACCAGCCCATAAGCCAGCAGAATATCGCCATCCCAGAAAAAAAGACCATGAATGAAACCGAGCAGCACCAGCAGCGTCAGGCGCGACTGGATCCAGCGCTTACCACGCGGCAGCAACATTTGCAGACCCGCACCAAACAAAATGGCAAACAGCGAGAGGAATTTCACCTGCGCGAAGAGATCAAGCAGCGCCCAGGTCCACGCATCCGACGCGGTGATGTCGCCGTACCAGGCAGGGTTAAGATAGGCCGCCTTTGGCAAACCAAAGGCGGTGATATTCAGCAACAGGATCCCGAGAATGGCGATGCCACGAATAAAATCCAGCGTGACATTCCTCTCCATGTCGGCGGCTCCAGCGAATTAGTTAGTGTGGCGGACTGCGCGCAGGAACTCCTGGCGGGTATTCTGGCTCGACTTGAACAAACCACCAAGCGAAGTGGTCGTCGTCGCGCTGGTTGCGTCGCGGATACCGCGCGCTTTCACGCAATAATGCACCGCATCAATAGAAACCGCGACATTGTTAGTGCCGAGCAGCGTTTGCAGCGCGGTCAGGATCTGCTGGGTCAGTCGCTCCTGTACCTGCGGGCGCTGCGCAAAAAACTGCACGATACGGTTAATTTTCGACAGGCCAATCACCGAGTCCTTCGGAATATAGGCAACGGTGGCTTTGCCGTCGATAGTGACAAAATGGTGCTCGCAGGTGCTGGTCAGCGTGATATCGCGCACCGTCACCATCTCATCGACTTTCATTTTGTTTTCAATGACGGTGATCTTCGGGAAATTGGCGTAATCGAGGCCGGAGAAGATCTCATCGACATACATTTTGGCGATGCGATGCGGCGTTTCCATCAGGCTGTCATCATTCAGATCGAGATTCAGCAGTTGCATAATCTCGGTCATATGCCCGGCGATAAGACGTTTACGGGATTCGTTATCCATTTGCACCGGTGGGCGCAGCGGCGTTTCCAGACCACGGGCAACCAGAGCCTCGTGAACAAGCGCCGCTTCTTTACTGAGTGATGACATGTTTATTATTCTCCTGCAGGTGTGGCGAACTTCGCGTTGTTAACGCAAAGTGAGCGAACATTGTGCGTGAGGTCGCGCACATAATCCAGCCCCGGCGGCGATAATTATTGAAATCGCTGCCGCCTTTCAGGCCGTGCGTTTCCAGACTAAAACCCCGCCAATGGCCAGGGCAATTGCCGCCACGCCAAGCGCCGGTTCAAGCCGCTGTGTAAGCCAGGTGGAAAGCGCGGAAGTTATAGGGCCAACCAGTTGCCCCATCGCATAACCGGTAGTCAATAACCCGGCCATATAACGCGTGTGATTGGGCGCGAGCTCGCGTCCATACAGCAGTGAAAGCTGCACGGCGCAAAGAAATCCGCCGCCCACCAGCAACGCACCGCACACCAGCCCGCTCATTCCCGGCAGTAACCATGCCGCCAGTACGCCCGCGCCCTGCAACCACAGCACGACCGCCAGCCGCTGATGGCTGTGACCAACGTGGCGCAGCAAAATACTGAGCGCTATCCCCAGCACCGCTGCGGCACCGAACACCGGCCAGACAAACTGGGCAAACAAGCTACCAGGAAAGCGCAGCGCCGCCATTTGCGACAGAAATGTCGCCGGTAAGATATAGCCAAACCCGGCCAGGCTATAACTCCATACCAGCCGTTTAAGATCGGTGGTTAACTGTAGCGGCTGCGGCTTTTCGCCCGGTCGATGCCACTCGCCAGGACGCGGCAAATAGCGAGCAATTAACGCCACCAGCAGCAGCGCCAGCACGCCATAAACCTGCCAGGCGGAGGCAGCGCTTAACCCTTTTGCCTGGATCGCCACCGCCAGCAGGCCGCTTAATGCAATACCCGCGCCCGGCCCGGCGAATACCGCGGCGCTCAGCCCTGGCTTTCCGGCATGTGCCAGCCGCTCGTTGGTCCAGGCGGCAATCAGCACCATCGCCCAGCCGCTCATTGCGCCAATTACCAGGCGCAACGCGCCGTGAACCAGCGCGTTATCTGCAAGCGAAGAGAGAAAAGTGAGCGCCACCGCGCCACCAATACCAAGATAAAGACGGACTTCGATATGCCGCTGCGCGCGCATTGCGTCCCAGGCACCAAGTAGATAACCGAGGTAGTTAATCGCCGCCACCAGCCCGGCGCTGGTCAGGGTCAGTTGCTCGTCGCGGATCATCAACGGTACCTGCGGCGTGAAGGCAAAACGCCCGATGCCCATCGCGACCACCAACACAATAAACCCACAAAGCGCCACACGTTGCGCCATTAGCGCCCCCAAATGTTAACGTAAAGTTATGTTTATGATGCAGTATGTTGCGCTTATGCGGAAGTGAAAGTTACTCACAGCAAAGGGAATAGTCTGTATGATGACAACAAGTCACCTTACTTTGTTTGTAAAAATTCTAAGGAGCCCCGCATGGAAATGCTTGAAGAGCACCGCTGTTTTGAAGGCTGGCAACAGCGCTGGCGCCACGACTCCGCCGTACTGAACTGCACCATGACATTTAGCATCTTCTTACCGCCGCAATACAGCGCAACACCGCCGCCGGTGCTGTACTGGCTCTCCGGTCTCACCTGCAATGATGAAAACTTCACCACCAAAGCTGGCGCGCAACGCGTGGCCGCAGAGTTGGGCATTGTGCTGGTGATGCCGGATACCAGCCCGCGTGGCGACGATGTAGCAGATGCGGACAGCTATGACCTCGGCAAAGGCGCGGGTTTTTACCTCAACGCCACCGAGCAGCCGTGGGCGGCGCATTATCGTATGTATGATTACCTGCGCGATGAATTACCCACGCTTATCCAGTCACAATTCAAGGTCAGCGACCGCTGTGCTATCAGTGGTCATTCAATGGGCGGTCACGGTGCGTTGATCATGGCGCTGAAAAACCCCGGCCGTTACACCAGCGTTTCCGCCTTTGCACCGATCGTCAACCCGATGCAGGTACCGTGGGGGCAAAAAGCGTTTCGCGCCTATCTGGGCGACGACGCGCAGCAGTGGCGTGAATGGGATAGCTGCGCACTGATGCTGGAAAGCAACGAAACTGACGCGATCCCAACACTTATCGATCAGGGGGATAATGATCAGTTCCTCGCCGATCAGCTACAGCCCGCGCGGCTTGCGGAAGTGGCACGGCAAAAATCATGGCCGCTGACGCTGCGCATCCAGTCCGGCTACGATCATAGTTACTTCTTTATTGCTGCGTTTATTGAAGATCATTTGCGCTTCCATGCGCAGCATCTGCTGAAATAGCATTAGTCCCGGCGGCGTCCTGCTGCCGGGCTTTCCATATCAGAAGCGGTAATCCAGCGCCATAAAATAGCGGCGACCATCTTCGTTGTAGCTGTAATCGTCGCGGCTGAGATCTTTATCGCCAAGGTTAAGCACACCCGCGCGCAGCTTGACGTTTTTCGTCGCCTGCCATGCGCCGCCCGCATTCCAGATTACGTAACCACCCGGCGTTACGCCCTGCGATACAGAGCGTTTTTCCCCGCTGTAGTTAGCGGAAACATAGAATGACCAGTCTTGCGTGGCTTGCCAGTCCAGCGTGCCATTGGCGGTGTGGAACGGCAGATCCTGCAACGGTTTGTTACCGCCACCGCTCAGGTTGCGGCCATCGTTATAGGTGTAATTCAGCGTCAGCTTCCACGCCTCATCGAACGGAATTTTCACTTCGGTTTCCACACCCTGAATCCGCGCTTTATCAACGTTGTAGTAACGGAATACCGGCACCAGTACGCCGCTGGCATTCCGCTCAAAACCGACGAAGTTAGAGTAACCCGGTGCTTCGCTCAGGCTCGACGTACGGCTGATATTGATCATGTCATCGATATTGTTCTGGAAGGCGGTTACGCTGCCCTGCACGCCTTCCAGCCAGCCCTCTTCGCCGCTGTAGTAAAGTCCCAGTTCGAAACTTTCGCTGGTCTCTGGTTTTAGCTCCGGGCTGCCAACAATCCGGCAGCCGCCCCGGCAGGAGTTGGAGGCCCAGTCCGGACTGAGCTGTAACAGAGAAGGCGCTTTAAATGCCGTCGCCCAACCGCCTTTCACGGTCAGCGTGTCGGTGGCGCTATAAACCAGGTAAGCACGCGGGCTCCAGTGATCGCCATAGGTGTCGTGGTCGTCCATACGGACACCGGTGGTCAGCGCCAACGGCTCGAAAATACGCCATTCATCTTCAACGAACAGCGCGTACTGGCTGGTCGAGGTTTCACTGCTGTCGCCGCCGGTCAGGTTAACAGGATCTTTTAAGGTGTCGTGACGCCACTCGCCCCCCAGCGTAACAAGCTGATTATATTGCCCCAGCGGCAGCACCACTTTGCCGTCGAGCGTGTTGCTTTCCGAACGAATTGCGCTGCTGTTGCCCGGGTTTTTGTTATCGATCTGTTCACCGTAGAAACGCAGTTCACTGTTTACCTCACCCCAGCGGCCATTGTGCGCCAACGCGTAGTTTTGCCGGTCAAGGCGGTTTTTATCCAGCGAATCAGAGTTCCTGTCCTGGCGGTCGTAGCCATATCCGGCGGTAAAATCGTGATCGTCGGTTGGCGTCCAGGCAAACTCGACGTTGCCATCGCGGCTGGTGAATCCTTCAATACGCGGCGACTGGCCGCTGGCATCCGTTTGCGAGCTCTGCTGTTCATCTTTTTCGCGTTTCGCCACGCTGCCAAAGGCTTTTAGCCCAAGCACACCATCAATCAGCGGGCCGCTGGTGTAGAACTGACCGTTCCAGGTGTCACCGCGATCGCGGTGTTCCTGAATGGTGCTGTCGGCAGTAATACTGCCCGTCCAGCGCTGGCCGATTTTTTTCGTGATGATGTTCACCACGCCACCAAGGGCGTCCGAACCATAAAGGGAAGACATCGGGCCACGCACCACTTCAATGCGCTCAATGGCGTCGACCGGGATCCAGTTAAGGTCAAAATCATTATGGCGGAAAACAGCATTGCGGGAGTTGACGCGCTTACCGTCAATCAGGATCAGCGTGTAGCTACTGTTGAGACCACGCAGGCTGACGCCTTTACGGTTGTCCCCTTCATTGGTGAGCTGAACGCCAGGCACCTCTTTCAGCACATCTTTCAGGTTTTGCACCGGTTTGCGCTGCAAGTCTTCCTGGGTGATCACGCTGATACTGGCCGGCGCATCTTTCAGGTTCTGCTCCGTTGCCGACGCGGTAACCACCAGCGTTTCGCCATTCTCTACGGCCATTACCGGCAGCGCCAAAGAAAGTGCGGACGCGCAGAGGCCTCCCCGGACGATGGGATTCAAGGTAAACATTCCGTAACTCCATGAGGTAACTACAAAAAATTGCGAAGAATACTGCTCACATACTGCAAAACACGTCAGCGTTACATTGACCCTGACGGGGAAAATTATTGGCTTTCGGGCACAGCAAGTCCGGGCTGGCACCCTTGTTATTCAGGCACTTACCTTAATGTAAACGATAATGATTATCAATTTCGACAAATTAAAGTTATGTAAATTATCGCAGCGGGAGGGAATGTTGGCAGGGGCAAAAAAAAGCCCTCCATACAGAGGGCTAAAGAGTGAATTTATTTCGTGAAACGTTCCGGAAACTCCATTTCACTATAACGCACAAAACGGGTTCCTTTGGAAAATTTATAGCCTAACCAGATAATAAGGAATAGCGGAATACCGATATATGTCGCCGCAACGGCGCCCCAATCAATGCGGTCTGCCAGGAAAGCCTGATAATTCTGCCCAAGCGTAATTATCAGGCACAGGGCGAAGGCGAAAATCGGCCCCAGCGGGAAGAAACCTGAACGGTACGGCAGGTTATCCAGCGAATGTCCCTGCGCCACATAACCGCGACGAAAACGGTAGTGGCTGATGGCAATGCCCAGCCAGGCGATAAAACCAGTCATGCCGGAAGTGTTCAGCAGCCACAAGTACACGGTCTGGTTGCCAAACATTGAGGTCAGGAAGCACAGCGCGGCAATAACCGTGGTGGCATACAGCGCGTTACGCGGCACGCCGCCTTTCGATAATTTCGCGAAAATGCGCGGCGCTTTGCCATCACACGCCAGCGTGTAGAGCATACGCGTGGAAGCGTACATTCCCGAGTTCCCCGCCGACAGCACTGCCGTCAGGATCACCGCGTTCATCACCGCCGCCGCCGAGAGCAGACCCGCGTGCTCAAACACCAGCGTGAACGGACTGACACTGATATCTTTTACGTCATTACGCAGCAGGCTCGGATCGGTGTACGGAATAATCAGGCTGATAATCAAAATCGCGAACACATAGAACAGCAGAATACGCCAGAACACCTGGCGTACCGCGCGCGGAATGTTCTTCTCCGGATCTTCCGATTCCCCCGCCGCGATACCAATTAACTCAGTGCCCTGGAAAGAGAAACCGACAATCATTGCCACACCGATCATGGCGGAAAAACCACCGGCAAATGGCGCATCGCCAATCGCCCAGTTGCTCCAGCCGGCCGGTTTTTCCCCCTGGAAAATACCGACAATCATCATCACGCCAACGATGATGAAAATAATGACGGTGGCCACTTTAATCAGCGAGAACCAATACTCCGCTTCGCCGAAGCCTTTCACAGAGATGTAGTTAAGCAGAAAAATCACCGCGAGGAACAGCGCGCTCCAGATCCAGCCTGGCGTGTCCGGGAACCACCAGGTCATCACTAATTGCGACGCCACCAGGTCAACGGCGATGGTCACCGCCCAGTTGTACCAGTAATTCCAGCCCAGCGCGAAGCCGAAACCTTCTTCAACATATTTTTGACCATAGGTGGAAAACGAACCGGAAACCGGCATGTACGCCGCCAGTTCGCCCAGGCTGGTCATCAGGAAATAGACCATCAGGCCAATCAAAATATAGGAAAACAACGCGCCGCCGGGGCCCGCTGAAGAAATGGTCGCCCCTGATGCGACAAACAAACCTGTACCGATGGAACCGCCAATGGCGATCATCGTCAGATGACGCGCTTTGAGTTCTCGACGAAGCGTGGGCGCTTCTGTGGTTTTAGTTTCGGAAACCATAAGAAAATGCTATCCATCCAAAAAATGAGGCGCGATTGTAGCAAACGAAACGCAGGCCTTCCGGCATAAAACGCCTCTTATTAGAGACCTTCATGATCGGCAACGGATTATAAGTAAAGCAGTGAATGAACGATGTTGCGAGGCGGTAAACAGGCTCCCGCGCGGATGCGGGAGCAGAAAGATTAATTCAGACCGCGTACCGAGGCGATAAACTGCTGCAGTTCCGGTGTTTTCGGCTGCGTGAAAAAGTGCTTGCTGTCACCCTGCTCCCAGACTTTTCCCTGATGCATAAACACCACGCGGTCGCCCACTTCGCGCGCAAAATTCATTTCGTGGGTCACCAGAATCAACGTCATCCCCTCGCGGGCAAGCTGCTCCAGCACGCGCAGCACTTCACCGACCAGCTCTGGATCCAGTGCCGAGGTGATTTCATCGCACAGCAGCACTTTCGGTTTCATCGCCAGCGCACGGGCAATCGCCACGCGCTGCTGCTGGCCGCCGGAAAGATTGGCTGGATAGTAGTCGACACGCTCGCCGAGCCCCACTTTCTCCAGCATCTCAATAGCCAGCCGACGGCATTCATCGGCAGGCAGTTTCAGCACCCGGCGCGGCGCCAGCATGACGTTTTCCAGCGCCGTCATATGCGGGAACAGATTAAAGCTCTGGAATACCATCCCCACTGAGCGGCTGATTTCACGCGCCTGCGATTCCCGGTCTGTTACCGTCATGCCGCCCAGTTTGATGCTGCCATCCTGGTAGCCTTCCAGCCCGTTCATGCAGCGCAGTAAGGTGCTTTTGCCCGAACCGCTGCGGCCAATAATCGACACCACTTCGCCCATTTCAATGTCGAGGCTAACGCCCTTCAGCACATGGTTGTCGCCATAATATTTCTGCACTTCATTAATGGTGATGAGCGGCATGGAATTTCTTCTCCAGATAACGGCTGTAGCGCGACAGCGGATAACACAGCAGGAAGTAGCCTAACGCCACCAGACCGAACACTTTGAACGGTGCAAAGGTGACGTTGTTGAGCATGGTGCCGGCTTTGGTGAGTTCGACAAAACCGATAATCGACGCCAGCGCCGTGCCTTTAATCACCTGCACGGAAAAGCCCACCGTCGGCGCAATGGCGATTCGAATGGCCTGCGGCGCAATCACGCGAAACAGCGTTTGACCAAAACTCAGTCCCAGACAACGACAGGCTTCCCACTGCCCTTTTGGCAAGGCTTTGATGCTGCCGTACCAGATATCAAGCAGGAAGGCACTGGTAAACAGCGTTAGCGCCAGCGTCGCCGCCGTCCATGCGCTGACGTCAATACCAAACAGCGCAAGGCCAAAAAAAGCCAGGAACAGTTGCATCAACAGCGGTGTGCCCTGAAATAGCGCGGCATAGGCGCTGATAAAACGTTTTGGTAAACGCCAGCGGCTAATGCGCAACACCAGCAGCGGCAGCGTCACCAGCGTGCCGCAGACAAAGGCGATCAGCGACAGCAGCACCGTCCAGCGCGCCGCCAGCAGCAGGTTGCGCAGAATATCCCAGTCGGTAAACGTACTCATCAGCTCTCGCTCCCCAGCCATTTGCGCCCAATTGCCAGCAGTAACTGGCGCATCAACAGCGACAGCATCAGGTACAGCAGCGTGGTGACAAAATAGACTTCAAAACTTAAAAACGTGCGCGACTGAATCAGGTTGGCCATAAAGGTCAACTCTTCATAAGAGACTTGCGACACCACCGAAGAGCCCAGCATGACGATAATGCACTGACTCACCAGCGCCGGATAAATGCGTTTCAGCGCGGGAGGCAAAATCACCCGTAAGAAGGTTTGCGATTTGCTAAGCCCCAGTACGCGGGCGGCTTCCCACTGCCCTTTCGGCGCTACCTGGATCCCGGCACGGATAATTTCAGTGCTGTAAGCACCAAGGTTAACCAGCATGGCGATCAGCGCCGCTTCACCGGCGGTGAGTTTCAGCCCGAGGCTCGGCAAACCAAAAACAATAAAGAACAGTTGCACCACAAAAGGCGTGTTGCGGATAAGCTCAACATACGCGCCCCAGATGGCACTCATCACGCCGGGTTTACCGCTACGCAGCGCCGCACCGACGATGCCTATCGTCACACCGCCAACCGTCGCCAGCGTGGTTAAGGTCACCGTGGTCCAAAGCCCTGCCAGCAGCTCCGGCCAGAACGGCCAGAGTGCGGCGAAATCAAGCGACGTCGTCATGCGTTACGCGCCAAAGTTGGCCGGTAACGGCGCCTGCATCCATTTCTGTGACAAGCTGTTGAGTTCGCCCTCTTTCAGCGCCTGCTCGACCAGTTTGTCGACTTCCGCTTTCAACGCTGGTTCGTTTTTCATCAGCCCGATATAGCATGGCGAATCTTTCAGCATGAACTGGCTGACCGGCGCTTTTTGTGGGTTCTGCCGTGCGATCGCCGCCACCACCACGTTCCCGGTGGCAAGGTACTGCACCTGGCCGGACATATATGCAGAAAGCGTGGTGTTGTTATCTTCGTAGCGCTTCACATCGGCATCTTTCGGCGCGATATCGCTCAGCACCATGTCTTCCACGGCACCGCGGGTAACACCGATGGATTTGCCGCTCAACGCTTTCGCATCGGTCACTGTGGCCTCTTTCGGGCCAAACACGCCAAGGAAGAACGGCGCATAAGCACGGCTGAAGTCGATCACTTTTTCGCGCTCCGCATTTTTGCCAAGGCTGGAAATTACCAGGTCAACTTTATGCGTTTGCAGATACGGCACGCGGTTGGCGCTGGTTACGGGCACCAGTTGCAGTTTCACCTTCATCCCTTTTGCCAGGTATTCGGCCATATCAATGTCGTAACCCTGCGGTTTGAGATCGGTGCCGACAGAGCCAAACGGCGGGAAATCCTGCGGTACTGCCACGCGCAATACGCCGCGCTTTTGAATATCCTGTAATTGATCCGCCATGGCCTGCGAGGTACATGCCATCATTACTGTCGCCACCGCGGCGGCCTTCATCCACATTTTCATCATCAACACCTCATCGTTCATGAAACAAAAGATTCTTTGAATCACTTTCTGCAACTAATGTGCCAATACGATATATTCTGGCGGAGCGTGACATGCGGGAGATTGAGGGATGAATCAAAGGTTGCAGCGCTGCGTCTGCACCACCAAAACGGTGCAGACGCCTGCTGATGGTGCAATCAAATCTCGCAGTAGCGAATAAAGCGGTTTAGTGCGCTGGAGAGGTGCTTCTGACGATGGTGGATACGCCACAGCGTGCGCACCAGACGGGGCAGCGGAATCGGCACTTCCTTTAAGCTGCCGGTTTCCAGTTGTTCGGCAATGACGCGCCGCGACAGGCAGCTAATGCCCAACCCGTGACGCACCGCGTGCTTAATGGCTTCTGAGTTGCCAAGCTCCATGCCCAGGTGAAACTGCGGCAGATGCGAGAGTAGTAAATAGTCGACGATTTCGCGCGTGCCGGAGCCGCGTTCGCGCAGGATCCACGGCGCTGCAGCGAGTTGCTCCAGCGTTACGCGCCCTTGCAGCAGCGGGGATGACGGCGGAGCAAACACCACCAATTCATCTTCCAGCCACGGCTCGGCGATAATTTCCGCCGTGTGGCACGGGCCTTCAATTAAACCGATATCAACGCGGAAATCCGCGACCGCGTTGATCACATCCTGGCTGTTACCCACGCTCAGTTCCAGCGGCAGATCGGGGAAATCACGGCGGTAGTGGGCAATCACCTCCGGCAGGATGTAATTACCAATCGTGCTACTGGCGAAGACGCGGATAGCGCCGTTATCTTCACGAAACAGTTGCTCGATTTCTGTTGCCTGTTCGAGCGCTGCCAACGCGCGGGGATATAGCAAACGCCCGTGCTCATTCACCACCAGCCTTTTACCAACACGATCGAACAATTGCACACCCAACTGGCCTTCAAGGTCGGTCAGCGCCGCACTAACCGCCGATTGCGAGAGCGCCAGCCGCTGCGAAGCCTGAGTGGTGGAGCCGCTTTTCAGCACTTCAGCAAACACTTCAAGCTGGCGTAACGTTATATGCATAGAGGTCACTTACCACTTATAAAGATTGATTATAAATATATAATCAATTTTACCTTTAAACCAGTTCGCCGTAACCTTTTCTCCATTGAAAGGAGAAGGTTATGACAGAAATCACGTTACAGACTCGACGCCATCCGGTCTGGCATTTTATTCCTGGCTTGTTGTTGACCGGCCTGATTACCGCCGCCGCATTATGGCTTGGCTCGATGCCTTCCGTCGCCGGCCTTGGGCTGAGCGCCTTAACGCTGGCCATTCTTATCGGCATGTTGCTTGGCAACACACTCTACCCGACATGGCACCACCGCTGCGACAGCGGCGTGCTGTTCGCCAAACAGCACCTGTTACGACTGGGGATCATTCTTTATGGTTTTCGCCTGACGTTTTCGCAAATTGCCGATGTTGGGGTCAGTGGAATCGCCATAGATGTGCTGACGCTATCCAGTACTTTTTTGCTGGCCTGTTTTCTTGGGCAAAAAGTGTTCGGACTGGATAAAAAAACCAGCTGGCTCATTGGCGCAGGCAGCAGTATTTGCGGCGCGGCGGCCGTGCTGGCAACCGAACCGGTGGTCAAAGCGGAAGCAAGTAAAGTGACCGTTGCGGTCGCCACTGTCGTGATTTTCGGCACGCTGGCGATTTTTATTTACCCGGCACTCTATCCGCTGGTTGGTCACTGGTTTAGCCCGGAAACCTATGGCATTTGGGTAGGTTCAACGGTACATGAAGTGGCGCAAGTGGTTGCCGCCGGACACGCTATCAGCCCGGAAACGGAAAATGCCGCAGTGATTGCCAAAATGTTGCGCGTAATGATGCTGGCACCGTTTTTACTGCTGCTGGCGGCACGTATCAAACAGCTCAGCCCGCAGCAAGGCGCAGAAAAAAGCAAGCTGACGATCCCGTGGTTTGCGCTGGGCTTTGTGGCTGTCGCGGTGTTTAACTCGTTTCATCTGCTGCCAGCATCGATGGTGAACATGCTGAACACGCTGGATACGCTGCTGCTGGCGATGGCTATGGCGGCGCTAGGATTGACCACACACATCAGTGCGCTGAAGAATGCCGGGGCAAAACCGCTGGTCATGGGGCTGATTCTGTTTATCTGGCTGATTGTCGGCGGCGGTGCCATTAACCTGGCAGTTCATCACCTGATGGCATAAACCACTACATCTCTGCCCTGTTGACCCGCTATGATGGGCGTTTTCCCCTGGCGGGTTTAACAGGAGTTTTTATGAAATACATTGGTGCGCATGTGAGCGCCTCCGGCGGCGTGGCAAATGCCGCCATTCGCGCGGCTGAGATTGGCGCGACCGCCTTTGCGCTGTTTACCAAAAACCAGCGCCAGTGGCGAGCCGCGCCGCTGAGTCCGGAAACCATCGACGAATTCAAAGCCGCCTGCGAAAAATACCACTTCACACCCGGTCAGATCCTGCCGCACGACAGTTACCTGATTAACCTGGGTCACCCGGTGGCTGATGCACTGGAAAAATCTCGCGAAGCATTTATTGATGAGCTGAGCCGTTGCCAGCAACTGGGGCTGAGCTTGCTGAACTTCCATCCGGGTAGCCACTTAATGCAGATCCCTGAAGATAAATGCCTGGCGCGAATTGCCGAATCCATCAACATTGCGCTGGCGCAAACCGAAGGCGTCACCGCAGTGATTGAAAACACCGCTGGTCAGGGCAGCAATCTGGGGTTTAAGTTCGAGCATCTGGCAGCGATTATTGACGGTGTGGAAGATAAATCCCGCGTCGGTGTGTGCATTGATACCTGCCATGCGTTTGCCGCAGGCTATGATTTGCGCACCGAACAAGCCACGGCAGACACCTTTGCGGAATTCGAGCGTGTGGTTGGTTTCCAGTATCTGCGCGGTATGCATCTGAATGATGCCAAAAGTACCTTTGGTAGCCGCGTTGACCGCCACCACAGCCTTGGCGAAGGGAATATCGGACATGACGCGTTTCGTTGGATCATGCGCGATGCGCGTTTCGACGGCATTCCTATGATCCTGGAAACCATTAATCCGGATATCTGGGCCGAAGAGATTGCCTGGCTGAAGGCGCAGCAAACCGCTGAAGCCACCGCATAAAAAAAGGGCCGCTAAGCGGCCCTTCTCATTTCCCGGGTGTCGGCAATTTTTTATGCTACTTTCGCGACGGCTTCTGTTTCCGGCCGTTTCAGGAAGGCATACACCAGCCCCGCCAGCAGCGTACCCGCGACGATAGAGAGCAGGTAGCCCAGTACCGGCGTGATAGCGCCTGGGATCAGCAGCACAAACAGACCACCGTGCGGTGCCATCAGTTTCGCGCCAATCGCCATGGAGATAGCACCGGTCAGCGCACCGCCGGCGATACAGCACGGCAGAACACGCATCGGGTCGCGGGCGGCGAACGGGATAGCCCCTTCGGAGATAAAGCACAGACCCAGTACCAGCGCCGCTTTACCACCTTCACGCTGACCTTTGTCGAACTTGTTGCGGGCAACAATGGTCGCCAGACCCATCGCCAGCGGCGGCACCATACCGGCAGCCATAATCGCCGCCATCGGTGCGTAAGTTTGCGTACTCAGCAGACCCACACCAAAGGCGTATGCCGCTTTGTTGACCGGGCCACCCATGTCGGTACACATCATGCCACCGAGGATTGCGCCCAGCAGGACGGCGTTAGCCGTGCCCATGGTTTGCAGCCAGGAAGTCAGGCTCGCCAGGATTTTCGCCACCGGCGTACCGATCAGGTAAATCATCGCCAGACCGACAATCAGGCTGGAAACCAGCGGAATGATCAGAATCGGTTTCAGCGCTTCCATACTCGGCGGCAGCTTCAGGCCTTTACTGATGCCTTTCGCCAGGTAGCCCGCGAGGAAACCGGCAATGATACCGCCGATAAAACCCGAACCGGTACTTACCGCCAGCATACCGCCGATAAGACCCGGAGTCAGACCCGGACGGTCGGCGATGGAGAACGCGATAAAGCCCGCCAGCACTGGCACCATCAGGGCAAAAGCTGAACCACCACCGATTTTCATCAGCGCGGCCGCCAGCGTACCTTCTTCTTTAAACGCGGTAATACCGAATGCGAAGGAGAGCGCAATTAACAGACCACCCGCCACCACCATCGGCAGCATGTAGGAAACGCCCGTCAGCAGGTGACGGTATGCGCCCGCGCTCTCTGTCTTACCTTCAGCAGCATCAGCAGAGGGTTTACCCGACGGCTGATAAGGCTTCGCTTCCGCGACGGCTTTATCCAGTTCCTGTGCCGTTTTCTTCAGCGCCAGGCCTGTTGTCGTGCGGTACATCGGCTTACCGGCAAATTTCGCCAGGTCGACTTCGATGTCAGCGGCCACCACCACCAGATCCGCCTGCGCAACCTCTTCCGCAGTGATGGCATTGCCGGCACCCACGGAGCCACGGGTTTCCACTTTCACCCACCAGCCGCGTTTTTTCGCTTCGGTTTCGATAGCTTCCGCCGCCATAAAGGTGTGCGCTACACCTGTCGGGCAGGCAGTGACCGCAACAATGCGTTTCGGGCCATTGCTGGTCACGGCTGTCGCCGTTGCAGCAGGCGCGACATACACCGATGCATGGTTTTTCGCTTCACTCAGGAACAGTTCCGGGTGGGCGACTGCGCGATTGATATCGCCCAGCCAGACCTTTTTCCCGTCCAGCGCACTGTCGCCTGGCAGCTTGCTACCCAGCACGATAGCCAGTTCCGCTTCGCCTGGGTTATCAATAAATTGCAGATTTGCTTTCTGCGCCGCCGCGCCCAGCAAGGTCTTCGCCATATAGGCGCGGGCCTGCCCGAGTTCGGAGTCGATTATCAGCAGCGTTTTCATTATGCCTCTCCTGCTGTTAGTTGAAGGGTTTTAAGTCAACTCGCGCCATCATCGCGGCTAACTGGGTACGATCGGTAATACCTACGTTACTCTGACTTACCGCCAGTGCAGCAACAGCGGTGGCCAGGCGTAATGTATGTTCACTGGATTCACGCATCAGCAGACCATAAATCAGCCCACCGACCATTGAATCCCCTGCGCCAACGGTGCTTACCACTTCCATTGACGGCGGTTTGGCGATCCATTCGCCCGAAGCGTTAACCCACAGCGCGCCTTCTGCGCCCAGTGAAATCACCACATGGGCGATCCCCTGTTCGCGAAGCGCATGAGCGGCTTCAATAACGTCCTTCAAGTCTGGTAATTTACGGCCCGCCCAGATTTCCAGCTCACGGCGGTTCGGTTTCACCAGCCACGGCGCGGCTTTCAGACCGGCTACCAGCGCGTCGCGGCTGCTGTCGAAGATAATGCACGGGCACTGGCTACGCAGGCGCGTCATCCAGTCCGTAAAGGCTTCCGGGCTGACGCCAGACGGCAGGCTACCGCTCACGCAAACCATGTCGAACTGACCAAGCCAGGTCAGCGAATCGTTAACAAAGCGTTCCCAGTCAGCCGGGGTGACTTCAAAACCGGAGAAGTTAAAGTCCGTTACTTCGCCATCTTTTTCCGTCAGCTTCACGTTGATGCGGGTACGCCCCTGCACCACCTGAAAACGGTTGGCAATGCCCAGCTCGCTGAATAGTTGCTGAAAGCCGTCCTGGTTATCTTTACCGAGGAAGCCACCCACGGTGACGTCAATACCAAGGTCTTTCAGCACTTTTGCGACGTTGATCCCTTTACCCGCAGCATGCAGGCCGGTAGTGCGCACGAGGTTAACTTCGCCGCGTTCAATTTCCGGGGTGAACCCCACCAGATCATAGGCCGGATTAAGGGTAATCGTAGCGACACGTCTGCTCATTTATGCGCCCTCCCCCAGACCCGCAGCGATGGCTTCGCCAATCGCTTTCAGCGCCTGTTCAGCATCATCACCCTGCGCGGTGAAACGCAGGCGGTGTCCTTTCTTCACGCCAAGTGCAACAACTTTCATCAGACTACGTCCATTCGCGGGTTTGCCAGTACCATCAAGGTTGGTGACGGTAATTTCACTGTTAAATTGCTTGATGGTGTTGACCAGCATGGTGCCCGGACGCGCGTGCAAACCGTGTTCGTTACGCACGACAAACTCCTCGCTCAGCAGGTCTTCCGCCACCGCATCGTCACTGCTCAGCAACGCCAGCAGCGTGGCGGCGTCGGCATTCAGCAGCAGGTTGGCTTTATTGTTAAGCAGTAGATCGCTAAGACGCTTGAGTACCGCGACGGGCTGTTCATCGGTCATGGCAACGCTGACCAGCAGCGCCGCACGCTCACCTTCCACCTCAAACGGGGTGGCTGCACGGCTCACCGCAACAGCACTCAGCACGTTGCCTTCAGCACTGTCGTTCAGCCAAATGCCCTGACCCAGATTCAGCGGTTTCTCGTTAATGGCGCGGGTAACATACGCAGCGTCAACGGCACCCACTTCTTTCAGGCGCGCGGCGTTCAGCGCTTGCAGCGTCGTCAGATCGCTGGCGGCAACATCAAGCGTTAAGGTTTCATTATCCAGCTTGAGCGATGCGCTCTGTTTTTCGCCCATCAGCAATGCACGCAACTCTTCAGCAGAGGTGACGGACTGCAATTGTGCGGCTACGGAATCATCGCTCAGCACATGCGTCAGCTGACGCAGCAGGCCGAGATGTTCATCGGAGCTGGCGGCGATACCAATGGCAACATACGCCACTTGTCCTTCGCTCCAGAGGATGCCCTGCGGGAAGTGGAAGACTTTCACACCGGTTTTTAGCACCTGATCGCGCGTGTCGGTGGTGCCGTGCGGAATGGCAATACCATTGCCAAGATACGTGGACGTTTGCCCTTCGCGCGCCAGCATACCGTCGACGTAACCGTCGGCGACGTTGCCTGCTGCTGCCAGTGCCGCCGCAATCTGGCGGATAGCGTCTTCTTTATTGCTGGCCTGCTGGCCTGGATGGATGTCCTGAACGGATAACTGGAACATGTGACCCTCTCTCGCTGACTTGAATCGTTTCAGCTAGGTTGAGAAATAGTGCGTCACCGCCGTTGTTCAGACATAACGCGATGACGCTGAAACGTTTCAAGAAGCATTCACTTTTTTTGCCCCGTAAGCAAGAATTCTCTTATTTGACGTTGCAGAATTTTGAGGTTCAGCACATTTCGGCCGCGCGGGAGGCAAATTTGCTGAAGGAGACTTTCTGTTCAGCAATCCACTTTCAGCTTTCGTCAGCCCTAATAAAAACCCCGGAAAGAGATTTGGATTTTTTGTCGCAAATTTTACTTAGCAGGCTGTGTTTTTTCATGCAACGGCGTACACTCCGCGTCTCGCTATTGGATCTCATTTAACATGCAAAATTCTCCCACCGCTGCTCGCCCCGGCGCTTTTGATTTCACCTCAACGGCATTCCTGATTGTCGCCTTTTTAACGGGAATTGCCGGTGCGCTACAAACACCGACGCTGAGCCTGTTTTTAACCAATGAAGTACACGTTCGCCCGGCGATGGTGGGCTTCTTTTTTACCGGCAGCGCGGTGATAGGCATTCTGGTGAGCCAGTTTCTTGCCGGACGCTCTGACCGCAAAGGCGATCGCAAAACGCTGATTGTGTTCTGTTGCCTGCTCGGCGTACTGGCTTGTGTGCTGTTCGCGTGGAACCGTAACTACTTTGTTTTGCTGTTTGTCGGGGTTTTCCTCAGCAGTTTCGGCTCAACAGCGAACCCGCAAATGTTTGCCCTTGCGCGCGAGCATGCGGATCGCACCGGGCGTGAAGCCGTGATGTTCAGTTCGATACTGCGCGCGCAAGTCTCCCTGGCGTGGGTGATTGGCCCGCCGCTGGCCTACGCGCTGGCGATGGGTTTTGGTTTTTCCACCATGTATTTGTGCGCGGCGGCAGCCTTTATTGTCTGCGGCGCAATGGTGTGGCTGTTCCTGCCAACCATGCGTAAAGAGCCAAAGCTGAAATCGGCGGTATTAGAAGCACCGCGTACTCACCGCCGCGATGCGCTGCTGTTGTTCGTGATTTGTACGCTGATGTGGGGCACCAACAGCCTTTATATTATTAATATGCCGCTGTTCATTATTGATGAACTGCATCTGCCGGAGAAACTGGCCGGCGTGATGATGGGTACTGCGGCCGGGCTGGAAATTCCCACTATGCTAATTGCCGGGTATTACGCAAAGCGTTTCGGCAAACGCTTTCTGATGCGCGTTAGCGCCGTGGCGGGCATCTTCTTTTATGCGGGTATGCTGACGGTGCACACGCCCGTGGTATTGCTTGCTTTGCAGCTGCTGAACGCGGTTTATATCGGTATTCTCGCCGGGATTGGCATGCTCTATTTTCAGGATTTGATGCCTGGCCAGGCGGGTTCAGCCACCACCCTTTATACTAATACCACGCGCGTCGGCTGGATCATCGCCGGTTCGCTGGCTGGCGTGGTGGCAGAGATCTGGAGTTATCACGCAGTGTTCTGGATTGCGCTGGCGATGACGCTGGTTACGCAGGTTTGCCTGAGCCGGATAAAAGATATTTAAGGCGCGGTTTGCTGCTCAAGATCGAGCAGATAAACCATCGCCTGCTCGCGGTTTGCGCCACACATGTCACGGCTCGGTTGCAGCCCGGCGCACACTTTTGGGCGCAGCGGCGAGCCGAAGATTTTGCAGCGCTTTTGCGCGTCGAGCTGAACGCAGGGCGTATTAGCGGGCTTCCCGTCAGGCATGCCGGGTATCGGGCTACTGATGGACGGGGCGGTACAGCAGGCTCCGCAGTCCGGGCGGCATTCCATAAACGTTCTCTATTCTCAGGCGCGCGGGGCTGCGCGTGCAGGGCGCAAGCTATCATCTTTTGCCCTGTGAACGCAAAACTCTCCGATTCCACTTGCCTGAAAAGTCCCTCGCGAGTAGTTTGTCGCGATATTTTTGTTATTTTCAATTTACAGGACCCTTGCAATGCCAAGAGCGAACGAAATTAAAAAAGGTATGGTGCTGAATTACAACGGCAAGCTGCTGATTGTGAAAGATATTGATATTCAGTCACCGAGCGCCCGTGGCGCGGCAACGCTATACAAAATGCGTTTTTCCGATGTCCGTACCGGGCTGAAAGTGGAAGAGCGTTTTAAAGGCGACGATATCCTTGATACCGTGACCCTGAACCGTCGTTTTGTCGACTTCTCTTATGTTGACGGCAACGAATACGTGTTTATGGATAAAGAAGATTACACGCCGTATACCTTCAATAAAGAGCAGATTGAAGAAGAGCTGCTGTTTATTCCGGAAGGCGGTATGCCGGATATGCAGGTTCTGCTGTGGGACGGCCAGTTGCTGGCCCTCGAACTGCCGCAGACGGTGGATCTGGAAATTGTGGAAACCGCACCGGGTATCAAAGGCGCTTCCGCCAGCTCGCGCACCAAACCGGCAACCCTGGCCACCGGTCTGGTTGTTCAGGTGCCGGAATACCTGACCACCGGCGAGAAAATCCGTATTCATATCGAAGAGCGCCGCTATATGGGCCGCGCCGACTGATAAGCGTGATGCATGAAAAAAGCCACTTCATTGAAGTGGCTTTTTATTTTCCGACGATAAATCTAATTACAACAGATCGCGGAACAAGGTTTTCTTCAGCGCCAGCTCAACGCCGCGCACTTCCGCCATTCCTTTCAGGCGACCAATCGCCGAATAGCCTGGGTTGGTTTTCTTACGCAGATCGTCAAGCATCTGGTGGCCGTGATCCGGGCGGAACGGGATCGGGCGCAAATCACCGGCTTTCTTGCGGCGCTGCTCTTCGGTCAGAATGGCGGCAACCACCGACACCATATCCACATCACCCTGCAAATGCGCGGCTTCATGGAACGTTTTCGGGTTATCTTCGCGGCAGGTGGAACGCAGGTGCGTAAAGTGAATGCGATCGCCAAACGTCTCGATCATCCGCACTAAGTCGTTATCTGCACGCACACCGTATGAACCTGTGCACATGGTGAAACCGTTATTGATGCTGTCTACCGCTTCTTTCAGCCACTGCATATCTTCAAGAGTAGAAACGATACGCGGCAGACCGAGGATAGGACGCGGCGGATCGTCCGGGTGAACCGCCATACGCACACCCACTTCCTGCGCAACCGGCACGATAGCGCGCAGGAAATAGGCCATGTTTTCACGCAGTTGCGCTTTGTCGATACCGTCATATTCAGCAAGGCGCGCATGGAACTGTTCCAGGGTATACCCCTCTTCAGCGCCCGGCAGACCAGCAATGATATTGCGCGTCAGCTTTTCGACTTCCGCTTCCGTCATGGCGTTGAAGTAAGCCTGCGCCTGGCGCTGCTCTTCTTCGCTGTAATCAGCTTCTGCGCCTTTGCGCTTCAGGATATGCAGCTCGAACGCGGCAAAAGCAATCTGGTCAAAACGCAGCGCTTTGGAACCATCCGGCAGTTCATATTCCAGGTCGGTACGCGTCCAGTCGAGGATCGGCATAAAGTTGTAGCACACGGTATCAATGCCGCAGGCTGCCAGATTGCGGATGCTCTGCTGATAGTTGGCAATCCAGGTGTCGTACTGCCCGGTGTGAGTTTTAATATCTTCATGCACCGGAATACTTTCGACCACCGACCAGACCAGCCCTTTTTCCGCCAGCAGCGCCTGACGTGCTTTGATCTCGTCTACCGGCCAGACCTGGCCGTTCGGGATATGGTGCAGTGCGGTCACGACGCCCGTCGCGCCTGCCTGACGCACATCATCAAGCGATACCAGATCGTTCGGTCCATACCAACGCCAGGTTTGTTCCATTGCCTTACCCTCTACAAAGTTGTTATACCAATATACACAAACATATGACGACTACCATACATGCTTAATTGCAGCGGTCAAATCTTCCCACAGCAATGATTGATCCAGCTCACATTCCCCGGATAATTACGGCATACCAATTTTTTTTGCTGTCATATAACTTTACACTGCTCATTGTTAATTATTGGTTAATCAGGTGTATATAGATGAAGACAATCGCCTCCGTAACGCTGCCCGCCAGCGTACAGCAACCCCAGTATGACCGCACACAACTGCGCTCGCGAATTGTGCATTTTGGTTTTGGCGCATTTCATCGCGCGCATCAGGCGCTGCTGACCAACCGGGTGCTGAACGCGCAGGGTGGCGACTGGGGGATCTGTGAAATCAGCTTGTTCAGCGGCGATGTGCTCATGTCCCAGTTGCGTGAGCAGGAGCATTTATACACCGTGCTGGAAAAAGGGGCGGACGGAAACCAGCCGATAATTATTGGCGCGGTGAAAGAATGTCTGAACGCGAAACTTGATTCGCTGCCCGCCATTATTGAAAAGTTTTGCGAACCGCAGGTGGCGATTGTTTCTCTGACCATTACCGAAAAAGGCTATTGCATCGATCCTGCCAGCGGCAAACTGGATCTGCAGCAGCCGCGCATTGCACACGATCTCCAGTATCCGGGCGAACCGCACTCAGCGCCGGGGATTCTGGTTGAATCGCTCTCCCGCCGACGTGAACGCGGGCTGCCGCCCTTTACCGTGCTCTCCTGCGATAATATTCCCAACAATGGCCATATTGTAAAAAATGCCGTACTCGGAATGGCGCAAACCCGCTCACCGGAACTGGCGCAGTGGATAGAGGAGAATGTGAGCTTTCCGGCCACCATGGTAGACCGCATTGTTCCGGCGGCAACAGATGAATCACTGGCGGAAATTGGCGAAGCGCTGGGCGTATTTGATCCGTGCGCCATCAGTTGTGAGCCGTTCATTCAGTGGGTAATCGAGGATAATTTCGTCGCCGGACGTCCCGAATGGGAAGTGGCCGGCGTACAACTGGTGCAGGATGTGCAGCCGTGGGAGCAGATGAAGTTACGCATGCTCAATGGCAGCCACTCTTTTCTGGCGTATCTCGGCTACCTGGCAGGCTTCGCGCATATTAGTGATTGCATGCAGGATGCCGTCTTCCGCACGGCGGTGCGCCGCCTGATGCTCCAGGAACAAGCTCCGACGCTGCGCATTACCGGCGTTGATCTCATCGCCTATGCCGATAGTTTGATCGATCGTTTTTCTAACCCGGCGCTGAAGCACCGCACCTGGCAAATCGCCATGGATGGCAGCCAGAAGCTGCCGCAGCGTATGCTGGACGGCGTTCGGGTACATTTGCAACGCGAAACGCCGTGGCCGCTGTTAGCGCTGGGTATTGCGGGCTGGATGCGCTATGTCAGCGGTGTGGATGACGCCGGTAACAGCATTGATATTCGCGATCCGCTGGCGGATAAAATTCACGCGATTGTGGAAACAAGCAGTGTCGATGAACGCGTAACGGCACTATTGGCGCTAAAAGAGATTTTCGGTAGCGATCTGCCGCAAGACCCGACATTCGTTAATGCCATTAATCACGCCTGGGAGACGCTCAGCACCGAAGGTGCGCATGCGGCGGTGAAGCGCGCACTCGATAATTAACGATTTCTGCTACTTAAGCGGACGGTTAGTGCTTTTACGCCGTCCGCGCCCTTCTCTTTTCGCACTTTTTTCGCCAGGATCGTCAGTCACCCTTAGATTTCGTTGACGCCTGGAGAACTTGTGACCAAAACCAACCTTATCACCGGCTTTCTCGGAAGCGGCAAAACCACATCGATTTTGCATTTGCTGGCCAATAAAGACCCGCAGGAAAAATGGGCCGTGCTGGTGAATGAATTTGGTGAAGTCGGCATTGATGGCGCGCTGCTGGCTGACAGCGGTGCGCTGCTTAAAGAGATCCCGGGCGGCTGTATGTGCTGCGTGAATGGCCTGCCGATGCAGGTGGGTCTCAATACGCTGCTGCGCCAGGGGAAACCTGACCGCTTGCTGATTGAACCGACCGGGTTGGGTCATCCAAAACAGATCCTCGATATGCTCACCGCGCCGGTGTATGAGCCGTGGATAGACCTGCGCGCAACGCTCTGCTTGCTCGATCCCCGCCAGTTACTGGATGAAAAAGCACTTACCAACGAAAACTTTCGTGACCAGTTAGCGGCGGCGGATATCGTTGTCGCTAATAAACAGGATCGCGCCACGCCGCAGAGCCAGCAAGCACTGGAGACGTGGTGGGCCGAGTTTGGTGGCGATCGCTTACAGGTTAGCGCGACCCAGGGCGTAATTGACGGTGCACTGCTTGATCTTCCTCGCCGTAACCTGCGTGAGCTGCCTTCAAGTGCCGCGCATAACCATGCTCATGACGAGAAGAAAGGTCTCGCGGCATTAAGCTTGCCGGCACACCAGCGCTGGCGCCGCAACCTTAACAGCGGTCAGGGCCATCATGCCTGCGGCTGGATTTTTGATGAAGAGACGGTGTTTGACACTATCGGTTTGCTGGAGTGGGCGCGGCTTGCGCCGGTTGAACGGGTTAAAGGGGTGATGCGCATTCCGGAAGGATTGTTGCGCGTTAACCGCCAGGGGCAGGATCTGCATATCGAAACGCAAAACGTCGCGCCGCCGGACAGCCGCATTGAGCTTATCACCGCCTCGGAGGCAGACTGGAACACACTTCAGTCCGCTTTGTTGAAGCTTCGTTTAAGTCAGTAACACTAACGTTGCCGCCGTGTTAATTGAAAATAGACTCGTAATGAAAACTCGTTTACCGCTCATTTTACAGTTGAACGCCGCAGGACTGGCGCTATTTATTTCCTGGTACTTACCCGCTAACCACGGTTTTTGGTTTCCGCTGGACGCCGCAATGTTCCATTTTTTCAACCAGGGTCTGGTGGAAAACCGCGCTTATTTGTGGCTGGTGGCGCTAACCAATAACCGCGCCTTTGACGCCTGCTCGCTGGTGGCGATGGGCTGTTTAATGCTCTCTTTCTGGTTAAAAGAGGATGCGACCGGCCGACGCCGTATTCTGATGACTGGCCTGACAATGCTGCTGATAGCCGTGGTGATTAATCAACTGGCGCAGCATCTGATGCCCGTCAAACGCGCCAGCCCGTCGCTGTTTTTTAGCGATATTCACCGGGTTAGCGATTTGCTCGACTTCCCCACCAAAGACGCCTCGAAAGACAGCTTCCCTGGCGATCACGGCATGATGCTGCTTATTTTTGCTGGTGTAATGTGGCGATATTTTGGCCGAAAAGCGTTTGGGGTTGCCCTTATTATTTTTGTGGTTTTCGCCTTCCCGCGCGTGATGATTGGCGCACACTGGTTTACTGATATTGCTATCGGTTCTCTTTCAGCTGTTTTGATCGGCCTGCCGTGGTGTTTGCTAACACCACTTAGCGACAAAATTATTTCTGCCTTTGATCATTTCCTGCCCGGAAATAACAAAATTTAAACAACTTTCGATTATCAATAACACGCATTCATCAGGAATCGTTTTCGATTCCTGATGCGTAATCCCGGCTTTTCCCTAATTTTGTCATTTTCTCGTCACGCCAATCTGCCTATAAAAGAGCAATTTGCACGCTATTTAAGCTAAATTGATTATTTTTTATTCAATCCTGAAAATTCACTTTCTGTATCATAATTTCTTATAAAAAATTAAAGAAAACCGCTCGCCATGCCGAAGATGTTCAGGTAACCTCGGTTCGTCTTGTCGCAAAGAGTGCTCTTTTTCTCATTGCGCGTAAATTTGTGCGTTCTTCCACAAAATTACGTCAGAGCATTTGTCTCGATGCATTCAGATAATTAATCTCGCTGCGTTGGCATTTTTTATAACGATATTTATCGTTAAGGACTTCAAGGGAAAATAAGCAACATGGTCAAATCTCAGCCGATTTTGAGATATATCGTGCGGGCGATACCCGCGATTGCAGTAGCGGTTCTGCTTTCAGCTTGTTCTACAAATACCGCAAAGAACGTGCATTCTGAGACGCTTGCTGTGGGCGAAGACAACTCTTCACTGCAAGCCTCTCAGGATGAATTTGAAAATATGGTTCGTAATCTGGACGTAAAAGGCCGAATTATGGATCAATATGCTGACTGGAAAGGCGTTCGCTACCGTTTGGGCGGCGACACCAAAAAAGGCATTGATTGTTCCGGCTTTGTGCAGCGCACCTTCCGTGAACAGTTTGGTTTAGAACTTCCGCGTTCCACCTGGGAACAGCAGGAAACAGGTAAGTCCATCTCGCGTACCAGTTTGCGCACCGGCGACTTAGTTCTGTTCCGCGCGGGTTCGACCGGCCGACACGTTGGCATTTATATTGGTAATAACCAATTTGTTCATGCTTCCACCAGTAACGGTGTCATGATTTCAAGCATGGATGAGCCGTACTGGAAGAAGCGCTACAACGAAGCGCGACGCATCCTGACACGCAGCTAATTGCTTAATGCCGGTTTTCCCTTGGCTGGCGTTAAGTATAAAAAAACACTGCTCCGGCAGTGTTTTTTTATGTCTGCGTTATGCTATACGAATCTTTTCAGGTTATAGTCCGACTCTATTACCACGCCGCCCCGAGCACCTACAATGGGCCCAACGCCATGTTCACCCGCCATTTTTCCGTTAATCGAAAAATTTTGCTGACCAGTCTGCTTATCGGTCTGTTTTCAGCATTAATCGCGAGTGGCTGTCAGTTTTGGTTCGAACAACAACGGCGGGAAGCCCGATACGATACGCTGCTGACTAATATGCAGTCCTGGCTTTCGGACTATCTCAACGATATCCGCGCCACTGCCGAGTCGCTCCAACCACTCACGCTGAATAATTGCCACGCCGTCACCAGCGAGCTTACTTCCCGCGCCGCCTTCAGCATGAACGTGCGCGCTTTTTTACTGGTGAAAGATCGCTACGCCTTTTGCTCCTCGGCCACCGGCGAGATGAGCCTTGCGATGAAAGATCTGGTACCGGAAATCGATCTCGATAAAACCAGCGATATGGTGTTTTTACCCGGAACACCGATGATGCCGGATAAACCCGCCATTGCGCTCTGGTTTCGCAGCCCATTACTCGATCATCGGGGCGTATTCGCTACGCTGAATATCAATCTGACACCCTACAGGCTTTACACCTCGCAGTTGCCGGATTTAACCGGCATCGCGCTGGGTATTGGCGATCAGGCTGTCTCCACGTTTTCCAGCGGGCTTATTAATCTGAGCAATATGCCTCAGTCCCCTTTTCTGACCACCCGGATTGAAGGTTCGCCAATCACACTTTATCTCTACGCAGAAAAGTGGCGTCCGGAAGATATACAATTCGCCGCACTGCTGGGAGCCACCTTTGGCATGCTGGCAGCATTGCTGAGCGCTTTCATTCTTAATACGCAATTGCGCCCCGGCAGAGAGATCCTCACCGCGATTAAGCGCGACCAGTTTTATGTCGTTTATCAGCCCGTTATCGGCGCGAAAGATTTAAAAGTGACGGGTATCGAAGTGCTGATGCGCTGGCGGCATCCCACCGCAGGAGAAATATCGCCTGACGCTTTTATTCACTTTGCCGAAGCGCAGCAGCTTATTGTGCCGCTGACATTGCATCTGTTTGATCTCATTGCTCGTGATGCGCCGGTATTACAAACACTGCTCCCGCCGGGCGCAAAAATGGGCGTTAATATCGCGCCTGGCCATTTGCATGCCGCCAATTTCCTTGACGACATCCGCGGCTTCGCTCACTCCCTGCCCCCGCACCATTTCAGCATCGTACTGGAAATTACCGAGCGGGATATGCTGCGCTATACGGAAGTGACCAAACTGTTTGATTCGCTGCGCAACGAAGGTTATGAAATCGCTATCGACGATTTTGGTACCGGACACAGTGCATTGATCTATCTGGAACGTTTTACGCTTGATTATCTGAAAATCGACCGTGGTTTCGTTAACGCCATCGGCACAGAAACCGTGACATCGCCGGTGCTCGACGCTGTCCTCACGCTGGCCAAGCGGTTAAATATGCTTACGGTTGCCGAAGGTGTCGAAACGCCAGAACAAGCCAGGTGGCTACGCGAACACGGCATTCATTATATGCAAGGCTATTTCTTCAGCCGACCGCTGACGCTGGAGCAATTTGTCGCATGGCATCCGCCAGAGTTCACCACAATGCTTTAGCGTGAATAATTTCACATCAGACCAGGCCTCCCTTATTATTCAGTGATAAGTAGTTAGCGAGCCTGTCGCGTTGCAGGTCAAAGGAACACACCGGATGAAGTTTGTGCGCATTTCAGCTTTATTGCTGGCTTTAGTCGGCCTGACATGTCAGGCGCAAACCATAAAAGAAAGCTACTCATTTGCCGTTATTGGCGAGCCCAAATACGCGATCAATTTTTCCCATTTCGACTACGTGAATCCTGCCGCGCCTAAAGGCGGCAACGTCACGCTGTCCGTGATTGGTACGTTTGATAACTTCAACCGTTTCGCACTACGCGGTAATGCAGCGGTGCGCACCGAATCGCTCTACGACGCCCTGTTTACCACCTCGGACGATGAACCGGGGAGCTATTACCCGCTGGTCGCTGAAATGGCGCGCTACGCCGATGATTATTCATGGATGGAGATCAGCATCAATCCGCGGGCAATATTTCATGACGGTTCCCCCATCCGCGCCAGCGACGTCGCGTTTACCTTTCAGAAGTTTATGACCGAAGGCGTGCCGCAGTTCCGCCTGATCTACAAAGGCACGACCGTCAAAGCCATTTCGCCGCTGACCGTGCGCATTGTGCTGGCGAAACCGGGTAAAGAGGACATGCTCAGCCTGTTAACGCTGCCCGTTATGCCGGAGAAATTCTGGAAAGATCATAAGCTGAGCGATCCGCTCGCCCGCCCGCCGCTAGGCAGTGGCCCCTATCGCATCAGTACCTGGCGCATGGGGCAATATATTGCCTATACCCGCGTTCGCGATTACTGGGCAGCCAATTTGCCGGTGAATCGGGGGCGCTGGAATTTCGATAATATTCGTTACGACTACTACCTTGATGACAACGTGGCGTTTGAAGCTTTCAAAGCGGGCGCTTACGACCTGCGCAGCGAAGGCGATGCGAAAAACTGGGCGACGCGCTATATCGGCAGCAATTTCAGCCGGGGCTATATCGTTAAAGATGAGCAGCCAAACACCTCCGCACAGGACACGCGCTGGCTGGCGTTTAACACCACGCGTCCGGTATTTAGCGATCGCCGCGTGCGCGAAGCCGTATCGCTGGCCTTTGATTTTGAATGGATGAACAAAGCGCTGTTCTACGGAGCATACAGCCGCGCCAACAGCTATTTCCAGAACACCGAATATGCGGCGCGCAACTACCCTGATGCCGATGAACTGACGCTTCTGGCGCCGCTAAAAGCGCAAGTGCCGCCGGAAGTGTTTACCTCTATTTATTCGCCCGCGAAATCAAACGCGGACGGCTATGACCGCGAAAACCTGCTGAAAGCCGATAAACTGCTCACGGAATCCGGCTGGATACTGAAAAATCAGCAGCGCGTTAACGCGAAAACCGGCAAGCCTTTCACCTTTGAACTGCTGCTGCCCTCCGGCGGCAATACGCAGTGGGTTTTGCCGTTTCAGCACAACCTTGCGCGGCTTGGCATCAATATGGATGTGCGCCAGGTCGATAACTCGCAGGCCACCAATCGTCTGCGCAGCCGCGACTATGACATGATGCCGAGTCTGTGGCGCGCGCAACCGTGGCCGAGCGGCGATTTGCAAATCTCCTGGAGCTCGCAATACATCGACTCTTCGTATAATGCTGCCGGCGTCAAAAACCCGGCGGTCGATAATCTTATCGCGCAGATCAACCGCTGGCAGGGAAATAAAGAGAAGTTACTTCCGCTCGGACGCGCGCTGGATCGCGTGCTGACCTGGAACTTTTACATGCTGCCAATGTGGTACATGGCAGCCGATCGCGTCGCCTATTGGGATAAGTTTTCCATGCCCGGCATTCGCCCCGTCTACTCGCTCGGATTCGACACCTGGTGGTATGACGTAAACAAGGCGGCGAAACTGCCCGCTGCCAGACGTTAAGGAGAAGAGATGGGCGCGTATCTCATTCGCCGGTTATTGCTGATCATCCCTACGATTTGGGCAATTATCACTATCAACTTTTTTATCGTGCAGATTGCGCCCGGCGGCCCGGTCGATCAGGCTATTGCGGCTATTGAGTATGGCGATCAAAGCAACCTCCCCGGTAGCGGCGGTGGCGGAATGGGCGCCACACATGCACGCACAGGCGTCGGCGATGCGTTGAGCAATAACAGCCACTATCGCGGTGGTCGCGGCCTTGATCCGCAAGTCATTGAAGAGATCAAAAAGCGCTACGGCTTTGATAAACCGATGTACCAGCGCTATTTCAAAATGCTGTGGGATTATGCGCGTTTCGACTTTGGCGACAGCCTGTTTCGTAGCGCGTCGGTGTTGCAGCTGATTAAAGACAGCCTACCGGTTTCGGTGACTATTGGCCTGTGGGGCACGCTAATTATCTACCTGGTGTCGATTCCCCTTGGTATTCGCAAAGCAGTCTATAACGGTAGCCGCTTTGATAGCTGGAGCAGCGCGCTGATTATTGTCGGCTACGCCATTCCGCCTTTTCTGTTTGCCATCTTGTTGATTATTTTCTTCGCGGGCGGCAGCTATTACGACTTCTTCCCGCTACGCGGGCTGGTGTCGACTAACTTCGACACGTTGCCGTGGTATAAGCAAATTACTGACTACTTATGGCACATCGCTCTACCGGTGCTGGCAACAGTGATTGGTGGTTTCGCCGCGCTGACCATGCTGACCAAAAACTCCTTCCTTGACGAGATCCGCAAGCAGTATGTGGTGACCGCGCGCGCCAAAGGTGTCAGCGAACGCAATATTATGCGCAAACATGTATTTCGTAACGCCATGCTGCTGGTGATTGCCGGTTTCCCGGCGACATTTATCAGCATGTTTTTTACCAGTTCGTTGCTGATTGAGGTGATTTTTTCCCTAAACGGGCTGGGGCTGTTGGGTTATGAAGCCACCGTCTCGCGGGACTATCCGGTGATGTTTGGCACACTCTATATTTTCTCTTTGATCGGCCTGCTGCTGAATATCCTCAGTGATATCACCTATACGCTGGTGGATCCGCGAATCGATTTCGAGGGGCGCTGATGATTCAATTAAGCTACATCAACCGGGCGCGCTGGGCGCGTTTTCGCCATAACCGCCGTGGCTACTGGTCGCTGTGGATTTTCCTGGTGATTTTTATTCTGAGTTTGTGTGCCGAGCTGGTGGCTAACGATAAGCCTCTGCTGGTGCGCTATCAGGGGCACTGGTTCGCGCCCGTGGTGAGAGATTACAGCGAAAGCGACTTTGGCGGTCCCTTCGCCACACCTGCTGATTACCAGGATCCGTGGCTGCAAAAACAGCTTGAAGAGCACGGATGGGTGCTGTGGGCACCGGTGCGTTTTGGTGCGCGTAGCATCAACTACGCCACCACACAGCCCTTCCCTTCCCCGCCTTCGGCGCAAAACTGGCTCGGTACCGATGCGAACGGCGGAGATGTGCTGGCGCGACTCCTTTACGGCACGCGCATCTCGCTACTGTTCGGTTTAATGCTGACTCTCTTTTCCAGCGTTATCGGTATTCTGGCCGGTGCGGTACAGGGTTATTACGGCGGTAAAATCGATCTACTCGGTCAGCGCTTTATTGAAGTCTGGTCAGGATTACCGACGCTGTTTTTAATCATCTTACTTTCGAGTGTGATCCAACCTGGCTTCTGGTGGCTTCTCGGCATCACGGTGGTGTTCGGCTGGATGACGCTGGTGAGCGTCGTGCGGGCCGAATTTCTGCGTACGCGTAATTTCGACTATATCCGCGCCGCGCAGGCCATGGGCGTGGGCGATCGCGGCATTATCCTGCGTCATATGCTGCCCAATGCGATGGTCGCGACGCTGACATTCCTGCCGTTTATCCTTTGTGGCTCGATCGGCACGCTCACGTCGCTCGATTTCCTCGGCTTTGGTCTGCCGCTCGGCTCACCGTCGCTCGGCGAATTACTGCTGCAGGGGAAAAACAATTTACAGGCACCGTGGCTGGGTATCGCCGCTTTTGTCTCCACCGCGCTGCTGCTTTCGCTGCTGATTTTTATTGGCGAAGCCGTGCGCGACGCGTTTGACCCCAATAAGGCGGTGTAATATGGCGACTCCTCTGCTCTCTGTCGATGCGCTGAGTATTGCCTTTCGCCAGCGTGAAACGCTGCATCCTGTCGTCAATGACCTCTCCTTACGGATTGAGGCGGGCGAAACGCTGGCACTGGTGGGCGAATCCGGTTCCGGTAAAAGCGTTAGCGCGTTATCGATCCTGCGCCTGCTCCCTTCTCCGCCGGTGGTCTACCCTTCCGGCGATATTCTGTTTCATGGCGATTCGTTATTGCATGCCAGCGAAAGAACCTTGCGCGGCGTGCGTGGTAATAAAATCGCCATGATTTTCCAGGAGCCGATGGTCTCCCTGAACCCGCTGCATACGCTGGAAAAACAGCTCTATGAAGTGCTCTCGTTGCATCGCGGCATACGGCGTGAAGCGGCGCGGGCAGAAATTCTTGATTGTCTGGATCGCGTGGGCATCCGCAACGCCCGCGCGCGCCTGGGCGATTTCCCGCATCAGCTTTCCGGCGGCGAGCGCCAGCGCGTGATGATCGCCATGGCGCTGCTCACGCGTCCTGAACTGCTGATTGCCGATGAGCCGACGACCGCACTTGATGTCTCTGTACAGGCGCAAATTCTGACGTTATTGCGCGAACTGCGCGATGAGCTGAACATGGGGCTGCTGTTTATCACCCACGATTTAAGCATTGTGCGTAAGCTGGCGGACAATGTGGCGGTGATGCAAAACGGCCGCTGTGTCGAGCAAAACAGTGCACATAGCTTGTTCAGCGCACCGACGCATCCGTATACGCAAAAGCTGCTCAATAGCGAGCCCAGCGGCGAGCCCGTCGCCCTTCATCCCGATGCACAGCCCTTGTTGCGGGTCGAAAATCTCGCCGTTAGCTTCCCTGTTCGCAAAGGGATCTTTAAGCGCGTGGTGGATAACAACACGGTGGTGAAGGACATCAGCTTTACGTTGCGCCCCGGTGAAACGCTCGGCCTGGTGGGAGAATCCGGTTCGGGGAAAAGCACCACTGGCTTAGCGCTGCTGCGTCTGGTAGCCTCGCGCGGGACGATCCTGTTTGATAACAAACCGCTGCATCAATGGAACCGCAAGCAGATGCTGCCGGTGCGCCATCGCATTCAGGTGGTCTTTCAGGATCCGAACTCAGCCCTGAACCCAAGGCTGAACGTGCAGCAAATTATCGAAGAGGGGCTGCGAGTGCATCACCCGGAATTATCGCGTGAACAGCGCGAACAGCGTGTGATCGATGTGATGCGTGAAGTCGGACTGAATGCCGAAACGCGGCACCGCTTCCCCGGTGAGTTTTCCGGCGGCCAGCGTCAGCGTATCGCTATCGCCCGTGCGCTGATCCTCAAGCCTGAGCTGATTATTCTCGATGAACCGACATCGTCGCTGGACCGCACTGTGCAGGCGCAAATTCTCGCGCTGCTGAAATCATTGCAGGAAACCTACCGGCTGGCGTACATCTTCATCAGCCACGACCTGCAGGTTGTGCGCACATTGTGCCATCAAGTGATTGTGCTGAAAGAGGGTGAAGTAGTGGAACAAGGAGAGTGCCGACATGTATTTGATGCGCCTGCCCAGGCGTATACACGCCAGCTTCTGGCATTAAGCTAAATCAGAAAGGATTTTGTCCGGAGAAGGGTTCCGCGATGGCAACGCCGAAGTTTTTCAGGCGGCATGTCGCCGCGAACTCGTCCTCGCAGTTGACGAACAGACACGGTTCCCCTTCGCACTCAAGCACGGAGCAATTCACTTCGATATCGCTCAGCGCCTGGCTGAGTTTGTGCATGACAGGCCATGCGTTGTCGCCATCCGGGCTCAACAGTTTTAAGGCGACAAGCGTGTCGTCCGCTGACTGACCATTTTGCGGAATCGGTTCAACTTTGGCACCTGCAAAACCCTCTAACCAGCGATAGCACTGGGGCAGACGGTGGATGATGGAGAGCTGTAATGTATTCACGTTCTTTCCCCAGAAGTACTTTTACTTCACAAATATTTCACACTTATATTAACACATTATTGACAATTCATCCTGTCAACCACACAGAAATGAACGCATCCCGCGTGACGTGTTGGGTAGACGCTCATTTATCAGGATTTTATGGGTAAGCGACAGACCCGGTTTCGGGGTATATGTACCCGTTTCTGAGATCTAACTCAACCTTTTTCACTACAATGATGTGACTTTTTACACGAACGGATTTTACATAAAATAAACAAATGCGTGGAATGGTAAGTTGTTTCTGGTTGACATGTATCAAAAAAGGGAGCGTTTTTGCTCCCTGTTCAGGTAGGTTACGCCGGTTTTTTCGCCCGACTGGCGTAGAGATAGAAGAGAATCGAGCAGGTAGCGCAGAAGGTAATTGACCAAATCATCGGCCAGGCGGTGTTAAAGGTCGCCATCGATAGCAGCGCACCCACAATGGCGCCAATGCCAAAACGGAACGTCCCCGCCAGCGATGAGGCCGTGCCCGCCATATGCGGAAACTCATCCAGGATCACCGCCATCGCGTTTGAAGCCACCAGCGCAACGCAGCCGACAAACGCCGCAACGCCCAGCACCAGCGACCAGAAACCGACATCCATCAGTGCAGTCACCACCATCCACAACGCCATGGCAAATTGCACCCACAGCCCACTGCGGAACATGTTCAGTGCACCAACGCGGCGAACGATGCGACCATTAATCATTGTCGTCACAAACAGGAACACGATGTTCAGCGCAAAGTAGTAACCAAAGTCCTGCGGCGAGATATGGTTAATTTCGATATAGACAAACGGCCCGGCGCTGAGAAAAGAGAACATACCAGCAAAGCTGAAACCGCTCGCCAGCATATAGCTCAGCACGCGTTTATGGCGAAACAGCGACGCGAAGTTGCCAAGCGTGGTGCGAAAATGAAATTTTTGCCGTTTTTCAACCGGCAGCGTTTCGCGGATAAAAAAGACAATCATTGCCGAGACCAGCAATGCGGCAATCGCCAGGATCCAGAAAATAGCGTGCCAGTTGAACCACACCAAAACTGCACCACCAATCATCGGTGCCAGCAGCGGCGCAATAGTTGTCACCAGCATGACAAACGACATCATGCGGGAGAACTCCTCACGCGGATAGATATCGCGCATCAGCGCGTTAATCACCACGCTTGCCGCAGCCGCCGCAAGACCATGGAAAAAACGCATGGTAATCAACTGTTCGATGCTCTGCGCCAGCGCACAAGCAACCGCTGCGGCGGCAAAAACCAGCGTGCCGCCGAGAATAACCGGCTTACGTCCGATGCTGTCGGCCATCGGCCCGTATAACAACTGGCCGACCGCAAAACCCAGAATATAGGTGCTCAGCGTCATCTGAGCGCTGCCCGCCGGAACGCCAAACTGTTCGGCAATCACCGGCAACGCAGGCAGATACATATCGATGGATAACGGCATCAGCATGGCCAACAGGCCAAGAATAAACACAATGCTCAGTGATGAGTGTGGCCTGCGGGTCACGTAAATCTCCTGAATTAGCGGGGTGGCATGCCAACGCTGGCAATTTCGTCTTCGGTTAATGGCCGGTATTCGCCCGGTCCGAGATCCTCATCAAGCTCAATCGCACCAATGCGCTCGCGGTGCAGCCCCACGACATGATTGCCGACGGCGGCGAACATCCGTTTTACCTGGTGATAACGCCCTTCGCTGATGGTCAGACGTACCTGTGTCGGCGTGATAACTTCCAGCACCGCAGGCCTGGTGAGATCTTTTTCATTATGCAACTGTACGCCACGGGCAAACTGCTCAGCGGTGTCATCTGCCACCGGTGATTCAAGCGTTACCAGATAGGTTTTTTCGCAGTGATGGCGCGGCGAAGTGATGCGGTGCGACCATTGACCGTCGTCGGTCATCAATACCAGACCGGTGGTATCAATATCCAGGCGCCCTGCCGCATGCAGCTTATGCGCCACCGGCTCATCAAGGAAATAGAGTACCGTCGGGTGATCCGGATCGTCCGTCGAGCAGACGTAGCCTTCTGGTTTGTGCAGCATAAAGTAGCGCGGGCCATTTTGCTGAACGAGGGAATTGCCGTCGTATTCAACCTCGTGTTCGGGTTGCAGTTTAAAGGCGGTATCTCTGACGATCTCACCATTAACCGTAACGCGCTGGCCGCGGATTTCACGCCCGGCAATAGCGCGGCTGACGCCGAGTTGCTGAGCGATAAACTTATCAAGTCGCATGAAATTTTTTTGCCTGTATGGTGCTGGGTGCGGGCAATGCGCCCGAAAACAGAAATGAGTACCTGAACAGTATAACGAGCATCACAGACCGCTCAAAGGAAAGATTCGTGGCATACTGTGCAGCGTGAATGTGCAACCTCTGCGAGATAATGACTTTTACTTTACGCCCCTATCAACGCGAAGCGGTGGACGCCACCCTCGCCCACTTCCGTCAACATGCCGAACCTGCAGTCATTGTGCTGCCCACCGGTGCAGGAAAAAGCCTGGTTATCGCCGAACTGGCGCGGCTTGCGCGCGGGCGCGTATTGGTGCTGGCGCATGTTAAAGAGCTGGTGGCGCAAAACCACGCGAAGTATGTCGCGCTTGGGCTGGAGGCCGATATTTTCGCCGCCGGTCTTAAAAGCAAACAGAGCCACGGCAAAGTGGTGTTTGGCAGCGTCCAGTCCGTCGCGCGTAATCTGGCGCAGTTTCAGGGTGAGTTTTCCCTGCTGGTGGTCGATGAGTGCCACCGCATCAGCGACGACGATGACAGCCAATATCAGCAAATCCTCAGCCACTTGCGCGAAGTGAACCCTCACCTGCGTTTGCTAGGCCTGACGGCGACACCTTTTCGCCTCGGTAAAGGCTGGATTTACCGTTTTCACTATCATGGAATGGTGCGCGGTGATGAAAAAGCGCTGTTTCGCGACTGCATTTATGAACTGCCGCTGCGCTACATGATTAAACACGGTTACCTCACACCACCAGAACGGCTGGATATGCCGGTCGTGCAGTATGATTTCAGCCGTTTGCAGGCACAAAGTAATGGCCTTTTTAGCGAAGCGGATTTGAACCGCGAACTGAAAAAGCAGCAGCGCGTTACGCCGCACATTGTTAGCCAGATTGTCGAATTTGCGCAGACGCGCAAAGGGGCGATGATTTTTGCCGCCACCGTTGAACATGCACGCGAGATAACGGGCTTGTTACCTGCCAATGACGCAGCGCTAATTACTGGTGAAACCCCCGGTCCGCAGCGTGATGCCTTAATCGAAGCCTTCAAAAAGCAACAATTTCGCTTTCTGGTCAACGTAGCGGTGCTGACAACGGGCTTTGATGCGCCGCATGTGGATTTGATAGCCATTCTGCGCCCGACAGAATCCGTCAGCCTGTATCAGCAAATTGTCGGTCGCGGCCTGCGCCTCGCACCGGGAAAAACTGACTGTTTAATCCTTGACTACACGGGCAACCCGCACGATCTCTACGCCCCGGAAATCGGCGCGCCAAAAGGAAAAAGCGATAATGTGCCGGTGCAAGTGTTCTGCCCGGCATGCGGTTTTGCCAATACATTTTGGGGAAAAACCACCGCCGACGGTACGCTGATTGAACATTTCGGTCGCCGCTGCCAGGGCTGGCTGGAAGATGTTGACGGCCACCGCGAGCAATGCGATTTCCGTTTTCGCTTTAAAAACTGCCCGCAGTGCAATGCAGAAAATGATATTGCCGCCCGGCGCTGTCGCACCTGCGATACGGTGCTGGTCGACCCGGACGATATGCTAAAAGCGGCGCTGAAACTGAAGGATGCGCTGGTGCTGCGCTGCAGTGGCATGACGTTGCAACAGGGTACGGATGAAAAAGGCGAATGGCTGAAAATCACCTATTACGATGAAGATGGCGCGGATGTCAGTGAGCGCTTCCGTCTGCAAACCGCCGCGCAACGTACCGCCTTTGAGCAACTCTTTATTCGCCCACACACTCGCACGCCAGGCGTGCCGCTGCGCTGGATTGTCGCAGCAGATATCGTGGCGCAGCAGGCGTTATTACGCCCCCCTGATTTCGTCGTCGCGCGCATGAAAGGCCAGTACTGGCAAGTGCGGGAAAAAGTGTTCGATTATGAAGGCCGTTTCCGGCGGGCACATGAATTACGGGGATAAACGCGCTTTTGATTGATGTATCGAACATTCAGGGATAGAATACCGCCCGCTTTTGCATCCGCAAAGCCGATCATCTGCCTGTTGCTGGGTCGCCTGTAACAGGATTATTTAAGAGAGATTCAAATGTTTACTATTAACGCAGAAGTACGTAAAGAGCAGGGTAAGGGTGCGAGCCGCCGCCTGCGTATTGCTAACAAGTTCCCGGCTATCGTTTACGGTGGAACTGAAGCGCCAATCGCTATCGAACTGGATCACGACAAACTGTGGAACATGCAGGCGAAAGCTGAGTTCTACAGCGAAGTTCTGACCATCGCTGTTGATGGCAAAGAAGTAAAAGTGAAAGTTCAGGCTGTACAACGTCACCCGTACAAAGCCAAACTGAACCACATCGACTTCGTTCGCGCTTAATCGCCGACAAGTTGAAGAAACCCCGCTCCGGCGGGGTTTTTTTATGCCCGCTCGCTATCGATAAGCGGCTGGCCCGCCCATACGTGAATAATCCTCTTTCACTGCCAGCTCGCATTTAAGCTGGTTGAGCAATGTTCGCGCGCAGTAATGTGAAATCGATACCCGGGCTAACGGCTGCCGTGGGGCGTAAAGCAGACAACCTGCCCGCACGGGCAGGTTCAGAGGATCACTTCCCGCCGGACAAGCGGCGTTGCAGCTGGTCGCGCAGATTCGGCGGCGTACCTTTAATGGTCAGCGTATCGGTCGCCGGATCCCAGAAAATGCGCTCACCGAGTAGTAAAGCATCAAAATTGATGGTCAGGCCGCCACCGCTACCGGCATATTTGGTCAGTTGACGCAGCGTGCTGCGATCCGCCGGGAAGCTCTCTTCCAGCTCGTAGCCCTGACCTACGGTGAACTCCTCGAAACTGACTTCGCTCACGCCTGCCAGTTCTTTGGAGAGCGAGGCCAGTTCAATCTCTTCGCCCGCCTGCAACTGCTCGTTACAGTAGGTGTAAACCTGCTGGCGCACCGTCTGGCGTTCTGATTTGTCCAGCTCCGCCTGGGCGGTAAAATCGTCCACCGCTTGCAACAACCCGCGGTTCTGCGCTTTGGCGTTCAGCCCTTCGCTAGCCCCGAGGAAATCCATAAAGAAATCGGCGACTTTTCGCCCTACCCGGCCTTTAAGAAATGTCAGGTAGCGCGTCGACTCCGGATTGGTTTCCCACTCCGTGAGATCGATACGCGCGACGATATCCGCATGATTAATATCCAGATAGTGTGTAGAGCTGATATCCAGATGTTCATTAACACGCATGCTGCTTAAGTTGTTCAGCACCGCGATCAGCAGATATTCCACCGCCAGGTAGCGGTAGTGGCAGAAAAGCACAATACCGCCATCAGCGAACGGATATTTTGCCAGTTCATCACGTAAGCGCCCGGTTGCCGCACGGCTGAAGGCCAGAAACTCTTCTTCACCCTGGCGCTGAAGACGCAGCGCTTGTGCCAGCTCGCTCTCATCGTTAAACAGGCCATAGGCTTTATTTTTCGCACTGTAAACCCGGTGTAATTCAGCGACCATCTCTTCAACAGGCGCGGTGGGTTCCAGCAAAGAATCGCGCAGCACCAGTTCGAGGGTTTGCTCATCACGTTTGATAAGCTGGTGCAGGGCAATCTGGTTGATGTCCAGACTCATGATAAACTCTCCTTTTAGACCGGCGGTATTCAACCACCACCAACGCGACTGTGCAACTGCTGATAAAAAAGCAGAAAAAAAGCTGTTGCTACGGTAATATGTTGCCCTTTCATGAACAGACTGATTTCGATTTATGCCACAAATCTCCCGCTACAGTGATGAACACGTTGAAAAGCTTCTGAGTGAGCTGGCTAACGTACTGGAAAAACACAAAGCACCGACCGATCTATCCCTGATGGTGTTGGGCAATATGGTGACGAACCTGATTAACACCAGCGTCGCCCCCGCACAGCGTCAGGCTATCGCGAAGTCTTTCGCGCAGGCGTTACAATCGTCCATCGGCGACGACCAGGCGCATTAAGGGAAATATCGACAGTTTATGGTGACCAATCGTCAGCGCTACCGTGAAAAAGTCTCCCAGATGGTAAGCTGGGGGCACTGGTTCGCGTTGTTCAACATTCTGTTGTCCATCGTGCTCGGTAGCCGTTATCTGTTTGTTGCCGACTGGCCGACCACCCTCTCCGGGCGTATTTACTCCTATCTGAGCGTGGTCGGGCATTTTAGTTTTTTGGTGTTCGCCACCTATCTGCTGGTGCTGTTTCCACTGACATTTATTGTGATGTCCCAGCGGCTGATGCGCGTGCTGTCCGCACTGCTGGCAACCGCCGGCATGACGCTGTTGCTGATCGACAGCGAAGTCTTTACCCGGTTTCACCTGCATCTCAACCCGATCGTCTGGGAACTGGTCATAAACCCGGACCAGAACGAAACCGCGCGCGACTGGCAATTAATGTTTATCAGCGTACCGGTGATCCTGCTGATTGAGATGTTGTTTGCGACCTGGAGCTGGCAGAAACTGCGCAGCCTTACCCGGCGTCGCCATTTCGCCAAACCGTTGGCCGCTTTTTTCTTCGTCGCCTTTGTTGCCACCCATGTGATGTACATTTGGGCCGACGCCAATTTCTATCGCCCAATTACCATGCAGCGGGCGAATCTGCCGCTCTCCTACCCGATGACCGCGCGTCGTTTTCTGGAAAAACATGGGCTACTGGATGCGCAGGATTACCAGCGTCGCCTTGTTGAGCAAGGCAACCCGGAAGCGGTATCGGTACAGTATCCGCTAAGTGATTTGCGTTACCAGGATATGGGTTCCGGCCAAAACGTATTGCTGATTACCGTCGACGGTCTCAACTATTCACGTTATGAGAAACAGATGCCGCAGCTGGCGAGTTTCGCCCAGCAAAACGTCACGTTTACGCAACATATGAGTTCTGGCAATAGCGCTGACGGCGGCTATTTCGGCCTGTTTTATGGCATATCGCCAAGTTATATGGATGGCGTGCTGTCGGCGCGTATTCCGGCGGCGCTTATTACCGCCTTTAACCAGCAGGGTTATCAACTGGGGCTGTTCTCTTCAGACGGTTTCAGCAGCCCGCTCTATCGCCAGGCGCTGCTGTCTGATTTTTCTCTGCCCGCGGCAAAAGTGCAGAGCGATGAGCAAACCGCCGACCAGTGGATTAGCTGGCTCGGGCATTATGCACAGGAAGATAACCGCTGGTTCTCGTGGATTTCGCTAAACGGCACAGCGTCTGTTGATATGACGCAGCCAGGCTTTGCCCGTAAATATGGCCGGGCGGCGGCCAATGTCGACGATCAAATTGCCCGCGTGCTGGATGCCCTGCGCGCCTCCGGTAAGCTTGATGATACGGTGGTGATTATTACCGCCGGACACGGCGTTCCGGAAAGCAAAGAAGATAACCATTTTGACTGGTCACGCAGCCGGTTGCATGTACCGTTGGTTGTGCATTGGCCGGGGACGCCGGCGCAACGCGTTGGCAAATTAACTGATCATAAAGACATTATGGCCACGCTGATGCAACGACTGTTGCATGTCAGCACGCCAGCAAGCGAGTATTCGCAAGGTCAGGATCTGTTTACCGCCACGCGCCGTCATAACTGGGTAACCGCTGCCGATAGCGACGTGCTGGCGATTACCACGCCGGAATTGACGCTGGTGCTGAATCAGAATGGGAATTACCAGACCTGGAATGTGCAGGGTGAGAAAATTCGCGATCAGAAACCACAACTCAGTTTGCTGCTGCAGGTTCTGACGGATGAAAAACGTTTTATCGCTAACTGATTGATTAATTATGAATCACTCAGCCTGCCCTTAGCTTGCAATCAGCCATGAAAAGGGTACTATTAGCGCCACATGTCGGCACGTAGCGCAGCCTGGTAGCGCACTGTCATGGGGTGTCAGGGGTCGGAGGTTCAAATCCTCTCGTGCCGACCAAAAAACCTCAAGAAAACCAACCCATTGTGGTTGGTTTTTTTATGCCTGCGATTTGCCTAAGGTAAAACAAAGGTAAAATGAAGGTAAAACATGTGGCTTGTTACTAAAAGCAGGCTATTACGAAGCGTCAACCACCGTGCAATTGACAACACTCCCGCCCTGATAGGTCAGTTTGAATTTTTGTCCGACTCCTGGAATGGATTTATCCGGCAAGGAGAGCGAATAGCCATCAGGTAGAATGCGCGTTGACTCTTCAACCAAAAAATTATTGATATCCACTTTCCATTGCGGGCTAAATATATTACCGCGAGCATTCACGCAATCCGCTTTTAAATTATATATTCCTTTGCGCCCATATGAGCCTTGCGCGGTAAGTTTGCTATCCGCGGAATTGTCATCGAATTGATCAAATATATTCGCTTTCTTATTCTGGTTACTATCTTGCGGCTGCTCTGTTTTACGTTTAGCCGTGGGTTTAGCCGCCGAGATTTGGATCTGTTTTTGAAGCGCAGCTATCTTTTCATCTTTATTGTCTAGTTGTAAGCGCAACGCATCGATACTCTCATTCATTGAATTATTCGCAGCAGCACCGCCAAAAACATAACCACCAACAGAGGCTACTCCTGTTAATAAAATCAGGGTCTTTACCCAATCGCGCAAGTCGCTCAGCTTTTCGCCTTGCCGTTTTATGGTTTCCTGCGCCGCAGTCGCAGCCGGGCCCAATACGTTTAAATGTGCCTCGTGTTCTTGCGAGATACGGTGCCATTTTATAGCAAGTTCCTTGGCTTCACGCAGATCAGCATAATTGCCTCCGCCTTTTCTGGCAGCTTCTAACTCACGCTCCAGGCGCGAGGTGGCATGGCGCATACTTTCACATGTTTGTTGCAAATCAGCATATTCAGATCTCAGTAATTCCAGCTCGGCATTCCGTTCATCTTTCGAGGCCAAAAAGTCTTTCGGATTCAGTCCCTCTTTCTGCATGCTATTGGCAGCCATTTTAAGTGCCTGTGCCGCTTCATTTGCGCTGGAGTTATTCAGTGCTGAACTGATCAGCTTATTTATTTTAGAGGCCATTATGTTTACCTATAGAACAATCCTGTTCATATTTATCGCACCATCTTGAAAGACTGGCGATTCTAACAGGAAAACGCCACGACTTAAGCCATATATCAGGAATATCTGAACCGTTAATTTTTATTTCTCGTTGAAATTATTTAGGATCAATATTAATTATACTGAAAAGTAATTGCAGACTTAAAACGATTAACTACTTCCTTCACGTGAAATACAAACAAAATTAATCTGCCTTGTGCATAAAAAAATCCCGGCAATGTAGCCGGGATTTTCATTTTACAAAAGCAATTACAGCGCAATATCCGCAACCTGCTCGCCGTCGTTGTGCGGCTGTGTTGTCGGTTTTTGCACTGGCGGCGTGATATCTGCCACCAGCGACTCGTCGCATTTCAGGCCGAGGATCTCGCTGGTGTAGCGCAGTTCCTGGTCAGCGGCTTCAATGTTGCCATTCAGCTCGGTGCCGAAAGAAGGAATGATCTCTTTCAGTTTTGCCTGCCAGGCATCAGAAGCGAAACGCTCAGCAAACACTTTTTCCATCAACTCCAGCATGATTGGCGCTGCGGTCGAGGCGCCTGGTGACGCGCCAAGCAGCGCGGCAATGGTGCCTTCTTTATCGCTCACAACTTCGGTTCCGAGACGTAAAACACCGCCCTTGCCCGTTTCGCGTTTGATGATCTGCACACGCTGACCCGCCTGCCACAAACGCCAGTCCTCTTTCTGCGCCAGCGGATAGTACTCACGCAGCGCGTCGAAGCGGTCGTCCTCATTTTGCAGCACCTGGTTAACCAGATATTTCACCAGGCTGAAGTTGGTCATCCCCACGGTCAGCATTGGCAGAATATTCGACGAGTTAGTCGAACGCAGCAGATCCCACAGAGAACCATTTTTCAGAAAACGCGTCGAAAACGTAGCGAATGGCCCAAACAACAGCACGCGTTTACCATCGATAATGCGCGTATCAATATGCGGTACCGACATAGGAGGCGCACCCACGGTCGCCTGGCCGTAGACTTTTGCCAGATGGTGGTTGACCACCGCTGGGTTTTCCGCAACCAGGAATTGCCCGCCAACCGGGAATCCCGCATAGTCTGCCGCTTCCGGAATACCAGATGCCTGCAACAACTTCAGCGCTGCGCCACCGGCACCAATAAAAATAAACTTCGCCTTGATGACCTGTTCCGCGCCGCTTTGCAGGTTATGCAGCGTCACATTCCAGCTGTTGTCGGCATTGCGTTTGAGGCCGCGCACTTCCGTGCCCAGTTGCAAAGCGAAGTTCTCTTTTTTCTGCAATGAACCAATCATCTGACGCGTCAGTTCGCCAAAGTTCACATCGGTGCCGATTTCGGTACGCGTGGCGGCAATTTTTTGCCCGGCATCACGCCCTTCCATCACCAGCGGCGCCCACTGTTTGATCTGTTCGGCATCTTCGGAATAGCGCATACCGCGGAACAGGGAACACTGCTGCAACGCTTTGTAGCGCGCACGCAGGAAGTTCACGTTATCATCGCCCCAGACGAGGCTCATATGCGGCACGGTATTGATAAATGAACGCGGTTCGCGCAAAACACCGGTTTTCACTTGATGCGCCCAGAACTGGCGAGAAATGCGAAATGCTTCGTTGATTTCAATCGCTTTTTTAATACTGACAGAGCCGTCCGCGCTGCGTGGGGTGTAATTCAGTTCCATTAAGGCGGCATGCCCGGTTCCGGCATTATTCCAGCCGTTCGAGCTCTCTTCCGCCAGGGCATCCAGCCGTTCCACCATGGTAATCGACCAGGTGGGTTCGAGATCCTGCAACCAGGTTCCCAACGTGGCGCTCATGATCCCACCACCGATTAAAAGCACATCTGTTTCCTGCTCTTTCGATGCGGACGTTTTTGCTGCTTTTGAGACAGCATTAAGCCCGACAGCCATCGAAAACAGCCTGGCAGTCATTTTTTTCATGATGATATTGCCTTACTTTTAGTGCTGCTTTATTCGCATTTATTGAGGGTAAAGTAGTTAGCATCCCTACCGTAGCACTTAAAAAGTGAGATTTAAATAATGTTTAAACATTAAATATTCATTGTATTAATGTTACTAATAAGTTGATTTTTTGCATTAAATTTAACACTTATTGCTGGTCACATTGGCTGGAAATCTGCTATCATCCCCCGCTTTGCTGAACGCAGGGATACTGTTTGTCGCTGTTTTTCTGGCAACCCTCACCTGCGAACCTTTATGACTGAAAAATCAACCCATTCTGCACTGCGCGTAAGCCACCTCCTGCGCTCACCACAGCTTTTTACCCGTGAAGTTCTGGCAGGCGTTATCACCGCGCTGGCGCTGATCCCGGAAGTTATCTCATTTTCTGTTATCGCAGGTGTAGACCCGAAAGTAAGCCTGATTGCATCAGTAGTGCTTTGTTTTAGCATGTCTTTGCTCGGCGGGCGCCCGGCAATGGTCACGGCGGCGGCGGGATCAGTCGCATTGGTTATCGGTCCGATGGTTCATCAAAACGGTGTGGAATACATCTTGCCGGCGGTTTTACTCGCCGGTGTGATCCAGATTATTTTCGGTCTGAGCGGAATGTCGCGGCTGATGAGCTTTATCCCACACGCAGTGATGACCGGCTTTGTTAATGCGCTGGGGATATTGATTTTCTTCGCTCAGGTACCGCATTTCTGGCATAAAGATCCCCTTATTCTGGCGCTGTTCGCCCTGACCATTCTGATTGTGCTGTGGCTCCCGCGCTGGGTTAAAAGTATTCCTGCACCGCTGGTGGCGATTGTGCTGCTCACGGCGTTCACCGTTTTTACCGGTCAGTTGCTGCCCACCGTGGGGGATGAAGGTTCTATGCAGGGCGGTTTGCCAGGCCTGACGCAATGGCTGGTGCCATTGAATCTGCATACGCTGAGCATTGTCTGGCCGTGCGCGTTGAGTATCGCGTTTGTCGGCCTGATGGAGTCGCTGCTGACTGCCAAATTGGTCGATGATCTGACCCATACGCCATCGAATAAAAGCCGGGAAAGCACCGGGCTTGGGATCGCGAATATTCTGGCGGGTTTCTACGGCGGAATTGCAGGCTGCGCCATGATCGGTCAGACCATTGTCAACGTGGAGATGGGCAAAGGCCGCTCGCGTATATCAACCCTTGCGGCTGCGCTGGTGCTGTTGCTGCTGGTAACGGTATTAAGCGACGTGATGGCGAAAATCCCGATGGTGGTATTGGCCGGGATTATGGCGATTGTCGCGTTTAAGACCTTTAACTGGAACAGTTTGCAACCTGCGACGCTAATGCGGGCACCGGTTGTTGAAACGCTGGTGATGCTGGTCACCGTTGTTGCTACCGTCAGCACCGGTAATCTGGCTATCGGCGTTGTTGCCGGGCTGGTTACACTGGCGATTACGCCAGCAGCGCTGCGGGAAAAAAGCCTGTTTACAGCAAAAAAATCGTCGCTAGTCCAAGAAAAATAAAGAAGCCGCCGGTATCGGTAATGGCGGTGATCATCACGCTGGAGCCGACCGCCGGGTCGCGCCCCAGCCGGGTCATCACCATCGGGATTAATACCCCCATTAGCGCCGCCATCAGCAGGTTCAGCACCATTGCCAGCGTCATCACGCCGCCCAGCGCCGCATCGTCGTACAGCCACCAGGTGACACCGCCCATAATCCCGCCCCACACCAGGCCGTTAATCAGCGCCACGCCCATTTCACGCAGAATAAGAAAGGTAAAGTTTCCCGGCTGAATGTTCTGCAAAGCCAATGCGCGAACAATCATGGTTATGGTTTGATTCCCCGTATTGCCGCCGATGCCAGCGACAATCGGCATCAACGACGCCAGCGCCACCAGTTGCGAGATGGTATGTTCGAAACCATCAATGACACGTGATGCGATAAACGCAGTACACAAGTTGGTTGCCAGCCATACCCAGCGAGTTTTCACCGCTTTACTTACCGGGGCGAAAACATCTTCCTCGGTACTTAAGCCCCCCATCTGGCGCATGTCGTTGTCGGTCTCTTCGTACACCACATCAACGATTTCATCGATGGTCAAACGCCCCATCAGCATGCCGTTTTCATCCACCACTGCCGCGCTGAGTAAATTGTCACGTTCGAAGGTGCGCGCCACTTTTTCCGCTTCGTCTTCGGGTGAGAAGGTGACCGGATCGGCATCCATAACCTCGCTCACCCGCCGTCCGGCGGCGTTAAGCAGGATAGTTTGCAGCCCAAGCTCACCCATTAGCCGGTTATCACGTCCGATAACAAACAGTTTATCGGTGTTCTCCGGCATTTTACCGAGACGGCGCAGATAGCGCTGGACAGCCGCCAGCGTGACTTCCGAGCGGACAGTGATGACTTCAAACGCCATAATTGCGCCGACGCAATTTTTGCCATAGCGCATGACCTGCCGCATGCGGGCGCGCTCTGACGGCGGCAATGTGGCCATTAGCCGCCCGGTGAGGTTACGCGGCAGATGCTGCACCAGCCAGATTTGCTCATCGATATCCAGCGTATCGAGCGCATCCAGCAGCGCACGGTCGCTCATCTCATCGATCAGGTCATCCCAGACGTTTTCGGACGCTTCCAGCAGCACTTTACCGCGCTTATCATCATCGATTAATCGCCATAACGCGTGGCGCTCAACCACCGGTAGCGCTTCAAGGGTGTCAGCCAAATCCGGGGGCGGCAGATGCGAAACCAGCACTTTCACTTCGGCGAGATCGTGCTCAAGCTCGGCACTATCGACCTGCTCAACCAGCGTGATTTCGCCAAGCAACGCGGCGGTAAGCGGTTTATGGGTGGTGAGCAGCCAAATCAACCGCGCACGCTCTTCGTCGCGCAGTTTGACGCTGTTTTTTTTGATAACTGGCATTGGCCGGTCCCTGAGTGTGGCAAAGCGCTCCGAAGCCAGAGCGACGTAGCCTTAAGCATAGCGGGAGGTTTTGTAAAAAATAATAAACAGCGCAGGCGTTTGGATAAAAAACCAGCGAACGCCCCCTCGGCAGAAGGGGCGTTTCTGTCAGGCGGTACGTGCTACTGCGTCGCGGGAAGCGTGCGCACGCTCTTCACCCACCAACTCGGTGAGCTGGCCGTTGCGCATCTCCAGCAGGCGATCGGCATGCTCGAAGTAGTGATCGTCATGGCTGATGGCAAAAATGGTTTTGCCCATCTGCTGCATTAACGGAAGTAGTACCTGGTAGAAATCGCGGCGAAAATGCGGGTCCTGATCCGCCGCCCATTCATCCAGCAGCAAAATATCGCGCTCTTCCGCCAGTGCCAGCAGCAGCGCGACGCGTTTTTTCTGCCCTTTCGACAGCTTCAGATTGAGGATCTTGCCGTTGTGTAGCTCCAGCTTGTGCAACATTTTCAGTTGCTCAAGCCACTTTTCCACCAGCGCCGGATCCGCCTGCTTGCCTTCCGGCCCCAGCAGGTCGTCAAACAACCAGACGTCGGTAAAGACCGCCGAAAATAATTTGCGGTAATCTTCCGGTTTATCCTGCGCCATCGGTTTGCCATCAAGCAGGATCTCGCCGGAAACCGGCTGATACAGCCCGGTTAACAGCATCGCCAGCGTCGACTTGCCGCTGCCGTTGCCACCAATCAAAAACACCAGCTCGCCGCGATTCAGCGTCATGTTGACGGGGCCAATCGCGAAGTCGTTGTCCTGATATTTAAAGGTAACATCGCGCAGCTCCAGCGTTTGCCAGTTCGGGAAAGCTTGCGGGCGAGGAAACTCGGCTTTATAGGGTGCCAGCGCAAACTGTTTGAGTTTTTTGAAAGCCACCTGCGCACTAAGTAGCGTGGGCAAGGCACCCACTGCTGACAGCAGCGGCGTGCGCAAAAACAGCAGCGTCAGGGAATACGTTGCGGCGACATTGGTATCCGCCCAGCCGAGGCTGTTTGCCATCCAGAACACCAGGCCGATTGCGCCCAGCATCATAATATTCGACCAGTTTACCGCGCTTAAATGGAACGTATCGGCGCGAATAATATGATGGCGATACTCACGCGCATCCGGCAGGTACATCTGGTCGAAAATGTGTTCCGCACGTTCGCGGTTGAGATTCAGCTCTTTGCGCCCTTCAAGCACGGTCTGGAAATCGTTGTACAACTTGTCTTCTGTTTCGCGCAGCCTCGCCATATGTTTGTACACACGGGAAACCAGCACGAACCCGCCCCAGATGGTCAGCGCCATCCACAGCACAGTGATCAGCAGCATCTTGCCAGAGAGCATCGCCAGGTAGATACAGGAACCGACGGTCAGAATAATGCCCTGCACCAGTTCCGGCAGGCGCACAAAGGCGATGGTGATATTACGCACATCGCTGGTCAGACCGGCCAGCAGCGCGGCGCTACCCAGTTGTTCAATGCGCTCGACCGGGGTGTCGAGAATACGTTTGATAAATTCACTGCGCAGACGGAAGACAAAATGGTGACCGAGGGTAGTCAGCGCCAGTTGCGATCCCAGCGTCACCGCCATCAGTAACAGCAACAGACCGAGAAACTCCGGTAATACGGTCAGCGATATATCCACTGTTTCAATCAGCCGCTGGTTAATAAAAGCAATCAGGCCGATACCAAACGCGGCGCTCAAGAGGGTAAGCGCCAGCACACCGACAAAAGGCCAGCGATACTGACGCCAGACAAGAAGGAGAAGTTCCATAACAACACCCGGTCAACAAAATCAGCCAGCAGTTTAAACGGCTATCGGGTTACATCAAGAATAATTCTTATTTTTATTCGCCATTGCCTGCCTGGCGAAATGTCAGGTTATAGCGGCACTCACCGGTAGCCGGATGATAGCCGCCTTTTAGCGGCGCAATGCCGTGGTAAAAGAGCCGCGACTCGCCGCCCCATACGACAACATCGCCGTGTTCAAGCATCAGCCGTTGCAGCGGATCGCTACGTTTCAGGCCGCCAAACTGGAAAACGGCCGGTAAACCGAGCGACACCGACACAATCGGCGCACGCAGGTCGGGTTCGTCCTTATCCTGATGCAGCGACAATTTCGCCCCCGGCACATAACGGTTGATAAGACAGGCATCCGGATGAAAATCCGGGTAACCCGCCGCCTCGCTCGCCTGCTGGCACAACGCAGAAAAAGCCGCAGGCATCGGCGGCCACGGCTGTTGAGTTAGCGGATCGACTGGCGCGTAGAGGTAACCACGATGATCGGTGGTCCAGCCGAGTTTGCCACAGTTGGTCATCGCCACTGACATGGTATAACCGCCAGGCGTGACCATATGGCGCAGCGGCGACTGGCTAACCACCTGCGCAATACCGCGTAACAGTTGGTCGGCGGGCGCTAATGCAAGGCGCCGCAACACAACAGCGCCCGATGCCAGCGGCTCCTGCCAGGGTTGTTCTCCGGAAAACAGATCGAGCATCACGTCTCCTCTTTGTTACGTTCTCGCTGGAGCAACTGAGCTTTGCGCGCCATCCCCCAGCGATAACCGGAAAGCGCACCGTCGCTGCGCACCACGCGATGACAAGGGATCACAATTGCCAGTTTGTTTGCGCCGCAGGCGCTGGCAACCGCCCGCACCGCTTGCGGTTTACCCAGCTTTTGCGCCAGTGCCTGGTAACTTACCGTCTCACCAGCGGGTATTTCGCGCAGTGCTTGCCATACCTGTAACTGGAAAGCGGTGCCGCGCAAATCCAGCGGCAGCGTAAAGGGGGCATCGGCATTGTCGAGCCGACCGATAACGTGCGCCACACGTTCGCTGAACGCATCATTTGCCTGCGCACGCTGAGCGCGCGGGAAGATCGCCTGCAACTGGGCAAGAAGCTGCTCGTCACTGTCGGCCAGTAAAATGGCGCAAATTCCACGTTCGCTCTCAGCCACCAGGCAGCGTCCCAGCTCGCAGTCGCTGAAGGTATACCAGACATCAGTTGCATCGCCGCCGCGACGAAACTGCTGTGCCGTCATCCCCAGCGATGCATCGGCCTGGCGGTAATAACTGCTGCTATCCGGGAAGCCGGCAGCCAGCACAGCGTCGGTGACGGTTTCACTCATAATCAGGGCGTTGCGTAAGCGGCGAGCGCGTAAAGCCAGTTGCCAGGCTTTTGGCGTCATCCCGGTAACGGATTTAAATAAACGGTGAAAATGATAAGGACTAAGCGCCACTTCGGCGGCCAGTTGCTCCAGCGTGATGGGCGTATCCTGTTCCAGTAAACGGCAGGCTTTAGCCACTTTATCCAGCCGCTGTTGCTGCGGGTGGGTTTTATCCGGCTGGCAGCGCTTACAGGGGCGAAAACCAGCGACCAGGGCGCTCTGCACATCAGGATAAAAACGCACATTCTGGCGCAGAGCATGGCGTGCCGTGCAGGAGGGACGGCAAAAAATGCCGGTGGTCAGCACGGCAAAGACAAACTGACCATCGGCCTGCGCGTTACGGGCCAGCACCGCTTGCCAGCGCTGTTCATCTAATAATGTGGTGTCGTTCATGTCAGGCTCCTCATGTAAGCTTAGCCTCACTGTGCCCGTATGCGCGGATCCAGACACCCGCAATCTTGCGGTTTAATTTTTTTCACTTAGCAGGAACGCGGAAAACTGCGGCGACATCCAGGTACGGAAACCGTCGCCGTCTTTGATAATCATAAATACCGCCAGCCCTTCCCGCTTCACTACCTCTTTTGCCTGCTCGGTGCCAAGCACCATTAAACCGGTGTCCCAGGCATCCGCTTCCAGCGCCGTGGGCGCGATAACCGTGACCGACACCAGCGCATGCTGGATTGGCCGCCCGCTACGTGGATCGATGATGTGTGAAATGCGTTTGCCGTCCAGCTCGTAATAGTTACGGTAGCTGCCAGAGGTGCTAATACCATGGCCGTTGATATCGACAACCGCCTGGGCAACGTTCTCACGATCGGTCGGTTTCTGTATCGCCACGCGCCACGGCTGGTCTTGCGCGTTCATGCCCCGGCTGGCTAACGCGCCGCCGACAGAAACCAGATAACGCGCGATCCCTTCCTGCTCCATTAACTTTGCCAGGTGATCCGCCGCGTACCCCTCGCCTACCGTCGAAAGGTCAACAAACAGTTCCGGCAGATCTTTTTGCAGGAATTGCTCCCCGGCGCGGTTGATCACGGTTAAATGCGCTAAACCGGTACGCGCTTTCGCCGCATCAATTTGTGTCTGACTCGGCGTTTTTACCGGCTGTTTATCCGGGCCAAAACCCCATAAATTAACCAGCGGTCCGACAGTGATATCCATCGCGCCTGCGGTTTTTTCGCCGACACGCAGCGAGGTGGTGACAATATCCGCCATCGCAGCGCTGACCGGCCACGGCGCGGTGCTGGTCGAGTGGTTAAAGCGCATTAGCGCGGAGTCGTCCTTCCAGGTCGACATCAGATGATCGTCAGCATCCAGCTGCGTTTGAATTTTCTGCTGCAGGGTTTGCGCCTGTTGCGGGCTGATATCGACTACACTAACGCGCCAGAAAGTGCCCATGGTTTTGCCTTCCAGCACGGTGGGCTGTGCCTTGCTACCGGCGTCGCAACCGGTCAGTAACAACAACGCCGCGACTACCCCGGCACGAAGAAAAATCATCTCTGTCTCTCGTTATTTGTTAACTCGCGGCAAGCCTACACTAAAACGCAAGCTTTGGCCGACGCGGAACATAAAAAAGGGGCCTTTCGGCCCCTTAATAATCACGGTTGTTAACTTAGAACTGGTAAACCAGGCCCAGAGCAACAACGTTGTCGGTGGCAATGCCAGCGGCTTTGGTGAAGTCGTTGTCGTCCAGCAGGTTGATTTTGTAATCAACATAGGTGGACATGTTTTTGTTGAAGTAGTAGGTCGCGCCAACATCAATGTATTTCAGGATATCCTGGTCACCGAAGTTAACAGTGCCGGTATTGTTGCTGACATCCTTACCTTTAGATTGCAGGTAAGCGATAGACGGGCGCAGACCGAAGTCGAACTGGTACTGGGCAACCACTTCGAAGTTCTGCGCTTTGTTGGCAAAACCGTATACATCTGATGGGGAAGAACCATTGGAAGTACCAAAACGGGTTGCGTTATAGGTCTGAGAGTACTGTGCTGCCAGGTAAATATTGTTGGCGTCGTATTTCAGGCCGCCGCTGTACACTTCAGCGTGATCGCCTTCGCCGTAGAGATTTGCGTTTGACGCGTTCTGATCAGCAGTACGTTTGGAAGAGGACATCGCGCCGCCCACGCTGAAACCCGCGCCCAGATCGTAAGTCAGAGATGCGCCATAGCCGTCACCATTCTGGTTCAGCAGGCTGCGGCCGTTGGTGTTCTCACCGCTTACGCTACCGTTTTTACCCTGGTATTGCAGAGCAAAGTTCAGACCATCAACCAGACCGAAGAAGTCAGTGTTACGGTAAGTTGCAACGCCGTTAGCACGGGACTGCATGAAGTTATCTGCACCGTAGGTATCGCCGCCGAACTCCGGCAGAACGTCGGTCCAGGAAGTGACGTCGTAGATAACGCCGTAGTTACGACCGTAGTCGAAAGAACCTGCATCAGCAACGCGGATACCGGCGAAAGCCAGACGAGTCCATGCCTGGTCGCTTGCACCTTCTTCGCTGTTCGCCTGAATGTTGTATTCCCACTGACCGTAGCCGGTTACCTGATCGTTAACCTGCGTTTCGCCTTTGAAGCCGAAACGGACATAGCTCTTATCGCCGTCGGAACCGTTGTCGTCAGAGAAATAGTGCAGACCGTCTACTTTGCCGTACAGATCTAATTTGTTGCCATCTTTGTTGTAAACTTCAGCCGCATTTGCTGCGCCTGCTACCAGCAGAGCCGGTACCAGGAGGGACAGAACTTTAACTTTCATTTTATTAACCCTCTGTTATATGCATTTTTATTGCCACTGCTTGCCGATTAACCCTCTAATCAGCTGGCAAAATCATTGTGCTTAAAATAGAAAAATAATCCAACGAGAATATGATACGAAAACTTTGAAGATGTTTCATACATAATGATAGATGTTTCATTTTGTAAATTTGAGGGAACTTTTTTTCGCACAAATAGCTAAACAAATACGCACAAATAATCAAAAAACAATAAAAAATCATTTAAAAACAATATAATAAGACAAATAAAAATCATAGCACTGAATGCAAAACCATAATCTTCAATCGCAACTAAAATATCTAACGCTATCATCATTAACTTTATTTATTACCGTCATTCGAATCTGAATGTCTGTTTACCCCTCTTATAACCGGATGCTTCGCATTCGGTTTTTTTTTACTTTTATTTACGTAAGTTGAATAATTATTTAGATATAATAACGATTTGTAACGACTATTAATTAATCAATTACTATGCCAGATATTTCTCATTGACACATTCACCAAATTAATCGCTTGTTATTTATCGCGTTCTTTTTGCAACCAACCGGTAAATATATGTACAGTTTTTCCAGGCTGTACATATTTGCCGCTGCATTTGGTCGATATGTCTATCCCCATGTTTTCGAGATTGAAACGGGAAAGAGAGTCTGGAAATTCATTCATTAACCGATATACTGCCTGCTGTACACTGCTCTGCAACACAACATCTATACGTTCGCGCATGTTTCAGGCGGCTATTACGGCATGGCAGCAACATTGTCTCAGCGAGCGCTGAGTGTTAACAGCAGTGTTGTCATAACGGGTTCCACACAAGAATGAGTCGATCGGACACAATGATCCCTGGCAAATTTTCCCTGATACCGGGCAACATCACCCGTTACTTTCTTTTGTTGATTATCGTCCTGTTGGTGACAATGGGGGTGATGATCCAAAGTGCGGTCAACGCCTGGTTAAAAGATAAAAGCTATCAGATTGTCGATATCACCCACGCTATTCATAAGCGTATCGACACCTGGCGCTACGCAACCTGGCAAATCTACGACAATATTGCAGCGGCTCCTGCCGCTACGTCTGGTGAAGGTCTGCAAGAAACGCGCTTAAAACAAGATGTTTACTACCTGGAAAAACCACGGCGTAAAACAGAAGCGTTGATTTTTGGTTCCCATGACAGTTCGACGCTGGAGATGACGCAGCGGATCTCCACTTACCTCGATACGCTCTGGGGCGCGGAAACCGTGCCCTGGTCGATGTATTACCTCAACGGCCAGGATAACAGCATGATCCTGGTGTCGACGTTGCCGCTAAAGGATCTTTCGTCCGGTTTCAAAGACAACACGATCAGTAATATTGTCGATTCCCGCCGTGCGGAAATGCTGCAGCAGGCTAATGCCCTCGATGAACGTGAAAGCTTTTCATCTCTGCGCCATCTGGCCTGGCAAAACGGCCATTATTTCACGTTGCGTACGACCTTCAACCAGCCGGGTCACCTGGCCACGGTGGTCGCATTCGATTTGCCGATTAATGATCTGATCCCACCCGGTATGACGCTGGATAGCTTCCGTCTCGATCCGGATACCACGCAAGCCAACACGCGCGGGCAGGATAAGGAAACGACCGACAGCGTTGCCGTCAATTTTAATAGTTCGCGCATTGAGATCTCCTCGGCATTGAACGGTACCGGGCTGCGTCTGGTCTGGCAGGTGCCATTCGGAACACTGCTGCTGGATACGCTGCAAAATATTCTGCTGCCATTACTGCTGAATATCGGTCTGCTGGCGCTGGCACTGTTCGGTTACACCACTTTTCGCCAGATGCCAGGGCGTAAAACCGATGGTCTGGCAACGCCTGGTGCGAGTAACGAACTGCGCGTGCTGCGCGCCTTTAATGAAGAGATCGTGTCGCTGCTGCCACTGGGACTGCTGGTGCATGATCAGGAAGCGAACCGCACCGTTCTGAGCAATAAAATCGCCGATCACTTATTACCTCACCTGAATCTGCAGAATATTACGGCCATGGCCGATCAACATCAGGGCGTGATTCAGGCCACCATCAATAACGAGCTGTACGAAATTCGTCAGTTCCGCAGCCAGGTCGCCTCACGTACGCAGATCTTTATTATTCGCGACCAGGACAGAGAAGTGCTGGTTAATAAAAAGCTCAAGCAGGCGCAACGGCTTTATGAGAAAAACCAGCAAGGCCGCGCAAGCTTTATGAGTAACCTAGCCGAGTCGCTGAAACAGCCGGTTAAATCGCTGGCCAGCGAAGCCGCAGCGTTGCAAAGCCAGGAAGGCAACCTTGTCGCGGATCACGCCGACAGGCTGGTTCAGTTGGTCGATGAAATCCAGCTGGCGCATATGCTGGAAAGCGACAGCTGGAAAGGTTCGTCTACACTGTTCTCGATTCAGGATTTGATTGACGAAGTAGTGCCGGAAGTCCTGCCGGTTATCAAACGTAAGGGTCTGCAACTCTTAATTAATAACCCGCTTCCGGCCAATGAAGAGCGTCACGGCGACCGCGATGCACTACGTCGGATTCTGTTGCTACTGATCCAGTACGCAGTCACAACTACGCAGATGGGCAAAATCACGCTTGAAGTGAATGTGGACGAATCGGCAGAAGACCGCCTGACCTTCCGGATTCTCGATACCGGCGTGGGTGTGAACGCCAGTGAAATCGATAACCTGCATTTCCCTTTCCTAAACGATACGCAGGGTGACCAGTACGGGAAAGCGAACGCCCTCACCTTCTGGCTGTGCGATCAGCTGGCACGTAAGCTTGGCGGGCATCTGAATATTAAAGCGCGTGAGGATCTGGGCACCCGTTATTCACTGCATGTGAAAATGGCGGCACGTCCACAACAGGCAGAGAGCGAAGAAAAATTACTCGATGACGTGGTGGCGATGATTGATATTACCTCTAACGAAATCCGTAATATTGTGGTTCGCCAGTTGGAAAACTGGGGAGCGAGTTGTATTTCCCCGGATGAGCGGTTATCAAGTCAAGAATATGATCTCTTTTTGACAGATAATCCGTCTAATCTTACTGCCTCAGGCTTGCTTTTAAGCGATGATGAGGCAGGCGTGCGGAAAATTGGTCCAGGCCAATTGCGCGTGAACTTTAATATGAGCAATGCAATGCAGGGAGCAATATTGCAACTCATTGAAGAGCAACTGGCGCAGGAGGATGTACCGGAGTCGCCTTTGGGGGGTGACGAAAACGCCGAGCTCCACGCCAGCGGCTATTACGCGCTGTTTGTTGACACAGTACCCGATGATGTTAAGAGGTTGTATACTGAGTCGGCGCTGCGCGATTTCGCGGCGCTGGCGCAGACGGCACACCGCCTGAAAGGCGTGTTTGCCATGCTTAATCTGGTACCTGGTAAGCAGTTGTGTGAAACGCTGGAGCAATTAATTCGCGAGAGCGATGTTCCAGGCATAGAAAATTACATCAGCGACATTGACGCTTACGTCAAGAGCTTGCTGTAGCAAGGTAGCCTAATACATGAACAATATGAACGTAATTATTGCCGATGACCATCCGATTGTACTGTTCGGTATTCGCAAGTCACTCGAACAAATCGAATGGGTAAACGTTGTCGGTGAATTTGAAGACTCTACAGCGCTGATTAACAACCTGCCGAAACTTGAGGCAAACGTATTGATAACCGATCTGTCAATGCCGGGCGATAAATACGGCGATGGCATCACGCTTATCAAATACATTAAACGTCACTTCCCGACGCTGTCGATTATTGTGCTTACCATGAACAATAACCCGGCAATCCTGAGCGCAGTGCTGGATCTGGATATTGAAGGTATCGTGCTAAAACAAGGCGCGCCGACAGACCTGCCAAAAGCGCTGGCAGCACTGCAAAAAGGGAAGAAATTCACACCGGAAAGCGTCTCCCGTCTGCTGGAAAAAATCAGCGCTGGCGGTTATGGCGACAAGCGTCTGTCACCGAAAGAGAGCGAAGTACTGCGCCTGTTTGCCGAAGGTTTCCTGGTAACGGAGATCGCCAAGAAGCTGAACCGCAGTATCAAAACCATCAGTAGCCAGAAGAAATCAGCAATGATGAAACTGGGTGTCGATAACGATATCGCGCTGCTGAACTATCTCTCCTCCGTCACCCTGACGCAGACAGAAAAAGAGTAATCCCGCAACCCCGGCACCCGCCGGGGTTCTTTTTTATACCCGGCTGTTTCGTACCCGCGCGGCATATGCCGCCAGCGTTTGCTTGAGAATATCCAGCGTTACCGGCTTCGACAGGCAGCTGTCCATACCCGATTCCAGACAGCGTTGTTTCTCTTCCGCCAGCGCGTTAGCCGTCACACCAATCACCGGCAGCGTTAGCCCTAACTGGCGAATACGTTGTGTCAGGCGGTAACCGTCCATATTCGGCATGTTGACGTCACTGAGCACAATATCGATAGGGTTTTTACTCAGAACATTCAGCGCATCCACGCCATCATTGGCCGTTTTACACTGATATCCCAGCGATCCCAGCTGATCGGCCAGCAGGCGGCGGTTAATCGGATGATCGTCCACCACCAGAATCATCATGTCATCGTTACGCGCCGCTTCGCGGGTCTCGGCCGGAAGCGCGTTGCTCGCCTGCGGCTCGATAACCTGAACGCGGTAAATGCGCCCCAGCAGCGCAAGCAGATCGTGGGGCGACGCGACGCTGTGCAGCCATTCACCCGGCGCACGCTCAACGGGAATACCGATGTGGCGACGGCAGAAAATAATGGCCGCGCGCCCGGTCCACGACGCGGAGAGTTCATCATCGGTGATCAATGTATCCTGGTTGCCCAGCGCGCGTCCGTCGTACTGCTTCACCTGAATACCGTTCCATTGCAGTAATGTCTGCAGATAACCCGACAGCCAGGCATTACGCACCGCCAGCCAGCAGCACGTATCCGCCAGGCCATCGACATCGGCGCGAACCGGCGCCACTGCGCTGTAAAGCGGAATACGAATTGTGAACTGGCTACCCATGCCCGGCTCGGTATCAACGGAAATATCGCCATCCATCATGCTGATTAATTTTTCACAAATCGCCAGCCCCAGCCCGGTTCCCTGGAAATTACGCTGTACGCCGGTTCCCACCTGGAAGAAGGGATCGAACAAACGCACCACCTCTTTACCCGGAATTCCCACGCCGGTATCACGTACGCGAATGCTGAGATAATCCGCGTCGCGATGCACATGCAACACGATACAACCCATATCAGTGAACTTAATTGCGTTGCTGAGCAGGTTGGAAATCACCTGCTGTAAACGCATCGGATCGCCATTCAGCGCCATCGGCACATCCGGTTCAATAAAGCAGTACAACCCCAGTTGTTTACGTACCACCAGCGGTAAATAGTTGGCGGTGATATGGCTCATCACTTCGCGCGGAGAAAACTCACGCGGCTCGATTTTCAGCTGTTCCGATTCAATTTTCGAGAAATCGAGAATATCGCTGATAATTTTCAGCAACAGACTCGACGAGTTGTTCATCGCGGTGACTAACCTGTCGACCCCTTTCGGCAGCTCTTTCGTTTGCAGCAGATCGAGGTTACCGATAATACCGTACAGCGGTGTGCGCAACTCATGGCTGACTGTCGCAAGGAACATCGATTTCGACTGGCTCGCCTGCTCCGCCGCTTGCGCCATCTCCTGCAACGACTCTTCCATCTTCACGCGGGCAGAAACATCCACCAGCACGCAAATCGCCACGTTTTCATTGCGATAACGTGAATGAACAAAGCTAATTTGCAGATTGGTATTATTGCTGGTCAGCACATCAACGAAATTGACCTGCTGACCACAGATAATTTGCGTAAGCCGCTGCCTGTCTTCATGCGTCAGCATGTTCAAATAGTTGTGTGCCAGCTCGTTACTGAGGATGTTCGTGCCGTCCTGAGTGCGCAAAATGCAGATCCCCACCGGCGCGGAGGCGACAATTTTACGGTTGAACTGCTCATGCTCTTCCAGCCGCTGGGCATCATTTTCCGCCGGAATAAAAATCCGCCGCTCATACATGCGCGCAAGCGTAAAGAGCGCCACACCGACCAGCACATTCAGCAACACCGCGTTAAGGATCAGCATGCGAATGCGCTCCAGCACCATATCAACCGGTACGGAGTAAACCACGCTCAGCGATGACGGTGGCAGGCTCTTTTTCAGGATCAGTTCGCGGAAACCCGAGGTATAACCAAACCACGAACGTTCCTGCATCCAGCGCGGATCGACAACAATGCCGCTATCCTGGCCGGTAAGGGAAATTAGCGCATGTCCATTGTCATCCAGGATGGTCACGCCCATTGGCAAGCTACCCGGCGTGAAGAAGTTTTCCATGCGAATGGACTGTTCCGTACCCAGCAGCGCTTGCAGGCGGTTGCCGAGGTAAACCGGCGTCAGCGCATAGAAATAACCGATCCCCGGACGTGGCCCCTGGCTCATCCAGTAGACGTTGTTACTGCGCTCATCCTGCGGAGCGTTACGGTATTTAACGATACGCTCATGCAGGCTTTTCAGCGTATCGTCGCGTTCAACGGGGAGATCGCGCAGGCCGAAGTCAGCCATGCAAAGATTGTCGCTGCCGATCAAAAACACGCGGTTGAGATCGTAAGCGGCGGAGAAATTGTCGCGCCAGTAGCGCATAAACCACGCCAGCGACTCCAGCGAGCCGCGCCAGGAGCTGCCCATGGCGGAGCAGTCAGAATCCGGGAACAGCGGTAAAAATGTCGGGACTTCGGTTTTGTCGTCGCGGTTGCGCGAGGTCAGAATACCGTTTTCCGCCGTCAGGCGGTTTTCAGCGATGTACTTCAGCTCTTTCATCACGTCAGATGTGCGCTGGATGTAACGCTGCGCCTGATCGGAGCTGAGGTTAAATTCCTGGCGAATTTCCGACTCTTTGTCATGCAAGGCGTTAACGATATAAAAGACAGAAAAAAAGGCAATCAACAGCCAAAGCAATAGCGCCAGCGCCCTGAACAGATAGCGGGAGACTTTCAGGGTACTGCGAAAAGAGACGAGGTATTTCAACCTGGGGAAACTCCGCCACAAGGAAGTTAAAAAAGAGTGTGATTAAGGTAGCGATAAATCGCAAAGGCCGCAACGGCAATGAAAAAGGGCCGGAAACCGGCCCTCATAACGCATTACTCGGCGTCGTCCTCCGCCGCGTCGTCGTCGGTATCGGTATCAACTTCCGGCGCGATATCATCATCGCCTTCCGCCACGCTACCGTCGATGGAGTCTAACTCTTCATCATCTACCGGCTCAGCAACACGCTGCAGACCCACTACGTTTTCATCTTCCGCGGTGCGGATCAGAATCACGCCCTGGGTATTACGCCCTACCACGCTGATTTCCGAGACGCGTGTACGCACCAGCGTACCGGCATCAGTGATCATCATGATCTGGTCGCAATCATCAACCTGCACCGCGCCGACCACTGCGCCGTTACGCTCGGTGACTTTGATGGAGATTACGCCCTGGGTACCGCGGGATTTGGTCGGGTACTCGGTTTCCGCCGTACGTTTACCGTAACCGTTCTGCGTTACCGTCAGGATTGCGCCTTCGCCACGCGGCACGATCAGCGAGACAACGCTGTCTTTTTCCGCAAGCTTGATACCGCGAACACCCGTCGCAGTACGCCCCATTGCACGCACAGCACCTTCTTTAAAGCGCACCACTTTGCCCGCCGCAGAGAAGAGCATCACTTCGTCGCTGCCTGAAGTCAGATCGACGCCAATCAGCTCATCGCCTTCGTTCAGGTTGACGGCAATGATACCGGCAGAACGCGGACGGCTGAATTCGGTAAGCGCGGTTTTCTTCACGGTACCGCTGGCGGTCGCCATAAAGACGTTGACGCCCTCTTCGTATTCACGCACCGGCAGAATGGCGGTGATACGCTCGTTCGGCTCCAGCGGCAGCAGGTTGACGATCGGGCGACCACGTGCGCCACGGCTCGCTTCCGGCAACTGATAAACCTTCATCCAGTACAAACGTCCACGGCTGGAGAAGCAGAGGATGGTGTCATGGGTGTTGGCCACCAGCAGGCGGTCAATAAAGTCTTCTTCTTTAATACGCGCAGCCGATTTGCCTTTACCACCACGGCGCTGGGCTTCGTAGTCGGTCAGCGGCTGATACTTCACATAGCCCTGGTGCGACAACGTAACCACCACATCTTCCTGATTGATCAGGTCTTCGATGTTGATATCGGCAGTGTTAGCGGTAATTTCGGTACGACGTTCGTCGCCAAACTGTTCGCGAACCAGCTCAAGCTCTTCGCGGATCACTTCCATCAGGCGTTCAGCACTGCCAAGGATGTGCAGCAGCTCAGCAATCTGCTCCAGCAGCTCTTTGTACTCCTCGAGCAGTTTTTCATGCTCAAGGCCGGTCAGTTTCTGCAAACGCAGATCCAGAATCGCCTGTGCCTGCTGTTCGGTCAGATAGTATTTACCATCGCGAATACCGAACTCCGGCTCCAGCCATTCCGGACGCGCCGCGTCATCGCCCGCACGTTCCAGCATGGAAGAGACATTGCCCAGATCCCACGGTTGCGCGATCAGGCCCGCTTTTGCTTCAGCCGGTGTCGGCGCGCGGCGGATCAGTTCAATGATCGGATCGATGTTCGCCAGCGCTACGGCCAGCGCTTCGAGGATATGCGCGCGGTCACGGGCTTTACGCAGTTCGAAAATCGTACGACGCGTTACCACTTCACGGCGGTGGCGCACAAACGCTGCCAGAATTTCTTTCAGCGCCATGATCTTCGGCTGACCATGGTGCAGAGCAACCATGTTGATACCGAAAGAAACCTGCAATTGCGTCTGGGAGTAGAGGTTATTCAGAACCACTTCACCCACGGCGTCGCGTTTGATTTCGATAACGATGCGCATACCGTCTTTATCGGACTCGTCGCGCAGCGCGCTGATGCCTTCAACGCGTTTATCTTTCACCAGCTCGGCAATCTTCTCGATCAGGCGCGCTTTGTTCACCTGATACGGAATTTCGTGCACGATGATCGTTTCGCGGCCGTTCTTCGCGTCGGTTTCCACTTCCGCGCGCGCGCGAATGTAAATCTTGCCGCGACCGGTGCGATAGGCTTCTTCGATGCCACGACGACCGTTGATGATCGCCGCCGTCGGGAAATCCGGCCCCGGAATATGCACCATCAGCTCTTCAATGCTGATGTCTTCGTTATCAATGTAAGCCAGGCAACCGTTGATCACTTCCGTCAGGTTATGTGGCGGAATGTTGGTTGCCATACCGACGGCGATCCCCGAAGAACCGTTCACCAGCAGGTTCGGGATCTTGGTGGGCATCACATCAGGAATTTTTTCGGTGCCGTCGTAGTTATCGACGTAATCAACCGTCTCTTTTTCCAGATCGGCCATCAATTCATGGGCAATCTTCGCCAGGCGGATTTCCGTATAACGCATCGCCGCCGCGGAGTCGCCATCGATGGAACCGAAGTTCCCCTGACCATCGACCAGCATGTAACGCAGCGAGAACGGCTGCGCCATACGGACAATGGTGTCGTACACTGCGGAATCACCATGGGGATGGTACTTACCGATTACGTCACCAACGACACGGGCAGATTTTTTGTAGGCTTTATTCCAGTCATTGCCCAATACGTTCATGGCGTAAAGTACGCGACGGTGAACCGGTTTCAGGCCATCTCGGACATCCGGAAGCGCACGGCCAACAATGACCGACATCGCATAGTCCAGATAGGAGCTCTTCAGCTCTTCCTCGATGTTAACCGGTGTAATTTCTCTCGCAAGGTCGCTCATCTAACCGCTATCCCTCTACTGTATCCCGGATTCAAAGGTCGCAAATTATAACACAACCGCTTTGATACAGGTAAACCTATAACACCCGTGCAAAGGTTTATTCATCCCGTTGGCCTGATATACTCACGGGTCTTATTGATAGAGGAGTTATTGCGCCCATGAATGCCGAAAAAACGCCGGTCGCTCAAAACGTTGATCATGCTGAAATCGCCAAATTTGAGGCTGTCGCCTCGCGCTGGTGGGATAAAGAAGGTGAGTTTAAACCCCTGCACCGCATCAACCCGCTGCGTCTGGGTTATATTGGCGAACACGCTGCCGGCCTGTTCGGTAAGAAAGTGCTCGATGTCGGCTGCGGCGGCGGGATTCTGGCAGAAAGCATGGCGCAAGAAGGCGCGGATGTCACCGGGCTGGATATGGGCTTTGAACCGCTGCAGGTGGCGCGCTTGCACGCGCTGGAATCAGGCGTTCAGGTCAATTATGTGCAGGAAACCGTAGAAGAACATGCGGCAAAACACGCGCAGCAGTACGATGTCGTCACCTGCATGGAAATGCTGGAGCATGTTCCGGATCCGCAATCTGTGGTGAAGGCCTGTGCGCAACTGGTCAAACCCGGCGGTCATGTCTTCTTCTCTACCATTAACCGCAACGGCAAAGCCTGGTTGATGGCGGTAGTCGGCGCGGAATATGTGCTGCGCATGGTGCCGAAAGGCACGCACGACGTGAAGAAATTTATTAAGCCAGCGGAACTCTTAAACTGGGTTGACGGCACCGTGTTACAGGAGCGTCACATTACCGGGTTACATTACAACCCGTTGTTAAACCAGTTTACGTTAGGGCCGGGCGTTGATGTGAACTATATGTTACATACAACAGCAAAAAATGACTAAGGTCATCAGATAAAGTGATAGAAGATTGCGCAGCATCAAGTTGCGCAATTGCCTTTCCCGATGAAGAAATCAGCACTCGATCAAAAATTCATTTTTTTTTGCGAAATATTGACATCGCCGCCAGGCCTTACGATACGAGGACTTAGCGATTACCACCCTTTCGCAACCTCAATTTAACCTCAAAATCAACTCTTGTACTGAAAAGAATCCTTACTAGAATACTCACCATATAGCGTTTCTCTTATCGCAAACCCCCTATATGTAGTATTTATCCACAGAGTTAATCACAGCAACGAATTGTGGATAAAAGGGGGGATATTTTCTATTTCACGGACAGGTAATCACATGAATCAGAGTCTGCTGGTGACAAAGCGTGATGGTGGCACTGAGCGCATCAATCTCGACAAAATTCATCGAGTACTGGATTGGGCGGCAGAGGGGCTAAGTAACGTATCCATCTCTCAGGTTGAACTGCGCTCACACATTCAGTTCTACGACGGTATCAAAACGTCCGATATCCACGAGACCATCATTAAGGCCGCTGCGGATCTGATTTCCCGCGACGCGCCGGACTACCAGTACCTGGCCGCACGCCTGGCCATTTTCCACCTGCGTAAAAAAGCCTACGGCCAGTTCGAGCCGCCTGCGCTGTTTGACCACGTGAAGAAAATGATTGAGCTTGGCAAATACGATCATCATCTGCTGGAAGACTACACGGAAGAAGAGTTCAAGCAGATGGACGGTTTTATCGACCACTGGCGCGATATGAACTTCTCTTACGCGGCGGTGAAGCAGCTGGAAGGCAAATACCTGGTACAGAACCGCGTGACCGGCGAGATCTACGAGAGCGCGCAGTTCCTCTACATCCTGGTTGCCGCGTGCCTGTTCTCCAACTATCCGCGTGAAACCCGTCTGGACTACGTGAAGCGCTTCTACGACGCCGTATCCACGTTCAAAATTTCGCTGCCGACGCCGATCATGTCCGGCGTGCGTACGCCGACCCGTCAGTTCAGCTCCTGTGTACTGATCGAGTGCGGCGACAGCCTGGACTCCATCAACGCCACTTCCAGCGCGATTGTGAAATACGTTTCCCAGCGCGCCGGTATCGGTATCAACGCCGGTCGCATTCGTGCGCTGGGTAGCCCGATCCGCGGTGGCGAAGCGTTTCACACCGGTTGTATCCCGTTCTACAAACACTTCCAGACGGCAGTGAAATCCTGCTCGCAGGGCGGTGTACGCGGCGGTGCGGCAACCCTGTTCTACCCGATGTGGCACCTGGAAGTCGAAAGCCTGCTGGTACTGAAAAACAACCGTGGCGTGGAAGGCAACCGCGTGCGTCACATGGACTACGGCGTACAGATCAACAAACTGATGTACACCCGTCTGCTGAAAGGTGAAGAGATCACCCTGTTCAGCCCGTCCGACGTGCCGGGTCTGTACGATGCGTTCTTCGCCGATCAGGACGAGTTCGAACGCCTGTACACCCAATATGAAAAAGACGACAGCATCCGCAAACAGCGCATCAAAGCGGTGGAGCTGTTCTCTTTGATGATGCAGGAACGTGCGTCCACTGGCCGTATCTACATTCAGAACGTCGATCACTGCAACACCCACAGCCCGTTTGACCCGCTGGTTGCGCCGGTACGTCAGTCCAACCTGTGCCTGGAAATCGCCCTGCCGACCAAGCCGCTGGATGATGTGAACGACGAAAACGGTGAAATCGCGCTCTGTACGCTCTCTGCATTTAACCTCGGGGCGATTAAAAACCTCGACGAGCTGGAAGAGCTGGCAACGCTTGCGGTGCGTGCGCTTGATGCCCTGCTGGACTACCAGGATTACCCAATTCTGGCCGCTAAACGTGGCGCGATGGGCCGCCGTACGCTGGGTATTGGCGTCATCAACTTTGCTTACTGGCTGGCGAAGAACGGCAAACGTTACTCGGACGGCAGCGCGAACAACCTGACGCATCAGACTTTCGAAGCGATTCAGTACTGGTTGCTGAAAGCCTCTAACGAGCTGGCGAAAGAGCAAGGCGCGTGCCCGTGGTTCAACGAAACCACCTACTCGCAGGGTATTTTGCCGATCGATACCTACAAGAAAGATCTCGACGCTATTACCAACGAGCCGCTGCATTACGACTGGGAAGCGTTGCGTGAATCGATCAAAACGCACGGTCTGCGTAACTCCACGCTCTCCGCGCTGATGCCGTCTGAAACCTCATCGCAGATCTCCAACGCCACCAACGGTATTGAACCGCCGCGCGGCCATGTGAGCATCAAAGCGTCGAAAGATGGCATCCTGCGTCAGGTGGTGCCGGATTACGAAAAACTGAGTACTGCCTACGAGCTGCTGTGGGAAATGCCGAATAACGACGGCTACCTGCAACTGGTCGGCATCATGCAGAAATTTATCGATCAGTCGATTTCGGCAAACACCAACTATGACCCGTCACGCTTCCCGTCGGGCAAAGTGCCGATGCAACAATTGTTGAAAGACTTGCTGACCGCCTACAAATTTGGTGTGAAAACGCTGTACTATCAAAACACCCGCGATGGCGCGGAAGATGCGCAGGATGACCTGGCACCTTCCATCCAGGACGATGGCTGCGAAAGCGGCGCATGTAAGATCTAACTAAGGGGCGGGGAAACCCGCCCTTTTTTTTCGCAAGACAGGACTCACATTCCATGGCATACACCACTTTTTCACAGACGAAAAACGATCAGTTGCTGGAGCCGATGTTCTTCGGCCAGCCGGTTAACGTGGCGCGCTACGATCAGCAAAAATATGACATTTTCGAAAAGCTGATTGAGAAACAACTCTCCTTCTTCTGGCGTCCGGAAGAAGTTGATGTTTCCCGCGACCGTATCGATTTCCAGGCGCTACCGGAACACGAAAAGCATATTTTTATCAGCAACCTGAAATACCAGACGCTGCTGGATTCCATTCAGGGTCGTAGCCCGAACGTCGCGTTGCTGCCGCTGATCTCCATTCCGGAACTGGAAACCTGGGTTGAAACCTGGGCGTTTTCAGAAACGATCCACTCACGCTCTTACACCCACATCATCCGCAACATCGTTAACGATCCGGCGGTGGTGTTTGACGATATCGTCACCAACGAGCAGATCCTCAAGCGCGCGGAAGGCATCTCGCACTTCTACGACGAGCTGATTGAAATGACCAGCTACTGGCACCTGCTGGGGGAAGGCACGCACAACGTCAATGGCAAAACGGTGACCGTTAGCCTGCGCGAGTTGAAGAAGAAACTTTACCTGTGCCTGATGAGCGTGAACGCGCTGGAAGCGATTCGTTTTTACGTCAGCTTCGCTTGCTCCTTCGCTTTCGCCGAGCGTGAGCTGATGGAAGGCAACGCCAAAATCATCCGTCTGATTGCCCGTGACGAAGCTCTGCACCTGACCGGCACCCAGCATATGCTGAATCTGCTGCGTTCCGGCGTTGATGACCCGGAAATGGCCGAGATTGCCGAAGAGTGCAAACAGGAGTGCTATGACCTGTTCGTCCAGGCGGCATTGCAGGAAAAAGAGTGGGCGGAATACCTGTTCCAGGGCGGCTCGATGATTGGCCTGAACAAAGACATTCTCTGCCAGTACGTTGAGTACATAACCAACATCCGCATGCAGGCAGTCGGTCTCGATTTACCGTTCCAGACCCGTTCGAACCCAATTCCGTGGATCAACACCTGGCTGGTTTCCGATAATGTCCAGGTAGCGCCGCAGGAAGTGGAAGTGAGTTCTTATCTGGTCGGTCAGATCGACTCTGAAGTCGACACCGACGATCTGAGTAGCTTCCAGCTCTGATGAGCCGCGTGACGCTTAGCCTTTCCGGCACGCACGTACAGTGCCAGGATGAGCACCCTTCCCTGCTGGTGGCGCTGGAATCGCACCAGGTGGAAGTTGAGTACCAGTGCCGCGAAGGCTACTGCGGCTCCTGCCGCTGTCGTCTGGTGGCAGGCCAGGTTGACTGGATTGCCGAACCGCTGGCCTTTATCAACGAAGGGGAAATTTTGCCCTGCTGCTGCCGGGCGAAAGGCGATATCGAAATCGAGATGTAAAAAAGGGCCTTCACAGGCCCTTTTGTTTTACTTGTGCTGTAAAAACTGTACCGCTTTATCCGGGAAATCGGTGAACAAACCATCGACACCCGCCTGCTGATACAACACCTTATAGAGCTGATTCACATCGCTGGCATACGGCGGAAGCTGATCCGCGCGTACGGTAAACGGATGGACCTGCAAATGGCTGGCATGCGCCTCTTTAACCATTGCCGTTAGCTTCACGTTACCCGGTTTTGAACCGTCCGCCACCAGCATGTGGTAGTCCGGGCCGATGCCGTCGGCATACTGCGCGATTTGCTTCATCGCGCCGGGTTTGAACATCCAGTCGTAACTGTAATTCACCCATTTGCCATCCGGCTGCTGCTCCTGCGTTTCATTCCAGTTGGTATATGCAATCAGCTGCACCAGTTTGAGATCCATCCCCATCTTCGGTTCCAGCTCATTCTTAATGCGCTTGAGCTCATTGACATCAAAACATTGCAGGTACACGTTGTCCTGCTTGCTGGTGTAGCCGTACTTTTTCAGCACTTCCAGCGTTTTTGCGGCAATGTCTTTGCCTTCCTGATGGTGGAACCAGGGCGCTTTGATCTCCGGATAAATACCGATGTTCTTGCCAGTGGAGTGGTTTAACCCCTGCACAAACTCGATCTCCTCTTCAAACGTATGAATGCGGAAATCGGATTTACCCATCGGGAAACGCCCCGGATAGACCTGCACTTTCTTGCCCTTTTCCAGTTCGAACCCTTCGGTAAACTTCAGCGAGCGGATCTCGTCGAGCGTAAAGTCGATGGCGTAGTAACGCCCGTCTTTACGCGCGCGCTGCGGGAAGCGCTCCGCGACATCCGTTACGCGGTCGAGATAGTGATCGTGCAAGACGACCAACTGGTCGTCTTTGGTCATCACCAGATCTTGTTCAAGGAAATCCGCGCCCTGTGCATAGGCCATCGCCTTCGCCGGTAAAGTATGTTCCGGCAAATAACCGCTGGCACCACGATGGGCGATAACGATTTTATCGGCGGCCAGCGCCTGGCTGGTTAACGCGCCTGCCAGCAGCAGGCTTGAGGTCATACGGGTGAAAGTGGTTTTCATCAGTGCTCCCTGTTAGCTGCGACGCGCCAGCACGTCGGCATGGTGACGTTTCTCGCCAATCATCACGATAACCAGCAGTAAAACCGCCAGAATGCTGCCGCCAATCATCACCATAAAGCCACCATCCCAGCCGAAGAAATCAACGGTATAACCGACAATGGCGCTGGCGGCGACAGAACCACCAAGATAGCCAAACAAGCCGGTAAAGCCCGCCGCCGTACCCGCCGCTTTTTTCGGTGCCAGCTCCAGCGCATGCAGACCAATCAACATCACCGGGCCGTAAATCAGGAAGCCGATGACAATCATGCAGGCCATATCCACGCTCGGGTTACCCGGTGGGTTCAACCAGTAAACGATTGTCGCAATGGTCACCAGTGTCATAAAGAACACGCCCGTTGCGCCGCGGTTTCCGCGGAAGACTTTGTCCGACATCCAGCCGCACAGCAGCGTGCCGGGAATGCCCGCATATTCATAGAAGAAATAGGCCCACGAGGATTTATCCAGCGCGAAGTGTTTCACCTCTTTCAGGTAGGTCGGCGACCAGTCGAGAATGCCGTAGCGCAGCAGATAAACAAAAACGTTCGCTACCGCGATATACCACAGCAGTTTGTTCGGCAGGATGTACTGCATGAAAATCTGCTTTGCGGACAACTCTTCTTCGTGTTTGTCGCTGTAATCATCCGGGTAATCGTTTTTGTACTCTTCAATCGGCGGTAAACCGCAGGATTGCGGGGTGTCGCGCATCAGAGCGAAGGCCAAAATCGCCACCAGAATTGCGCCAAACGCGGGCATATACAGCGCCGCATGCCAGTCGTTAAACCACGCCATCCCCAACAGGAACAGCAGCGGAGGAATGCCGCCGCCGACGTTATGCGCGCAGTTCCATACCGACACAATGCCGCCGCGCTCTTTTTGCGACCACCAGTGCACCATGGTGCGCCCACACGGCGGCCAGCCCATCCCCTGGAACCAGCCACAGAGGAACAGCAGCACAAACATGACCATGATGCTGGAGGTTGCCCACGGCACGAAGCCCATAAACAGCATCACCGCCGCCGCCAGAATTAACCCGGCGGGCAGGAAAACGCGCGGATTCGAGCGATCAGACACCGAACCCATAATAAATTTAGAAAAGCCGTAGGCAATGGAGATACCGGACAGCGCAAACCCCAGATCGCCACGGGAAAAGCCCTGTTCGACCAGATACGGCATTGCGAGCGCAAAGTTCTTACGCACCAGATAGTAGGCGGCATAGCCGAAGAAGATCCCGAGGAAAATCTGCCAGCGCAACCGCCGGTACAGCGGATCGATTTGCGCATCGGGCAGACGCGATTGATGGGGGGCAGGTCTAAAAATACTCAACATAGCGGCCTCCGTGGCGCGGTAAGACTCATATCTTTCATTAATGAGTGAAAACGAACATAACCAGAGTTATTCGCGGCGGATTGTAGTGAAAGTTTTAACCAGAGTGAATGAGTTGTCGCAGGTATTGTTACAGAAATATGACAAACATCTAACTTCACGCATGAAAGCGCGTTTCACTTTCGTTTTTTGCTCGAATATGCGCGATATCAAACAAACCACAATCATAGTATGGCTAAATGATTGCTAAGGAACGTCGACCAGAAGGACGCGAACATGCGCAACTCCAGTGACTACGATGTGATTATTATCGGCGGCGGCGCGACCGGCGCAGGCATTGCCCGCGACTGCGCCCTGCGCGGCTTGCGTGTGGTGCTGCTTGAACGCCACGATATCGCCACCGGCGCGACCGGTCGCAACCACGGCCTGCTGCACAGCGGTGCGCGTTACGCGGTGACCGATAACGAATCAGCGCGTGAATGTATTGCCGAAAACCAGATCCTTAAACGCATCGCCCGCCACTGTATCGAACCGACAGATGGCCTGTTTATTACCCTGCCGGAAGATGACCTGGTGTATCAAAGCCAGTTTATTGACGCCTGTCTGCAAGCGGGGATACCGGCGCAGGCCATGTCACCGCAGGAGGCGCTACGCATGGAGCCAAGCGTCAACCCGGCACTGATCGGCGCGGTGCGCGTACCGGACGGTACGGTGGATCCTTTTCGCCTCACCGCCAGCAATATGCTGGACGCGCGCGAGCACGGTGCCAAAATCCTCACCGGGCACGAAGTGTGTGGTCTGATCCGCCATGGCGACACGGTGAGCGGCGTGCGGCTATATCACCCTGCCAGTGGTGAAACCCAGGAACTCCACGCGCCAGTGGTGGTGAATGCCGCCGGGATCTGGGGGCAGCGCATTGCCGAATATGCCGACCTGTCGATCCGCATGTTCCCGGCGAAAGGCGCGCTGCTGATCCTCGATCACCGTATTAACCAGCACGTCATCAACCGCTGCCGCAAACCCGCCGACGCCGATATTCTGGTACCTGGCGACACGATTTCCCTGATTGGTACCACCTCAACACATATTGATTACGCCGACATCGATAACCTGCGCGTCACGCCTGACGAAGTGGATATTCTGCTGCGTGAAGGGGAAAAACTGGCACCGGTAATGGCAAAAACGCGCATCCTGCGTGCTTACGCCGGTGTGAGACCGCTGGTCGCCAGCGATGATGACCCGAGCGGGCGCAACGTCAGCCGGGGAATTGTGTTGCTGGATCACGCGCAGCGCGATGGGCTGGAAGGTTTTATCACTATTACCGGCGGCAAGCTGATGACTTACCGGCTGATGGCCGAATGGGCGACGGATGCCGTGTGTCGCAAGCTCAATCATCATGCTCCCTGCACTACCGCAACCGCGCCGCTGCCTGGCTCCCGCGAGCCGACTGAACAGGCACTCAAAAAAATCATCTCTCTGCCGACGCCGCTACGTGGTTCGGCGGTCTATCGCCATGGCGATCGTACGCCAGCCTGGCTTGGCAGCGACAGACATAACCGCAGTCTGGTTTGCGAATGTGAAGCCGTCACCGCTGGAGAAGTGCAGTACGCGGTCGAAAACCTCAATGTCCATTCGCTGCTTGATTTACGCCGCCGCACACGCGTCGGGATGGGCACTTGCCAGGGCGAATTGTGCGCCTGCCGTGCCGCTGGTTTGCTTAACCGCATGCATGTCACGACTGAAAGTGAATCTCTGCACCAACTGGCCGATTTTCTTAATGAGCGCTGGAAAGGCGTTAAACCCGTCGCCTGGGGCGATGCGCTGCGGGAAAGTGAATTCACTCGCTGGGTTTATCAGGGATTGTGTGGTCTGGAAAAGGAGGCGGAAGATGAGATTTGATACGGTTATTATCGGGGGCGGGCTGGCCGGTTTGGTGTGCGGGATCCGTCTTGTTCAGAGCGGCCAGCGCTGCGCTATTGTCAGCCGTGGACAGAGTGCTCTGAGCTTCTCCTCCGGCTCGCTGGATTTGCTTTCGCATTTACCCGACGGTCAACCTATCGATACGCTTGATAGCGCCATCGCGCACCTCCAACAGCACCATGCTAATCACCCTTATGCCCGGCTCGGCGCAGACCAGGTTCGCCATTACGCACAACAGGCGCAGACGTTGCTGGCAGATTGCGGGCTGGCGTTACAGGGCAATGTTGATACGCCGCACCAGCGCGTGACGCCGCTTGGCACATTCCGCACCGCCTGGCTTAGCCCGCAGGAAGCGCCGGTAAAAACAGAAATTCACCAGCACACTGGCGTAGTCGGTATCAGTGGCTTTCTTGATTTCCAGCCGCAGCTTGCGGCAGGTGCGCTGCGTAAACGCGGTATTGATGCACAGGCAGAAGAGATAGATCTGCCGCTGCTGGATCGGCTGCGCGACAACCCCAGTGAATTTCGCGCGGTGAATATCGCCCGCCTGCTGGACGCACCCGAACACTACAACGCGCTGTACGAAGCGCTGCTGCCGCTAAGCCAGCACTACGCGATGCTCTATCTGCCCGCCTGCTTTGGTCTGACGGACAGTAGCGTCTTTACGCGCCTTAATCAGCAACTGGCCTGCCCGCTGCGCCTGCTGCCCACGCTGCCGCCTTCCGTACCGGGTATGCGCATGCAGCAACTCCTGCAACAGGCGTTTATACGCAGCGGCGGTAACTGGATGCCCGGTGACGATGTACTGCGTGCCGATATCGCCGACCAGCGTGTCACACAAGTGTGGACGCGTAAACATGAAGATATCCCACTGCGTGCGCGCAATGTGGTGCTCGCCAGCGGCAGTTTTTTCAGTAACGGGCTGGTTGCCGGGCGCGATCGCGTGCGGGAAACGGTGTTTGATCTCGACGTGCTGCAAAGCGCACAGCGTCAGGAGTGGTATCGCGATGATGTGTTTGACAGCCCGCCGTGGCAGCAGTTTGGCGTGCAGACCGACGCGCAACTACACGGCTTGCGTCAGGGGAACGCCGTGAACAATCTCTATGTGGTTGGTTCCGTGCTGGGCGGTTTTGATGCCATCGCCCAGGGGTGCGGCGGCGGCGTTTGCGTCGTCACCGCGCTGCATGCCGCACAGCAAATTCGCGCACAGGGAGGCGAACAATGAACAATACGCAATTTGAAAGCTGCATTAAATGCACCGTTTGCACCACCGCCTGCCCGGTCAGCCGCGTCAACCCCGCTTATCCTGGCCCGAAACAGGCAGGCCCTGATGGCGAGCGCCTGCGGTTAAAAGACGCCGCGCTGTATGATGATGCGCTGAAGTACTGCACCAACTGCAAACGCTGCGAAACCGCCTGCCCGTCCGGGGTGAAAATTGGCGATATTATTCAGCGCGCCCGTGCTCAGTACGCGCCGAAAAAACTCTCCATACGTAATACTATTCTCAGCCACACCGACCTGATGGGGACGCTATCAACACCGATGGCGCCGCTGGTAAATGCGGCAACATCGCTCAAACCCGTGCGCCAGTTGCTGGATACCGCATTAAAAATCGATCACCACCGCACGTTGCCAAAATATTCCAGAGGCACATTTCGCCGCTGGTATCGCAGCATTGCCGCAAAGCAACAGACATTTGCGCAGCAGGTGGCGTTTTTCCACGGTTGCTACGTGAATTACAACCATCCCCAGTTGGGTAAAGATCTGATCCGCGTGCTGAACCATATGGGCATCGGCGTACAGTTGTTGCAGCGGGAAAAGTGCTGTGGCGTCCCATTGATTGCGAATGGCTTTTTCGATAAAGCGAAAAAACAGGCGCAGTTTAATGTGCGCTCACTGGAGCAAGCCATCGGCACCGAGGGATTGCCGGTTATCGCAACCTCGTCCACCTGTGCTTTCACCCTGCGCGATGAATATCCTCACCTGCTGGATGTGGATAACAGCCATCTGCGCTCGCATATCGATTTAGCCACGCGCTGGATCTGGCGCATGCTCGACGAAGGTCGCTCGTTGCCGCTGAGAGAAACCCCGCTGAAGGTGGTCTATCACACGCCGTGTCATATGGAAAAAATGGGCTGGACGCACTACACGCTGGAGCTGCTGCGGCGCATCCCCGGGCTTGAGTTGACGGTGCTGGATTCGCGCTGCTGCGGGATTGCCGGAACCTACGGCTTTAAAAGCGAAAACTACCCGACATCGCAGGCGATTGGCGCGCCGTTGTTCGAGCAAATTGAAGCCAGCGGCGCGGATCTGGTGGTGACGGATTGTGAAACCTGCAAATGGCAAATTGAGATGTCCACCAGCAAACGCTGTGAACATCCCATTACGCTACTGGCAAACGCATTGGGGTAACGGCATGCCGTTACCCTCAGCGATTACTCTACCGACAGCGTTTCCACCACATTGATCCAGCCGTGATCGCTGGCAATATCTTTGCCCGCCAGCCAGCGGCGCAGAATGTTCAGCGCCATCATGGCGCACACTTCCTGGCGCACCACCAGCCCGTGGCGGGTAGTATTGAATTTCACCCGCAGCGCGCGGGTGCCTTCCGGCGTCGCCAGCGCGAAGTTAAGATGATCCTCTTCAAGACCGGTCACTGTCAGCGCCAGCCCGGCGAGATGGCGATTGCGCAGCTCGGTGGTCCAGCGAGCGCTTTGCGCCAGCGCTTCCGCCTGCGACGGTAACACTTCGCTGGCCAGCAGCGGCGCACCAGCGCGTGAAAGTTGTAATGCCACCAGACCGCCGGTGAACTGTTCGCTCAGCGTCAGACTGAGCTGACGTTCCCGCAGGGTTGCGGCAAGCGCGGCCGGTAAACCGTCGGTGCCTTCAAAAATCAAACTTTCCCCGGCGACGCGTTTCACTTCCGGCCACAGCGCTTCCATCGCGGCGCGATGTTCTGCCGGGCCAGTCAGTTTTAATTCGATAATCGGCATCGAAGAGCGGTAGCCCATCACCACGCCTAGCGGCAGTTGCAGGTGTTGCAGGCTCTGCGCCAGATCGCTCTCTGAGCGACCAAAAGTGGTTAAGCGCAGGCAAACCGGCGGCTCCGGCAGGGTAAAGCGTGCGCGCAGGCGCGGCAGAATTTCTTGTTCCACCATCACTTTAAATTCCGACGGTACGCCCGGCGTGAAGAACATCAGGCAACGGTTGAGTTGCAGAGCAAAACCACAGGCGGTACCGACCGGGTTATCCACCAGTTCGGCGCTGGCCGGGATCTCGGCCTGTTTGCGGTTACTCGGCGCCATCACGCGGCCACGTTCGGTAAAGAAGCGTTCCATTTGTGCCAGCCACGCTTCGTGTAGCACCAGCGCTTCACCTTTGGCGGTCGCCGCCGCCAGCGCGCTGAGATCGTCGCTGGTCGGCCCCAGGCCGCCATTCACAATCAGCACATCCGCGTGCTCACTACGTTCACGCAGGATAGCAACCAAATCATCAAGGTTATCGCCCACGGTGTTACGGCGCGTGAGGGGCACCCCCTGGTTAAAGAAAAAATCAGCCAGCCAGGCCGCATTGGTATCCACAATCTGGCCATGCAGCACTTCATCGCCGGTCGATAACATCTCCACATTTAACATCGTTAGCTCCTGCAATCGAGGTTGAAACACTATAGCGCATGCGCAGAGGAAAAACGGAGACAAACGGGCGCGGACAGATGCCGCGCCAGGGGATTAGAAACTGGCGCTAACGCCAACATACGGGCCATCAGCCACAGCGTTGTCCCGACGTCCTTCTTTACCGGTCATGTCGATGTAGCGGTAACCAGCCTCAACCGTCAGCGGGCGCATAATGGTGTAACGCGCCCCGGCGTTCGCTTCCTGGTACTCTTTCACGCCGCTGGAGAGTGAATCCGGCGAGTAGTAGTATTCACCGAAGATGCTAAAGCTACTGGCGATTTTCCACTGCAGCCCGCCGCCGACCGCAACGGCATAACCTTCGCTGCCCACATCCGGATTCAGATAAATGCCTTTCCCGCCGACGGTTGCAAGGAACGGACCAAGCGGGATGTTGTAACCAAGCCCCAGGCCGGCGATATCACCATCATCTTCACTGTGTGCCCAGTTACCGCTCACGGCGATGCCGCTGGTTTCGGTACCCAAACCAAAACCAAAGTTGGTGTAATCTTTCCCAATCTGGCCGTTCAGACTCACGGCCTGCGCCCCAGCAGAGACCAGCAACACGCTGGCTAAACCTAATAAAGCAACGTTCTTCATTTTTGATTTCCGCACATAACGGGCCTGATGCCCAAAAGCCTCTGATTGTACGCTTATTTTTCTGTCAGAAGAATGAATAAAAAGGTCAGTAAATATAGATGGGGTCAATTTTTCCGCACCAGCGATTGCGTTAACATGGCGCATTCTATTCATCACGCTAAAGGAATTAACCATGCGACAACGGACGATTGTATGCCCACTGATTCAAAATGACGGCGCCTATTTGCTGTGTAAAATGGCCGACGATCGCGGTGTTTTTCCCGGTCAATGGGCATTATCCGGCGGTGGTGTTGAGCCGGGCGAGCGGATTGAAGAGGCGCTGCACCGGGAGATCCGTGAAGAATTGGGTGGCAAGCTGGAGCTGAGCGAAATCACGCCGTGGACGTTTCGCGATGATATCCGGGTGAAAACCTACGCCGATGGCAGCAAAGAGCAAATCTATATGATTTACTTGATTTTTGATTGCGTCAGCGCCAATCGCGAAGTCAGCATTAATGACGAATTCCAGGATTACGCGTGGGTAAAACCTGCGGATCTGCACCGCTACGATCTGAACGACGCGACCCGCAATACATTAAGGATGAAAGGGTTGCTCTGAAAGCATGCTCAATGGCTGACCTTTTCCACCACTTCCGCCGGTAGCCCGGTTAATGTTGCTACGACATCGGGCTCCATTCCTTTTTCCAGCATCACTTTGGCAATGCGCAGCGCTTCTTGTCGAACACCTTCGGCTCGTCCCTTTTCCAGGCCAAACGTCATGCCTTCTTCGCGAAGATATTGTGCAATATTCATTAACGCCTCCTTTTGCTGATGATCCGTGGTTCTGCTGGCAATGGCGGTTAAAAACGCTGCCGGATCGGCGGTATGACCCGCCTTCAACAAATAATGCAGCAACGTCTTCAACTGTTCGCCGCCAGTGTAGCCCAGCGCCAGCAGGCTGACCAGTTGCTCCTGAAACTCCAGCATATCGCGTTGCCGGACATGTTTTTGTAAAAGCTCAAGCATCGCAATACGTCGATGTTGCACAATTTCAGCATCGGGAAGTTGGGTGATATCCACCAGTGGAAACGCGCTGGTGTAGAGTTTTTCCGCCTGCTGCGGCAACTGAAAGGCATCCAGCCAGCGTAGCGACCACGGATACGGCGTGACGCGTCCATGATAAAAAAGCATCGGGATAACCACTGGCAATTCACCATGCCCTTTATCAAGATGGCGCTGCATTGCGGCAATGGCATAGCGCATCAGGCGAAAGGCCATATTTTTATCCGGTGAACTTTGGTGTTCAATCAAGGCATAAAGATAACCGTCGCCAGCGCGTGTTCTCAGCGAATAGAGAATATCCGAGTAGCAATATCGCAGATCTTCCTCAACAAAACTGCCCGATTCCAGATGCAGCGTGGAAAGATCACACAGTGCAATCAAATGCTCTGGCAGGTGAATGTCGAAAAAATCACGAGCGGTTTGCGCATGTGATAATAATTTGCGAAACACCGCATCGTGCGGTGTAGAAGAGGATGAATGCGGCATCGCTATCCCTGCGTTTCAGAAGCCAGAGCGCAAACTAACACACTTGCGGGAGGGGGGTTTATCGGCCAGTCAGTTTGTCGTAAAGGCTCGCAAAAATAGTCCTGCCGCTATTTTTACGTGTTACCGTCAAGGGTGCTAACCCACTGCTGAACGGCGCGCCGGGAGATCTTAATACCGCCATTTTTAAGCGCTGCGGGCAACATCAGCCAGCGTACCGGCTGCTGGAAACGGGCCAGTTTATCAGCGACCCATTGGCTCAGCGCATCGGCATTTACGTCACCTGCGCACTCCACCACCGCCACCGGGCGTTGACCAAATTCGGCGTCATCGACAGGCACCACCAGCACCTGCTGCACTTGGGGGTGGCGGGCAATAATGCGTTCAACTTCTTCTGGCTGAATGCCTTCCCCACCGCTGAAAAAAAGATTGTCCAGACGACCGTGAATGGTCAGGCAGCCATTGTTCAGCTCGCCGCGATCGCGCGTGGCAAACCAGCCTTCACTGTTTACCAACGGGAGGAGTTCTCCGTTGCACCAGTAACCCGACGCCATGCTGGCGGCACGCAGCCAGACTTCCTCGCCGACAATTTTCACTTCACGCCCTGGCAACGCGTAGCCAACATCAGGCTGACCATCGGCTTCTTTCGCACACACCGTCGAGGCAAATTCAGTTAAGCCGTAACCGCACCAGCTGCGAATCCCGCGCTCGCGGGCCTGCTGCGTGAGTTCGACGGGGATCGCCGCGCCGCCCAGTAACACCGCTTTCAGCGAGACTGGTACATTGTCATTCAACAAGCGCCACAGCTGCGTTGGAACCAGCGAGGCGTGACTGCACCCGGCCAGCGCCTGCTCCAGCGGCGCTTTTTGCCGCACGGTGATCCGCGCGCCAGCCAGCAGCCAGCGCCATAAAATCCCCTGCCCCGAAACATGAAACAGCGGCAACGAGAGAAGCCAGTCGTCTTTCGCGGTAAACGGGATCAGCGCCAGCACGCCCTGTGCACTGGCAAAATGCGCCGCGCAGGTATGCACGGCGGCTTTCGGCAGCCCGGTAGAACCGGAAGTCAGGGTCATTGACGCCAGCCGTTGAGGCTGCCAGTCAACGGCGAAATCGCCATCAGCCTCGCTTAACGCCAGCGATGTTAAACCGGCGTACGCCGCGTGTGACTCCAGGTCGAGCGCAAAACGCAGCGTCAACTGTGGTAACAGCGCCTCCAGTTGCGTGGCGGGCAACTGCGGGTTCAGCGGTAAAACCCGCGCACCGCATTGCAACAGCGCCAGCCACGCCAGCAACGTCTCTGGCTGGTTGCGCGCGCGTAACATGACGCCATCGCCCGACTGCACGCCCTGGCGGGCAAACCCGCTGGCCAGCCTGTCAATACGCATACAGAGCTCACGCCAGTTAAGGCTTTGCTGCTCAAGACGAATTGCCGCCTGCTCGCCACGTACCTTACGCCAGTGACGCCAGGGCCAGTCGGGGAAAATCATAGCAATGGTTCCAGCGCATCAACCGACAAGCAGGGTAAATCACTCTCAGGCCAGCGGCGGAGCAGCTGCGTTTGCATTAATTGCAGCGTATCGAGACCCGGCACCGTTCCCGGCGTCAGCCAGGCGGCGATACGCGCCAGTTGCGTCAGACCAAGGCTCGATTCAATTGACGAACTGATAACGGTCGTCAGCCCCAGCGCTTTCGCCGCAGCAACCTGTTGTTGGACTTTCTGCAAACTGCCGGTCAGCATCGGTTTAATCACCACGGCACCGACTCCGGGCTGCTGCTCAAAACGAAAGTCCGCGTCACGCAGGCTCTCATCCCAGGCGAGGGTAATGCCGGTCTCGCGGGCAAACGCCAGTGACTCCTCGCGCGTCTTGCAGGGTTCTTCAAGAAACGCAATGCGCGAGCGATAAGCCGGATTGACATACTTCGCAAACTGTTGCGCTTTCAGCGGCGTCCAGGCGCGGTTAGCATCGAGGCGCAAACAGAGATCGGGAATCGACTCCAGCAGCAAGTTGACCACCATGCCGTCACGCACCGCTTCATACAACCCCACTTTCACTTTCGCCAGCTTCTCACCCGGCAAAGCAGCAAGCGCGACGAACAGTTCATCCGGGTCACCGCTACACAGCATCGCGGCACGGTAATCCGCCGCCTGCGGCAGCGCATCGCTAAGCTCTGCCAGCGCGCAACTCAAACCAAATGCCGCAGAAGGCGCATCCGGCAGCGGTGGCTGTTCGCCGTCGCGCCAGCTACGCACCCACGCCACCACAACAGGCTGAACGTCATCCAGCGTTTCCAGGCTAAACCCCGGCAGAGGGGAAATCTCCCCCCAGCCTTCACGCTCGCCCTCGGTGAGATGAACGAACAACCCGTCACGTGTTTTCAGGCGCCGCTCACGCAGCACCACGCCCGCATCAAGCGGGATTTGCCAGCGGTAAACCTGCGCCTGTCGCATTATGGATTCCGTTTGAATTTGCTGAAATCAGGCTGGCGTTTTTCGTTAAACGCATTGCGGCCTTCCTGACCTTCTTCGGTCATGTAGAACAGCATGGTGGCGTTACCCGCCAGCTCCTGCAGGCCCGCCTGACCATCGCAGTCGGCGTTCAGCGCAGCTTTCAGGCAGCGCAGCGCCATTGGGCTGTTTTGCAGCATTTCGCGACACCAGCGCACAGTCTCTTTCTCAAGATCGGCAACCGGTACAACGGTGTTGACCAGTCCCATATCGAGCGCCTGTTTGGCATCGTACTGACGGCAAAGGAACCAGATTTCACGTGCTTTTTTCTGCCCAACGATGCGCGCCATGTAAGACGCCCCCCAGCCGCCATCGAAGGAGCCAACTTTCGGGCCGGTCTGGCCGAAAATGGCATTTTCCGCCGCAATCGTCAGATCGCACATCATGTGCAGCACGTGACCGCCGCCGATGGAGTAACCCGCCACCATCGCCACCACCGGTTTCGGGCAGGTGCGGATCTGGCGCTGGAAATCCAGCACGTTGAGATGATGCACGCCAGAATCATCCTGGTAGCCGCCGTAATCGCCGCGCACTTTTTGATCGCCGCCGGAACAGAAGGCTTTATCCCCTTCGCCAGTCAGAATAATCACGCCCACGCTGTCGTCATAACGCGCATCAGCCATGGCCTGAATCATCTCTTTAACCGTCAGCGGACGGAACGCATTGCGCACCTGCGGGCGGTTAATGGTGATCTTGGCAATACCATCGGCCGATTTCTGATAACGGATGTCGGTGTAACCTTCAGAACAGTCACGCCATTCAACCGGCGCATAAAGCATGTTTTCATCTGGGTGGATCATAATGTGTCCTTTGTCTCAAGACGCAGAATACGCGCCAGGGCGGCAATAACGTCAGCGGGATTTTCCCGGTGCGCGTTGTGCCCGGCGGCAGGAATGGCGTGACAGTGGCGCGAGACTTGCGTCGCCAGCGCCTGAAATTTGCTGTCATGTTCACCGTATAAATAATGTACTGGCACAGAAAGTGTCTGAAGGGCGGCGCGCAAATCAGGCTGGCAGGCAAGCGAAGTGGCCTCCAGCATCGCCGCCAGCGTTGCGCCGTTATTCTCGTCGCGTGTGGCCACCAGCGCCGCTCGTTGCGATTCGCTCAGCGTGGCAAAAACGGGTTGCCGGTACCAGGCGTCAAATACCTCACTCAATGGCTGCTGGCGAAAACGCGCAGCCCACTGCTGATCATTACGCAGCCGCTGTGCGCGATCGTCAGCGGATGTCAGTCCCGGGTGGCCACCTTCAACCACCAGACCGCACAGCCCGGCAGGATGCAGGCAGGCGTGGTACATCGCCACGCGCCCACCAAGCGAATACCCCACCAGCCAGTAGTTGCGTATGTTGTAATACTCAAGGGTGGTGCGCAGCAGCGCGTCCAGCGCATCAAAGGACGCAACGCCAATATGGGCTGAACCGCCATGTCCGGGCAGATCGAGGTACAAGCGCGGGAAATCACTCAGCGCGTCGCCAACGGGTTGCCACTCGCGGTTATCGCCGGAAAAACCATGCAGAAACACCAGCCACGGTTGCGGCTGGTGTCCACTAATGGTTTTACCGTGCAGGATCACAGATGGCTCACCTGCGCCAACAGCGTTTGTAACGTCCGCGCGCCGTCGGTTGCGTTCACCACCAGTTCAATCACCGTCGCACCTGGCTTGCACCAGGCGCCTTCCAGCGCCTGCTCAAGCTCAGCCCAATTCTCTGGTTGATGGTAAGCCAGGTTAAACATCGCTGCAGCATGCGCAAAATGGACATTCTGCGGCATCAAATAAAATTGCTCGCGCTCGGCGGGCGGCGTGGGCAGTAGCGAGAAAATTTGCCCACCATTGTTATTCACCACCAGCAGGACGAACGGCGCAGAAGCCTGCCGCAGCAGCGCCAGCGCATTGAGATCGTAAAGCGCGGAGAGATCGCCCACAATCGCCAGCGTAGGGCGCGCGGTAGCGCGCTGAACGCCCGCCGCCGTTGAAAGCAAGCCGTCGATACCGCTGGCGCCGCGATTGCTGTAAACCGGATACCCGGCCGGGAGCTGCCCCAGTGCATCGACCAGCCGCACGACCAGGCTATTACCAAGAAAAAGCTGCCCCTGGGCTGGCAAATAATCCGCGATGCGGTGCGCCAGTTGCGCCTCGCCAAAAATATCGCGCTTCGCACAAACGGTTTCCCAGGCCTGCGCTGAAAGGTGTGGGATCGCCTCGCACCAGGGTGCGCGCGGTTCAGCCGGATGCAGCTCCAGCCAGTCGGCAACGCTTGAAACCAGCCGACGCCCGCGATGATGGGCCGGATCGAGCCGCCCTTGCAGGCGATCAATCAGCCAGTACTCTTCCGGTTCGCAGGTCGCCTGCCACTGCAACAGACGTTTGCCGGTCAGGCTGCTACCAAACTGCAACACAATCTGCGCCTGATTCAGCTCCGCCACTGCCTGGCCATTACCGAGCCAGAGATCGGCGCACGGCAGCGGTTGCCCGGTCTGCGAAAGCGCATCACCAATCAGCGGCCAGCCGAGCGTTTTCGCCCATTCAGCAAGCAAACGGCCTTCAGCCGCGCTCATGCGCCCTGCCACTATCACGCCGCGTTTTTGTCGCCAGAAAAACCAGTCGCGCTGCGTTTCGCTGCTCACCCTATTCGGTGCGCGCAACCATGGCGTGTCTGCCTGCCACCAGTCACCCAGCGCCTGCTGCCAGGCAAGGCCAGTATCATCCATTTCACCGTACAGCGGCTCAGCAAACGGGCAGTTAATATGTACCGCGCCGCCCTGTAACGAACCCAGCAGGTTATCAAGGGTGGAAACCAGCCAGCGCGCAGGAATGTCCTGCGACGGACGCGGGAGCGCGAGAGATTCCGTAGGATGCGTGGCAAACATGCCCGGCTGACGAATTGCCTGGTTGGCACCGCAGTCAATCAACTCTGGCGGTCGGTCCGCCGTCAGCAACACCAGTTTTTCACCGGTCAGCCCCGCTTCAATCAGCGCGGGATAAAGATTCGCCACCGCCGTGCCGGATGTCACGATCACCGCCACCGGCTCATTGCTGGCCTTTGCCAGCCCCAGCGCAAGGTGGCCTAAACCACGCTCATCAAAATGGGTGTGATGAATAAAGGCGTGATTTTCCGCTGCGGCCAGCGTTAATGGGGTGGAACGGGATCCGGGGGCAATGCATACATGCCTGACGCCGTGACGGGTAAGGGCTTCGAGGATCACCGCCGCCCAGCGTCGGTTAAATGAGCTTATCGACATGAATTTGTCCGGTATCAATATTACGGCTTAGTATAAATAATCAGGAACTATGTATTTTTGATATGAGTCGGTTATGCGTGACTAAGTTGTAATAATGATCGCAATCCCGCCGCTTTGTTCTCAATTTCCTGCCACTCTTGCTCCGCGTCTGAACCGGAAACAATGCCTGCACCGGCATAAAGACGTACGGTATTGCCGTCAATTTTTGCCGAACGCAGGGCAACGCAGAACTCACTCTGTTGCCGCGAAAGATAACCCGCCGAACCGGCATACCACTCGCGCTGAAAAGGCTCATGATGCGCAATAAATGCCCGCGCCTCACGGCGTGGCAATCCTGCAACTGCCGCTGTTGGCTGGAGCATTTTCAGGCAGAGCGCGTCATCCGGCGTTTGCAGATCGGTCCAGATACAGCGGCGAAGATGCTGTACTTTACGCAGCCGGACCACTTTCGGCGGCAGCACCTCCAGCGCACCAGTTTGCTGCTGTAAACGCTGGCAGATATCCTCCACCACCAGCATATTCTCCCGCTGGTTTTTATCATCAGCCATTAGCCAGTCGGCAAGCTGTTGCGCCTGCTGGTCATCTTCACGATTAGCAACCGTTCCGGCCAGCGCTTCAGTGCGTAAGGCGCTACCACGGCGACGCCACAGCCGCTCCGGCGTTGAGCCTAAAAAGGCCGTTTGCGCATTAAACGCCATCATGAAATGAAAACAGTGATGATTGAGGCGACGGCTGGCGGCCATCAACGCGGCGGCGTCCACTGCGCTGGCAAAATGGTAATCCGTTGCGCGGGCCAGTACGACTTTATCCAGCTCGCCGCTTTCCAGCGTTTGCAGCGCCTGCGCAATCAGCGTTCGCCAGCCATCGCGCTCAGGGATGTGATGCTGCTCAAGGCACGTTTGCTGCACGTTTTGCAACGGTGTCGATTCCACCAGCGCCGAAAGAAACGTGAGCGCGCGCTGCGCGTCATCATACAGGGACGTCTCGCTGAAAATATAGACGCGCAGAAAGGCATGACCGCCTTCCCGACGCCACTCCAGACGCGGTAAAAACAGTTCGCCTTGTATGGGATCAAACGCGTTAAGCCCCCAGATGCGAACATCTTCAGCGCTTTGCTGCAAAAAATCTTGCGCCTGGGGTAAAGAAGAGAAACGGCGCAATGCGCCAAGCGCGGCGGCTTCGTCATCGCCGCTACGTTGCTGCCAGTAAAATTGCGGCCACACGCCCTGGCTGGCAAGCCAGGTCAGGGGATCAAAAGCGTCGTTTAACGGGAAAGGGGCATCAAAAAAGCAAAATCCTGACGACCGGGGAATGTCGTCGGTCAGGCAACGGTGTAAGTGTGAAAGCGCCGAGGAAATGGAGTACACGCGAGCCCCTCCCTGTTAAAAACCACATAGTATACGGGGTACTTAGCGTAATAACAGTACCCCCTTCCAGGGAGGGGAAGTGAAACGTTAGCGGCGGGCTAACAGCAGACCGAGCACCAGACCCACTGCGGCACCGGCACCAATGCCCTGCCACGGTTTTTCATGCACGTAGTCATCTGCGCGATAAACGGCTTTTTTCGCACGGTAGTAGTACGTATCCGATGCACTGCTGACGCGGTTTTTCACTTCATGCAGCGCCTGTTCGGCACGGGCCTTCAACTCAATGTACTTTTGATCTGCGGGGTCGCCCGATGAGCGGAGAATTTCTTCCAGCGTTTCGCTCAGCAGGGTCAGGTCGTCATCAATATGTGATTCATAAGAATGATATGCCATCTGTTGTCTCCATGTTATGCACCTGTCCGCTAACTATAGACAAAGGCTGTCGGTTACGCCTGGCGGATCTCGCGCGCCATCCCGATATGTGCAATACCATCTTCGTCATACACATCGGTAACGGGTTGAAAACCAAAATGGGCATAGAAAGATTGGAGATGCGCCTGCGCGCCCAGATATAGCGCATGCTGCGGCCAGTGTTGCTCGCAGGAAAGCACCGCGCGTTCCATCAACTGATAGCCCAGTTTTTCGCCGCGAACCTGCGCACTGACAATCACACGACCGATAGCCACCGGAGAGAGATCATCATCACTTTTCAGAATCCTCGCATACGCCACCAGTTCGTCACCTTTCCAGCCGAGAAGATGGCGGTTCTCGCCCACCAGGTCATCACCATCCACATCCAGATAAGCGCAGGCCTGCTCAACCACAAACACTTCGCAGCGCAATTTCAGTAACGCATACAACTCAGAAACGGTCAGTTCGGAATGGTGCACATCCTGCCAGCGGATCATGTTGTTCTCCTCATTTATAGTGACCTCGTTATACTAGATTCTTTTTCATTCGGGCAAAGATTGTGGAACTGATTTTCTTAGGCACCTCTGCGGGCGTACCTACACGGGCGCGTAATGTCACGGCGATGCTGCTCAATTTACAACACCCAACCCGCGCCGGGCTTTGGCTGTTTGATTGCGGCGAAGGAACCCAGCACCAGATGCTGCGCACCGCCTTTCACCCCGGCAAGCTCGATAAAATTTTTATTACTCACCTGCACGGCGATCATCTTTTCGGACTGCCTGGGTTGCTATGCAGCCGCTCGATGGCCGGTAATGTTCAGCCACTGCAGATTTACGGCCCAAAAGGGATCCGCGAGTTTGTAGAAACCACGCTGCGGCTTAGCGGTTCATGGACCGACTACCCGCTGACCATTGAGGAAGTGACGCCGGGGCTGGTGGTGGATGATGGCTTGCGCAAAGTGACTGCTTATCCGCTGTCGCATCCGATCGAGTGCTACGGCTATCGTATTGAAGAGCATGATAAACCCGGCGCGCTGAACGCGGCGGCGTTAAAAGCGCAGGGCATCCCGGCCGGGCCGCTGTTCCAGCAATTAAAAGAGGGGAAAACTGTCACGCTGCCTGACGGGCGCATCGTCAATGGCGCGAATTATCTTGCCCCGGCAGAAAGCGGAAAAAAACTGGCGATTTTTGGCGACACCGCGCCCTGCCCGGCTGCGATGGAACTGGCGCAAGGCGTTGATTTACTGGTGCATGAAGCCACGCTTGAGCAGGCAATGGAGGAAAAAGCGAACAGCCGGGGACACAGTTCAACCCGCCAGGCGGCGCAGCTCGCCGCTGATGCCGGCGCAAAAAAGTTGGTGATTACCCATCTCAGTTCACGTTATGACGAACAGGGCAGCCAGGCGATGCTCGCCGAGTGTAAAACGTACTTTTCGCAAACGACATTGGCTGAAGATTTTGCGGTAGTTCACATTTGATTTTAATTTAGGCACTCTATTTTTTCTCCACCATGCCGATAATAGATATACGCAGGCATTTCCTATTTGAGGGCATGATGGACAATTTCCAGAAAGACATCGATGACAGGGCGAATCTTACTCTGTCGAACCGGTTTGAGCTGTTGCTGTTTCGCCTTGGCACATCGTTAGATGCCACCAAATCCGAGTTATTTGGCATCAACGTGTTTAAGCTACGCGAAATCGTACCGATGCCCACCTTTACCCGTCCCGCAGGGATGAAAGCGCCGCTGATGGGGATGGTTAACATCCGCGATCAGGTGATCCCGGTGATTGACCTCGCCGCAGTGGCGGGTTGTAAACCTGCAAGCGGTCTGAACATCTTACTCATTACGGAATATGCCCGTAGCGTGCAGGCATTTGCCGTTGAGTCCGTGGAAAATATTATTCGCCTGGACTGGAAACAGGTGCACACGGCCGAAAAAGCGATCAATGGTCGCTACATCACCAGTATTGCCTGCCTGGATGACGATAAGGATACCAACAACCTGGCGATGGTGCTGGACGTTGAGCAGATCCTCTATGACATCGTGCCTGCGGATCATGACGTTCACGGCGATCATGTGCCGGACAAGAAATTCAACCTGAAGCCGGGTTCTGTTGCCATTGTGGCGGAAGATTCCAAAGTGGCGCGCGCGATGCTGGAAAAAGGCCTCAACGCGATGCAGATCCCGAATGCAATGCATATCACCGGTAAAGACGCGTGGGAAAAAATCCAGTTGATGGCGCAGCAGGCCGATGCGGAAGGTGTTCCAGTAAGCGATAAGATCTCAATGGTTCTGACCGACCTCGAGATGCCGGAGATGGATGGCTTTACCTTAACGCGCCTTATCAAAACCGATCCGCGTTTGAAAAACATCCCGGTGGTGATCCACTCATCGCTCTCCGGTAGCGCTAACGAAGATCACGTGCGGAAAGTGCAGGCAGACGGTTACGTGGCGAAGTTCGAGATTAACGAACTCTCTTCCGTGATTCAGGAAGTGCTGGATCGCGCAGCGAATAACATTCGCGGCCCGCTGATCAGCCACCATCAGGTAACGTCTACCCCGCTGCTGGCGAAATAATCTTTCCACGTTTATTTGGTTAGCCCATAAAAAAACCGCCGATACCGGCGGTTTTTCTTTACCTCTTTCCAGGCCTTACATCATCGGCATCGCCAGTTGAACGATGCTGATCAGCGGCTGCGGATAGATACCTAACAGCAGCACCAGCAGCGCGGAGATAAGTACCACGATCCCGCCTGCGCTGTAAGCCCAGTTAGACGGCGCATCGCGGTTCAACTGTTGCGGTGCGTTCAGGTAGAGACTCACCGCCACGCGCAGGTAGTAATACAAACCAATCGCCGAGCCAAGCACCACCGCGGCAGTCAGCCACCACAGATGCGCTTCAACACCGACCGCCAGAATGTAGAACTTACCGATAAAGCCCAGCGTCATCGGAATACCCGCCAGCGACAGCATCATCACCGTCATTACCGCAGACAGGATTGGACGATGCCAGAACAAGCCACGGTAGGAGTAAAGCGATTCTGCGTCCGGGCCGCGATACGGGCTGGACATCAGGCTGACCACACCGAACGCGCCAAGGCTGCTGAACAGATAACCGGCCAGGTAAACACCGACGGTTTCCATCGACATCTGGCCGCCTTGCAGCGCAATCAGCGCCACCAGCAGATAACCCAGGTGCGAAATAGAGGAGAAGCCCAGCAGACGTTTAATGTTGGTCTGGCTCAGCGCCATCAGGTTACCGAAGATGATGGAGACGAAAGCGATGATACCCAGAACCACGCGAACCGCTTCGCTTTCACCCACTGGTGCGTAGAGAAACAGACGCATCACCACGCCAAAAATAGCGATTTTACTGGCGGTGGCCAGGAACGTGGACACCGGAGCAGGCGCGCCCTGGTAAACGTCTGGTGTCCACAGGTGGAACGGCACCAGCGAGAGTTTAAAACCAAGCCCGACAATCATCATGCCCAGACCCGCCAGCAGCAGCGGTTCATGTAGCATGCCTTCACCCAGGCTTTTACCGATCGCGACAAACGACAGGTTGCCGGTTTGCGCGTAAACCAGCGCAATACCGAACAGCAGGAACGACGAGGCGGCAGCAGACAAAATGGTGTATTTGATACTGGCTTCCAGCGAGCGTTTCTGGCGGAAGGCGTAGCCCACCAGCCCGAACAGCGGCAGAGAGATCAGCTCAATACCGAGGAACAGCGCCGCCATGTGATTCGCGTTCGCCAGCAGAATGCCGCCGAGCGCGGCAATCAGTACCAGCAGATAAAACTCTTCTTTGTTATCGCTGTACCCTTCCAGCCACGGATAGGCAAAGGTGCAAGTGGCGAGGCTCGCCAGCAGCACCAGCCCGGTGTAAAGCATGGCGTAGCCATCGACGCGCATCAGCGGGGTGACATCCATCGCCCCCGCCTGGCCGACGAACCACAAAGAGAGCAGCGCGACGTTCAGGCCAATGACCGACAGCGTGGCATTGAGAAAATGGTTGCGTCGCCACGCAATGGAGAGCATCACAACCACCACCGTCAATCCGACGATTAGCAGCGGCAGCAGCGCAATCAGGTGTTGTGGAGTTATCGTCATGGCGATTTACGGCCTTGTAGTAGTAACAGAATTAACAAACCACTGCTGGATATTGCCCATCGCGGCGTGCGATGTATCCAGAATCGGCTGCGGATAGAAGCCAAGCAGTACCAGAAGCACAACCAGGATCAGAATCATAAACAGCTCGCGCAGCGACAGACCCCGCAGTTCCTGGCTGGCGAGTTCGCTTTTCGCCTTGCCGAAGTAAGCACGATGCAGCATCGCCAGCGAGTACACCGACGCGAACACCAGGCCGAAGGTGGAAATCACCGTGATCGTCGGCACAACCTGATAGCTGCCGAAGAGGATCATGAATTCACCCACGAAGTTACCGGTACCCGGCATCCCAAGCGTTGCGACGGCAAAGAACATCGACAGCGCTGGCAGCCACTTAATCTTGCTCCACAAGCCGCCCATCATACGCATATCGCGCGTATGCAGACGTTCGTAGAGCTGGCCGCACAGAATAAACAGACCCGCAGCGGAAAGACCGTGGGCAATCATCTGAATCACCGCGCCCTGGTAAGCAAGCTGGCTGCCGGTGTAGATAGCAATCAGCACAAAGCCCATGTGAGACACGGAGGTGTAGGCGATAAGACGTTTGATATCGGTCTGGGTGAAGGCCATCCACGCGCCGTAGAAGATGCCGATCACGCCAAGCCACATGGCGATAGGCGCAAACTCTGCCGACGCGTTCGGGAACAGCGGCAGCGAGAAGCGCAGCAGACCGTAGGCGGCGGTTTTCAGCAAGATCCCCGCGAGGTCAACAGAACCGGCGGTCGGTGCCTGCGAGTGCGCGTCTGGCAGCCAGCCGTGCAGCGGCACCACCGGCATTTTTACCGCAAAGGCGATGAAGAAGCCGAGCATCAGCAGATATTCGACATTGCCGGACATCGGTGTTTTCAACAGATCTTCGTAAGCGAAAGTCCATACGCCGGTCGCGTTGTAGTGCACCAGCACCAGCGCCAGGATGGCAATCAGCATGACCAGACCGCTCGCCTGGGTATAAATGAAGAACTTGGTCGCCGCGGTAATACGCGTCTTCCCGTCGGAGGCTTTGTGGCCCCACAGCGCGATCAGGAAGTACATCGGCACCAGCATCATTTCCCAGAAGAAGAAGAACAGGAACATGTCGATGGCAAGGAACACGCCGATAACGCCGCCGAGGATCCACATCAGGTTCAGGTGGAAGAAGCCCTGATATTTCTCGATTTCACGCCAGGAGCAGAGCACCGCCAGTACGCCAAGGAAGCCGGTCAGCACCACCATCAGCAGCGACAAACCATCCATCGCCAGATGAATGCTAATGCCAAAGCGCGGGATCCAGTCATGCTTGAACGTTTCCTGCCACTGCGGAAGGCCGGTGACTTGCGTCAGAGAATAGCCGCCCTGCAACCAGAGTTGCAGAGAAAGCGCCAGCGTCAGTCCCATGGTGATCAGCGCGATCCAGCGCGGCACCTTCACGCCGAAGCGTTCGGTCTGCCAGCAGAGGAAGCCGCCGATAAAGGGAATCAGAATTAGCCAGGGTAGTAACATGGCGATTTTTGTTCCTTGTTTAAGTCCGTCTCAGGCTATCTTGCTCGTCATAGCGAACCCCGGCTGTGCTCGCAATCCTCACATACATCTGTACGCTCCGGTTGCTCTGCGCAGGCGGTGTCCACTCTGACTTCGCCGATAACGCCTGTCCATTCGGACCAGATTTTCAACGAATTTCTAAAAATTCTCTTTCCGTTTGCCAGCCGGATAAGCGCACTCAACCGGCCAACAAACTCAGCGCAATACCATCAACAGCGCCAGCACGACAACCGCGCCAATGCTCATGGATGCCACATACCAGCGCAGATAACCGTTCTCGCTAAACAGCAGACCTTTGCCTGCGAAGCGGGAAAGGATCGCCGGTATGTTCATCAGCGCATTCAGCGGATCGCTCTTCAGCAACCATGCAACACCGAGGTATGGCTTCACAAAGACGCGATCGTAAAGCCAGTCGAAGCCCCAGGCATTGAACCACCAGGTCCCGAAGAAACGTCCCGTAGCGCTGTTGGCTATCGAATGCACCAGTGTGCGATTACCCAGCCACAGCCATGCTGCCAGCAGGATACCGATAATCGCTACCGCACCGGATGCCACTTCCAGCATCACGACACTGCTGTGCGCAAGCTCGGTAGTTTCCGGCAACACGCCTTTCAGCGGCGGCACGATCATTGCGCCAACAAAAGTAGACAGCACCAGCAGCACGATCAGCGGCAGATGATGGGTAATTCCCTTCCCTGCATGCGCGTGGATTTGCTCTTTTCCGTGGAAGACAATGAAAATCAGACGGAAGGTGTAGAGCGATGTCATAAAGGCACCGACCAGGCCAGCAATCATCAGATTGATATGACCATTCGCAACTGCACCGGCAAGGATTTCGTCCTTACTGAAGAAGCCCGCGGTGATCATCGGCAACGCTGACAGCGCTGCGCCACCGACCAGGAAGCAAGCGTACACCAGCGGAATCGACTTACGCAGGCCACCCATTTTGAAGATGTTCTGCTCATGATGACACGCGAGGATCACTGAACCGGAGGAGAGGAACAGCAGCGCTTTAAAAAACGCGTGCGTCATCAGGTGGAAAATCGCCGCATCCCAGGCCTGTACACCCAGCGCCAGGAACATGTAACCAATCTGGCTCATGGTGGAGTAAGCGAGCACACGTTTGATATCGGTTTGCACCAGCGCGGCGAAACCGGCCATCAGCAGTGTTACCGCCCCGACAATCCCGACCAGATGCAGTACTTCCGGCGTCAACAGGAACAAGCCGTGCGTACGTGCAATCAGGTAGACACCGGCGGTGACCATTGTCGCCGCGTGAATCAGCGCCGAAACCGGGGTCGGGCCAGCCATCGCATCGGCAAGCCAGGTCTGCAACGGTAGCTGTGCGGATTTACCAACCGCACCGCCCAGCAGCATCAGCGTCGCCCACATCAGCATGTTATTGCCGTTAGCGAAGTGCTGCGGAGCCAGTTCAACCATTTCGCGGAAGTTCAGCGTGCCCAGTTCGTTGTAAAGAATGAACAGTGCGAAAGCGAGGAACACGTCACCCACGCGGGTGACGACAAACGCTTTCATCGCCGCGGCGCCATTCTTCGGATCGGTATAGTAGAAACCAATCAGCAGATAGGAACACAGACCCACGCCTTCCCAGCCGAGGTACATCAGCAGCAGATTATCACCCAGCACCAGAACGACCATGCTGGCGATAAACAGGTTGGTATAGGCGAAGAAGCGGGAGTAACCCTCTTCACCGCGCATATACCAGGAAGCGAACATGTGGATCAGGAAGCCGACGCCGGTGACCACCGAAAGCATGGTCAGGGAGAGGCCATCCAGCACCAGATTGAAGCCGATGTTGAAATCACCGACCGCCATCCACGTCCACAGCGGTTTTGCGAAAGGTTGCTGGCCATGATTGAAGAAATCAACGCCCGCATACGCGCTAACCAGCGCAGCCAGACCAATCGACCCGACACCTACGGTTGCAGAAACATTTTCCGACCAGCGGCCGCGGGAAAACGCCAACAGCACAAAGCCAATAAAAGGAAAAATAATGGTTAAGGCGAGCATGTTCATCCACGCATCTCACTTACTGAATCGATATTCAGATTCTGGCGGCGACGATGGAGTTGCAGTAGCAACGCCAGGCCAATGCTCGCTTCGGCAGCCGCGAGGCTAATGGCGAGAATATACATCACCTGTCCATCGGTCTGACCCCAGTAGCTGCCCGCGACCACAAAGGCCAGCGCAGCGGCGTTAATCATGATTTCCAGCCCAATCAGCATAAACAGCAGGTTGCGGCGGATAACCAGACCGGTCAGCCCCAAAACAAACAAAATCGCAGCGAGGATCAATCCATGTTGCAACGGGATCATGCGTGCTCCTCCGTTTTTCTTTTCGCGCGGTCTTCCGTGCGATTGCTCAGCACTTCACCTGGACGGTCTTCGCGACCCAGATGGAAAGCGACAACCAGCCCCGCCAGCAGCAGCATAGACGCCAGTTCTACCGCCAGTACATAAGGGCCAAACAGCGTAATGCCCACCGCTTTCGCGCCAATCGCCGTACCCTCGATGCCCTGATCGTTAACGCCGAGGATGGCGTAAATCATCACCGCCAGCAGCACTGCGGAGAGCAGCGCCGGGCCAATCCAGATTTGCGGCGACAGCCAGTTGCGCTCCTGCTCGACCACGGTATTGCCGAGGTTTAGCATCATCACAACGAACACAAACAGCACCATGATGGCCCCGGCATAGACGATGATCTCCAGCGCCCCGGCGAAGTACGCGCCGAGCGAAAAGAAGACCCCGGCAATGGCCAGCAGAGACACAATCAGATACAGCAACGCGTGTACCGGGTTGGTATGCGTAATCACGCGTACCGTCGTCAGGATGGCGACCAGGCCACAGATATAAAAAGCGAACTCCATTGCCCCTCTCCTTACGGTAACAGGCCCTTGACGTCGATAGGCTTGGCTTCATTTTCCGCTTCGCCTTTATCTTTGCCGTCGATTGCCATACCTGCCATCCGGTAGAAGTTATATTCCGGGTATTTGCCCGGACCGGAGATCAGCAGATCCTCTTTTTCGTACACCAGATCCTGACGTTTGTATTCGCCCATCTCGAAATCCGGGGTGAGCTGAATTGCCGTTGTCGGGCACGCTTCTTCGCACAGGCCGCAGAAAATGCAGCGTGAGAAGTTGATACGGAAAAATTCCGGATACCAGCGGCCGTCCTGCATCTCCGCTTTTTGCAGCGAGATACAGCCGACAGGGCAGGCTACCGCACACAGGTTACAGGCAACGCAACGCTCGGAACCGTCCGGGTCGCGCGTCAGCACGATACGGCCACGGTAGCGCGGCGGCAGGTAGACCGGCTCTTCCGGGTACATACGCGTTTCACGTTTGGCGAACGCATGCAGGCCAATCATCCAGATACTACGAACCTGGGTGCCGAAGCCCACGAGTAATTCTTTTAAAGTCATGGTCTTTTCACCCCTTATTGCGCTTGCCAGAGAATGACAGCCGCCGTTCCCAGCAAGTTAATCAGCGTCAATGGCAGGCAGACTTTCCAGCCGAAGGACATCACCTGGTCATAACGCGGACGCGGCAGCGCGGCACGGATCAAAATGAACATCATCATAAAGAACGCGGTTTTCAGCGCGAACCAGATGAATGGCGGTAACAACGGCCCTTGCCAGCCACCGAAGAACAACGTGACCATCAGTGCGGAAATGGTGACGATACCGATGTATTCCCCGACGAAGAACAGGCCGAACTTCATACCGGAATATTCGATGTGGTAACCATCCGCCAGCTCCTGCTCCGCTTCAGGCTGGTCAAACGGGTGACGGTGACACACCGCAACGCCCGCGATAGCGAAAGTCACAAAGCCAAAGAATTGCGGGATAACGTTCCACAAACCGGCCTGGTTGTTAACAATGTCGGTCATGTTGAATGAACCGGCCTGCGCAACCACACCCATCAGGGAAAGCCCGAGAAACACTTCATAGCTCAGGGTCTGCGCGGAAGCACGCATCGCACCGAGCAACGAGTATTTGTTGTTACTCGACCAGCCAGCGAACAGCACCGCGTAAACCGCCAGACCCGCCATCATCAGGAAGAACAGGATCCCGATATTGAGGTCGGCCACCACCCAGGTAGGGCTGACCGGCACAATGGCGAACGCTAACAGCAACGAAGTAAAGGCAATCATTGGCGCAAGAGTAAAAATCACGCGGTCCGAAAAGCGCGGGATCCAGTCCTCTTTAAAGAACATCTTGATCATGTCCGCAACCAGCTGGAGTGAACCACCCCAGCCTACGCGGTTCGGCCCGTAACGGTTCTGGAACAGACCGAGCAGACGACGTTCACCAAAGCTCATGAACGCACCGCAGGTGACCACCACCAGCAGAATGACGACCGCTTTCAGAATGCTTAACAGAATGTCGATAACATCCGGTGTTAACCAGCTCATGCTTGCGCCTCCTGCAGATTTTCAAGACGTGCTCCGGCCAGTACCGGCGCGATGCCCGGCATCCCCATCGGCAGACCAACCTGCCCTGCCGCCAGACCTTCAGAAACCTGCAACGGCAGGCTGATAGTCTGCCCTTCGTAAGTGAAGGAGATATGCGCACCCGCGTTCACACCAAGCTTCGCTGCGTCTGCCGGATTCAGCTTGATGTACGGCTGCGGCATGCGGCTCTGGAACACCGGCGAACGCTGCGACAGTTCGTCGCTACCAAACAGGTGATAGTAAGGCGCGATACGCCACTTGCCATCCTGCACTTCGAACGCGCCCGGTACGGTAGTGAAATAATCAAGACTGCTTTCAGATGCTTCGATCAAGCGTACGCCCGGATCGCCGTGACGCAGATGACCACCCACTTCGTCCTGGAATTTGTTCCAGGCCTGCGGGGAGTTCCAGCCCGGCGCCCATGCAAACGGGATTTGCGAACGCGGCGCAGACGGCTGGTTGTTCCCTTCCATTGAGAAAGCGAACATAGTGTCTTTGTCCTGCGGCTGACGCGGTTCATGCACGCTGATATTGGCGCGCATTGCTGTGCGACCACTGTAGCGGTGCGGTTCACGCGCCAGTTTCTGGCCACGAATACGGAAGCTCGCATCCGGCGCGGCGTCTTTAATACCGGCCAGTTGCGGCAGTGCTTCAACGGCCGCGTCGATCACGTGATCAAGCTGAGTCCAGTCCACTTCGCGGTTTTGTACGGTACTGTGCAACGAGTGCAGCCAGCGCCAGCTTTCCAGCATCAGCGTTTTGCTGTCGTAATAGGTCGGGTCATAAACCTGGAAGAAGCGCTGCGCGCGGCCTTCGTTGTTGATGACCGTACCGTCGCTTTCAGCAAAGCTGGCGGCGGAAAGCACCAGATGAGCGCTGTCCATAATGGCGGTGCGCTGATGATCAACCACCAGCACCAGCGGCGCTTTCGCCAGCGCCGCGTCAACGCGGGCCGCAGAAGCGTGACGGTGCAGATCGTTTTCCAGCACGACAACGGCGTCAGCACTGCCGCTTTCCAGCTCAGCCAGCGCGTCATCGAGGCTACCGCCGCCGATAAGCCCCAGCCCCATACTGTTCACCGAACGGGCAATCATGGTGATGCCGACATCGGAACCACGGCCTTTCAGTGCTTTCGCAACGTTTGCCGCCGCCTGAATCACCGCCGTGCTCCCGGCGTTAGTTCCGGAGATAATCAGCGGTTTTTTGGCCCCGGCCAGCGCCTGAACAATCACATCTACTTTGCTTTTCAGGTCGTTGCTCAGACCATCAACCGCAGGGGACGCCTCGTCCAGCGCATGCGCGATGGCGAAACCTAAGCGAGCCTGGTCTTCTACCGGTGCGCAGTAGGTCCACGCTGCGATATCGTCCAGACGCGTGCTGTCGACGTTAGTAACGAACAGCGGATGTTTAGCGCGCTGACCAATGTTCATGATCGCCGCGATCTGCCAGTCGGCCACTTTCTGCGCCGCCGCCATTTCACGGGCTTTGCCTTTCACCGCCTGGCGAACCGCCAGCGAGACGCGCGCGCCGGTCTGGGTGATATCTTCACCGAGGATCAACACCGCGTCGTAAGATTCAATTTCACGCAGCGCCGGTGTACGGATGCCGCCTTCGCGCAGCACTTTCAGCGCCAGCTCAAGACGTTCCTGCTCACCTTTGGCGATGCCGGTATAGAAGTTTTCCGCGCCGACTAATGCACGCAGCGCGAAGTTGCTCTCTACGCTTGCGCGCGGAGAACCGATACCGATCACTTTCTTCGACTGACGCAGAATATCCGCGGCACCCTGCATCGCCTGCTCGGCGTTAAGGGTGATCAGATCGTCGCCACGGCGTTGAACCGGCTGACGCGGTCTGTCTTTCAGGTTGACGTAGCCATAGCCGAAACGACCACGGTCGCAAAGGAAATAGTGGTTAACGGTACCGTTGTAACGGTTTTCAATGCGGCGCAGTTCACCATAACGTTCACCAGGGCTGGTGTTACAACCCAGCGAGCACTGCTGGCAGATGCTCGGCGCGAACTGCATATCCCACTTACGGTTATAACGCTCGGAGTGGGTTTTATCGGTGAAAACACCGGTCGGGCAGATTTCTACCAGGTTGCCGGAGAATTCACTTTCGAGCACGCCGTCTTCAGGGCGACCAAAGTAGACGTTGTCATGGGCGCCATACACGCCAAGATCCGTGCCGTCCGCGTAGTCTTTGTAGTAACGCACGCAGCGGTAACAGGCGATACAGCGGTTCATTTCGTGAGAGATGAATGGGCCGAGATCCTGATTACGGTGCGTACGTTTGGTGAAACGATAGCGGCGGAAGCTGTGACCGGTCATTACGGTCATATCCTGCAGGTGGCAGTTGCCCCCTTCTTCACAGACCGGACAGTCGTGCGGATGGTTGGTCATCAACCACTCGACCACACTTTCACGGAACTGCTTCGCTTCGTCGTCATCAATAGAGATAAAAGTACCGTCGGATGCCGGTGTCATACAGGACATCACCAGGCGGCCACGCGTGTCTTCCGCGTTTTGATATTGCTTCACCGCACACTGGCGGCACGCACCCACGCTCCCCAGCGCCGGATGCCAGCAAAAATAGGGAATATCAAGGCCTAAAGAGAGACACGCCTCAAGAAGGTTGTCTGCTCCGTTTACCTCGTATTCTTTGCCGTCTACATGAATAGTAGCCATTAGCATGCTTCCAGTTGTCTCAGTCAGCGACTAAGAGTTAATCAAAATTCTGTTCGCGTCCCCTCATCGGCTCGATGAAGAGAGAACCATTACCAGCGCGCTTTCAGCAAGTTTGGCTGGATACCGCCAATTGCATGGGTATTGCTGAATTGCTGTTTAATGCCCGCTTCGAACTCTTCGCGGAAATATTTAATCGCGCTCTGTAACGGTTCAACCGCACCTGGCGCATGCGCGCAGAAGGTTTTACCCGGCCCGAGTTGTCGACACAGTTGCTCAAGTGTCTCGATATCTCCAGGCTGGCCTTCACCGCGCTCCAGCGCACGCAGGATTTTCACGCTCCACGGCAGACCATCGCGACATGGCGTACACCAGCCGCAGGACTCGCGGGCGAAGAACTCTTCCAGGTTACGCACCAGCGGTACCATGCCAATTTCATGGTCAACGGCCATCGCCAGCGCTGTACCGAGACGGCTACCTGCTTTACCGATGCTTTCAAACTCCATCGGCAAGTCGAGGTGTGCTTCGGTCAGGAAGTCAGTACCTGCCCCGCCCGGCTGCCAGGCTTTAAATTTCAGGCCATCACGCATACCGCCCGCGTAATCCTCAAGGATTTCACGCGCGGTGGTACCAAACGGCAGCTCCCACAGACCCGGATTCTTCACGCGGCCGGAGAAGCCCATCAGTTTGGTGCCCGCATCTTTGCTGGTCGAAATGTTCTGATACCACTCAACGCCGTTAGCCAGAATAGCCGGGACGTTACACAGGGTTTCGACGTTGTTCACACACGTCGGTTTGCCCCATGCGCCAGAACTTGCCGGGAATGGCGGTTTGGAACGCGGGTTGGCGCGGCGGCCTTCCAGCGAGTTAATCAGCGCCGTTTCTTCACCGCAGATATAACGTCCCGCACCGGTATGCACGAACAGTTCGAAGTCAAAACCGCTGCCAAGAATGTTCTTGCCGAGCAAACCGGCTTCGGTTGCTTCAGCAATCGCGCGGCGCAGATGCACCGCCGCTTCAATGTATTCACCGCGCAGGAAGATGTAGCCACGGTAGGCTTTCAGCGCGAATGCCGAAATCAGCATCCCTTCCACCAGCAGATGCGGCAGTTGCTCCATCAGCAGGCGGTCTTTGTAGGTGCCCGGTTCCATTTCATCGGCGTTACACAGCAGGTAACGGATGTTCATGGATTCGTCTTTCGGCATCAGGCTCCACTTCAGCCCCGTGGAGAAGCCCGCGCCGCCGCGACCTTTCAGACCAGAATCTTTGACCGCGTTGACAATCTCATCCGGCGCCATGCCGGTCAGCGCTTTGCGCGCACCGGCGTAACCGTTTTTGCTCTGGTACTCTTCGAGCCAGACCGGCTGTTTGTCATCGCGCAGACGCCAGGTCAGCGGATGCGTTTCAGGAGTACGGATAACTGTTTTCATTTATACCGCTCCAGCAAGTCAGGGATCGCGTCCGGCGTCAGATGGCTGTGAGTGTCCTCATCAATCATCATGTTCGGGCCTTTATCGCAGTTACCCAGACAGCAGGTCGGCAGCAGCGTAAAGCGACCGTCGAACGTTGTCTGGCCCGGTTTGATCTTCAGATGGCTTTCAATCGCTGATTGAATGCCCTGATAGCCGGTGATATGGCAAACCACGCTGTCGCAATAGCGAATAACATGGCGGCCAACAGGCTGGCGGAAGATCTGGCTGTAGAATGTTGCCACGCCTTCGACATCGCTCGCCGGAATACCCAGCACATCAGCGATGGCGTAAATTGCGCCGTCCGGCACCCAACCACGCTGTTTCTGAACGATCTTCAGCGCTTCAATGGACGCCGCACGCGGGTCTTCGTAGTGGTGCTTCTCGTGCTCAATTGCCTCACGCTCTGCCGCACTCAGCTCAAAAGCCTCGGTTTGTGGTTGTTGATTCTCGTGCATAATTAGCGATCCACATCTGACATAACAAAATCGATACTACCCAGATAGACAATCAAGTCTGATACCAGACTGCCGCGGATGGCCGACGGGATTTGCTGCAGGTGCGCAAAACTCGGGGTACGAACGCGGGTGCGGTAGCTCATGGTGCTGCCGTCGCTGGTCAGGTAGTAACTGTTAATACCCTTGGTTGCTTCAATCATCTGGAAGGATTCGTTGGCCGGCATTACCGGGCCCCACGACACCTGCAGGAAGTGAGTAATCAGGGTTTCGATATGTTGCAGCGTGCGCTCTTTCGGCGGCGGCGTTGTCAGCGGGTGATCCGCTTTGAACGGGCCTTCCGGCATATTGTTGAGGCACTGCTCAAGAATGCGCAGACTCTGGCGCAACTCTTCAACTTTCAGCATCACGCGGGTGTAGCAGTCGCTCACGCCACCGCCAACCGGGATTTCAAAGTCGAAGTTCTCGTAACCGGAGTACGGGCGCGCTTTACGCACGTCGAAATTGATGCCGGTCGCACGCAGGCCTGCACCGGTCGTGCCCCACTCCAGCGCTTCTTTCGCGTTGTAAGCGGCAACGCCCTGCGAGCGGCCTTTCAGAATGGTATTACGCAGCGCCGCTTTCTCGTAAGAGGCCAGGCGTTTTGGCATCCAGTCGAGGAACTCGCGCAGCAGGCGATCCCAACCACGCGGCAGATCGTGCGCCACGCCGCCAATGCGGAACCAGGCCGGGTGCATACGGAAACCGGTGATCGCTTCCACCAGATCGTAAATTTTCTGACGATCGGTAAAGGCGAAGAACACCGGCGTCATTGCGCCTACGTCCTGAATAAAGGTTGAGATATAGAGCAGGTGGCTGTTGATGCGGAACAGTTCAGACAGCATCACACGGATCACGTTGACGCGATCCGGCACGGTGATGCCGGCCAGTTTTTCCACCGCCAGCACGTAAGGCATTTCGTTTACGCAACCGCCGAGATACTCAATACGGTCGGTGTAAGGAATGTAGCTGTGCCAGGACTGACGCTCACCCATTTTCTCCGCGCCACGATGGTGGTAACCGATATCCGGTACACAGTCGACGATCTCTTCGCCGTCCAGTTGCAGGATGATACGGAACGCACCGTGCGCAGAGGGGTGGTTCGGGCCGAGGTTGAGGAACATAAAGTCCTCGTTTTCGGTACCGCGTTTCATGCCCCAGTCTTCCGGCTTGAAGGTCAACGCTTCCATTTCCAGATCCTGCTTGGCTTTGGTCAGCTCAAACGGATCGAATTCGGTCGCGCGCGCCGGGTAATCTTTACGCAGTGGGTGACCCGTCCAGGTTTGCGGCATCATGATGCGCGTCAGGTGCGGGTGACCATTAAAGGTAACGCCAAACATCTCCCAGGTTTCACGCTCATACCAGTTGGCGTTCGGGAAAAGTTTGGTCAGCGTCGGCACATTCAGATCGTTTTCAGCCAGCGCCACTTTCAGCATGATGTCGCGGTTGCGATCGATGGAAATGAAGTGGTAGAAAACGGAAAAATCCGCGGCGGGCAAACCGGCGCGGTGTGTGCGTAGACGTTCGTCCATGCCGTGCAAATCGAACAGCATGACGTACGGTTTCGGTAATTTCTTTAAGAAATCGACCACTTCCAGCAATTGCTCACGCTTAACCCAAACGACGGGTACCCCGGTGCGGGTCGCCTGAACGGTAAAGGCATCCGGCCCAAAACGGTTGCGCAATTCGCCAATGACCGGATCATCCAGATGATCCCGGGTCTGCCATGCGGCTTCTTGCGCAGTTAAATCGGTCATATTGTTCACCATTGCAAAGGGTCCGTGGTGACTGTTGGGTATGGCTTCGCGTTATTGGATTATTGAAATGCGAAGTTTCTTCCATTACCCACAGGCGCAAATTAAATCTCGTCAGGCGTACGCAGATTGGTTACGGCGATACGCTCGCCACGCTTACGGTCGCGTTCCGACTGCATATTGGCGCGATAAACGCCCTGATCGCCAACCACCCACGAGAGCGGACGACGCTCCTTGCCAATCGACTCCTGCAGCAGCATCAGCGCCTGCATATAGGCTTCAGGACGCGGCGGGCAGCCAGGGATGTAAACATCCACCGGGATAAATTTGTCGACGCCTTGTACGACTGAGTAAATATCGTACATACCGCCAGAGTTCGCGCAGGCCCCCATGGAGATAACCCATTTAGGTTCCAGCATCTGGTCGTAAAGGCGCTGAATGACCGGCGCCATTTTGGTAAAGCAAGTGCCCGCCACCACCATCAGGTCTGCCTGACGAGGAGAAGCACGCAGCACTTCCGCACCAAAACGCGCAACGTCGTGCACCGCCGTAAAGGATGTCACCATCTCTACGTAACAGCACGACAGGCCAAAGTTATATGGCCAAATTGAGTTTTTTCGTCCCCAGTTCACCATATCGTGCAGGGCATTCTCGAGTTTGCCCATATAAACGCTACGGTTAATTTCTTGTTCCAGGGGGTCGGTTACGATCTCCTGTTTCTGCAGGGGGTAACGGTCGTTCTCACCGTTAGGATCTATGCGGGTGAGCGTATAATCCATCTTATTGCCTCGCGGTTAGCGTTGACTGTCAGTGTAGCTGTTAGTCTCTGGGTTGATTTGCTCACGGCGCGAACGCACGGGCGTCCAATCCAGCGCGCCAATACGCACCAGATAAACCAGACCAGCCAGCAGCACTAATATAAAAATTGCGGCTTCGACAAACCCGACCCAACCACTCTCGCGAATGGAGGTTGACCATGCGTATAAATAGAGCGCTTCCACATCGAAGATGACGAAGAACATGGCCACCAGGTAGAACTTGGCGGATAGACGTAAGCGAGCGGAACCGACGGAGTCGATACCCGATTCGAAAGGAACGTTTTTGTGCCTCGCGCGTGCGCGACCGCCCAAAAACCGACCGCCGATCAGCATCAGGCAACACAGGCCAATGGCGACAATAAGAAAGATAGCGAATGCCCAGTGATGAGCGATGATTTCAGTGGATGTTGACATACGCATTGCTTAACTCAAAAGGTAGCGTTATTACCTCTGCTCTTGCTGGCAGATGACGCCACATCGATTCACGGGGAGGAATAAAAAACCACACATTAACTGTGTAAAAGGCGAAAACAGCTAAACGATGTGGGTTTTTACTCCTTTCTATAACCTTTTGTCAACTTTAACAAAGGTTTCCTCACATTAGTTTACATCGGCAGCAATTCATTAACATTTAGTGCCGTTTTCTTGAACGGCTTCAAACATTCACAAGAAATATCCAGGTGTTGAATCGTGTCCGTAGCGAGGTTTTACACTCATTACCCGCTTATTTTGACAGGATTTTGTCCGGATTCCTCCCCCTCAACGGGAGTATTTTCTTGATCTGAGACACGCTTTTGTTAATTCATTCAGTGAAACAGCAACAATCCGCCTTGATTTTTAACATGACCAGCAGGCATGAAAGACTATAGTTGAAAAATGCAGATCTTGCTGTGAGTGATATTAAATTATTGAAAGAAAGAATAATTTTCAGGAAGAATGTTTCTGTGATTCAGAATCTGTGCGTAAAATGAACCGATAACCGCTTTTTTGCCGCCAGCGGTTCATTTTTGCACTTACATTTTGTTACCAGAATTGGCAGGGAATGTTAGCTAAAATCCCCTTCTATAACCAACGGATCGCCTCCTCCTTCGGGAGTACCGCCGCTGTAATGCCAGGGGTTTTGATAATGTTCCATGGCCTGGAAAATTACCTGTGCCAGCTCGTTGCGGCTTTGTGGGTTATAACAAAGCAGATATTCCGTATCCGGCAACAACGGCAGCCCTTCGGCTCTGCCCAGCACACGCAAATCAGGGCTCATCATTTCCACCGGTCGCGCGGTTACACCTAATCCGGCTTTTACGGCCGCTTTTACCGCCGACAGCGACGAAGCAACATAAGCCATACGCCAGGGAATATCCGCATCATTTAGCGAATTGATGACCATATCGCGAAATGGGCTGGGCTCATCCAATAAGACCAACGGTATCGCCTCACTTTTCTGTAACACATATTCAGCCGAGCAGTACCAGTGCGTTGGCGATGTGCGTAACGTCAGGCAATCAAACTGCGCGGAACGGTGAGTCGTCACCACGAGATCAACGTCATGCTCTTGTTCGCGTTCGTCAGAAAAGGGGTTGCGTTTCACGCGCACATCAAGAGCCAGCTTCGGGTATACCGAGCTAATACGATTAAGCAAAAACGGTAAAATGGTGTCCGCGGACTCATCAGAAGCGCCAATAGTTAAGACGCCCTGAAGATTGCTAAACATTAACGACGTGCATGCTTCGTCATTGAAACGTAAGATCTTTCGCGCATATCCCAGTAACTGAATACCATGTTCAGTTAAGAGTTTATTGCGGCCATGACGGGCAAATAATTCTTTTCCCACTAATTGTTCAAGCCGCTGCATTTGCTGACTTACGGCGGATTGTGTGCGACAAACTGCAGCAGCGGCCGCAGCAAAAGTGTTTAGATCGGCGACCGCAACGAAAGTTCTCAGCAGATCGAGGTCGAGATTCAATATCGGACGATTTGCATTTATCATAATTTTTCACTTACGGGTCGTTCGCGCGGAGTGACCCGGGTTTATGCTGTGCTCGTAAGATTAAGTAATTCCATTTAAAAAGTGCATCCAGCAGGATCATAACCAGGTAAAGCTGGCAGTCGTTCAGATGTTTATAGTTCGCTGTCTAACGCAAGCTGAACTGAATGGCTTTATTTCGCCTTCTGCCATTCCTTTTAGATATATAAAAGATGCCAAAGCGCGTTATTCCTTTTAAGAAAAACATGTTTGTGCAACGTTCATAGGCTATACATAGCACTGCGCCATATAGAACCAGCCTATATAACTGGTCAGAATTAAAAGCGAGTAATAACAATCAACTACAATTAAGAAATAAACCTTAACTAAAGCAAGGCTTTTGGTGTCGGTTCCATTTCTTGCCCCACGAGTTTAACCTAAAACCTTTATATTTATAAGCATTATTGCGAATAATCTTAAGCAAACAAATGGCTTGTACCACACCATCATCTTATTAATATTAGTGATAGTCATCGTTCCTATTCTCAATATTAAATAGCTATTAATTAAGTGAAGAACTAACTATTAATAATGCTTAACATTGCGTTTACAGCCAACTCACCTCTTCGCCTGGCGACTGAGGAGGTAATCTATCGCGCTGGTTTTGAGCAGGAAGCGAATTCTACCGTAGCACAGTCGCCTAAAACCGAGACTAAACGAACGCATTTAGAAGGTTAAAAATATCATCAGAAAAAACAGAATCAGCATGAAAAACCAAATTTAAAAACAAACGCGGAAAAAACAAAAAACAAAAAGCACGATAAATAGTTAAAAAAGCGTTAACCATCAGAGACGTTAAGACAAAATCTTCTCCTGCTAACCCTTCAAAACGGACCGACGTGGGAGTACATTGTTCCGTGCTCACTTCCACGGCAGGCAGTGGCTATTCTAGCTAAAAGGTCAAAGGTTCATGTCCTCCATCGAAAAATCCAGCAAATTAGATAACGTCTGTTACGACATCCGTGGCCCGGTTCTGAAAGAAGCAAAACGTCTTGAAGAAGAAGGCAACAAGGTCCTCAAACTCAACATCGGCAACCCAGCCCCTTTCGGCTTCGAGGCACCGGATGAAATTCTGGTTGATGTGATCCGCAACCTGCCCAGCGCGCAAGGTTACTGCGACTCCAAAGGGCTCTATTCCGCGCGTAAAGCCATCATGCAGCACTACCAGGCACGCGGCATGCGCGAAATCACTGTGGAAGACATCTATATTGGCAACGGTGTTTCCGAGTTGATCGTGCAGTCGATGCAGGCGTTGCTTAATAGCGGTGACGAAATGCTGGTGCCCGCACCGGATTACCCGCTGTGGACGGCTGCAGTCTCGCTCTCTGGGGGGAAAGCGGTGCACTATTTATGTGATGAGTCGGCAGGCTGGTTCCCCGATCTCGACGATATCCGCGCCAAAATTACGCCGCGTACGCGCGGGATTGTGATTATCAACCCAAACAACCCAACCGGCGCGGTTTACTCAAAAGAGCTGCTTCTGGAAATCGTTGAGATCGCGCGTCAGCACAACCTCATCATCTTCGCTGATGAAATCTACGACAAAATTCTTTACGACGAAGCGCAACATCACTCGATCGCCGCACTCGCGCCGGATCTGTTCACTATCACCTTTAACGGATTGTCGAAAACCTACCGGGTCGCGGGTTTCCGCCAGGGCTGGATGGTGTTGAGCGGGCCGAAAAAGCACGCGAAAGGCTACATTGAAGGGCTTGAGATGCTGGCATCGATGCGTCTGTGCGCCAACGTTCCGGCACAACACGCGATTCAGACCGCGCTCGGCGGCTACCAGAGCATTAGTGAATTTATTGTTCCTGGCGGGCGTCTGTATGAGCAGCGTAACCGCGCGTGGGAGCTGATCAATGAGATCCCGGGTGTTTCTTGCGTGAAACCAAGCGGCGCGCTGTATATGTTCCCGAAAATCGACGCAAAGCGCTTCAATATTCATGACGATCAGAAAATGGTGCTCGATTTCCTGTTACAGGAAAAAGTACTGCTGGTACAAGGCTCTGCGTTTAACTGGCCTTGGCCCGATCACGTGCGAATTGTGACGCTGCCGCGCGAAGACGATCTGGAAATGGCGATTACCCGTTTTGGTCGTTTCCTCTCGGGTTACCACCAGTAAGCACTCCGGGGGAGGATTTGCATCTTCCCCCACTCTCTGCGCACAATGACTCAGGTCGCAGTCACAGACAAGGTTAACCATGAGTCAGAGCCATTTTTTCGCCCACCTTTCCCGCCTTAAACTCATCAATCGCTGGCCGCTGATGCGCAATGTGCGCACGGAGAATGTCTCCGAACATAGCCTGCAAGTCGCGATGGTCGCCCACGCGCTGGCGGCGATTAAAAACCGTAAATTCGCAGGCCAGGTCAATGCTGAACGCATCGCGTTGCTGGCGATGTACCATGATGCATCGGAAGTGCTGACCGGTGATTTACCAACGCCGGTAAAATACTTCAACTCGCAGATCGCCCAGGAATATAAAGCCATCGAGAAGATCGCCCAGCAAAAACTGGTCGAGATGGTGCCGGAAGAACTGCGCGATATTTTTGCGCCGCTGATCGATGAACATCACTACACCGCAGAAGAGAAATCGATCGTGAAGCAGGCAGATGCCCTGTGCGCTTATCTGAAATGTCTGGAAGAGCTCTCCGCCGGGAACAACGAATTCTTGCTGGCTAAATCACGGCTGGAAAAAACACTCGATGCGCGCCGCAGCCCGGAAATGGATTATTTTATGCAGGTGTTTGTGCCGAGCTTTCATTTGTCGCTGGATGAAATCAGCCAGGATTCGCCGCTGTAACTGAACATGCCGGGTCAACAGCCCGGCCAGGTCAGAACGGAAACAGCACCGGGATTAATAGTGCGCAGACCACCATCACCAGCAAGGTGAACGGCACGCCAATTTTTACGAAATCACTAAACTGATAGTTACCCGGCCCTAAAACCAGCGTATTCACCGGTGAGGAAACGGGCGTCATAAACGCAGCCGAGGCCGCCATCGCCACGACCATTGCGAACGGGTAAGGCGAAACGCCCATCGATTTCGCCGCCGCCAGGGCAATCGGCGCCATCAATACCGCAGTAGCGGTGTTAGAGATAAATAAACCAATCGTGGCGCACATCACGAACAGACATATCAGCATCAGGTGCGGACCATAACCGCCGCCCAAATCCATCAACCCTTTCACCACTAGATCCACACCGCCGGTTTTTTGCAACGCCAGCGCGAACGGCATCATGCCGACAATCAAAATAATGCTCGGCCAGTGGATCGCTTTATACGCACTTTCTGCATCAATACAGCGAAACTTGCCCATCAGCATACAAGCAATGATCGCGGCAACCGGATTGGGAATTTCATCGGTCAGCATCAAAGCAACCATCAATACCAGACAGAAAATAGCATGTGCCGCCTGGCTGTGCGCCGGGGATGCGGCGCTCTCTTCCACAGGCAAGTTGAGCACCACAAAGTCGCGCCCGTGCGAACCAAGCTGGCTGATGAGTTTCCAGTTCCCGACCACCAAAAAAACGTCGCCCAGTTGTAACGTTTCATCCGTCACCGCACCTTCCAGCGCCTCGCCGTTGCGTTTCAGACCAACAACGTTAAGACCGTAACGGGTGCGAAAACCGATTTCCCGCACTGTTTTACCAATCAATTCCGAATCGGGGATCAACGACACTTCCGCCATCCCTACATCCAGCGCCTGATCGGAGAAATACTCACCGCGCAGGATCATCGGCTCAAGCAGTTGTTCAGCGCAAAACTGGCGCAAGTCGACTTCAGCGGCTGACATATCAATCAGCAGCACATCGCGGGCACGAAATTCGGACACCCCATTAACGTTAACAATGACACGCCGGAAATGTCGCCAGCGCTCAACACCGATAATGTTGGCGCCATACCGTTCGCGCAGCTGTAAATCATCCAGGCGCTGCCCAATCATTGGCGAACCGGGGCGAATCGCCAGACGGCGCGCGCGCCCGGCCAGACGATACTCCTTAATAAGATCGCGAAAACTGCGGCGTTTCCAGCTTTCACGCGCGGTATCGTCATTCTCCCCTTTCAACGTGAAACGCATCAACAGCATATAAATGATGCCAAGCAGCAAAATCACCAGCCCCAAAGGCGTCACGCTAAAAAAGCTGAACCCGTCAAAACCTTCACGTAGCAACTCACTGTTAACGACAAGGTTCGGCGGTGTCGCTACCAGCGTCATCATGCCGCTAATAAGGCCAGCGAAACTGAGCGGCATCATCAGCCGTGACGGCGAAATCTGCATGCGCATTGACACACTCAGTACCACCGGGATGAAGATCGCCACCACGCCGGTCGAACTCATAAATGCGCCAAGCCCGGCAACGGTAACCATCAACAGCACCAGCATTTTGATTTCGCTACTGCCCGCCATGTTGACGAGCCACGCCCCCATATTCGTCGCTACGCCGGTGCGCACCAGGCCATCGCCGATGATAAACAGGGCGGCGATTAACACGACGTTCGGGTCGCTAAAACCAGAAAACGCTTCGGAAAGCGTCAGCGTTCCACTGAGAACAAAGGCAACAATGACAAACAGCGCAACAGCATCCATACGCACTTTGCCCGTTGCAAAAAGCACCACCGCGATGCCCAGCAGACACAGTACCCAGATAAGTTCACCGTTCACAACGTATCCTTGTCAGTTGATAGTGGAGAAATAGTGCCATAAAAAAACCCCACAAAAGTGGGGTTAAATCATGGGATCAGGCCCTTAGCGTGACATTCACCAGGCCGTCCGGCCGTTTGGCGACATCAAGCGTTTCAAGCGTGGTGAGCCGGAAATCAACTTCATCAAGCCGGGGTGCATCTACCGGAACATTTACCGCAATCACATGGCAACCTGCGGCAAGGCCGGAAAGGACACCCGCCGGCGCATCTTCCACCACCACGCACTCTGGCGGTGAAAGTCCCAGCAGCTGCGCGCCGAGGAGATAAGCATCAGGCTCGGGTTTACCGCGCGTGACCTGCTCGGCAGTGACAAACACTTTCGGCGTCGGCAAGCCGGTCGCACGATGTCGCGCGTGAGCGACAGGCACAGACCCGGAAGTAACGATGGCCCACGGAATAGCTGACTCATCTAAATGCTGAAGCAGCGCAATCGCGCCAGGTAGCGCGGTAATGCCATCGGTGTCTGCCGCTTCAATCTGTTCAAGCCAGGTAAATTCAGCCGCAATCTCTGCTTCAGACTTGCCCGGTAAGAAATGCCGCAGCGAGGTAATCGCCTGTTTGCCATGGATAAAATTCAGTACTTCATCATGCGCGATACCAAATCGATCAGCCCAGTTACACCAAGCCCGCTCCACGGCGGGCAGCGAATTCACCAGGGTGCCATCCAGGTCAAACAGAAATCCTTTACACTGCACACTCACCTCCTCAGGCGTTGATAATCTGATTAATTTCGTTACTGCTCAGGTGGTACTGACGCGGGCAGGAGTGCCACACACTCAGCATGCGCTGATATTTTTCCCACATCGGGGTTTGCGCGTTAAAGCCGTGGGTACCGGCGTCGAAATGGGTATAACGGCCTTCGATGTTGACCATAAAACGCACGTAGCCGAGGTAACGCGCTTCCGTTGCGGCGTCAAAGCCGAGGAAAGTCACGCGGCGCTCATCAATGGCGCTGGTGTCTTTCAGGTTGGCCCAGGAGACATGCAGTGCGTGGTACATCTCCATAATGTCGATAACCGTGCGACAGGTCTCTTCTTTCAACTCGCCGAATTCACGATCCAACTCGCGCATTTGCAGTCCATATCCACGCTCAATAATGGTTTGCAAACGGCGATAGCGCTCCGCATTAGCCGGATCCATCATGGTCATCATTTTGTATTGGTTGGATAAGATCAGACGTTGGGCATTGGTCATTTCCATCTTTCGACTCCTGTGGCACATCGGCGCATTAAAAAAGATGCCTTGAGTTTACCTGCTGAAAAAGACGGCTTTTTTGATTTGCCGGGGGTTTTGGGTAGAACACGATGAAAAATAAAAAAGAAGACATCGCAAAAATGCCTTCTTTTATAGAGATGGCGAAACTTGCTCAAACTCACAAATCATCAAGAAATGTTTTATCGAGCTGTTTAAAAGCACGCTTAAGCGTGTCGGCCAGCGCCTGATAATCAGGCTTACCCTCTACAGGTGCCAGCGCCTGACCCGCTTCTTGCAACTTACCGCGCACTTCATAAAACCAGTGCAGAATCGAGGGCGGTAGGGGCGTCACGGAGCGCTTCCCCAGCCACCATAGCCCTTGCATCGGCAAGCTCAGCGCAAACAGCGCGGTAGCCACCGCCGGTCCAAGCTGGCCGCCGAGCGCAATTTGCCAACAGAGAGTAAACACCGCCACCGGCGGCATAAAGCGCGTGGCATAGCGCATTGCGCGGATTACCCGGTTTTCAACGAACATCGGAGCGAGGCGTTTTTCCATAGGCCAGGTCTTCGCATAGTGCTGACCCCGACGAAATAAACTAAAAAAAGTGACGGGTCGATTCTCTGAAGTGGACATGGTTTACCTCAACTTCACATATAAAAATTAAAAAATTTGTGCAAAACAACAACTGTGAATGACATCGTTAAAATTTTTTGTCAATCCTACCCGGTATCAGGTATCCTGTGGCGGCCTTGACCGGTTCATTAGACGAATATCTTTAAATCGTCAAATTTAAGCTCATTATGCCACTGCCTGAAATTTGCGCAAAATAGCTTAAAATTTTATGTATTCTTTTCATCATGCCAGAAAGTAAACCCGGCATGATGTTAATCATAATTGTCAGTATCCACCTGCGCTACGCTGTGCGACTCACTGACCTTTTTTAGCCACGTATCATAAATAGGTACTTCCATGTCGAGTAAGTTAGTACTGGTTCTGAACTGCGGTAGCTCCTCACTGAAATTCGCAATCATCGATGCAGTTAATGGTGACGAGTACCTTTCTGGTTTAGCCGAATGTTTCCACCTTCCTGAAGCGCGCATCAAGTGGAAAATTGATGGCGGTAAACAAGAAGCGGCTTTAGGTGCAGGTGCCGCTCACAGCGAAGCGCTGAACTTTATCGTTAACACTATTCTGGCACAAAAACCAGAACTGTCTGCACAGCTGACCGCAATCGGTCACCGCATCGTGCACGGTGGCGAAAAATACACCAGCTCTGTGGTTATCGACGAATCCGTTATTCAGGGCATCAAAGATGCAGCCTCTTTCGCACCGCTGCACAACCCGGCTCATCTGATCGGTATTGCCGAAGCGCTGAAATCTTTCCCGAACCTGAAAGATAAAAACGTGGCGGTGTTCGACACTGCGTTCCACACCACCATGCCGGAAGAATCCTACCTGTATGCGCTGCCGTACAAACTGTACAAAGAGCACGGCGTTCGTCGCTACGGCGCACACGGCACCAGCCACTTCTATGTGACTCAGGAAGCAGCCAAAGTCCTGAACAAACCGGTTGAAGAGCTGAACATCATCACCTGCCACCTGGGCAACGGTGGTTCTGTTTCCGCTATCCGCAACGGCAAATGCGTTGATACATCCATGGGTCTGACCCCGCTGGAAGGCCTGGTAATGGGTACCCGTTCTGGTGATATCGACCCGGCAATCATTTTCCATCTGCATGACACCCTCGGCATGAGCGTTGAAGCTATCAACAAAATGCTGACCAAAGAGTCTGGCCTGCTGGGTCTGACCGAAGTCACCAGCGACTGCCGTTATGTAGAAGACAACTACAAAGATAAAGAAGACGCGAAGCGCGCAATGGACGTTTACTGCCACCGTCTGGCGAAATACATCGGCTCTTACACCGCGCTGATGGAAGGTCGTCTGGACGCGGTTGTATTCACCGGCGGTATCGGTGAAAACGCCGCCATGGTACGTGAACTGTCGCTGGGCAAACTGGGCGTTCTCGGCTTTGAAGTTGATCACGAACGTAACCTGGCTGCCCGTTTTGGTAAGTCTGGCTTTATCAACAAAGAAGGCACCCGCCCGGCTGTCGTTATTCCGACAAACGAAGAGCTGGTCATCGCGCAAGACGCGAGCCGCCTGACTGCCTGATTCCACACACCGCCAGCCCACGCTGGCGGTGCTGTTTTGTAACCCGTCTCGCAAGACGGTAACGAAAGAGGATTAACCGTGTCCCGTATTATTATGCTGATCCCTACCGGAACCAGCGTCGGCCTGACCAGCGTCAGCCTTGGCGTTATCCGTGCTATGGAACGCAAAGGCGTTCGTCTGAGCGTCTTTAAACCGATTGCCCAGCCACGCGCCGGTGGCGATGCGCCGGACCAGACCACCACTATCGTGCGTGCAAACTCTGGCCTGACTGCAGCAGAACCGCTGAAAATGAGCCACGTTGAGTCGCTGCTCTCCAGCAACCAGAAAGACGTGTTGATGGAAGAGATCATCGCCCGTTACCACGAAAGCAGCAAAGACGCTGAAGTGGTACTGGTTGAAGGCCTGGTTCCGACGCGTAAACATCAGTTCGCGCAGTCGCTGAACTTTGAAATCGCGAAAACGCTGAACGCAGAAATCGTGTTTGTGATGTCTCAGGGCACCGACACGCCGGAGCAGTTGAAAGAGCGTATCGAACTGACCCGCAACAGTTTCGGTGGCACGAAAAACACCAACATCACTGGCGTTATCGTTAATAAACTGAACGCACCGGTTGATGAACAAGGCCGTACCCGCCCTGACCTGTCAGAAATTTTTGATGACTCGTCTAAAGCTAAAGTTATTCATATCGATCCGGCGAAACTGCAAGAAGCCAGCCCGCTGCCGGTGCTGGGCGCTGTGCCGTGGAGCTTCGATCTGATTGCCACTCGCGCAATCGACATGGCGCATCACCTGAATGCGACCATCGTTAACGAAGGCGATATCAAAACCCGCCGCGTGAAATCTGTGACCTTCTGCGCGCGCAGCATTCCGCACATGCTGGAACACTTCCGCCCGGGTTCACTGCTGGTGACTTCCGCAGACCGTCCGGACGTGCTGGTTGCCGCTTGCCTGGCTGCGATGAACGGCGTGGAAATCGGTGCGCTGCTGCTGACTGGCGGCTACGAAATGGACGCCAGCGTACGCAAACTGTGTGAACGTGCATTCGCCACCGGCCTGCCGGTATTTATGGTGAATACCAACACCTGGCAGACTTCCCTGAGCCTGCAGAGCTTCAACCTGGAAGTTCCGGTTGATGATAACGAGCGTATCGAAAACGTTCAGGAATACGTGGCTGGCTACATCAATGCCCAGTGGATCGATTCTCTGACCGCGACCTCCGAACGCAGCCGTCGTCTCTCTCCGCCGGCCTTCCGTTACCAGTTGACTGAGCTGGCGCGTAAAGCGGGCAAACGCGTTGTTCTGCCGGAGGGCGACGAACCGCGTACCGTGAAGGCTGCCGCTATCTGTGCTGAACGTGGTATCGCGACCTGTATCCTGCTGGGTAACCCGGACGAGATCAACCGCGTTGCCGCTGCGCAAGGCGTTGAGCTGGGCACCGGGATTGAAATCGTCGATCCGGACGTAGTGCGTGAAAGCTACGTTGCTCGCCTGGTTGAGCTGCGTAAGAGCAAGGGCATGACCGAAGCCGTCGCCCGCGAACAGCTGGAAGACAACGTGGTTCTCGGCACGCTGATGCTGGAACAGGACGAAGTTGACGGTCTGGTTTCCGGTGCTGTGCATACCACCGCGAACACCATCCGTCCGCCGCTGCAGTTGATCAAAACCGCGCCGGGCAGCTCACTGGTTTCCTCCGTGTTCTTTATGCTGCTGCCGGAACAGGTTTATGTGTACGGTGACTGCGCAATCAACCCGGATCCGACCGCTGAACAGCTGGCAGAAATCGCGATTCAGTCTGCGGATTCCGCTATCGCGTTCGGTATCGAACCGCGCGTGGCAATGCTCTCCTACTCCACCGGTAACTCCGGCGCGGGTAGCGATGTAGAGAAAGTGCGTGAAGCAACGCGTCTGGCGCAAGAAAAACGTCCAGACCTGGTAATCGACGGTCCGTTGCAGTACGACGCTGCGGTTATGGCTGACGTTGCGAAATCCAAAGCGCCGAACTCGCCGGTTGCAGGTCGCGCTACCGTGTTCATCTTCCCGGATCTGAACACTGGTAACACCACCTACAAAGCCGTACAGCGTTCTGCCGACCTGATCTCCATCGGGCCGATGCTGCAGGGCATGCGCAAACCGGTTAACGACCTGTCCCGTGGCGCGCTGGTAGACGATATCGTCTACACCATCGCACTGACCGCGATCCAGGCTTCACAGCAGTAATCTGCTTTAACCGGCAACAAAAAGGCGACCATCAGGTCGCCTTTTTTATTTCTGACAGAAATTATGTTCTGTTGGCAAGCGAAGCAGATTTTGGCTCGCCTTATTACCAGGAGTGATATCTCACAGCGCGACAGGTGCTTATTTGTAGACGTTTCGACATGGCTTTCAGGGGCCGCTTCTGTGAAAGCGGCTCTATGCTTGCGCGGCCATATCGCCTGTCAGGACATAAAAAACAAAACACCGATAATGTCGGTGTTTTGCCTGCGGCAGAAAAGCTGATTACTCTGCTTCCTGCACCGCTACCGCATCATTGCTGGCATTACGCGTCATCCACAGCGCCAGCGCTTTTAACGAATCATTGGTGAACTCGTCGCAGCGCGCGGTGATCTCTTCCGGCGTCATCCAGCATACTTCGCTAACTTCTTCTTCCTGCAACGCGAACGGCCCGTGGGAAACGCAGCTGAACAGCCCGCCCCAGACCCGACAGTGTTCATCTTCAAAGTAAAACTGGCCATGCTCGGCAAACGGCACACCCGCAATGCCTAACTCTTCTTCCGCTTCGCGGCGCGCGGAATCCAGCAGGTTTTCCCCTGCCTGCACCACACCACCGGCGGTAGCATCCAGCATACCGGGCATAAAATCTTTAATCTCTGTGCGACGCTGCACCAGCACTTTGCCCATCCCATCATGCACCACAATGTAGGTTGCGCGGTGACGCAGACATTGCGCCCGCATTTGCTGCCGGCTGGCCTGCGCGATCACCTCATTGTCTTCATTGACAATATCCACCCACTCCATGCCTGCAAAATGACTCTGTTCCACCATCGGGAAATCTTCTCTTTAGGGCGCTCTGTTGGCGCGTTTCGGTTGAAAGGTAACTTACGGATTAATCGTGACCTGCGCAATAACCCGCTGATCATTAAGTGTGATAACGCGCAATACGTCCTCTTCCAGCATGCCGTAGCTGGCCGCGAATCCGCCTTTTGGAATACTGACCGAGCCGGGGTTGAAGTGGAAAATATCACCTCGCTTCTCAGCAACCGGAATATGTGTATGACCATAGACCAGCACATCGCCCGCCGCCAGCGACGGCTCGTCATCCGGGCCAAAGAGATGGCCATGTGTCAAAAACAGGCGGCGTTCAGGCAGTAAAATCTGCTGCCAGGGCGCAGTAATCGGAAACTTCAGCAGCATCTGATCCACTTCACTGTCGCAGTTGCCGCGCACGGCAATAATCCGGCTGGCCTGTTCGTTCAAACGCTCCGCAACCTGCGCTGGCGCATAGCCTTCGGGTAAGGCATTGCGCGGGCCGTGATTCAGCACATCGCCAAGGATCACCAGCCAGCGGGCATCACTTTGCGCGAACCGTTCCAGTACGCGTTCCGTCGCGGGCAACGACCCATGAATATCCGATGCAAACATCAGTTTCATCACTGCACCTCATGTGGAAGAAAACGCCCCATAATAACGGAAGTTGCCGGGCTTATCAGCCCGCGCGCTTAGCGGAAAGTGCAACAAAGCGCTGGACCGATGAGCGTTGCCACTGGAAGGTGGCGTAATCCGCCAGCCGCTCCGGTACATTGTCGCCGTTCAACACGAGCCGGTTCAGCATCAACGCCAGGTCAACATCGGCGATGCACCATTCGCCAAACAGATTCGGTTTATCGTGCGCCAGCAGCTCACCGGCAATCGCGAACAGCTTGGCGGCACTCGCCTGCCCGGCAGCACTGAGCGGCGCTTTTTTGGCTCCGGCAAACACCACCGTTGTCGAACGCTCTTCGCGGATAGACATTAAATCGCTACGCAGCCAGGCCTGAATTTGCCGGGCGCGCGCACGTTTTTGCAGATCAAGAGGATAAATACGTTCCCACTCCGGCGGGGCAAAGCGCTCCTCCAGATATTCATCAATCGCCGTGGATTCACTGAGCTCAAACCCTTCAATCTCCAGCACCGGCACACGTTGCGTCAGGTTAAAACCCGGCCAATCGGGTGCACGTTGCGCACCACTATCGAGATCGACGGTTTTCAGGGTAAAGGGCAGCCCTTTTTCATGCAGTGCGACATAGGCCGACAGCACATACGGGGAAAAATACTCTGCGTCAGACCATAAGGTGATAGCCGGTTCGCTCATAACATCCTCGTTCAGTAGTTGGGATTTTTCTTCAAAATATAACGTCCTGTGCGCCCTGTCACTTGATGAAAGTTCACGCATCAGAGGTAACACCTATACTCAAACTCAGACGTTTCTTTTCCGCTTCACGGGAGCTTTGATGATAGACCTCTATTTTGCGCCCACACCAAACGGTCATAAAATAACGCTTTTTCTGGAAGAGGCGGAGCTGGAATATCGCCTGATCCGAGTGGATATCAGTAAAGGCGATCAGTTTCGCCCCGACTTTCTGACCATCTCCCCTAACAACAAAATCCCGGCCATTGTCGACCATCTTCCCGCCGATGGCGGCGCGCCGCTTAGTGTGTTCGAATCCGGGGCGATCCTGCTCTATCTGGCGGAAAAAACAGGGAAATTGCTCAGTGGTGAACTCCGTGAGCGCTATCTTACGCTGCAATGGCTGTTCTGGCAGGTCGGCGGGTTGGGGCCGATGCTCGGACAGAACCATCACTTTAACCACTTTGCGCCGCAGCCGGTGCCCTACGCTATTGAGCGCTACCAGGTAGAAACCCAGCGTTTGTATCAGGTGCTGAATAAACGTCTTGAACGCGTACCGTGGCTGGCAGGCGAGCATTACAGCATTGCCGATATTGCCGCCTGGCCGTGGATCAATGCCCACTCGCGCCAGCGCGTCGATCTGGAGGATTACCCGGCGGTATTTAACTGGTTTGAGCGTATTCGTACACGTCCGGCGACCGAGCGGGCGCTACAGAAGGCGCAACAAGCGTAAGTATTGCGGGTAACCTCTTCACATTGCTGAAAAATTTGATGCAAAATGTGCCCGCCATCGCATGCGGGTTTTGCTGAGTCACATATGCTGAGGAAAGGCACACATATCCTGGAGGGAAGCATGAAGATACTGATTACCGGCGGAACTGGCCTGATTGGTCGTCATCTGATCCCCCGCCTGCTGGAGTTAAAACACAGTGTGACCGTGGTAACGCGCAACCCCGCCAAAGCACAACAGTTGCTTGATGCGCGCGTCAGCCTGTTAAAAGGGCTAAATGAGCTGAGTAACCTGAATGATGTCGATGCGGTGATCAATCTGGCTGGTGAACCCATTGCCGATAAGCGCTGGAGCGAGGAACAAAAACAGCGTCTGTGCAACAGCCGCTGGCAGATAACCCAGCAGATTGCGGATCTGATCAACGCCAGCGACACACCGCCGCAAGTGCTGATTTCCGGTTCAGCTTCCGGTTACTACGGCGATCTCGGTGAAGTGGTGGTCACAGAGGAAGAGCCGCCGCATAACGAATTCACCCATAAGCTGTGCGCCCGCTGGGAGCAAATCGCTTGTGAAGCGCAAAGCGATCGCACCCGGGTTTGCCTGCTGCGCACCGGCGTGGTGCTCGCACCGAAAGGCGGCATTCTCGGCAAGCTGTTGCCGCTGTTTCGTCTTGGCCTTGGCGGCCCAATAGGCGATGGCCGCCAGTATCTGGCGTGGATCCATATCGATGATATGGTCAACGGCATACTCTGGCTGCTGGATAACGACCTACGCGGGCCATTCAACATGGTGTCGCCCTACCCGGTTCGTAATGAGCAGTTCTCACATACGCTCGGTCATGTGCTGCACCGTCCGGCTATCATGCGCGCACCGGCGTTTGCGGTGCGCCTGATGATGGGCGAATCCTCTGTGCTGGTGCTGGGCGGTCAACGTGCGCTGCCAAAACGCCTCGAAGCCGCCGGTTTTGCCTTCCGCTGGTACGATCTGGAAGAGGCGCTGGGAGATGTGGTTCCCTCCTAATTTTCGTGGCATCCGTACGTCACTGGCGGTGGTAAGCTAGAGCGCCTTACCACCGCAAAGGCGATTTCATGACGTTGCACACGCCCCGCTTTACGCTCTCTTCATTTCAGGAATCCGACTGGCCGTTTTTTCTGCATCTGCGCTCAAACGACAGCGTGATGCGCTATATGACCGAAATCGCCTCAGTGGCGCAAATCCGAACCCTGTTTGACGATCGCCTGCGGGACAGCAACGCCTTTATCATTCGTGACCAGCACAGCGCGGTTGGCGATATCGGCCTGCGTATCAGCCAGCATAACCCACACGAAGCCGATGTCGGCTATTCGGTTGCGCCAGCAGCGCAGGGGCGAGGCATCGCCTCCGAAGCGCTGCAAGCGCTCTGTGATTACGTTTTTTCACAGAGCAACGTGAATGCGCTGAATGCGTGGGTGCTGGCGGACAATCAGGGTTCCGTACGGGTGCTGGAAAAGAGCGGCTTTACCCGCGTACAGGTGCTGGAAAAAGTGTATCTGCTCCATGGCGAATATTATGACGACTGGGTTTACCGGCGGGAAAAATAAGGCTTACGCGCTGAGCTGACAGCCACGTTTAAAGAGAGGGATATCGAAGGGATGAAATCCGGCAAAACGCGGTTTTGGCTATATCTGGGGCTGTTCACGATATGGATTATCTGGATACTGTTTGCCAGCAGGCTCAGCCATAAAGTCTACCTGCAAGCGGGCGTGCCCGACACGCTGGTGATGCTGGCGATTGCCGTGCTGGTGGCGTTATTAGCGACATGGTGCAGCAGGAAAAAAGTTACCCGCAACAAAACCCGGTTGCTGACGTTTTTGGGCCTCTTTGTGCTGATGGAGATGACGTTGTGGAATGCGCCGGAAGCCTGGGTGCGCTATAGCGCAAACGAGATGGTACACAGCGAAGTGGCTTTCTCGATTGGTCACCCTGGCCCGCCAATCAGTAAGAGTAAGCACTGCGAAGCCGGGTTACGTTTCTATGACGAGTGGCTTCAGCGCCCGATTGAGCTGTGCACGCGCGATGTCATCGTTGTGCCCGGCGCACAGAAAGTACAGCTGGAAAAACGCGTCAGCGCCAGAGGCGCCGTGTTTACCCATTATCGTTTTATCTCAGCGAACGGCATCCCGCAGGGATGGTGGCCTGTCTCGCCACCTTCCCGTTAAGGTGCTTTATTTCAGTGAACCTTTGAGGAACTGCTGCAAACGCGGGCTTTTCGGATTGCCGAATAACTCATCCGGTGTGCCTTCCTCTTCAATCTTGCCCTGATGCAGGAAGATAACGTGGGTGGAAACATGGCGGGCAAACCCCATTTCATGGGTCACCACCACCATTGTTTTCCCCTCTTCCGCCAGCTGTTGCATGATGCGCAGCACTTCACCCACCAGCTCCGGATCCAGCGCCGATGTGGGCTCATCAAACAGCAACACTTCCGGCTCCATCGCCAGCGCACGGGCAATGGACACGCGCTGCTGCTGACCGCCGGATAAATGCACCGGGTATTTCTGCTGCTGCATCGCATCAATGCCGACCTTCGCCAGGTATTTCACCGCACGCTCGCGGGCTTCCTGCTTGCTCAGGCCAAGCACCTGAATGGGCGCTTCCATGACGTTTTCTAATACCGTCATATGGCTCCACAAATTGAAGTGCTGGAACACCATCGTCAGGCGGGTACGCAGCAGACGCAACTGGTTTTTATCAGCTACTTTTAACTGGCCGTCTTTGTCGCGCACCAGGTTGATATTTTGCCCGTTAACCACAATCGAGCCTTCGCTCGGTTTTTCGAGAAAGTTAATGCAGCGCAGAAATGTACTTTTACCGGAGCCGGAAGAGCCGATGATGCTAATCACATCACCTGCGTTCGCCTGCAACGACACCCCTTTCAGCACTTCATGCTCGCCGTAGCGCTTGTGTAGATCGATAACGTTTAATTTATTCTCAGACATCGTGTTCTCAGTGCGTCGAAGAAGGTTTCATATGCTGAAGCCAGCGCTTTTCCGCTTTGCGAAAGAGGCTAATCAGCACATAAGAGATAATCAGATACAGCACTGCGGCAAGACCAAACGCGGTAAACGGCTGATAAGTCGCAGAGTTAATATCGCGAGCAATTTTCAACAGATCCGGCACCGTGGCGGTAAACGCCAACGCCGTGGAGTGCAGCATCAAGATCACCTCGTTGCTGTACGCGGGCAGCGCAATGCGCAACGCTGAGGGCAGAATAATGCTGCGATACATTTTGAACGAGGAGAAGCCATATGCGCGCGCCGCTTCAATCTCACCATGCGGTACAGAGCGGATCGCCCCGGCGAAAATTTCAGTTGTATAGGCGCAGGTATTGAGCGTGAGCGCCAGCACCGTACAGTTAAGACCACTGCGGAAAAAAGCGTTCAGCAGTTCGGTACCTTTCACCACTTCCAGCGTGTACATGCCGGAGTAGAACACCAGCAGTTGCACATACAGCGGCGTGCCGCGAAACACGTAGGTGAATAACCAAATCGGGAAGCGGATAAATTTATTGCTGGAAACGCGCCCGATAGCCAGAAACACCGCCATCACGCCGCCCATCACCACCGAAGAGATCAGCAACCACAGCGTGATCGCCACACCGGTCAGGCGATAGCCGTCGCTCCACAGCAGGGATTTCCAGTACTCCTGAATAATCTCGATCACAGGTCAGCCCTCTTCACACCTACCGAGTAGCGACGTTCGAGCAGAAGCAGTACGCCATTGGAAGCCGTTGTAAAAATGAGATAAATAATGCCGCAGACGATCGCGAAATAGAAAGGCTCCCAGGTGCTTTTCCCGGCAAGCTGCGTTGCTTTGACCACATCTTCCAGCCCCAGCAGCGAGACCAGCGCGGTGGCTTTGAGGATCACCTGCCAGTTATTGCCAATGCCCGGCAGCGCGTAACGCATCATCGCCGGGAACAAAATGCGGCGAAAAGTCTGGCGACCGGTAAAACCGAAGGCGGTTGCGGCTTCAATGTGCCCCTTCGGCACGGCCATAAAGGCACCGCGGAAGGTTTCAGTGAAATAAGCGCCGTAGATAAAGCCGAGGGTGATGATACCCGCCACCATCGGATCGATATCAAGCTGTTCCATACCCAGCGCATCGGTAACGCCGTTGAGCGCAATTTGCAGGCCATAAAAAATAAGCAGCATCAGCACCAGATCAGGTACACCGCGAATAAGCGTGGTATAGCCTTCAAAGATCAGCGCGAGAAGCCGGTTTTTCGAGAGCTTCGCGCCCGCGCCCGCCAGGCCAATCAGCACCGCCAGCACCACGGAGCTGAGTGCCAGCTCCAGCGTGACCAGCGCGCCTTGTAAAATGACTTGAGAAAACCCGTACAGCATGCAGCCAGTCCTGTCGTGTGTGGTGTTGCCGTGTCTCTTCCCCTCCCGCCGCGGGAGGGGCCGCACGTTAATCACGCGTGGTATTAACCACCGTAAACATCAAAATCAAAGTATTTCTTCGCCAGCTTTTCGTAAGTCCCGTCAGCGCGCATCTCTGTAAAAGCTTTATTCAGTGCGTCGCGCAGTTCGGTGTCGCCTTTACGCACACCCATACCGGTACCGACGCCAAACAGTTTTTCGTCTTTAATGGAAGGACCACCAAATTTATAGGCTTTGCCCTGCGGAGTTTTCAGGAAACCTTCGCTGGCGGCCACTTCATCCTGAAACGCGGCGTCGATACGGCCAGCGGTCAGATCGGAGTAAATATTGTCCTGCCCCTGATAGGAGACGATTTCCACGCCTTTCGGTGCCCAATGTACGTTGCCGTAGGTTTCCTGCGTGGTGCCTTGCAGTACGCCAATGCGTTTGCCTTTCAGTTTGTCCAGCTCAGGCTGAACATCAGAATCTTTCGCCACCACCAGGCGGGAATCCGCCGCGTAGAGCTTGTCGGTAAAATCAATTTCCTGCTGACGTTTTTCCGTAATGGAAAGCGACGACATAATAGCGTCGATTTTTTTCGCTTTCAGAGACGGGATCAGCGCGTCGAGTGGGTTTTCGATAAACACACATTGTGTATTAATGCGTTTACACAGCTCTTTTGCCAGATCGATATCAAAACCCACTAATTCCCCCTGCGCATTCTTCGATTCGAAAGGCGCATAGGTTGGATCGGTACCGATACGTAATTTTTGCGGAATGGCGGCGAATACGTTGGAAACACTGGAGAAAGCGAGCACCAGAGAAAGAGATAACACCAGTTTTTTCATCATTATCCTCAACAGACTGTCTTCCCTAAGGGAATTCTCATCACAATACGGTGCCGCTATCGTGCCACTTTATGCCCCGTCAAGGCAAAAAATTATGGCTGTCTAATGGCTTTTATTTGCATTCTGAATGCTTAACTATGCACTCATGCACCATCACGAAGCATTCAACGCACTGTTCTGGAGCATTCACCGTATCTCTGCACCATGCCGATTTTCCGGCATGGCACAGTTTTCCCTTTTGACCCGGCATAGCGGGTCGGCCAGTCTTAATCGCCGTAGACGTTAAAGTCGAAATATTTCTTGGCGAGTTTGTCGTAGGTGCCGTCTTTGCGCAGTTCGGCAAAGGCTTTGTCGAAGGCGGCTTTCAGCTCGGTATCATCTTTACGCAAGCCGATACCGGTACCGTCACCGAAGTATTTTTTGTCTTTGACTGATGGGCCAGCAAACGCAAAATCTTTCCCGGCAGGCTGTTTCAGGAAGCCTTCGCTGGCGGCGACTTCATCCTGGAACGCAGCGTCCAGACGACCTGCAGCGAGGTCAGAATAAATCAAATCCTGGTTCTGATAAGCCACCACATCGATACCTTTGCTGCGCCAGTTGTCATTGGCGTAGCCTTCCTGCGTTGAACCTTGCAGGACACCAACATGCTTGCCTTTCAGCGACTCCAGCGTCGGTTGAATCGGCGAGCCTTTCGCTGCGATCAGGCGGGAATCTGCGGCGTAGAGCTTGTCAGAGAAGGCGATCTCCTGCTGACGTTTTTCGGTAATCGACAGAGAAGAGATGATGGCATCGATTTTCTTCGCTTTCAGCGAGGGGATCAGCGCGTCGAAATCGCTGCCCACCCAGGTGCATTTCACATGAATGCGTTTGCACATTTCATTGCCAAGATCGATATCAAAACCCACGAAGTTCCCTTTTGCATCTTTCGATGAGAACGGTGCGTAGGTCGCATCAGTTCCGATGCGTACCGTCTGGGGAAGCGCTGCATAAACGCTGGCCGTCGCCGACAGGCCCAGCAGTAAAGACAGAGCGAGAACCGTCTTCTTCATACATTACCCTCAAGTGTTCTGTTTTTATTTTGTATTACGTTGTGTTGTGTGTGTTGCTGACAGTTACCTTGCACGTCTTATGCCACTTTCCCGGCCGTTAAAAAACACCGCGTTAAATATGTTAATAAAACGTTGCAAACTTACTTAATGATGAAAGATAGCAGCTCTGCTGAACGAACCGCAGTGCTAACACAGCGAAAAGAGGATTAAATGTTGAGGATATGATCGCGCTTGCAGAATTGCCCCAAAAAAGCGCATGCCGGTAAGCGGCGCACTATTTTGCGACATCGCTCCCTTGCCAGCGGGTAAAAAGGTCGTGCGGTAATTCAATATCGAACTGATCCAGCACGCGGTTAACGGTCTGATCAACCACCTCCTGCAAACTTTGCGGGCGATGATAAAACGCCGGAACCGGCGGCATAATTACCGCGCCCAGTTCCGCGGCTTGCGTCATCAAACGCAGGTGCCCAAGATGCAACGGCGTTTCACGCACGCACAGCACCAGGGGTCTGCGCTCTTTGAGCACCACATCAGCCGCACGCGTCAGCAGGCTGTCGGTATAACTGTGCACAATGCCGGAGAGGGTTTTAATTGAGCACGGCAAAATCACCATGCCTGTGGTTTTAAACGAGCCGGAAGAGATGCTGGCAGCGATATCGCGCGCGTCATGCACCACGTTCGCCAGTGACTGCACATCGCGCAGCGAGTAATCGGTTTCCAGCGCGAGGGTCTGGCGGGCGGCCTGACTCATAACCAGATGGGTTTCCACTTCCGCCACGTCACGCAGCACCTGCAGCAGGCGCACACCGTAGATAGCACCGCTGGCGCCAGAGATCCCCACAATGAGTCGTTTCATGATTGTTGCCCCTTTTTACACGCACGAACTTTGCCTGATTATAGAGGGCGTTGCAACAGATTGCGCCCCTCAGAGCGAGGGGCGCAGGAGGATCAACCTTCGTTATGCATCTCTAAACTTTCCACTTCGTTCTGAAGCTGCACCGCTTTGGCATCATCATTACGCAGGGAGTCGAGATAATCGAGGTATTGCTGATCGACATCTTTGGTGACGTAGACACCGTTAAATACCGAGCATTCGAACTGCTGAATATCCGGGTTTTCGGCGCGCACCGCATCAATCAAATCGTTAAGATCCTGGAAAATCAGCCCGTCTGCACCAATTATCTGGCGGATTTCGTCCACTTCACGACCGTGCGCAATCAGCTCATTTGCCGTTGGCATATCGATACCGTAAACGTTCGGGAAACGAATTTCCGGGGCGGCAGAAGCGAGATAAACCTTCTTCGCGCCCGCTTCACGCGCCATCTCGATAATCTGCTCAGAAGTGGTGCCACGCACGATGGAATCATCTACCAGCAGCACGTTTTTATCGCGGAACTCAGCGCGGTTGGCGTTCAGTTTGCGGCGCACAGATTTACGTCGCAACTGTTGACCCGGCATGATGAAGGTGCGGCCAACATAGCGGTTTTTCACAAAACCCTGACGGTACGGTTTGCCGAGAATACGGGCGATTTCCAGTGCGATATCGCAGGAGGTTTCCGGGATCGGAATCACCACGTCGATATCCAGATCTTCCCACTCGCGGGCAATCTTTTCGCCAAGCTTGGTGCCCATGTTGACACGTGCGCTGTAGACGGAAATTTTGTCGATGAAGGAGTCCGGGCGCGCAAAGTAAACGTATTCAAACAGGCACGGATTGCTGACCGGGTTGTCCGCGCACTGGCGGCTGAACAACTGGCCTTTTTCAGTGATATACACCGCTTCGCCTGGCGCGATGTCACGCAGGAATTCGAAGCCGAGCGTATCAAGCGCCACACTTTCAGAGGCAACCATATACTCGGTGCGGCCATCGCCGAGCTCGCGTTTGCCCAGCACCAGCGGGCGGATGCCATTCGGGTCGCGAAACGCAACCATGCCGTGGCCGATGATCATTGCCACACACGCGTACGCGCCGCGGATCTGGCGGTTAGTGGCGGCAATGGCAGCAAAAATGTTGTCTGCTTCCAGCGGATAGTGGCGGAAGTTATCCAGCTCGCTGGCAAAGATATTGAGCAGGATTTCAGAATCAGAGGTGGTGTTAATGTGGCGACGCTTCTCTTCGAACAGCTTTTTACGCAGCTCGTGCGCGTTGGTCAGATTGCCGTTGTGCGCAAGCGTAATACCGTACGGGGAGTTAACGTAAAAAGGCTGCGCTTCTGAAGCGCTGGAGCTGCCCGCGGTGGGATAACGTACGTGACCAATACCCATATTGCCCTGCATACGCTGCATATGGCGGGCTTCAAATACATCACTCACCATGCCGTTCGCTTTACGCAGACGGAAACAGTTATTGGCATCAATCGTGATGATGCCCGCAGCATCCTGCCCACGGTGCTGAAGCACCGTCAACGCGTCATAAATCGACTGGTTTACCGGCATAAAACCGGCGATACCGACAATACCGCACATACGTCTTTTCCTCGTTAAGAGTTTGGTTTAGTAGGCGTAATTGTCGAAGACAGTTTGAACACGGACAGCGCGCAACAACCGGAGCGTACATGTAGTACGCGAGGATTGTGAGCACTGCCCAGGTTCAAAATGGCGAGTAAAATAGCCTAATACACCAAACTCTAAGCCACATCTCAGGGTTTATACCCTGGGCAAGAAACTCGACGAGCTTTGCAGATAGTCAAAGAACCACCTGATGATGAAGCTGAATTGCGGGATAAGCTGCGACTTCTGCCAGTCTTCACTCTTCGACAGGCCTGTAAAGGTATCCAGAAAGAACAGAATGGCGGCGACGATCAGCACGCCGCGTAGCGCGCCAAAACAGATCCCCAACACCCTGTCAGTACCCGACAGGCCGGTTTTCTCCACCAGCGCACCGATCACATAGTTAACGATAGCGCCAACAATCAGCGTCGCGATAAACAGGACCGCGATGGCGATGCCATTGCGCACCAGTTCGTCTTCAAAGCCCGTGAACCAGACAGACAGGTAAGTGTAGTAATGACTGGCGACAAAGAAAGCACAGCCCCATGTCACCAGCGATAACGCTTCACGAACAAAGCCGCGGATCAGGCTTACCAGACAAGAAAAACCAATCACCGCAATGATGGCGTAATCAATCCAGACCATATGTGTCCCACGATTTTACGCCCTGTCGTCCAGTTCGGGGCGCATTCTAACAGAAAAAGAAAACGTTTGCGTAGGGATTTCCTTCCCGCGCGGAAATAAAAATGGCGCTGAAAAAATATTCAACGCCATCGGAACTTTGGCCTCTTCGGGCGTGGTAATTATTGGCTTCTCTCACCCACTTACCTCAAAAAGTGAGGCAAGTTTCGGCCATTAATTCGCGCTATAGTTCATGACGACACCGCTTAAACCCGAGATCTGTTTAAGCTCGCCGAGCGAATCTTTTAGCTTGTCCCGTGATGCATCCGGTCCCACCAGAATGCGGGTGATTTTACCCTGAACCGGCGTCGTCGGCGACGTGTAAACGCGATACCCCGCGCCACGCAATTTGCCCACCACTTCATTCACTTTATCGGCGTTTTTCAGCGCGCCCAGTTGCACCACATACGCTTTACCGGTTGGCGCGGATTTATCTTCCTGCGTTTTCGCCGGCGCGTCGCTGGCTGCCGTCTGCTGCTCACGCACGGCTGGCGGTTGTGCCTGCTGCTGCGGTTTTGGCTGCGGCTTGTCGACCGGTTTTGGCTTGGGCTGTTCTACTGGCGTACTGGTCACTTCCGGGGCCGGGTTGTCATTTGCCGCCAGGCGCGACGAATCCAGCGATGGCGCAGCCGCGTTTCCGGCGCGCACCTCCTCCGCAGCCCCTTCCGGCGGCTGCGCCGGTAACGCTTGCGTTGCCGCAGGCATCATATCCGGCTCATCGCGATCGCCGGGTTTCGGCACCAGCGGAATTGCCGCGAATTCATCCTGGTAATGCTTTTTCTGCCCGTCGAGCAGCCCGGGGAGAATAATCACCCCGAGCGCGACCAGCACAATGGTACCCATCAAACGGTTCTGAAACTTACTTGCCACCGGTTCTCCCCGCTTTTTCCATCGCTTCCATGACATGCGCCACCGTGTGGAACGAGCCACACACCAGCACGGTATCGCAGGCGTTAGCGTCCGCCATTGCCGCCTGCCAGGCCTGCGCGACATCCGGCCATGCACGACCGGTTTGCAGATGTTCCAGCAGTTGTTCCGCTGTCGCACCGCGCGGCCCTTCCAGAGGGGCACAATACCAGCTATCGACCACTGGCTCCAGACAGGCAAGCGTTCCGGCGATGTCTTTATCATGCAGCATGCCGATCACCGCCAGCACACGCCCGGTTTTCGGCTGCGCGGAAAGACGTCCGGCAAGATAACCTGCCGCGTGAGGATTATGCGCGACATCAAGAATAAGACGCGGCGATTCGCTCACAATCTGGAAGCGTCCGGGTAAAATCGCCCCAGCGATGCCGTCGCGGATAGCCTGCTCGTTCACCGCCAGCTTACTGGCACGCAGTGCGGCTAAAGCCGTTGCGGCATTTGGCTGCGGCACCTGCGGTAACGGCAATCCGTTCAGCTCGCCCTGCGCATCGCGAAAATGCCAGCTATCTGCGCTCACTTCATACTGCCAGTCCACGCCGCGACGCAGCAATTTAGCACCTTTTTCCTGCGCCACCTCGTCAATGGTGTGCGGCATGTCCGGTTCGCCCACCACCGCCGGTTTCCCGGCGCGGAAGATCCCCGCTTTTTCGCGGCCAATACTTTCACGATCCGGCCCCAGCCAGTCGGTATGATCAAGCGCAATGCTGGTGACAACGGCGACATCGGCATCGACCAGATTGGTCGCGTCCAGGCGCCCGCCAAGGCCGACTTCAAGGATCACCACGTCAAGCTGCGCCTGTTTAAACAACCACAGCGCCGACAGGGTGCCGTATTCAAAATAACTCAGCGAAATATCGCCGCGCACCGCTTCGATTTCGGCAAACGAGTGAGTATGCGCGCTCTCGGCCAGCTCATCCCCCTGCACACGCACGCGCTCGGTGTAACGCACCAGATGCGGTGAACTGTAAACGCCGACGCGATAACCCGCAGCCAGCAGGATGGATTCCAGGGTGCGGCAGGTCGTGCCTTTGCCATTGGTTCCGGCAACGGTAAAGACAAACGGCGCGGGACGGAGCACATCAAGACGCGCCGCCACCTGGCTTACGCGCTCAAGGCCCAAATCGATGGTTTTACTGTGCAGGTTTTCCAGATAAGAAAGCCACGCGGCCAGGGGCGACGTGGCTTGCGGAATGCGTTTTGTGTCCATGATGCCCGTTAATAATGTACGGTTTGAAAAGCAAAAGGGCAGAGCCTGTTGGCTCTGCCCTTCGGTATTATCAGGCTTCGCCTTCCTGATCGGTCGGTGACGGCATCACCGTGCCCGTCAGCGTATCTTCCGGTTCCGGCGACGGCAGATTCATCAGCTTCGCCAGAATACGCGCCAGTTTAAGGCGCAGTTCCGGGCGGCGGATAATCATATCGATTGCGCCTTTTTCAATCAGGAACTCGCTGCGCTGGAAGCCCGGCGGCAGTTTTTCACGCACGGTTTGCTCGATAACGCGCGGACCGGCAAAACCAATCAACGCCTTCGGTTCAGCGATATTGAGATCGCCCAGCATCGCGAAGCTTGCGGAGACGCCGCCCATGGTCGGGTCGGTCAGCACGGAGATATACGGCAGACCGCGTTCCTGCATTTTCGCCAGCGCGGCAGAGGTTTTCGCCATCTGCATCAGCGACATCAGCGCTTCCTGCATACGCGCACCGCCGGAAGCGGAGAAGCAGATAAGCGGGCAATTGTCTTCCAGCGCCTGCTCGACCGCACGCACAAAACGCGCGCCGACAACCGAGCCCATTGAGCCGCCCATAAAGGCGAACTCAAACGCCGCGGCCACAACCGGCATGCCGTGCAGCGTGCCTTTCATCACCACCAGCGCGTCTTTCTCGCCGGTTTCCTTCTGCGCTGTCGCCAGACGGTCTTTGTATTTTTTGGAGTCGCGGAACTTCAGTACATCTTTCGGCTCAAGTTCGCTACCCAGTTCTACCAGTGAACCTTCATCCAGCAGGCTATGCAGGCGATTACGCGCTGACATCCGCATGTGGTGGTCACATTTCGGGCAGACCTCAAGGTTACGCTCCAGCTCGGCGCGATACAGCACCTGGCCGCAGCTGTCGCATTTTGTCCACACGCCTTCAGGAATGCTTGCCTTACGGGTGGGGGTAATGTTGCTCTTAATTCTTTCAATCCAGCTCATTGATAACCTTTATACATGAACCTGGTAGCCCATAAATGGTGCACATTAAAACATAACGGTTCGCAACTTGGGATAAAAAAGTGGTCGAACCGCCACTGACTTCTTATTTTGCCTGTCGCGACGCGGCGCGACGATGACGAATAACTTCAAACACTCCGGGAAGTATAGACACCACGATAATTCCCACAATCAGCAGCTTAAGATTCTCCTGGATAGCCGGGATGGTGCCAAAGAAATAGCCTGCGTAGGTGAACAGTAATACCCACAGCAGCGCTCCAGCCACGTTGAACAGCGCGAAGTGGCGATAGGACATATGCCCCATGCCGGCGACAAAAGGTGCAAAAGTACGCACGATCGGTACAAAACGCGCCAGGATAATCGTTTTTCCGCCGTGCTTCTCATAAAACTGATGCGTTTTATCGAGATAGCTGCGACGGAAAATCTTTGAATCCGGATTGCTGAATAGACGCTCACCGAATAAACGTCCAATGGTGTAATTCACCGCATCGCCCGCAATCGCGGCAACCAACATCAGCACCACCATCATATGGACATTCAGATCGTTGGTGCCAAGCGATGCCAGCGCACCAGCGACAAACAGCAGCGAATCACCCGGCAAAAACGGTGTCACCACCAGCCCGGTTTCGCAAAACAGGATCAGGAACAGGATGGCGTAAACCCAGATGCCGTATTGCGCTACCAGCTCCGCCAGATGCACATCAATATGCAGGATGAAATCAATAAGGAAGTGTATTAAGTCCATGTCTGGTTATGCCTTTTTAAATTGCGACTAGTCCGCCAGGAACAGCGGGCCCATTGGCGCAGCGGGAAGCTCAAAGCGCGCGGGATAATCCACCGCCACCAGATAGAGCCCTTCCGCTTTCGCCGTTGCTGCCGCCAGCGTTCTGTCCTTTACCGCCAGCAACTCTGCTATCCAGCTCTCCGGCTGGTTGCGGGCGCCTACTTCCATCAGGCTACCGACAATATTCCTGACCATATGATGTACAAAGGCATTGGCTTTGATATCGACCACAATATAAGCACCGTAACGGCTGACGTTGATATGCATCAGGTTGCGCCACGGCGTGCGCGACTGACACTGCACTGCGCGAAACGAAGTAAAGTCGTTTTCACCGAGCAGGCACTGCGCCGCACGGTGCATGCGCTCCGCGTCCAGCGGCTGGTGATAGTGCGTCACACCGTGACCGAGCACCGCCGGGCGCAAACGATGATTGTAGATGACGTAGCGGTAACGGCGAGCCGTGGCGCTAAAACGCGCATGAAAATCATCCGGGACATCTTTGACCCAACGTACCGCGATGTCTCCAGGCAAATTCGCATTTACACCCAGCGTCCAGGCTGCGTCTTTGCGCAGCGCCGTGGTTTCAAAATGCACCACCTGGCCGGTCGCGTGTACGCCTGCGTCGGTACGCCCGGCGCAGAACACGTTAATGGGCTCGTTGGCCACCTGCGAGAGCGCTTTCTCCAGCTTCTCCTGCACGCTGCGTACTTCCTGCTGACGTTGCCAGCCGTAATACTTGCTGCCGTCATACTCAATGCCAAGCGCAATTTTGTAGACCGGCGCTTTTAGCTCGTCCTGCATCAGTACAGATACTCCTGAACCAATTTTTCAGCGACTTTCACCGCCATCAGCGCACCGCCAAAACGTACGTTATCGGCAACTGACCAGAACTGCACCTGCTCCGGCATACCGTAATCGTTACGCACGCAACCGACAGAAAGGTGCGCCTGGCCGGAGGCATCGCCAACCTGGGTCGGGAACTCCCCCGCTTCAGAGAGCGCGATATCTTCAAAGCGGCTGAACGCGTCGCGTGCCTCTTCCGCCGCCAGTGATCGAATCGCTTCAAAGCTCACCATCTGCGCGTGGCCGTAAAATACCGGCGACTGTACGCAATTTGCCGAGATCATCAGCCCTTCGTCCTGCAAAATTTTGCGCATCTGATCAACGAGAACCCGCTCTTCACGCACGCTGCCTTCGCTGTCCGACAGCAGCGGCAGCATGTTGAACGCCAACTGGCGGCCAAAATAGTCGTCTTCATCAATCGGGATACCATTCAACAGCTTGGCGCTCTGCCCGGCCAGCGCGTCTACCGCCTGCTTGCCGTTGCGGGAAACGGACAGCAGGCACGTTACGCTCACGCGTGATAAACCACCTTCATCAATCAGCGGTTTCAGTGCCGCCAGCAACTGGCTGGTGAGGCTATCCGGCACGGCAATAATGTTGCGATTACGGTAATCCGCCAGTACGAACGGGTTAACATCCGGCATCACCAGCGGCACATCCGGCTCCAGAGCAAACAGACCGCTGGTGTCGATCACCAGGCAACCCGCGTTGGTCGCTTCTTCAATATAGGTCGCCGAAGCCTGCGCTCCCGCGACGAAAAAGGCTAGTTGCGCCTGCGTCCAGTCAAACCCGGCTGCATCTTCCACACGCACGGTTTTACCGGCAAAACGCAGGTTTTCACCCGCGCTTTCGCTTCTGGCCAGCGCATACACTTCGCCAACCGGGAACTGGCGCTCCGCTAACGTTTCGAGCAAGGCTTCTCCGACAGCGCCCGTGGCGCCGAGAACGGCAATATTCCAGCCTTCAGACATGGTGATTTACTCCAGGAAAAAAGCGTCCCCGCCGTCATATTCAGCAGGGAGCATTAAGATGACATTAACGTGCCGGGTTATGCGTGGCGTTGAAGCCAAGCTTTTGCAGCAGCGCGGCGGCGCTGGCGTCATCGCACTGCACATACAGCGATGACCATTCACGGCGCTCAAGGTAATTTTTGCGCAGCTTATCAAACTCACCCGGCGTGCCCGCTACTTTTCGCAGCAGCGCATCGTCGCGGCGCACATCATACACCAAATGCACCAGCCTTTTTAGCGTTGACTGATCAAGCGGGCCATGCAGCGTAATACGGCCAAACTCTGGTGCGGGCAGCAGCGTGTCGAGCGCCACTTGCTGGCGCTTACCGAGAAAATCGCTAAAGGCTTCAAACACCTGCGTGGTGCCTCGCGCTTTGCCCTCAAGGGTGTACCCGGCGATATGCGCCGTCCCGATATCGACAAGGTTAAGCAAGTCGACATTCAGATCTGGCTCCGGCTCCCACACGTCCAGCACCACGCTCAGCGCCTGCCCGGCCTGCAAATGTTGCAGCAGCGCAGCGTTATCGACCACCGGCCCGCGGCAGGCGTTTATCAGAATAGTGCCAGGCTTCAGGCGCGAAAGCAGCGCATCATCCGCCAGGTGCAGCGTTTTATACGGTCCGTCTTTAAACAGCGGCGTATGGAATGTCAGCACATCGGCTTCGCGCACCAGTTCATCCAGGCTGCGGAAATCCCCGTCGTCGCCACGATCGGCGCGCGGCGGGTCGCACAACAATGTACGCACACCAAACGCTTCCAGCCGCGCCTGTAAGCGACCACCCACATTACCGACACCCACGATACCGACGGTGCGATCCTGCAACGCAAAGCCGTCGCGCTCCGCCAGCATCAGCAACGAGGAGAAAACATATTCGACGACCGCAATCGCGTTGCAACCTGGTGCGGCGGAAAAAGCAATGCCCGCCTGCTGCAAAAACGCCTCATCAACATGGTCGGTGCCTGCCGTCGCCGTGCCGACAAATTTGATCCCCGTGCCCTGTAATAAACCGCCATTCACCTTCGTGACAGAGCGCACCATTAAGGCGTCCGCATCGGCCAGTTCCGCCACGGGAATCGGGCGACCGGGAACCGCTTTTACCTCACCAAGGCGACTAAAAAGATCGCGGGCGTAAGGCATATTTTCATCAACAAGGATTTTCACGCTTCAGTACCTGTTTGAGAACGGGAGTTGAGCGCGCAAGTGTGCCATAATCTCGCGGCCGGGCATACCCGCAATGCCGCCACCGCCACGCGAGAGTAAGAGGAAACCATGATTCAACCCATTCAGGGTGCCCCCGCGCGCCCTCCCGGGCAAGAGCCAGCTCCAGCCGCCAATAATATCGGCGAACAACCGTTATCCACGATGCAGCGCACCGTGCTCGAGCGTCTGGTTATTCGCCTGATTGCGCTGACCCAACAGCAGAGCGCGGAAGTGTGGGCGGGCGTTAAGCATGATTTAGGGCTGAAGAACGACACGCCGCTGCTTTCCCGCCATTTTCCGGCCGCAGAACAGAACCTCAACCAGCGTGTAGAGACGGCAACGCAAAACCACACAACTCGCCAGATGGTGTCACAGCTGACGGAGCTGTTAAGCCAGGGGAATAATCGCCAGGCGGTGAGTGATTTTATTCGTCAGCAGTTCGGGCAGACGGCGCTAAGCCAGTTGACACCGCAGCAGTTGAAAACGGTGCTGACGATGCTGCAAAACAACCAAATCACCATTCCACAGCCGCAACAGCGCCCTTCCACCGAGCGCCTATTGTTGCCCGCGGAGCATAACTCGCTCAACCAGGCGGTTATCAAACTGACGGCGGCCACCGGCGAATCGGGCAAACTTATCTGGCAATCGATGCTGGAGCTGTCTGGCGTGAAAAGCGGCGAACTGATCCCGGCAAAACACTTTACGCCGCTGATGACCTGGCTGCAGGCGCGTCAGACATTGAGCACGCATCCCGCGCCGACACTGCACGTCATCCAGACGGTGCTGAAGCAACCGCTGGATAACAACGAGATGCGCAGCATCACCGAATACGCGCAGCAGACATGGCAAGCGACGCCGCAGACGGTGTTAACCACCGCGCAGGTGCAGGATATTCTTAATCATGTGTTCTTGCGCCGCACCGAGCGGGCGTCGGGGATGATTGAGGTGCGCGATATTCAACCGATTTACAGCCCGTTCGTGGCACCGATTGTAGAGACGGTAAAAGCGATTTCTACCCGTCCGGGTTTCTTCTTTATCGCCCTGCTGATCGTAGCGTTCCTGTTCTGGCTACTCAGTTAAAAAAATCCCCTCCGCTGGAGGGGATTCGCTTTTACAGATTGTCACCGTTATGTTTGATCACGTCCTGATACCACCAGAACGATTTCTTGCGGCTGCGCGCCAGCGTGCCGTTGCCATCATTGTCTTTATCGACGTAGATTAAGCCGTAACGTTTTTTCATTTCACCGGTGCCCGCCGAAACCAGATCGATACAACCCCACGGCGTGTAACCCATTAAATCAACACCATCTTCCACTACCGCTTTTTTCATCTCGCTGATGTGGTTACGCATATAGTCAATGCGGTACTGGTCATTGACCACACCGTCGCTTTCGGGCTTATCAATCGCGCCAAAACCGTTTTCCACCACAAACAGCGGCAACTGATACATGTCGTAGAAGTAGTTCAGGGAGTAACGCAGACCAACCGGGTCGATTTGCCAGCCCCAGTCGGACGCTTTGACATACGGGTTCGGCACCAGGCTCTTGGTTTCGTCGTAATCCAGTTGCGGGTTATCTTCTTTCGCTTTGGTCACGAAAGACATGTAGTAACTGAAGCCGATATAGTCGACGCAGCCACGCGTGAGGATCTGCAAATCCTCATCGGTAATGTCGAGTTTGAAACCACGGCGCGCGAAGTAGTTGAGCAGATGCTGCGGGTAATAACCGCGCACATGCACATCGGTAAACCAGTAGCGGCGATGCATTGCCACCACCGACATCATCATGTCGTCCGGCGCGCAAGTTAACGGATAGATTGGGCACATGGCGATCATGCAGCCAATTTTAAAATCCGGGTTGATTTTATGTCCGGCTTCTACCGCCAGCGCACTCGCCACCAGCTCGTAATGCGCCGCCTGATACATAATCACTTCGCGATCTTCACCGGGTTGGTACTTCACGCCGGAGTTGGTAAACGGCGCGAAATCTTCGTGGTAGTTGGCCTGATTATTGATTTCGTTAAACGTCATCCAGTATTTCACCTTGCTGCGGTAGCGGGTGAAAACGGCATTGGCGAAGCGGACAAAGAAGTCGATGAGTTTACGGTTGCGCCAGCCGCCATATTCGGTGACGAGGTGATAAGGCATTTCGAAATGGGAAAGGGTAATCACCGGCTCGATGTTGTACTTCAGGCATTCGTCGAACAGATCGTCATAGAATTGCAGCCCGGCTTCGTTTGGCTCCAGTTCGTCGCCTTTCGGGAAAATACGCGTCCAGGCGATGGAGGTGCGAAAACATTTAAAACCCAGCTCGGCAAACAGCTTAATGTCGTCTTTGTAGCGATGGTAAAAATCGATGGCATCATGGTTGGGATAATTTTTACCGGGCAGCACGCCGTCGGTAATTTCACGCGGTACGCCGTGCGCGCCTGCGGTCATTACATCGGCGACACTCACGCCTTTACCGCCTTCCTGCCAGCCGCCTTCCAGCTGATGCGCGGCAACAGCGCCACCCCATAAAAAATCCGCTTTAAACCCAGGCATATCTCTCTCCTTTCGCTCAATGTTGAACCAAGGATAAACAAGCCCGCGATGACATGACATCATTGCGGGCTTGTTTTGTGAAACCGGTTGCAAAGAGTTTTATTGCTGCGGTTTTCGGCGCTATTTACGTGGGCGGAAAGCAATTAACGTCACGATAATGCCGGTCACCGCCGATATGGCCCCGGCGAGGAACACCGACGGATAACCGAGCGAGGTTGCCAGCAGGCCGGTCAGCGGGCCGGTAACGGCATACGAGATGTCCTGAAACGCGGCATAACCGCCAAGCGCCGTACCGCGCACCTGCGGCGGCACGCGTTTTACCACTTCAACACCGAGCGCGGGGAAGATCAGCGAACAACCGCAGCCGGTTAGCGCCGCGCCAAGCAGCGCCATCCACGCGTCGTGCGCCTGCCAAAGCAGCAACAGCCCCACGGTTTCAACCATCAGCGAGGCTATCGCCACCCGCACGCCGCCAAAACGGTCCGGCATCCAGCCAAATAGAATGCGCATCAGCACAAACGCACCGCCAAAGGCGGTCAGGGTAAAGCCCGCCATTGCCCAGCCGTTGCTGGCGAAATAGAGCGAAACAAAGGTACCGATAACCGCAAAGCCGACGCCCTGCAATGCCAGCCCAAGCCCCGGCTGCCAGATAAGCCCAACCACGCTCCACAGCGACGGGCGCTCACCCGTATGTGCCGGTACTTTGCGCACGCTGCCGTTAAAGGCCCAGGCAACAAACGGTAACGCGATAGTGGTCGCAGCAAGCGCCGCAAAACCAAACTGGCTGTGGATCAATAACCCCAGCGGCGCACCGACCGCCAGCGCGCCATAAATCGCCATCCCGTTCCACGACATCACTTTGCCGGAACGCGCCGGGCCAACCAGCCCCATGCCCCAGGTCAGCGTTCCGGTCAGTAACTGGCTTTCACCAAAGCCGAGAATTAAACGCCCCACCACCAGCAACGCGAATTTCGCCAGCGGTTCAACCGGCAACAGCGCAGCGAGAAGCCATGCCACACCGGCCAGTGCGCAGGCAAACATTCCCTGCAACGCTGAGCGTTTAGCGCCGAACTGATCCGCCAGCCGCCCGGCGTAGCCGCGCGTTAAGACAGTAGCAAGAAACTGAATTCCGACAGCGATACCGACCATCGTGTTGCCGTAGCCAAGCTCGTGGTGAACAAACAGCGGGATCACCGGTAGCGGCAGCCCAACCGTCATATAGGTGAGAAACACCGCGAAAGCGATGCGAAACAGCGAGACATTCGCTGAAGAAGAACGAACAGATTGTGATTCTGCAGACATGCATTACTCCATAACGCAGAGTAAGGCGGGATTTGGAAGTACCACGCCCCCTCTACCTGAGTTTCAGGATTAAGGCGCGTTGGTTAACGTTAAACGCTTACGCATTATCGTGGGGATAATGTTGCGGGTGGAGTTTGCCTGTCAACGTAGCGGGTTGTCAACGCGTAAAAATCCCCTGAATAAACGCGGAATTATTTTCGCCGCCAGGGTGCGTGCTAAACTCTGCCAAAAAGCCTCGACCAGTTCGGTAAGAGGGAAATTCGAAAGCAATCAAGACAGAGCCCAAAAATGCTGCTGCATTCGCAGAAGAGGGTTTAAAGCGGGCAATAAAAAAGGGAGCCTCAGGCTCCCCTTCTCGCGGTAAGACAAACTTATTTCAGTTTGCGCATCACCAGAGTGGCGTTGGTGCCGCCAAAACCGAAGCTGTTAGACATCACGGTAGTCAGCGTGGCATCCATCGGTTTAGTGACGATGTTCAGGCCTTCAGCCTGCTCATCCAGCTCTTCCACGTTGATGCTCGGGGCGATAAAGCCGTGCTCCAGCATCAGCAGGGAGTAGATCGCTTCCTGCACGCCCGCAGCACCCAAAGAGTGACCGGTCATCGCTTTGGTCGCGGAAATCGCCGGGCTGTTGTTGCCGAACACTTCGCGGATAGCGCCCAGTTCTTTCACATCGCCAACCGGCGTGGAAGTCCCGTGGGAGTTCAGATAGTCAATCGGGGTATCAACGCCGTGCATCGCCATCTTCATGCAACGCACTGCGCCTTCGCCTGACGGCGCTACCATGTCTGCACCATCGGAGGTCGCACCATAGCCAACGATTTCCGCATAAATGTGCGCGCCGCGCGCCAGCGCGTGCTCCAGCTCTTCAACCACTACCATACCGCCGCCGCCTGCGATAACGAAACCGTCACGGTTTTTATCGTAAGTACGGGACGCTTTTTCCGGCGTTTCGTTGTATTTGGTCGAGAGCGCGCCCATCGCGTCGAACTCGCAAGCCATTTCCCAGCACAGCTCTTCGCCGCCGCCGGCAAAAACGATGTCCTGTTTGCCCAGTTGGATCTGCTCTACCGCGTTACCGATACAGTGCGCGGAAGTGGCACACGCGGAGCTGATAGAGTAGTTAACGCCGTGAATTTTAAACGGTGTTGCGAGGCACGCGGAAACCGCAGACGCCATCGCTTTGGTGACCACATACGGGCCAACCGCTTTCAGACCACGCGGGCTGCGCATTGCATCAGCACCGAAAACCTGAGATTTAGACGAGCCGCCAGAACCTGCAATCAGGCCCACGCGCGGGTTGTTCTGATAAACCTCGTCTTTCAGGCCAGCATCGTCAATCGCCTGCTGCATGGAGAGATAGGAATAGATAGAGGCATCGTTCATGAAACGAACCACTTTACGGTCAATCAAACCAGTGGTGTCCAGTTTAACGTTACCCCATACGTGGCTGCGCATGCCGGAATCTTTGAATTCCTGAGAGAATGTGATCCCTGAGCGTCCTTCACGCAGGGATGCCAGGACTTCCTGCTGGTTGCTACCAATGCTGGAAACGATGCCCAGGCCAGTAATCACTGCACGTTTCATTCAATACCCCTAAAGTCGCACTAATTAAGTTTCGAGTCGCAAGATAGCGTACACTTGTACGCCGAACAAGTCCGATCAGACAATTTCTGAGGAAATTTGCGCCTTTCTTTGTCCCTCGTTAAGATCGTGACACTGCTTGATGGACGAGTAACTTACGTGAAACAAACCGCTATACAATCCGCCAACCTGGAATTCAACGCTGAGGGTACACCTGTTTCCCGAGATTTTGACGACGTCTACTTCTCTAATGATAACGGGCTGGAAGAGACACGTTATGTTTTTCTCGGCGGCAACCGTCTTGAACACCGTTTTCCTGACCACCCGCGCCCGCTGTTTGTGGTGGCGGAGAGCGGTTTTGGCACCGGTCTGAACTTCCTTACTCTCTGGCAGGCGTTTACGGCCTTTCGCGCAGTTAACCCCGACACTACCCTGGAAAGATTACATTTCATCAGTTTTGAAAAATTTCCGCTCACCCGCGACGATCTGCGCAAAGCGCACGCCCACTGGCCGGAACTGGCGAGCTGGGCAGAACAACTGCAAGCGCAGTGGCCGCTGCCTTTTGCCGGTTGCCACCGCCTGTTGCTGGATGGCGGTCGTGTGACGCTCGATTTATGGTTCGGTGATATCAACGACCTGACCGATACGCTGGATGATTCGCTCAACCAGAGCGTAGACGCCTGGTTCCTTGATGGGTTTGCACCCGCCAAAAACCCGGACATGTGGACAGCAAATCTGTTTCAGGCGATGGCGCGACTTGCAAGGCCAGGCGGTACGCTGGCGACCTTTACCTCGGCGGGTTTCGTCCGGCGCGGTCTGCAAGAAGCGGGTTTTACTATGCACAAAAGCAAAGGTTTTGGCCGCAAACGCGAAATGCTCACCGGGGTGATGGAAAACCCGCGAGCGCCTGCAGTCCGTGCGCCGTGGTTTGCCCGCAGCGGTACAGAGAAACGCGAAGTGGCGTTAATTGGCGGCGGTGTAGCCAGCGCCCTGTTGTCGCTGGCGTTGCTGCGTCGCGGCTGGCAGGTCACGCTGTATTGCGCCGATGAGGCTCCTGCCGAAGGCGCATCCGGCAACCGTCAGGGCGCGCTCTATCCGTTGCTCAGCGCCCACGATCCGGCGCTGGCGCGCTTCTTCCCGGCGGCTTTTACCTTTGCCCGCCGCGTGTACGATGCGCTTCCCGTCGAATTCGACCATCAGTGGTGCGGCGTGACCCAACTTGGCTGGGATGAAAAAAGCCAGCACAAAATCGAACAGATGCTGACGCTGGATCTGCCCCCGGAACTCGCCAGGCGCGTTGAGGCAAGTGAAGCCGATGCGCTCTGCGGTGTGGAAACCGGCTGCGGTGGCATCACTTACCCGGCTGGCGGCTGGCTTTGCCCGGCGCAGCTCACGGCAGCAGCCATCGCGCTGGCTTGTGAACAGGGCTTACAGGTGCACTATGGTCATGATGTCGAGCAATTAACGACTGACGATAATCACTGGCAGTTGCATATCAAAGGCGGCGAGTTACGCCAGCATGCCGTCGTGGTGCTGGCTAACGGGCACCGCATTCACCATTTTGCGCAAACGGAAAAACTGCCGGTGTACCCGGTGGCAGGCCAGGTCAGCCATATTCCCACCACGCCTCAGCTCAGCCCGTTGCGCCAGGTGCTGTGCTATGACGGCTACCTGACGCCGCAAAACCCGCACAATCAGCAGCACTGCATTGGCGCAAGTTATCATCGCGGTCAGCAGGATACCGCCTACAGCGAGGCCGATCAGCAGCAGAACCGCCAGCGGTTGCTCGACTGCTTCCCGCAGGCGTCATGGGCCAAAACGGTGGATGTCAGCGCGGGCGATGCGCGCTGCGGCGTGCGATGCGCCACGCGCGATCACCTGCCGATGGTTGGCAACGTCGCGGATTACGGCGCAACGCTTAACGCCTATGCCACCCTATCAGAACACAGCGAAACAGCCGTCAGCGCGCCCGTCTATGACGGTCTGTTTATGCTGGGTGCGCTGGGTTCACGCGGGCTGTGTAGCGCGCCGCTGGCGGCAGAAATCCTGGCATCGCAAATGAGCAATGAACCGATCCCGCTGGACGGTGAAACGCTCGCGGCAATGAACCCGAATCGTTTATGGGTCAGAAAGTTATTGAAAGGTAAAACGGTGAAATGAAGTGAATGTTTTCCCTCTCCTGAACGGAGAGGGAAAGGACGGCTTAGTGCGCTTTCGCCTGCTGATACAGGTTTTCCCACATGCCGAGCACCAGCGCCTGATCGCGCGGCGATAATTCCCCCGCCTGAATAGCGGTTTGCACACTGGTGGTCACTTTTCCATACAGGGTTTCCGGCGCATGGTCATCGCCGCTCTCCAGCTCCGCCACCGCCAGCGTCAGGTGGCCGCGCAGATAACCGCCCGCGAACAGCTCATCATCACTGGCGTGGTCCACCATGTTATCTATTAACGCCAGAATGCGTGATTCAAACTCCGCGATCATCTCTCTTCCTCATTTAAAAAATGGCCTTACAGGTCTTCCGGCCACGGAAACTGTGCTGCCGCTAAGGGCGGCGTCTGGTAATAATCCTGTAGTGCTTTAATAAAACGCGCCGGACGTTCAGGAATGCCCTGCTCCAGATACGCCATCACCTGTGCATGCACACGGCGCTGGAACACGATGCGATCGGGTTCGAAATCGCCTTCCAGATTGTCGCAACTGACGTTAAACGGGAAACCCGCCGCCACGCAGAATAACCAGTCAAACGCCTGCGGTTTGACTTCAACATCTTCGAATTTCCCCTGCGTCGCCGCATCGCGTCCGTCCGGGCAGTACCAGTAACCAAAATCAACCAGCTTGCGCCGCTCGGCTCCCGCGATGCACCAGTGCGAAATTTCATGTAACGCGCTGGCATAAAAGCCGTGGGCAAAAACAATGCGGTTATAAGGTGCATCCGCATCAGCAGGAAGATAGATCGGTTCGTCGTCGCCTTTAATCAGACGGGTATTAAAATCGTCGGCAAAACAGCCGTCGAAAATATCAATGAGTTGTTGATAGTGATGCGTCATACATTCACCCCCAGATACTGGAGGATCTCCTGCCCGTGACTGTCATAGAGAAGTTTTGCGCTCATCACCGCCGAGACAATCACAATCATCGGACGAATGAGCTTTTGCCCTTTGCTGAGCACCAGACGCGAGCCCATGCGCGCGCCGAGAAATTGCCCGGCCAGCATAACAAAGCCGGTGCCCCACACCACTTTGCCACCAATAATAAATAGCAGCAGCCCGCCGACGTTGGAGGTGGCATTCAGCACTTTGGCATGAGCGGTCGATTTTGCCAGGTTGAAACCCGCAAGCGTGACAAACGCCAGCGCGTAAAACGAGCCTGCGCCCGGACCAAAGAAACCGTCGTAGAAACCAACACAACCGCCGGAAACCAGCGCGAAAGGCAGGCCGTACAAGCGGCGCTGACGATCCTCTTCGCCCAGCCCTGGCATCAGCAGGAAATAGAGGCCAATACAGATAATCAGAATTGGCAGGATCTGGCGCAGCACATCGGATTGCACATGCTGCACCAGCAGCGCGCCGGTGGTAGAACCGAGGAAGGTCATCAAAATATTGAGCTTCTGATCGGCGAGGTTTACCACTTTGCGGCGAATAAAATAGAGCGATGACGAAAGCGAACCGCCGCAGGCCTGCAATTTATTGGTCGCCAGCGCCTGCGCCGGTGACATGCCCGCCGCCATCAGCGCCGGAACGGTTAGCAGCCCACCCCCGCCCGCCAGCGCGTCGATAAACCCGGCTAGCAGCGCGACAAAAAAAAGCGTCACCAGCAGCAGCGGTGACACCATAAACAGTTGTTGAAAGAGTTCCATCAGAGTGCGTGTTCATCCAGTAAAGCCTGGCAGGACGGCGGCAACGGCGGCGGCGTCTTTTTCTCAGGCGTTGAACTACCCGGCTTCGCCGGTTCAAACCAGCTTTGCAATTCTGCGCCACAACCATCGCCTGGCGGTGGCAGCGGTTGATCCTGACACTCCAGGCTGTCCGCCGGGCAGCGCAGGCGCACATGCATATGCGCGCGATGCTGGAACCACGGGCGCACTTTGCGCAGCCAGTCACGATCGCTTCCTGCATCAAGGCATAGCTGCTGCTTGATTGCCGGATTAACGAAAATGCGCGTTACCTCGTTATCTTCCGCCGCCAGCTTGATCATGCTGCTGATTTCCGGCTTCCACAGCGCGGGAACCACCTGTTTGCCATCGCTGGAAACCAGATCCAGCGCCTGTGGTTTCAGCAATTGCGCCGCGCTCCAGCGTGCTTTGGGAAGCTGCAGGAAGATATCGACATCCAGCCCCGACTGGTGGCTGGCGTGACCGCCGTTAAAGCGCCCACCGGCTGGCATCCCCATATCGCCTACCAGCACCGTACCCAGCCCGAGGTTGTACACCTGCGTGCTGAAGCGCTGAATGAACAGCACCAGATCCGGATGACCGAAATAGCGCCGTTGATCGGTGCGCATCACCTGGTAGTGATCCGATTGCAGCGGCAGCTCATGCGCGCCAACGATGCATCCATTGGAAAACGCGCCGATAGATTGTGGGCTACCGGCAACGGGATGGGTCAGTTTTTGCCATGGCGTCGCCGCCATGGCAGTTGCGCTCACCAGCAGGGCAAACAGGGTGATTGCCGTTTTTTTCATGATTACCAGCGTGGAATATCGGTTATTACATCAGCGTTTTGCGCGCGCTGACGCAGGAAGTGATCCATCAAGACAATCGCCAGCATCGCTTCCGCGATCGGTACGGCGCGAATACCAACGCACGGATCGTGACGACCTTTGGTGATCATTTCGACCTCATCGCCAAAGCGGTTGATCGTCTTTCCGGGCACGGTAATGCTTGAGGTGGGTTTCAGTGCGATATTGGCGATAATTTGCTGACCGCTACTGATACCGCCCAATATGCCGCCCGCGTGATTGCTCTGAAAGCCCTGTTTGGTGATTTCGTCGCGGTTTTCGCTGCCGCGCAGTTTTACCACCTCGAAGCCATCGCCAATTTCAACGCCTTTCACCGCGTTAATGCTCATCAGCGCATGGGCAATATCCGCGTCAAGGCGGTCAAACACCGGCTCGCCAAGACCTGCCGGTACGCCATCGGCAACCACGGTCACTTTCGCGCCAATGGAATCGCCCTCTTTTTTCAGGCCGCGCATCAGCTCATCCAGCGCGTCAATTTTACCGGGGTCCGGGCAGAAAAACGGGTTCTGCTCCACCTGATCCCACGCTTTGATCTCCAGCGGGATGTCGCCCATCTGCGTCAGACAGCCGCGAATAACAATGCCAAATTTCTGCGCCAGGTATTTTTTAGCAATAGCGCCAGCCGCCACGCGCATCGCCGTTTCACGAGCAGAAGAACGGCCACCGCCGCGATAATCGCGCACACCATATTTTTGTTCGTAGGTGTAATCTGCATGTCCCGGACGGAACAGATCTTTAATCGCGCCGTAATCCTGCGAACGCTGATCGGTGTTTTCAATCAGCAGACCAATACTGGTGCCGGTGGTCACGCCTTCAAACACGCCGGAGAGGATTTTCACCTGATCCGGCTCGCGGCGCTGGGTGGTGTAGCGCGATGTTCCCGGGCGGCGTCTGTCCAGATCGTGTTGCAGATCCGCTTCGGTCAGCGGAATGCCCGGCGGCACGCCGTCGACAATACAGCCGAGCGCCAGGCCGTGCGATTCGCCGAAGGTGGTTACGCGAAAGAGTTGTCCAATTGTGTTTCCTGCCATCACGGCTCCGTTGTCGTTGTCTGTGTTGAGCGTCGTTTTAATCTTTATAAATGCTGAAATGTTCGCGAGCGGCGATAAGCTGCGCTTTGGTCAGCATGAAGACGCCGTCCCCGCCGTTATCAAACTCCAGCCAGGTAAACGGTACGTCCGGATATTGTTCCATCAGATGTACCATGCTGTTACCCACTTCACAAATCAGGATGCCGTTGTCAGAGAGGTAATCCGGCGCGCAGGCGAGGATGCGGCGCGTCAGTTTCAGGCCATCGCTGCCAGAGGCCAGGCCCAGTTCCGGTTCGTGGCGATACTCAGACGGCAGATCTGCCATATCTTCTTCGTCAACGTACGGCGGGTTGGTCACAATCAGGTCGTACTGCACTTTCGGTAAGTCGCGGAAAACGTCGGAGCGGATTGGCGTCACATGGTGAATAAGACCGTGCTCTTCGATGTTGTGCTCGGTTACCGCCAGCGCGTCTGTGGAGATATCGACGGCGTCCACTTCCGCTTCCGGGAAGGCATAAGCACAGGCAATCGCGATACAGCCGCTACCGGTACACATATCAAGAATGTGCTTCGGCTGTTCATCGATAAGACCAGCAAAATGGTTGTTGATCAGCTCGCCAATCGGCGAACGCGGCACCAGCACGCGCTCATCGACATAAAATTCGTGGCCGCAAAACCAGGCTTTATTGGTGAGGTAAGCCACCGGAATACGTTCATTAACGCGGCGGATCACGCGCTCAACAATGCGGTGACGCTCGCTGGAGGTCAGACGCGCGGTGCGCATATCTTCCGGGATATCCAGCGGCAGGTAGAGCGTTGGCAACACCAGTTGTACCGCTTCGTCCCACGGGTTGTCGGTGCCATGGCCGTACCAGATATTGGCGGCGCTAAATCGGCTTACCGACCAGCGCAACATGTCCTGAATGGTGTGCAGCTCGTTCACTGCTTCGTCGACGAAAATTTTATCCATGGTATCCCCCAGGCGCATGCTCGCATTAAATTCGGCGGCTAGTTTGCCACGAAGACGGCGATAAATCAGCATTCTCACGCACCTGCGCGGGGTAAAAATGCATTTTGCTGCACCGCTGGCGCAATGAGTCGGGTACACTGAAAAAAAGAAAAGATGAGATGCGCAGATGAAAAAGAAACCATCGCTTAGCGAGGAGGAACAGGCGCTGTTCCGGCAACTAATGACCGGTACGCGCCAGATTAAGCAGGACACCGTAGTTCATCGCCCGGCGCGAAAAAAAATCACTGAAGTGCCGGAGAAACGGTTGTTGCAGGAGCAGGCCGATAACAGCCACTATTTTTCTGATGAGTTCCAGCCGCTGTTAAACACCGAAGGCCCGGTAAAATATGTGCGCGACGATGTCAGCCATTTTGAGCTGAAAAAGATCCGCCGTGGCGATTATGCCCCAGAGCTGTTTCTTGATCTGCACGGTTTAACCCAGCTTCAGGCGAAGCAGGAACTGGGGGCGTTGATTGCCGCCTGCCGTCGCGAACATGTGTTTTGCGCCTGTGTAATGCACGGCCACGGCAAACATATTCTCAAGCAGCAGACACCGCTATGGCTGGCGCAGCACCCGCATGTGATGGCGTTTCACCAGGCCCCGAAAGAGTATGGCGGTGACGCGGCGATACTGGTGCTTATTGAAATAGAAGAGTGGCAACCGCCGGAGTTGCCCTGAAGCACAGAAACGACAAGAGCCGCGCAATGCGGCTCTTTATCTTTCATGGTCCGGCGAATCAGATAGCTTTTGGCATCTTCAGGTTGCAGGGACTCATTTGCCAGTTAAAGACACCTTTACCGTCTTCACCCAGCGTGACGCAGGCGATGGCGGAGGTGGTAAACATCGGCGGCGCTTCACCCGGGCAGAGCTCGGACACCAGGTATCCGACCAGCGGCAGGTGAGAGATCACCAGCACGGCGGAAGTACCTTCATTTGCCAGCGCCTGCAAATAGGCGCTAACCAGGCCGATATCGCCACAGGGCGTCAGTTCCGGCAGGACATCCACGTTGTCAGGCAGGTTCATACACTCCCCTACCTTATCCAGCGTCTGTTCAGCACGTAAAAAAGGGCTGACCAGAACACGTTCAATATCCACTTTTTGGCCTTTCAACCATGTTGCCATTTGACGGGTTTCGTCACAGCCACAAGGGGTTAAGGGACGAACCGAGTCACTGGCTGCATCGAGGGCAGCGTCGCCGTGACGCATGATAAAAACTTGCATATTGCACCGCTTTTGTTAACCAGAATCATTAATACTTTCACCGCAAAATCATTTCGCGACATCGGAAAATATTAATGGCCGGGCATTGTGCCTGATCCATTCGTTGAATGAAACGCTGTTTTTTACCTCAATGGCGCAAGTATAGTCAATCACTGTTTATTAAATAACCGTAAAGCCCATGAGGTATAACAGAATTACTTTTTTAGACACTCACTGAAACGTTCAGTTTCTTTTGTCGGCCAGAAAGTTACACCTTGTTCCGCCATCCGTAACAGCGGCTCACAAGGGGCAAAACGCTCGCCGTACTGCGCCTGTAAACGCTGTAGTGTCGCCACCACTTCGCTTACGCCCAGCGCATCCATATAGTGGAACGGCCCCCCCAAAAACGGTGGGAAACCGATACCAAACACGGCGCCAATGTCGCCATCGCGCGCACTGCGAATCACCTGTTCATCAAAGCAGCGAGCCGCTTCGTTCAGCATCAACATCACGCACCGTTCTGCTATCTGCTGAGACGGTAACTGCGTGCCATCTGAAACACCGATTAAACGGTAGATCGATGGGTCTGGCTGCTTTTTGCTTTTACGCCCTTTCGCCGGGTAAAGATAGAAACCGCGCTCATTTTTTCTGCCTTTGCGATCGTCATTCAAGATTGCGTTAACCACACTTGCAGGCGCGCTAAAACGTTCTCCATAGGCAGCTTCCAGCACCGGGATAATTTTGGTGCCGGTATCGATCCCCACTTCATCCAGCAACTGGATGGGCCCCACCGGAAAACCGAATTTCACCAGTGCCTGATCGATCGTTTCAATGCGTTGCCCTTCGCTTAACAGACGCATCGCTTCATTAATGTAGGGCGCGAGAATGCGGTTAACGTAAAAGCCCGCTTTATCTGCCACCACAATGGGCGTTTTGCCCTGTTTTTTCGCCAGCTTAACCGTCGTGGCAATGGTCTGCTCATCGGTGCCGGCATGGGGGATCACCTCGACCAGCGGCATTTTTTCCACTGGGCTGAAAAAATGTAATCCGATGACCTTTTCCGGACGCGCCGCATTCGCAGCAATATCGCCGATAGGTAAAGACGAGGTATTGGACGCGAAAATAGTATGCGCTGCGCAGTTGGCTTCGACTTCACCTACCATTTTCTGCTTCAACGCTAAATCTTCGAATACTGCTTCAATCACCAGATCGCGGTGGGCGAAGCCACGATAATCGAGCGAACCGGAGATCTTCGCCATCTGGCTATCGCGCTCGGCGGGTTTCAGGTAACGACGGCGCACTTTTTTATCCAGCTGTTGCCAACTGTATTTCAGCGCATGGTTAATGCCCTTCGCATTAATATCTTTAATGCGAACCGGCAAACCGCCTTTGCTGGCCGTGACAAACGCGATACCGCCGCCCATCAACCCACCGCCCAGCACGCCGACACTATTAAGCGGGCCAGGTTCGACGACGCTGCCAGGATCTTTTTTGATATCGGTACTGGTAAAGAAGAGATGCCGTAGCGCCTGCGATTGCGGCGTCATCGCCAGTTGGCCAAACGCGCGTGCTTCGGCGTCATAACCGCTGCTGCGCCCCTGGGCAAGACCGGTTTCTATCACTGAGAGAATGCGCGACGCAGCAGGGTAATTCCCCTGGGTTTTCTGCTCCGTTTGCTTCGCCACCATGCGGAACAATAAAGTGCGGCCAAGCGGCCCGGCAAGAACACGCTCGCGCACCGGTAAATGGCGGCTGGCAGGACGCCCCTGCGAAACCAGCCCGACGGCGGCGTCCAGCAAAATGGAAGGCGGAACCACATCGTCAACCAGTCCCACTTTTAAGGCCTGCCGTGGGCGTAACTGCTTACCGGTGAGGATCATCTCCAGCGCGGTACTCACGCCAATCAGGCGCGGCAAACGCTGCGTACCGCCGGAGCCGGGAAGCAAGCCCAGTTGTACTTCCGGTAATCCCAGCACCGTTTTGGCATCGTTCGTACAAATCCGGCGATGGCACGCCAGCGCCAGTTCCAGCCCACCGCCGAGGCAAGGGCCATTAATCGCGGCAATGATCGGGATCGGCAGCGCATGAATTTCTGCCATTAACTGCTGCCCCTGACGGGCTAGCTCTTCGGCCTCTTTCGCCGTCTGGCAGCGGGCGATCATGTTGATATCCGCGCCCGCAATAAAGTTGTCCGGTTTTGCTGAGATAAACACTACGCCGCGCAACGCTTTGTTATCGCGGATCTGTTTTAAAATGGCGCGAACATCTGTCGCGAACTCCGCTTTCAGCGTATTCATCTTCTCGTTCGGTACATCAATAGCGACTACCGCCACATTGTCGGGACGCACGCTGAGGGTAAATGCCGATGTTGTGGTCATTACTCTGCCTCCAGAACCATTGCAGCACCCAGACCACCTGCGGCACAGGCCGTTACCAGCCCGAAACCGCCACCGCGGCGGCGCAACTCATGCAGGGTTTGGGTGATCATACGCGCGCCGGTAGCGGCAAACGGATGCCCATAAGCGATAGAACCGCCAAGCACGTTAAATTTACTGTCATCCACTTCGCCAGTTGCCTGAGAACGCCCCAGCACTTCACGAGCAAAACGCTCGCTGGCCATGAGTTTGAGGTTACTGAGAGTTTGCGCGGCAAAGGCTTCATGCATATCAAGCAGGGTTAAATCCGCCATTGATAACCCGGCTCGCTCCAGCGCCAGCGGCGTTGCCCACGCCGGGCCAAGCAGCATATCTTCACGCACATCAATGGCGGTAAACGCATAGCTGCGCAGGTATCCCAACGGCACCAGCCCCAACTCTTTGGCGCGGGATTCGGTCATCAGGATCACCGCCGCTGCGCCATCGGTAAGTGGCGTACTGTTGGCCGCCGTCACCGTGCCGTGTTGGCGATCAAACGCCGGGCGCAGTTTTGCATAATCCGCCAGACTTGAGTTTGTGCGTACGTTGTTATCTTTTTCGACCGGATCGCGAAACGGTGGTGCATAAGCGGTCATCACCTCTTCAGCCAGTTTGCCTTCGGCCCAGGCTTGTGCGGCAAGCTGGTGTGAGCGGTGCGCCAGTGCATCCTGCTGCTCACGGCTGATACCGTAAGTTTTCGCCATCTGTTCCGCGGTATCGCCCATGCGCAAGCCGGTGGAATATTCCGCCACCGCCGGGGGAACAGGCAGCAGATCGCGCAGACGCAGGCGCGAGAAGAGTTTCAGTTTTTGCCCCATGCTGCGCGCTTTGTTGGCATCCACCAGCGTTCGCGCCAGTTTTTTGCTGACGCCAATTGGCAGCACTGAAGATGAGTCTGCGCCACCGGCGATACCGGCACGAATGGTGCCCGCCAGCAGGCTTTCGGTGACATTCGCCACCGCCTGAAAGCTGGTCGCGCAGGCGCGACTTACGCTGTAAGCATCGGTATGCACACTCATGCCGGTGCCAAGCACAATTTCGCGCGCAATATTCGGCGCTTCTGGCATTTGAACCACCTGGCCAAAAACCAGTTGCTCAATCACTTCGGGGGGAATTTCGCTGCGTGCCAGCATCTCTCCCACCACCATTTTGCCAAGATCAATGGCCGGCACACCGTGAAAGACGGTCGCCTGGCGGGCAAAAGGGGTACGTAACCCACTGACAATGGCAATGCGGTCGCCCTGGCGGGTGACAAGCGGTAATGCCTTCATAACACTCCCCTGTTAACAGCGTAATGCATTAAGTGGTCTGACCTGATAACAGTCTTAACCAATTTTTTACATTTAGCCAATGGGAGGGAGAAAAAAATGGGAGCTAAGGCACAGAGATACTTAACAAAACGCTCCCGTTGAGCGGGAGCGTTGGCGGGGTAATTAACGCAGACCGAGCTGGAAAATCAGCGTTTCGGCTTCGCAAGCGAAGACAAAATCGATATCCAGGCGCACACCGTCTGCCACTTCTGTAAACGTGGAGGTGATTTGGCACGGATCGGATTCCACACTGCGGGCTCTGGCGCTCAGCGCCGCCAGGGTTTCGTCAGCATCGGCGCGTTTAGCGAACACGCGGCTGTAAGAGGCGGTGCAGTCGGAGTTGTCCATAATGGTGCCAACATCCATACAGCAACAAACCGGGGTTTCATCAGCACTGCATTTACTCATGGTAGATTTCCTCTGAATTCGCACCCAAGGTGCCAGATAAACGTTGCGCATATTTTACGCCGCGAGGGAATGTGGCTCCAGTCGTTAATTTCGCAAGCGGTGATAAGTGACCGAAATCACACTTAAAAATGATCTAAAACAAAAATCATCTAATCGACTGATTAACACCGTGGGCAATTTTGCTGCGCAGATCCCGTTTCGAAGATCACAATTGAAAAATCTTATATACATACTTGCAACATTTCCTCTGGTCAGACCTATACTCTCGCCACTGGTCTGATTTCTCAGATGTACCTCAGACCCTACACTTCGCGCTCCTGTTACCCCGCGTAACAAAGTTTGTATAAAAATAAATCGATTTCGAATGAGGTTATGGTCATGAGCCAGAAAACCCGGTTTACCAAATCTGCGTTGGCAGTCGCAGTGGCAATCATTTCTACCCAGGCCTGGTCTGCAGGCTTCCAACTCAACGAGTTTTCATCCTCTGGCCTTGGCCGAGCTTATTCCGGTGAAGGTGCTATCGCTGATGACGCAGGCAACGTCAGCCGCAACCCGGCGCTGATCACCATGTTCGATCGCCCGACCTTCTCTGGTGGTGCGGTGTTCGTCGATCCGGATGTTAACGTGACGGGCCGTTCTGCCATTGGCAACAATGCCAGCCAGGACAACATCGCCCCGACCGCGTGGATCCCGAACCTGCACTTCGTGGCACCAATTAACGATCAATTTGGCTGGGGCGCGTCCGTGACCTCTAACTACGGGCTGGCCACCGAGTTCAATAACAACTACGCCGCCGGTTCAATGGGTGGTAAAACCGACCTCGAAACGCTGAACCTCAACCTGAGCGGCGCGTATCGTCTGGATAGCCACTGGAGCTTCGGCCTCGGTTTCGACGCCGTGTATGCCAAAGCGAAAGTTGAGCGCTACGCGGGCGATCTGCCGCAAATCATCGGCGCAGGTCTGCCGGGGCTGGTGCAATCCGGTCAGTTGTCCGCGCAACAAGCCGCCGCGATTGGCGCGCAGGCTGGCGGTATTAGCCGCGATACGCAAATCGCCCATCTGAAAGGTGATGAGTGGGGCTTTGGCTGGAACGCCGGTATTCTCTACGAGCTGGATAAAAATAACCGTTACGCATTAACCTACCGCTCTGAAGTAAAAGTCGACTTCGACGGCGATTATAAGAGCAGCCTGCCCGCGACGCTGAACCCGATCAATGCGGCACTGGGCCTGGGCTTGCCATATGGCACTGGCGGTTCCACCACCAACGGTTCGCTCTCATTACATCTGCCGGAAATGTGGGAAGTGTCGGGTTATAACCGCGTTGATCCGCAGTGGGCGGTTCACTACAGCCTGACTTACACCAGCTGGAGCCAGTTCCAGGAACTGAAAGCGACCGGCAACAACGGCCAGACGCTATTCTATAAAGATGAGAGCTTTAAAGACGCCTATCGTATTGCGCTGGGTACCACCTATTACATGGATGATAACTGGACCTTCCGCGCCGGTATCGCCTTCGATGATAGCCCGGTTCCGGCAGACAAACGCTCCATCTCCATCCCGGATCAGGATCGCCTCTGGCTGAGCACCGGTGCGACCTACGCATTTAATAAAGATGCGTCCGTCGACGTCGGCGTTTCTTATATGCACGGTCAGAAAGTGAAATTCACCGAAGGCCCGTATACCTTCAGTTCTGAAGGTCGTGCATGGCTGTACGGCGCGAACTTCAACTACGCGTTCTGATAAACCATCAGGCATAAAAAAAGGTGAGCGCCGTGCTCACCTTTTTTATTTGCTGTGCTTTGGCTTATTGCGAGTCGATGTCTTTCAAATCGCCCTCTATCGCCTGCGCGTTCGGGTTTTCCTGCGGTTTCAGCTTACCGCCGTTGGCGATAAAGTCGTGGCGCTGGAAGTAGGCTTCACGCACCAGAATGTACGGATCGGAAGACTGGCGCAGCAGGCCGTCTGAATCCAGCAGTTGCGCGCGCGATTCAATGCCTTCGACCGTCCATTTGCCCACCGACAGCGGCCAGGTCAGCCACGACAGCACTGGATAAAGCGTATCGGCCATATCACCACCGTCTTCACGCAGCGTGAAACTGCCATAGAACGGCAGTTGCATATACGGGCCGTAACCCATGCCGTAATGCCCCAGCGTGCTACCAAAACGGTGCGGTTCAACGCGCTGCAATTTCGGGTTCGCAGCACCCGCGACATCCATCAAACCGCCCATCCCCAGCAGGGTGTTCAGGAAGAAGCGCGTAAAGTGAACCATCCCCTGGTACGGATCGCCTTGTAAGAAGAAGTTTACCATTACCGCCGGTTCTTCAAGGTTGCTGGTGAAATTGCTCAAGCCATTACGCGCTGGCTGCGGCACGTAATCACGCCACACAACGGCAACGGGCCTGACAACATACGGATCCAGTACATTGAAGTTGAAGCTGTACATGGTGCGGTTGAACCCTTCCAGCGGGTCTGAACGTCCCTGCGAATCTTTACCGGAACTGGCACAACCGACCAGCACAGTGGTAGCCAGCGCAAGCGCCGACAGGCGGAATTTCATAGGTGTCTCCCTGAAGAAAATGGTCATCGCTGAATGCCATTTTGAATAACGCAAACGCGGAAATCCGTTTTGCGCAGACAATGCGCAACGCATTGTATCAGCACATATTCCGATGTCCACGCGGCGAACAAATCTCACTCAGCCTAACCGAACTCACCTTTACGGATCGTTAACAATTCTATACAAACTTCCTCAATATCGTATTGCCATTATTGCTTTTCGCGCAATTTAGGACGATGCCGTCACGGAATAAGCGCGAAAACCGCTACGCTTAAATTTTTCCGCCATCACCAAGCGAGGCCATCGTGGACAATATTAAAGAAGAGAAACTCGACAAACACAGCGATGACATACAAGTGGAGAGCGACGAGAAGAAAAGTGGGAAAAAAATAGAACTTGATGAAGAGCGCCTGCCCTCACGCGCGATGGCGATTCATGAACATATTCGCCAGGACGGCGAAAAAGAGCTGGAACGCGACGCGATGGCGCTGTTCTGGTCAGCGATTGCGGCGGGCTTATCGATGAGCGCGTCGCTGCTGGCAAAAGGGATTTTCCACGTACAGCTCGACGGTGTTCCCGGCGGTTTCCTGCTGGAAAACCTCGGTTACACCTTCGGCTTTATTATTGTCATCATGGCGCGCCAGCAGCTGTTTACCGAAAACACCGTCACGGCCGTATTGCCAGTAATGCAGAAACCCAGTTGGGTTAACTTTGGCCTGATGACGCGCTTATGGAGCGTGGTGTTACTGGGGAATCTGGTTGGTACAGCTATTGCTGCCTGGGCGTTCGAGTATATGCCCATATTCGATGAAGCCACGCGCGACGCTTTTGTCAAAATCGGCATGGATGTAATGAAGAACACGCCGCTGGAAATGTTCTCTAACGCCATTATCTCCGGCTGGATCATCGCAACTATGGTGTGGATGTTCCCGTCCGCGGGCGCGGCAAAAATTGTGGTGATCATTTTAATGACCTGGCTTATCGCACTGGCGGACACCACGCATATCGTGGTCGGCGCGGTGGAGATTTTCTATCTGGTGTTTAACGGTACGCTGCACTGGAGCGAATTTATCTGGCCTTTCGCCCTGCCGACACTCGCCGGGAATATTTGCGGCGGCACCTTTATTTTTGCCCTGCTCAGTCACGCGCAGATCCGTAACGATATGATCAATGCGCGTAAAGCCGAAGCAAAAGCCCGCGCCGACAAGCAAAAACAGCAACGTGACGGCGCAGAAAAAGAGGCATAAACGGCGACAGTTTAATCACTTGGCGGCCGGTGAGCTTAACGCGAGACCTAAATAACGTTATACTCCCGCCGCTTTGTCCCCTTAGTTAAATGGATATAACGAGCCCCTCCTAAGGGCTAGTTGCAGGTTCGATTCCTGCAGGGGACAATATCCTGCTTCCTGCAAACATCGTTCAACGTCGTTATTCTCTTACAAATTCAGTAAGTTAAATAACTCTCTTCGTCTTCTCATCGCCATTGTTTCTTATCAACAACCTGCTGGTTAGTATTACGCCATCAGTTGCTGCATGACCTTAATAAACGCGGAGGTCACCTGCTCTTCCTGCGCGTGACGCCCCTCTTCAATCACCCAGCGCCCTCCTGTCATCACCCTTTTTATCGGGTTTGTCGAACAGGCGAAAATCCAGCGGTTCAGACGTTCACGATCGCCTGCGGCAGCCAGGAAGGGATCGCGGCTGTCGAGCAACAGCATATCGGCACGATCGCCTGGCGCCAGTTGACCAATCGCCTGCCCCAGCGCACGGCGTCCGCCCTGCAATGCCCCCTGATACAGCACATTTCCGACATAGGGTTCATCCGGCAAAGACAGTAAGTTGCGCCGCCGTTTGTTTAACCGTTGTCCGTACTCAAACCAGCGCAAATCCTCGCTGACACTGACGCTAATATGGCTGTCGGAGCCAATTCCCCAGCATCCCTGCTGCGCAAGATAGTCCGCCCCCGGAAAAATACCATCGCCAAGATTGGCTTCAGTGGTCAGGCAAAGACCCGCCACTGCGCCGGAAGCGGCAATCTGGTGAGTTTCCCGTGGCGTAATATGCGTGGCATGGATCAGACACCACTGCTCATCCACCGGCATATGCTGATAAAGCCACTCCACCGGACGCAATCCAGACCAGGCCACGCAGTCATCAACCTCTTTTTGCTGCTCGGCAATATGAATATGCACCGGCTGCTTTTGCGGACAGGCCTTAAGCACGTTCCGCATCTGTTCCGGCGTAACGGCTCGCAGCGAGTGGAAGCATAGCCCGGTACGCTGCATCGGCTCAGCAGCAAGCTGGGAAGTCAGTGTGTCATGCAGTGCCAGATAGCTTTCAATATCGTGAATAAAGCGACTCTGCCCGGCGGTCGCTGGTTGCCCGCCAAAACCGGAGAAACTGTATAGCACCGGCAGTAATGTCAGGCCTATGCCCGCTGTTTTCGCCGCCTGCGAAATACGCAACGCCAGTTCGGCTGGCTGGGCGTAAGATTTTCCGCCACGATCGTGGTGCAAATAGTGAAATTCGGCAACGGAGGTATAACCCGCCTTCAGCATTTCGATGTACAGATAACTGGCAATGATTTCCAGCTGTTCGGGGGTGATTTTATCCACCAGCCGGTACATTAGATCGCGCCATGTCCAGAAGCTGTCTGCCGGATCGCCCACCACTTCGGTCAGCCCGGCCATTGCACGCTGAAATGCGTGCGAATGCAGGTTTGGCATGCCCGGCACCAGGAAACCTTCCAGGCGAATCGTCGTGTCGTCTGGCTGACTACCGCTTTCGAGCGCGGTGATGATGCCCTGCGGGGAAACCGTAATGCGAACATTCTCCGCCCAGCCCTGCGGCAACAATGCTTTTGCCGCGAAATATACCGTCATATATCCCCTCACCGCCTGCCGTTATTTAATATGTATATACATGCTTATATATATACATCCAAAAGTGCGTAGAGTAAACTTCAACGGTCATCCGGCCGAGGAAAGGGTTAATGGAGCAAAGCGATATTTTTAAAGCAGCCACAGGCGAGACACGTCTCGATCAGCCCGCCCCTTTCTATGAAAGGGTGAAGAGCATGATTAAAACCAACATTCACAGCGGCGCCTGGCCGGTGAACTACCGCGTGCCGTCCGAAAGCGAGCTGGTCAGCCAGTTTGGCTACAGCCGGATGACCATTAACCGCGCGCTGCGAGAACTGACCGCCGAAGGGCTGTTGGTGCGTATGCAGGGCGTTGGCACCTTTGTCGCCGAAGTCCGCGGGCAGTCGGCATTGCTGGAGATTAACAACATTGCCGATGAGATTGCCAGCCGCGGCCATCGCCATCATGCCAGAGTGCTGGAACTGACCCAGCAGCATGCAGATGCTCAGCAAGCGCTGGCTTTTAATCTGCCGAAAGGCAGTCGCCTGTTCCATTCGTTGATTTGCCACTATGAAGATGGCGTTCCGGTGATGCTGGAAGACAGGCTGGTGAATGCGCTGATTGTGCCAGACTATTTGCAACAGGATTTCACCCGTATCACGCCGAATGCCTATCTCTCGTCCATCGCACCGATTGTCGAGGGTGAGCATATTATCGAGGCGGTAAACGTGCCCCGCAGCGAATGCGTTTATCTGGAAATAGATGAGCACACCCCCTGCCTGCAAGTGAACCGTCGCACCTGGACCGGTCGTCAGGACAAGAAAATCGTCACCAGCGTGCGCCTGGTCTATCCGGGTTCCCGTTACCGCCTGGAAGGAAGCATGCGCAAATGAGGCTGCTGCCTTATAGCGGCTACGCTGAGATGCGCTGGAAAAATGGCCAGGGCATCACCCGCGAAGTGTGCCGTTTTCCCGCCAGCGAGCAGTATGACTGGCGCATATCGGTTGCGACAATTCGAGAAGACGGGGCGTTTTCACGTTTCTCCGGTTACCTGCGAAACATCAGCGTACTGGAAGGCGAAGGCATGTTCCTGACGATTGATGACAAGCGCAGCGCGTTAATTCCACCGTTTCAGGCGACGGATTTTAACGGCGACAGCGAGGTGTTCTGTGAGGTTATCGGCGGGCCGTTACTCGATTTCAACGTGATTTACCGCCGCGAAACCACCCAGGCAACGGTGTGCTGGCAGCGCGATGGCACATGGCAACATCAGCAGGGAACCATGCTGCTGTTCAATGCCGGAAATCGTCTTGACGTCATCGTTGGAGGCGAACGGCATACCCTGCACCATTACGACAGCCTGCTAATCGATAACCCGGCGACGGTTACCGTCAACGCAGGCAGCGACACGCTTTTCGCCTGCGTGACGCTGACATCCCGTTAACACCGGCTAAACTGCGGCGTCGACCTTCTGAAACGCCGCCAGCCCTCGTCATTATCGGCAATTAACCCGCTCATAAACCCCATCCGCACACAGCGGCATTTCGTCGCGGGCCAGCACAGCTTTTATGAACATTACGACCGCCAGCGGCGCGGCTTTGGTGATTTGGCACGCGCCGCTTAACGCCTGCGCTTGCTGTTTATCAGACTGAACCAGCACTGCCAGGCGCACCTCTTCGCCATTGATACGTCTTGAGCAAAGCAGCATTGCCAGCGATTTCCCTGGCGTACGCCACAGCCGCTGCGTGTACCAGGTAATCGCGAAACGCACCACGTGCCCGCCTATACGCGCGACAGATCGAGAACGCGTATACCACTGAGCGGCTTAATGGCGTCACTCATCAGCCCCCTCCTTTATCAGTAAAGCAAGCTGACGGCTCAGTTCGCCATCCGCAATCAGATCCCGGACGGCATGCATATCCGTGTACAGCGGCGTATCGGTTTCACGAAACGTGACCTGCTGGCGCACCCGCGACAGTGTCAGTTCTGTACCCACCGAGGCACGCAGCGGGCGGTGAAATTCAATCGCCTGACAAGCGCACAGCAGCTCAATAGCCACAATATCCACCGCATTTGCCACCGCCTGCATCGCTTTTCGCGCCGAGGAGACGCCCATGCTGATATGGTCTTCCTGCCCGGCACAGGTGGAAACCGTATGTACGCTGGCGGGCGCCGCCAGGCTGCGGTTCTCCCCGGCGAGCGCGGCGGCGACATACGGCGGGATCATCATCCCGGAATTGGCCCCGCTTTTACCGACCAGAAAAGCAGGTAAGCCGCTAAGATGCACGTTAGTGATACGGTCAGAACGCGCCTGCGACGCGGTGCTCAGTTGCGCAATAGCCACCGCCAGCGCATCAAGTGCCAGTGCCAGCGGCGCACCGTGACCGTTGCCGCCAGGCAAAATCACCAGCGTATCGTCTTCAATCAAAAACACCGGGTTGTCGGTCACCGAATTGAGTTCGGTAGTAACGATATGACGGCAATGCGCCAGTTGATCGCGCACCGCGCCGTGGATTTGTGGGATGCAGCGTAAGCTGAGCGCATCCTGCACCCGGTGGTCGCGGTAACGCTGAAGGATCTCGCTGCCGCGCAGTAAACGGCGCAAAATCTGCGCTGTTTCTTGTTGCCCGTCATGCGGACGCAGGGCGTGCAGACGCGCGTCATAGCCGCGGGTATTGCCTTTCAGCGCTTCGAGACACATGCCGCCTGCCATATCCGCGACCGGCAGCAACTGCTCGAAATCCCGCACTGCCAGACAAGCCAGTGCGGTAATTTCGTAGGTGCCGCTGATCAGCGCGTGTCCTTCGCGCGGGCCGGGAATACGCGGCGCAATGCCCGCTTTCGCCAGTGCGTCGGCGGAGGGTAATAACTCGCCCTGATACCAGCACTGCCCTTCGCCAAATAACGATAAGCCGATATGTGCAGTAGCAATCAGATACCCCACGGAACCGCTGGCAGGCGACCATGGCGTCACCTGCCGGTTCAGCATCAGGCACATACGCTGCGCCAGTTCAGAGCTGACACCGCTGTAGCCCTGCAACAGCGATTTCAACATCACCGCCATCATCGCCCGCACTTCCCGCACCGACAGATCCGGTCCCATCCCGCAGGCGTGACTGCGCAGCATATTGAGTTGCACGCTGGCAATTTGATCCACAGAGAGACGCTCGGTCACCAGGTCTCCCACGCCGGTCGTCAGGCCATAAATCACCTTTCCGTCAGCAATCGCCTTGCGAATGTACCCGCTGACCTTATCCATTTGCGCCAGCGCTTCATCAGCCAGAATAACGGGTGCGCCATCGGCAATGCGCACCAGCTCATCAATGGTCGTGGCATCCGTGCCTAAGGTGACCGCATCCATATGCGGCATGGAAGAACGGATTGTTGTCGTCATCTCGCAGCCGTTCCTTACTTGCTCAGTTGGTGTTTAACCAGCCACTGGTGCGCCACATCATCAATACTGGCGAACTCAGCAAGCTGCTCGTTCATGGCGATCAGATCTTCGGTGGTGAGCTGCGCGGAGATTTTGTTCAATGTGCTTTCAATGGTCGGGTTCAGCGTGCTGCTGGCGACAATGGGCACAATGTTCTGCGCGGCAAACAGGTGTTTCGGATCCTCCAGCGCAACCAGGTGATCTTTTTTGATTTCCGGCGTAGTGGAGTACAGGTCAGCGACCTGAACTTGGTTATTTTTCAGCGCCGTCAGCGTCAGCGGACCAGCGACATCCAGCACTTTGAAGGTTTTGAAATTCAGGCCGTAAACTTCACGCAGGCCGGGAACGCCTTCATGACGGGTTTTCCACTCCGCCGGGCCGCCAAGCACTAACTGCCCGGCGACAGATTTCAGGTCGTCGATGGTTTTCAGTTTGTATTTGTCGGCGGTTTTCTTGGTTACCGCCAGCACATCGCTGTTTTGCGCCGTGGACGTGTTCAGCATTTTCACTTTTTCCGGCAGCTTAGCGGCCAGCGCTTTCGCCACATCTTCCGAACTGTGTGCTTCGTTTTTCGCATCCAGATAGCTCAGCAGCGCGCCGCTGTATTCCGGGATCACGGTGATGGAACCGTCGAGCAGCGCCGGGATATAGACTTCACGGCTACCAATGTTGAGTTTTTTCTCGACCGGAATGTTTTGCGCTTCCAGCGCCCCGGCGTAAATGGTCGCCAGCAACTGGTTTTCCGGAAAATCCGCCGAACCTATAATCACTTTCTGGCCGGCATCCGCAGCCCAGACAGAAGAAGCGACAGACAGCAGCGCGGCACTGAACAACGTTAAATAGCGTTTCTTAATCATCTTATTAACCTTCTGTAATTAAAGGACTCAACATCACTGGTTTTTGGTTTTCCGGGTGATGCCCGGTGAAACCACGACTTTCCCTGAAAGCGAAAAAAAGAGATCAATGATCAATGCCAGCAGCGCGACGAGGAGGGCCCCGGCTGTCATCTGCGCAAAGTCGTTGGCGGCACGCCCGTCGATAATCAATCGCCCCAGGCCGCCGAGTGAAACGTATGCCGCAATGGTCGCAGTGGAGACAATTTGCAGCGCGGCACTGCGGATCCCGGAGAGGATCAGCGGCATTGCACAGGGCAACTCAACCTGCAACAGCACCTGAAGCGGTGTCAGACCAATCCCTTTTGCTGCGTCATGCACGCTGGGATCGACAGAACGGATACCCGCATGTACACCCAGCGCCACGGGCGGCAGCGCCAGCACTACCAGCACGATGATGCAGGGCAAAACAAAGGCCAAATCCGATTCGAAATAACCCGCCATCAGGATCACCAGCAAAATAATCAGACCAAAAGAGGGCAGCGAACGCAGGGCGTTGGTGGTGCCAATCAGCAGCGCCTCCCCCTTCCCGGTATGGCCGGTGTAGCAGCCGACCGGAAACGCAATGGCGACGGCAATCGCCAGCGCTGCCGCGCTGTAACCGATATGCTGCAACAGCAGCGGCACAATGCCGTCATCGCCGTACCAGTGGCTGAGATCGAAAAACCATTCACTCATCAGTTATCCCCTTTGCGGTTGCCAGCGACTTAAAGAGCGGGTTATCGCCACCACCAGCCAATCGAGAATGAAGGCCAGCGCGATGCACAGCACAATCCCGGCGATAATCGGGGTGAGGAACTGAAGCTGAAACCCCTGGGTAAACAGCGAACCTAACTGTGGTGCGCCAATCAGCGCGGCAACCGACACAATGCTGACATTCGAAACTACGGCTACGCGCAGCCCGGAGCCGATCACCGGCACGGCGAGCGGCAGGTCGATCTGCAAAAATTGCTGTAGCGGTTTGTACCCCAGCGCAAAAGCCGACTGGCGGGTATCTTCGGCTACGGAATCCAGCCCGTCGCACACGGTTCTGACCAGCAGCGCAAAGCTGTAGATAGTCAGCGCCACGACCACGTTAATTGGGTCGAGAATTTGCGTATTCAGCAACGGCGGCAACAGGACGAACAGCGCCAGCGAAGGAATGGTGTACAGCAGGCCGAACAGGTTCAGAATGATACCTTTCACTTTTGGCAGGTTGTTCACCGCCCAACCCACCGGGATCGCCAGCAGCAGGCCGATCAGGATCGGCGTAATCGACAAATAGCAGTGCCAGAGCAGCAAGCTGAGGATCCTGTCGCTTTGCCCCCACAGCCAGTCAAATCTCATAGTGCCTCCTGCGTCAGCGACTTGCAGGCATCCAGCACATTTTCCAGCGCCAGCGATCCCAACGGGGCAAGCTGTTCATCGACCACCACGGCGCGATGGCAGGGAGAACTGAGCGCCGAATCCAGCAACTGGCGCAGCGTGCCGCCCTGCGGAGAAAACGTCGCACCAAGGTTCACATTTTCCGGCGCTATCACCGTTACCTGCTGATGCGTGTCAAACCAGCCGCAAGCTTTGCCCTGTTGCGTCACCAGCAGCCAACGTTGTGTGCTGATATTTCGTGCCTGCGCAAGTGTCGCGCCCATTTCGATAGCCGGTTCTGCCCGCAACGCCGTCAGCGGTGCGGAAGTGTGGAAACTGAGTTTGCGATAACCGCGGTCGCGGCCAATGAAATCGGCAACAAATTCGCTCTGCGGCGCATTCAGCAGTTCGCCCGGCGTCGCCAGTTGCGCCAGCTTGCCGCCAGGTTTCAGCACCGCGACACAATCACCCAGTTTCATTGCTTCATCAATATCGTGCGTGACCATAATAATGGTCTTGCTGACCTCTTTCTGAATGCGCAGAAACTCGTCCTGCAACTGTTCACACACCACAGGGTCAACGGCGCTGAAGGGTTCATCCATCAGCATAAACTCCGGGTCGGCAGCCAGCGCACGCGCCACGCCGACGCGCTGCTGTTGGCCGCCGGAGAGTTGCCACGGATAGCGTTTCGCCAGTTGCGGTGCCAGGCCGACCACTTCCAGTAATTCCGCTGCTCTGGCCCTGGCTTTGCTTTTCGCCGCCCCATTGAGGATGGCGGTAGTGGCGATGTTATCGATGATGTTTTTATGCAGGAACAACCCGGCATTCTGGATCACGTAACCAATACGGCGGCGCAGCTGCACAACATCCATCTGAGCGGTGGATTCGCCATTGAGCAAAATCGTCCCGGAAGAGGGTTCCACCAGCCGGTTGATCATGCGTAATGAGGTGGTTTTTCCGCAACCCGACGGCCCCACCAGCACAGTAATTTTGCCTCCTGGCGCGACAAGGTTCAGGCCATCGACCACGACGGTACCGTCGCGGTAATGCTTGGTCACATTGTTGAAAGTAATCATCGTTACGCCTTATGGTTATCGTTTGCCATCCCGTTGTGACGGCAATGCAAAAATACTTTTTGTATATCCTTGTATGTACAACTAGCAAGCCATGTGCCATAACGTAATCGCAACATTCGTGATTTAAATAAAATCAAATAAAAACAAAAATATATAAAAATTTCGTTAATAAAATCAGCGTAACAGAACGGATTAATCCTGCTTATTTTCCCAGTCAGCTCGCTTTAAAACAGCGCAGACACGCACTAAAAACGAGCATTTCAGCGCCACCTGGCACAATAAGAGTGCAGGAAAGTGCATCAAAACCCTTTCCTTCAGTACCAGGAAAAAACACATCAATAACAACGCATTGTTTTGTATGTAAAATAAATAATTCGATTAAAGTGGCACCATATGTGCTTATCATGTATATACAAGACGTATACAACAGCATCGCAACGTCAGTAAGCATGTATTCCGCTATCAAACAAAGAAGGTAAACCACATGAGTAGTGAATTATCCCGTTATCGTGATGTTGAGATCAGAGCGCCACGCGGCACGACACTGAATGCGAAAAGCTGGCTGACCGAAGCGCCGCTGCGCATGCTGATGAACAACCTTGATCCCGAGGTCGCGGAAAACCCGAAAGAGCTGGTGGTCTATGGAGGAATTGGACGGGCAGCGCGTAACTGGGAGTGCTTTGACAAAATGGTTGAAGCGCTAAAGCAGCTCAACGATGACGAAACGCTGCTGGTGCAGTCCGGTAAACCGGTCGGCGTGTTTAAAACCCACATCAACGCACCGCGCGTCCTGATCGCCAACTCCAACCTGGTTCCCCACTGGGCTAACTGGGAGCACTTTAACGAGCTGGACGCTAAAGGGCTGGAGATGTACGGCCAGATGACCGCCGGCTCCTGGATCTATATCGGTAGCCAGGGGATCGTTCAGGGCACGTATGAAACCTTCGTCGAAGCGGGTCGCCAGCACTATGACGGTTCGCTGGTCGGCCGCTGGGTGCTGACCGCCGGTCTGGGTGGTATGGGCGGCGCACAGCCGCTGGCCGCCACGCTGGCGGGCGCCTGCTCGCTGAACATTGAGTGTCAGCAATCCCGCATCGATTTCCGCCTGCGTACCGGTTATGTGGATGAGCAGGCAACGGATCTGGACGATGCGCTGGCGCGTATTGAACGTTACACCCGCGAAGGCAAAGCCATCTCTGTGGCGCTGCACGGTAATGCAGCGGAAGTCTTACCGGAGCTGGTTAAACGCGGTGTTCGTCCGGATATCGTGACCGATCAAACCAGCGCCCACGATCCGCTGAACGGCTATTTGCCGATTGGCTGGCAGTGGGAAGCGTATCGCGAACGTGCGAAAAGTGAACCGGCCGTGGTGACTCAGGCGGCGAAAGCTTCCATGGCCGAGCACGTTAAAGCAATGCTCGCCTTCCAGCAGCAGGGCATTCCGACCTTCGACTATGGCAACAATATTCGTCAGATGGCGAAAGAGATGGGCGTCAGCAACGCCTTCGATTTCCCGGGTTTTGTGCCCGCCTATATTCGCCCGCTGTTCTGTCGCGGTATCGGGCCATTCCGCTGGGCCGCACTCTCCGGCGATGCGGAAGATATCTATCGCACCGATGAAAAGGTAAAAGAACTGATCGCGGATGATGCGCATCTGCACCGCTGGCTGGATATGGCGAAAGAGCGCATCAGTTTCCAGGGCTTACCTGCGCGTATCTGCTGGGTTGGTCTTGGGCAGCGCGCACGTCTGGGGCTGGCGTTTAACGAAATGGTGCGTCGCGGCGAAGTCTCCGCGCCGATTGTCATTGGCCGCGATCACCTGGACTCCGGCTCCGTTGCCAGCCCGAACCGCGAAACCGAAGCGATGAAAGATGGCTCCGATGCGGTTTCTGACTGGCCTTTGCTGAACGCCTTGCTCAATACCGCCAGCGGCGCAACCTGGGTTTCTCTTCACCACGGCGGAGGCGTCGGCATGGGCTTCTCGCAGCATTCGGGGATGGTTATCGTCTGTGATGGTACGGATGAAGCGGCAGAGCGTATTGCCCGCGTACTGCATAACGATCCGGCGACGGGTGTGATGCGCCATGCTGACGCAGGCTATGATTCAGCTGTCGCCTGTGCCAAAGAGCACGGCCTCAACTTACCAATGATTGCAAAGTAAAACTGGCGGCGCGGCGAGTGCTGCGCCGAACCATGACGGGAGAACGCGGATGCGCATTTTATGGCGTCACTGTCAGATTGCCACAATGGAAGCGGGCAAATACAACCTGATCCCTCACGGTGCGCTGATCACCGACGGGCCGCAGATTTCATGGCTGGGCGAAGAGGGAACGCAGCCAGACGATGAGGTCGATCGTGAAGTGGATTTGCAAGGACGGCTGGTTACACCCGGGTTGATCGATTGCCATAGCCATAGCGTGTTTGGCGGCGATCGCAGCCAGGAGTTTGAGATGCGACTCAACGGTGCGAGCTACGCGGAAATCGCCGCCGCAGGCGGCGGCATTATCAGTACCGTCAATGCCACCCGCAACGCCAGCCAGCAACAACTGCTGGAAAGCGCCCGCAAGCGCATTAACGCGCTGCGTAAAGACGGCGTTACCGCGCTTGAGATCAAATCCGGTTATGGCCTCAGCTTTGCCGATGAAAGCAAAATGTTGCAGGTGATCCGCGCGCTTGGCGCAGAAATGCCGCTTACTCTCTTCAGCACCTGCCTGGCAGCGCATGCATTGCCGGGCGAGTATCAGGGGCGCGCTGACGACTATATCGATGAGATTTGCCAGCACTGGCTACCCGCCTGGCACGCGCAAGGGCTGGTCGATGCGGTCGATGCTTTTTGTGAACATCTGGCCTTTTCACCGCAGCAGGTGGAACAGGTTTTCCGTAAAGCGCAGCAACTTGGCTTACCGGTAAAACTGCATGCCGAACAGCTTTCTCTGCTGCACGGCGCAGGGCTGGCTGCCCGCTACAATGCGCTTTCCGCCGATCACCTCGAGTATTTGTGCGAAGAAGATATCGTACTGATGGCGCAGCACGGCACCACTGCCGTTCTGCTGCCGGGTGCTTATTACTTCTTACGCGAGAGCCAGCAGCCACCGGTAGCGCTGCTGCGTCAGCACCAGGTGCCGATGGCGATTTCCAGCGATCTGAACCCCGGTACGTCGCCCGTGTTGTCGCTGCGCCTGATGATGAACATGGCCTGCACGTTGTTCCGTCTGACGCCTGAAGAAGCGCTGGCGGGAGTGACTTGTCATGCCGCCCGCGCATTAGGCATCAGCGAACGTTGCGGCACGCTCCAGGCGGGTAAAGAGGCCAGCTTTGTCGCGTGGGATGTGTCGCATCCGGCAGAACTCAGCTACTGGCTGGGAGGAACGCTGTCAAAACAGGTTATCTATCAGGGGGAGGAAGTCTGGCATGACTAACGCATTCGAATTACATCAGGGGCGGCTGCCGCTTTTGGTCAGCATGCCCCATCCCGGCACGCAATTGACGCCGGAAATTGCCAGCAGCCTCACTGCGCGAGCACGACGTCTGGAGGATACGGACTGGCATATCCCGCTGCTGTATCAGCCGATTCGTGAACTTGGCGCCAGCGTGCTGAGCGCTAATTATTCCCGCTATGTGGTGGATTTAAACCGCCCGGCAGATGACAAACCGTTATACAGCACCGCGACTACCGGCCTGTTCCCGGACACCTTTTTTGACGGCGAGCCGCTGTTCGAAGCGGGTAAAGCGCCGGATGACGCCACGAAAGCTGCTATTTTGCATACTGTGTGGCAGCCCTATCACCAGGCGCTGGCGCAGGAACTGGCGCGGTTACGCGACACGTTCGGCTACGCGCTCCTGTGGGATGCGCACTCCATCAAATCGGTGGTTCCGCGTTTGTTTGACGGCAAACTGCCGGATCTGAACTTCGGCACTGCCGATGGCGCAAGCTGCGCACCGGAACTGAGCACCGCATTACTGGCGTGCAGTGAGGCATTTCCGCACTACACGAAAGTGCTCAACGGTCGCTTCAAAGGCGGCTATATCACCCGGCATTACGGCGCACCGCAACAGAACATCCATGCGATACAACTGGAAGTGGCGCAGTGTTGCTATATGGATGAAACGAGCTTTGCTTTCTCCGAAGAGAAGAGTGAAGCGTTCCGCCAGCTACTGACTTCCCTGATCAATACCGCGCTTGACTGGAGCCGACAACGACTGCCCCGTTAACACTAAAAGGGATGCGCAAGCATCCCTTCATGACGGGATTCATTCCCGTGAATTTGCACCTGTATTTCCAGCCACCGCTTAATACTTAACTCATTACTGGCATGACGCCTGCCCCGGATAACAAAACACTCGGCTGGATTACAGGGGCATCTTACGTTTTATAACAGCAAAAAATGATTTCATTTCACAGGCAGAACCCGTCATATTCGAATGACCAGCAATGCCCCTCGCTTCATTCAGCAAGACACTATTCCCGGCAGCAATGTCGTCAGATGGCGCTCCGCCAGTAACGCAATCGCACGTTCAATATCGGGCGCGAAATAACGGTCTTTCTCATAATGCGCAACCTGTTCACGCAGCAGATGGCGCGCCTGTTCCAGCAACGGGCTGCTGGTTAAGCCTTCGCGCATATCCAGCCCCTGGCAAGCGGCCAGCCACTCGACAGCAATGACGCCACGCGTATTTGCCGCCATTTCCCACAGACGACGCCCGGCGGCCGGTGCCATCGAGACGTGATCTTCCTGGTTTGCCGAGGTCGGCAAACTGTCCACGCTATGCGGATGTGAAAGCGCTTTGTTTTCGCTTGCCAGCGCCGCTGCGGTGACCTGAGCAATCATAAAGCCGGAGTTAACACCGCCGTTTTTCACAAGGAACGGCGGCAGTTGCGACATATGGCTGTCCATCAGCAGGGCGATACGGCGCTCCGCAAGCGAGCCTATCTCGGCAATCGCCAGCGCAATGTTGTCTGCCGCCATCGCCACCGGTTCAGCGTGGAAATTTCCCCCGGAGATCACTTCATTTTCAGCGGCGAAAACCAGCGGGTTATCGGAAACCGCATTCGCTTCGGTTAGCAGCACTTCTGCGGCAAAACGCAGTTGCGTCAGACATGCGCCCATCACCTGCGGCTGGCAGCGCAGGGAATAAGGATCCTGCACTTTATTGCAGTTGTGGTGAGACTGAGAAATGGCGCTGTCATCGGTTAATAGATGACGATATAACGCCGCCGCGTCAATCTGTCCGCGTTGGCCGCGAACGTCATGAATACGCGCATCAAAGGGACGACGCGAACCGAGCGCCGCCTCAGTGGTCAACGCACCGCAAACCACAGCAGAAGCGAACAGATCTTCGGCTTCAAACAGGCCGCGCAAAGCAAATGCGGTCGACGTTTGCGTACCGTTCAGCAGCGCCAGCCCCTCTTTTGCCGCCAGCGTGATCGGCTCAAGGCCGGCATTTTTCAGCGCTTCACTCGCCGGTAACCATTCACCCTGCCAGCGCGCTTTGCCTTCGCCAAGCAGCGTCAGCGACATATGTGCCAGCGGTGCGAGATCACCGGATGCACCCACCGAACCTTTCGCCGGGATCCACGGATAAACCTCCGCGTTAACCATTGCCACCAGCATCTGGATCACCTGCAAGCGAATGCCGGAAAAACCGCGCGCCAGACTGTTGATCTTCAGCACCATAATTAAGCGAACCAGCGCATCATCCAGCGGCTCGCCAACGCCTGCCGCGTGAGAGAGCACCAGCGAGCGTTGCAAATTCTCCAGATCTTCCGTCGCGATACGCGTCTGCGCCAGCAAACCGAAGCCCGTGTTGATGCCATAGGCGGTGCGGCCTTCCGTCATAATCGTGTTGACGCAGGCAACGCTCTCATTAATGGCCGCAAACGCGCCATCATCCAGCGACAGATGAAGAGGCTGGCTGTAGATTTCGCGCAACTGCGCGAGGGTGAGTTGGCCCGGAATAAGGGTGAAATTTTTCATGCTTTGCCCTGCTCCTGCATTGCAGCAACCATCGGAAGATTGAGCGCCTGCGCTGCGGCGCACTCAATCGCAATCTCATACCCGGCGTCAGCGTGATGAATCACACCGGTAGCCGGATCGTTGTGCAGCACGTGCGCAATGTGTGCCGCCGCTTCATCTGTGTCACCACAAACGATCACCATCCCTGCATGCCGGGAAAAAACCATTCGCACGCTACCGCCATGATATCGCGAGGCACAGGTCGCGCCGCTGGCGGCGTTAAGCAACGGCCAGTTGGATACGACGTCAGAACCGTTATGCATCGCTTCGGTTTCACGGTTCTGGCTTGCCACCGAACCAGAATCAAGATGGCTGCGACCAATGTCGCCACACAACACTCGCGCGTTCGGGTTTTCGGCAATATCGGGATCAGGGTTATTCAGCAGCATGCGCAACGGCGCTTCGGTGAGCCAGCTTTTCGCATCACGTTCCGTACCGCTGTGGGCGCGGAAAGTCTGCTGGCGGATGAGGATGTGCGGCATCGGTGTTCTCTCCTGAGGACATGTCCTGATGTGTAAACATATATACTTGCCTATACAATTACGCGCAAGGCAGGATTTAACAGAAAAGATACAATTTTATTATAGTGCGCCAGCAATCACGCTTTTGCTGACGCAAACGATCAGGAGCCGAAACAACGCTAGAAACGCTAACGCCTACACGGGAAAAGCAGGCTGGCATGGGAGACAATTTGTGAGGTTGGCCATGTACGGGCGAACAAGCAGGCAGGAATTGTGCTCTTTGATGTGCAACAGGCGGCACTCATCAGCCGGGAAGCTCACGGCTTTGATGATATGCCAGGGCTCTTCAACAATTTTCCCAGCGTCTCTTCCCTCAGCGGGATTTTTCGCCGCAGGATTATTTTCCCCTCCCATTCACTTTTTTATGCATCGCATCGCAGAAACACGGCGGCGCATTTTTCCGAAAGAATTGCAGATGCTGTGACCCGCTTCAAAAAATTAGCCTTATTATTCAAGCGGAAATGAACCGTTTCAGCAGGCCATTTTTTTCGTCGCTCAATAGCAATTTATTTAGCAGTGAAAGTATTGTGTCGCCAAAGCCCGACACAATGTAAGTTACTAAAATTAAATAGAAAAAAGGCTCTTGTAAGGCCTAAAAATTAAGCGTACATTAGCCCCGTTTGGTGAGGAATTCACCCGAAATTCTGAGATGGAGCTGTGGCCGAAATAGAGATAATTCTCATTTTCGATGTGGCGTAGTTTCACCTCTCTATACTCAGTCCTGAATGGTCATGAATGCATACTTAGGTGTGCGGAGCGATGAACGTGAAATATTTCTTTATGGGCATTTCGGTGATGGTTATTGTGTGGGCCGGCACATTCGCCCTGATGATCTAACCTGAGCATATCGTGCTGTACAAAAAAGGAGCCAAAAGGCTCCTTTTTTGTTTTGCCCGCCAACGAATCAGGCGGGCAAGGCACAGTTATGGTTCCAGATCTTCTGCCGCGCTCTTTTGCGCTGCCGGCAGTAACCCATCGGCGCGGAACATCGCTTTAATGCCGCGTACCGCCTGGCGGATACGATCGCGGTTCTCGATCAGCGCGAAGCGTACATGCGTATCGCCATAGTCACCAAAGCCGATGCCCGGAGAGACGCACACTTTCGCCTCTTGCAGCAGTTTTTTGGCAAACTCCAGCGAGCCCATCGCCGCGTACGGTTCCGGAATTTTCGCCCACACGTACATTGACGCTTTCGGCATTTCGACCATCCAGCCCGCTTCATGCAACCCTTTTACCAGCACATCGCGACGGCGTTTATATTGAGCGGCAATATCGCGCACACACTGCTGATCCCCTTCCAGCGCGGCGATCGCTGCCACCTGTAGCGGCGTGAAGGTGCCGTAATCGTGATAACTTTTGATACGTGCCAGCGCGTTGACCAGCACCGAATTACCGACCATAAAGCCGATACGCCAGCCCGCCATATTGTAACTTTTCGACAGGGTGAAGAACTCAACAGCGACATCGCGTGCGCCCGGCACTTGCATAATCGACGGTGCTTTCCAGCCGTCAAAGACAATGTCGGCGTAGGCCAGATCGTGAACCACCAGCACATCGTAGCGTTTTGCCAGCGCGACCACTTTCTCGAAGAACTCCAGTTCAACGCACTGCGCCGTCGGGTTAGACGGGAAGCCTAGAATCATCATCTTCGGCTTCGGGTAGCTTTCGCGGATGGCGCGCTCCAGTTCATTAAAGAAATCGACACCTTCCACCAGCGGCACAGAACGCACCTGCGCTCCCGCAATCACCGCACCGTAAATATGAATCGGGTAACTCGGGTTCGGCACCAGCACGGTATCACCGTGATCCAGCGTCGCCAACATCAGATGCGCCAGCCCTTCTTTCGAACCAATGGTGACAATCGCTTCGGTTTCCGGATCGATATCCACTTGATAACGATCCTGATACCAGCGGGAAATCGCCCGGCGCAGGCGCGGAATGCCGCGCGACGTGGAGTAACCGTGCGTATCCGGGCGTTGCGCGACAGTACAGAGTTTCTCAACGATATGCGGCGGCGTCGCGCCATCCGGGTTGCCCATACTGAAATCTATAATGTCTTCGCCGCGGCGTCGCGCAGCCATTTTCAGTTCAGCGGTGATATTAAAAACATACGGGGGGAGACGATCGATACGCGTAAAACGACGTTCAGGACTGAAGTCAGCCATAGATTCCTCGGAGTAACGTTAGCGCCCGGACCGTCCGAGCGACGTCGCCGCATTTGCGGCGTGCTTAGAACATAGCCCGAAAAAAATCTCGCTGTCGAGAGGTAAGCGCAAAAATAACGCAACGCCATAAAAGAGGAAGTTTAATTTAGGAAAGAGAAAGCGAAACTATCCTCTTATAGAAAAATCCATCATATATTTTAACAATAAAATAAAGATAAAATTACCTTAAAAAATCACCAGTTAGCGCAGCTTAGCGTCTCTTCTTTCGACTCTTTTCAATCCCCTTTTGGAAAAGTGGTCTTTCCTCATTCAGCGAATGAATACTGCGGCTGGTCATCTGCGCCGGGGTTTTTTATCATAGCTTTTTGACGCTATTCATATGAGTCCCCCGTGCACGAAATATTCGACATGCTGCTGGCCGTTTTTGACCGAGCGGCGCTCATGCTGATCTGCCTTTTTTTCTTGATCCGCATCCGCCTGTTCCGCGAACTGCTGCATAAAACGGCGCACTCGCCAAAAGAGCTGCTGGGCGTGACGGCCATCTTCTCAATGTTTGCCCTGTTCAGCACCTGGTCCGGCGTACCGGTGGAAGGCTCGCTGGTTAACGTGCGTATCATCGCGGTGATGTCCGGCGGGATTTTGTTCGGCCCGTGGGTCGGCATTATCACCGGCGTGATTGCCGGGATGCACCGCTATCTGATTGATATTGGCGGCGTGACGGCGATCCCCTGTTTTATTACCAGCATTATTGCCGGCGTGATGTCCGGGATGATTAACCGCAAAGTGCCCAAAGCGCAGCACTGGCGGGTGGGCATCATCGGCGGCATGATTTGCGAAAGCCTGACCATGACGCTGGTGGTGCTGTGGGCGCCGACTACCGCGCTCGGCCTCGATATTGTGTCCAAAATTGGTGTGCCGATGATCCTCGGCAGCGTCTGCATCGGCTTTATTGTGCTGCTGGTGCAAAGCGTGGAAGGGGAAAAAGAGGCGATTGCCGGTCGTCAGGCGAAGCTGGCACTGGATATTGCCAATAAAACACTGCCACTTTTCCGCAATGTGAATAGCGAATCCTTGCGGAAAGTCTGTGACATTATTCGTCGGGATATCAACGCCGATGCCGTGGCTATCACCAATACCGACCACGTGCTGGCTTACGTTGGTGTCGGGGAAAATAATTACCGCGACAGCGACGATATTATCAGTCCAACCACTCACCAGGCGATGAACACCGGCGAAATTATCATTAAAAACAATGATGAAGCCCACCGCACGCCCGAAATCCACTCAATGCTGGTGATCCCGCTGCGTGAACAGGGCATCGTGACCGGCACGCTGAAGATCTATTACTGCCACGCGCACCAGATCACCTCCTCATTACAGGATATGGCCGTTGGCTTATCGCAGATTATCTCGACACAACTGGAAGTTTCCCGTGCCGAACAGCTGCGGGAGATGGCAAATAAAGCGGAACTGCGCGCTCTGCAAAGTAAGATCAACCCGCATTTCCTGTTTAACGCCCTGAACGCTATCTCGTCGTCGATTCGCCTGAATCCGGACACTGCCCGGCAGCTCATTTTCAATTTGTCGCGTTATCTGCGCTATAACATTGAATTAAAAGATGATGAACTCATTGATATCAAAAAAGAGCTCTATCAAATCAAAGACTATATCGCCATTGAGCAGGCTCGTTTTGGCGATAAGTTGACGGTGATTTATGACATTGATGAAGAGGTCAGTTGTGTGATCCCGAGCCTGCTGATCCAGCCTCTGGTTGAAAATGCGATTGTGCATGGCATTCAGCCGTGTAAAGGCAAAGGCGTGGTCACCATCAGTGTGGAAGAGTGCGGCAACCGCGTGCGTATCGCGGTGCGCGATACGGGCAACGGCATCGATCCGCAGATGATTGCCCGCGTTGAAGCCGATGAGATGCCCGGCAACAAGATTGGCCTGCTGAATGTTCACCAGCGCGTGAAATTGCTATATGGCGAAGGGTTGCATATCCGCCGTTTAACGCCGGGCACGGAGATCGCGTTCTTTGTTCAGCGCCAGCCGTCGCCTGCCGCATTGTTGCCTTAACAGGAGAGCTGTATGAAAGTCATCATTGTTGAAGATGAGATCCTGGCGCAACAGGAGCTGAGCTGGCTTATTAAAGCCCATAGCCAGATGGAAATTGTCGGCACCTTTGACGATGGTCTCGACGTGCTGAAGTATTTACAGCACAACAAAGTCGACGCCATTTTTCTTGATATTAATATCCCTTCTCTGGATGGCGTTTTGCTGGCGCAGAATATCAGCCAGTTCGCCCATAAGCCGTTTATCGTCTTTATTACTGCCTGGAAAGAGCATGCGGTGGAGGCATTTGAACTGGAAGCGTTCGACTACATCCTGAAACCGTACCAGGAGTCACGCATCATCAGCATGCTGCAAAAACTGGAAACGGCCTGGCAGCAGCAATCAGGCCCGGTAGCCAGCCCGCAGCCACGGGAAAACGCGACCATTAATCTGGTGAAAGACGAGCGCATTATCGTCACCAGTATTCATGATATTTATTATGCGGAAGCGCATGAGAAGATGACGTTTGTCTATACGAAGCGGGAATCTTATGTGATGCCGATGAACATCACCGAGTTTTGCAGCAAACTGCCGGCGGCGCACTTCTTTCGCTGCCACCGCTCTTACTGCGTCAACCTGGATAAAATCCGCGAGATTGAACCCTGGTTTAACAACACCTATATTTTGCGGCTGCGAGACCTGGAGTTTCAGGTGCCCGTCAGCCGCAGCAAAGTTAAAGAGTTTCGTCAGTTAATGAATCTTTAAAGCACGTAACCCAGCGTCTGGCGCAGATGCGCGCCAGAACCCAACAGGCCCGGGTTATCATGCACGATCAGAAATACCGGGATATCCTGGACGTAGGATTTAAAGCGCCCTTTGTCCTCGAAACCGCCGCGAAAACCGGAAGCGGTAAAGAAATCGAGGAAGCGCGGCACAATACCACCGGCAATGTACACGCCGCCGAAAGTGCCGAGATTGAGCGCGAGGTTGCCGCCAAAACGCCCCATAATGACGCAAAATAGTGACAACGCGCGACGGCAGTCAATGCAGCTGTCTTCCAGTGCGCGTTCAGTCACATCTTTCGGTTGCAGATTTTCCGGCAGGCGGCCATCTGATTTGACGATTGCGCGATAGAGATTAACGAGACCGGGACCGGAGAGCACGCGTTCAGCGGAAACGTGGCCGATTTCCGCGCGTAACTCTTCGAGAATAATCCCCTCTTCTTCGCTGTTTGGCGCGAAATCAACATGGCCGCCTTCGCCCGGCAAACTCACCCAGCGCTTATCCACATGCACCAGATGCGAAACGCCAAGCCCGGTGCCTGCGCCGTAAACGGCGATCGGTTTACCTTCAACCGGCGCCAAACCGCCAAACTGGATTAAGTGTTCGGCTTTGAGCATCGGGATCGCCATTGATACGGCGGTGAAATCATTAATGATTTCCAGATGGGCGAAACCGAGGTTTTTCTTCATTTCGGCAATCGAAAACGCCCAAGTGTGGTTGGTCATTGCCACCCAGTCACCGGTTATCGGGCAAGCGATGGCGATACAGCCATCTTCTACCTTGACGTCGTGCTCTTTCAGATAAACACGCACCACGTCTTCCAGGCTTGGATAATCGAGGCCGGAGTAGGTTTTGGCCCGGGAGATGTCACCGCTATCGACATCACACAACGCTAAGCGCGCGTTCGTGCCACCCACGTCTCCCACTAAAGCATACTTTGTCATTCTTTTACGGCTCCGCTAAAGTCAGAATAAATCTTTGGCACACTGTAAATTCAAGGCGCTGTAACGACAACGACCATATCATGAGTGCCCCAGGATTATCGATCTTCATCACAGATTACCTTAAAGGTTTCAGCCCGGTTGCATCCTCCGTTGCCAGGCTTCGTTACAAGGATAAAAAGATGCTCCATCCGCGTGCGAGAACGCTGCTCTTACTGGCGCTGCCTGCGCTCACTATTGGTGTTGCGTCGAGTCTGATCTTAGCGCTGGTGATGAAAATCGCTGCCCTGCTGCAAACCGTGTTGTGGAGCGGCGTGCCGTGGCGGCTCGGCATCTCACCGGATTCCCCCTGGTGGATACTGGTCGTGTTGACGCTCACCGGCGTTGCTGTTGGCCTGGTGATCCGTTTCAGCGCCGGTCATGGCGGGCCGGATCCGGCGACGGTGCCGCTGATTGGTTCGCCAGTTGCCGTCAACGCGCTGCCGGGGCTGGCACTGGCGCTGATCCTCGGTCTGGCAGGCGGCGTAAGCCTTGGCCCCGAACAACCGGTGATGGTGCTGAATATCGCCCTTGCCGTTGCACTTGGTGCGCGCATTTTCCCGCGCGTTGCGCCGCTGGACTGGACAATCCTTGCCTCCGCCGGCACGCTCGGTGCGCTGTTTGGCACGCCTGTGGCGGCGGCGCTTATTTTCTCGCAAACCCTGAAGGCCAGTGAGGACGTGCCGCTGTGGGATCGCCTGTTCGCGCCGTTAATGGCTGCGGCAGCAGGCGCATTAACCACCAGCCTCTTTTCGCAACCACATTTCACGCTGCCCATTCCCCATTATCCGCAGATGCATATAGTTGATATTTTTAGCGGCGCGGTCGTGACGCTGTTCGCCATTGCGCTGGGAATGGTGGCTGTCTGGTGTTTGCCGCGTCTGCATCACTTCATGCATCGCCTGAATAACCCGGTGCTGACGTTGGGAATGGGCGGCTTTTTGCTTGGTCTTCTGGGTATGACTGGCGGCCACGTTACCCTATTTAAGGGGCTGGATGAGATGCAGCAACTGGCGTTTGCACATACCTATACCGTAACCGATTACCTGCTATTTGCCCTGGTGAAGCTCGCCGCGCTGGTGATTGCCGCCGCCTGCGGTTTTCGCGGTGGGCGTATATTTCCGGCGGTGTTTGTCGGGGTGGCTTTAGGCTTAATGCTGCATGAACATGTCGATGCTGTTCCGGCTGCGGTCACCGTTTCCTGTGCCGTATTAGGGCTGGTATTGGTTGTAACACGCGATGGCTGGTTGAGCCTGTTCCTGGCGGCCGTCGTCGTACCGGACACCACCTTGTTGCCGCTGCTGTGTATCGTGATCCTGCCCGCCTGGTTAGTGCTGGCCGGAAAACCGATGATGATTGTCCCCCGGCGCAGTAAGTAACTACTCACTGTTACGCGTTTCCAGCGCATGGGTGACATCACGCAGCAGATCCGGCAAATCGGCTTGCGGCAACATCACTTCAATCAGCGCAAGCCGGTGATGATGCGAGGCGGCTTCCAGTGCTTCCGCCAGTTGCACCGTTTCGCTAACGCGCCAGCATTCGGCCTGGCAGTCATGGCTGAGCGCATGCGGAATATGTGTCCAGTTCCAGCGCGCAATATCGTTATAACGCTGGTGCGCACCGTGGATCGCCCGCTCCACCGTATAACCATCATTATTGAGCAACAAAATGATTGGTCGCTGCCCGTCACGCAGTATGGACCCCAGCTCCTGAATAGTGAGCTGCGCTGCGCCGTCGCCACTAAGCAAAATGACCCGCCGCTCCGGGCAGGCGGTTTGTGCGCCGAACGCGGCGGGCAGGCAATAACCAATCGATCCCCACAGCGGCTGCGTCAGCATGTCAATCTCGGCAGGCAGGCGCAAAGACGCCGCGCCAAAGGCGGCGGTTCCCTGATCGGCCAGTAAAATATCACCGGGGCGAATAAAAGCCTGCAGTATTTGCCAGAATGTATGCTGATTCAATGTGCCGGAGTGATGCGGGGAATTATCGGAAGGCTCTGGAACAGGATCGAGCACGCAGCGTGGGTTATTGCGACAGACCGAAATCAGTGTATTCACCGCGTCCTGCATTGCAATCCCGCTGAACCACTCTTCCCCTACCCGCGCCGCAAAGGGCTGGATATCAATCGTACGTTCCACGGGCAGTTGCTGAGTAAACCCGGCGGTGATGGTGTCCGTAAAACGCACGCCGACACACATTACCGCATCGGCACTCTCGATCGCTTCACGCACCTGCGGCGGGCTTGCAGCACCGCTGTAAGTGCCGACAAACCCAGGCTGCGTTTCATCAAACAAGCCTTTCCCCATTAACAATGTGGCGTGCGGGATGGGCGAATCCTTCATCCAGCACTGCAATATTTTCTGTACACCAAAGCGGTGAGCAAGAAAATCCGCCAGCAGCGCAACGCGCGGGCTTTCGCTGAGCATTGCCTGTACACGGCGGCGAAAACTCTCCAGACGCGCTTCGTTAGCCTGAAGCGGTGCGGGAGTGATAACGTTTACAGGCGGCGTTGCTGCCATTTTTGCCACGTCGGCGGGTAACATCAGGTAACCGGGGCGGGATTCACTGAGCATCGTGCGGATCACGCGATCAATCTCATAGCAGGCGTTTTCTGCTGTTAATACCGCCAGTGCGGCGCTAACAGGTTCATACATGCGCCAGAAATGGCTGAAATCACCGTCTCCCAGTGTGTGGTGCAGAATTTCACCGCGTTGCTGTACGCTGCGACAGGGCGCGCCCACGATGTGCAACACCGGAACATATTCCGCAAAGCTGCCGGCCACACCGTTAATCGCGCTCAACTCTCCCACGCCAAAGGTGGTCAGCAGCGCGCCCGCGCCCTGGCAACGCCCGTAACCATCGGCGGCATAAGCAGCATTCAGTTCATTGGCGCAGCCCACCCAATGCACCGCCGGGTGCTGGATAACGTGATCGAGAAACTGCAGATTGTAGTCGCCGGGTACGCCGAAAAGATGATGAATGCCGCAGCCGGCAAGCCTGTCCAGTAGATAGTCGGCAACTGAATAATCGTTTTGCATTGCGTTACATCTCCAAATACTGACACTTATCTGAGTATTGGAGAACTGTGATGAGAGTCCAGGATACGCGTCAGAGAGGAAGTGGCAAGCAAGCTTTACGGCACCTGACGGTGTAAGCTCAGCGAATGTAAACGTATACACTAACGCTACGCTGATAAAAAGGAGCAACCGCATGGTTTATCTGGCCGATCCCGCACGCTATGAAAAGATGCACTACCATCGCTGCGGCGACAGCGGGTTAAAACTTCCGGCAATTTCGCTTGGGTTGTGGCACAACTTCGGTGATACCACGCTGCTGGAAAACAGCCGCCAGTTGTTGCGGCATGCCTTTGATCTGGGCATTACCCATTTTGATCTGGCCAATAACTACGGACCGCCACCGGGCTCCGCAGAGCGCAATTTCGGCCGGATTTTGCAGGAGGATTTCCTGCCCTACCGCGATGAATTAATTATCTCGAGCAAAGCCGGTTATACCATGTGGGACGGCCCGTATGGCGACTGGGGCTCACGTAAGTACCTGATTTCCAGCCTTGACCAGAGCTTGCGCCGCATGGGTCTGGAGTATGTTGATATCTTCTATCACCATCGCCCGGATCCCGAGACGCCGCTGAAGGAAACCATGCGCGCACTGGACCATATTGTGCGCCAGGGCAAAGCCCTGTACGTCGGGCTTTCCAACTATCCGGCGGCACAGGCGCGCGAAGCTACCGATATTCTTAATGACCTCGGAACACCGTGTCTTATCCACCAGCCGAAATACTCAATGTTTGAACGCTGGGTCGAAGCGGAATTGCTTGATGTGTTGCAGGAAAAAGGCGTCGGCAGTATTGCGTTTTCACCGCTGGCAGGCGGGCAACTGACCGAGCGTTATCTGCACGGCATTCCACCCGATTCCCGCGCCGCCAGCGGCAGCCGCTTTCTCAATCCGGAGCAAATTACGGACGAAAAGCTGACGACCGTTCGCGCGCTGAATGCGCTGGCGGAACGGCGCGGACAGAAGTTATCGCAGATGGCACTGGCCTGGGTGCTGCGCAACGATCGTGTCACCTCGGTGCTGATTGGTGCCAGTAAAACGAGCCAGCTTGACGATGCAGTCGGCATGCTGGCAAACCGCCACTTCACAACGACTGAAAGTGACGAGATCGACGCCATTCTCAGTGGCGCAAAATAACAGCAAATTTAGCAAAAAATGCTGCCATTCATGATTTAGGAGTTCCGCCAATAATACGGGGTTTGGCCGCCCCGTAATATTGTTGTAACAGGCCGTTTCGGCCCGATCGTGAAGGAGAAGAGTATGTTCAGGTCACTGATTCTGGCAGCTGTGTTAATGGCTTCTGCGCCGCTGGTCGCAAATGCTGGCGAAATCACCCTGTTGCCATCTGTAAAATTACAAATTGGCGATCGCGATAATTACGGTAATTACTGGGACGGCGGCCGCTGGCGCGACCGTGACTACTGGGGCCGCAACTATGAGTGGCGCGGCAACCGTTGGCACAAACACGACCGCGGCTGGCATCGCGGCTGGGACAAACAGAACGCGTATGAACGCGGTTACCGGGAAGGCTGGCGCGACCGCGACGATCATCGTGGCCGGGGACACCACCACTAATTCAAAAAAAGGAGCGCAAGCGCTCCTTTTTCTCATGCGATTTACAGGCCTGCCGCACTGCCGATTAACAGCCAGCCATTCAAACTGACCACCAGCACCACAATCACCCAACCAACCCGTTTAATGAATGTCGTGTTGACTAACTCGCCCATTAATTTGCGGTTACTGGTGAAAATCAGCAGCGGCACCAGCGCCAGCGCGATACCGAAACTGAGCAGTACCTGACTCATCACCAGGATCCTCGTCGGATCCAGCCCCAGCCAGATAACAATAAACGACGGCATCATGGTGATGGTGCGCCGCACCCACAAGGGAATATGAAAACGCACAAACCCCTGCATCACTACCTGCCCGGCCAGCGTCCCCACCACCGTAGAAGAGAGCCCCGCTGCTACCAGGCTAAGACCAAAAATGGTCGCTGCCGCATGGCTTAATAACGGCTCCAGCGTCAGGTACGCCTGGTCGAGATCGGCGACGCCGGTGTGACCATTAAAATGGAACGCCGCTGCCGCTGTCGCCATCATCGCCAGATTCACAAACCCGGCGATAGTCATGGCGATGCCTACATCCCATTTTGTGGCGGAATAACGCTCGCGCTGAGTACCCTGGTGCAGATGCTGTGTCAGAGACGAGTGCAGGTAAATAACGTGCGGCATAATGGTCGCGCCCAGGACGCCAGCCGCCAGGAACACCGCTTCGCTACTCGGCAAACTCGGGATCGCAATGCCTTGCGCCAGTTGAGCGAGCTTCGGCTGGGAAAAAACCAGCTCGACAATATAAGCCGCAGCGACAAACAGCAGCAGGCCGCCTATTACTTTCTCCAGCGGTTTTTGCCCTCGCCGCTGTAACATCAAAATCAAGAACGTCGCCACACCAGTGAGCACCGCACCTTGCAGTAACGAAACGCCGAGGATGAGCTTAAACCCGATGGCGGCACCGATAAACTCTGCCAGATCGGTTGCCATGGCGATAATTTCTGCCTGAACCCAGTAGAACCACACCAGCGGGCGCGGATAGTGATCGCGGATCTGCTCTGCAAGGTTCTTCCCGGTGGCAATCCCCAGTTTGGCGGAAAGCAGCTGGATCAACATCGCCATGATATTGGCCCAGACCACCACCCACAGCAGTTGATAGCCAAAACTGGCGCCCGCCTGAATATTGGTAGCGAAGTTGCCCGGATCGATATAACCGATAGCAGCAATAAACGCCGGTCCCATTAAGGCAAACCGTAATTTGCGCGCTGCACGCCCATTACTATTCTCAACGCGACTACTGTTCATTTATTGCCCCTAAATATAGCCTTTGCTATGTTTTATGCTACCAAAATGAGAATGATTATCAAGTTCATTTAAATGGGTTTACCTGATTTCTCTGATAGCCAGAAACAATAGAAGGGTTGAATGTCAAGGATGGTGACGGCGGCAACAGCATTTGCCGCAGCGTTATGTTAAGAGTCTAGCAGTATGACGCAACTTTTCACGCTTTTACTTAACATAACAGAAATGTATGTTGGATCACTAATTTTGAGTCTGGTCACAGGTCATTAATATAGTGTGTGTTTGATCTCGTTTTCTTTTGCCTTGTTACATAGAATGTGCACGAAATTCCTACCCGTCTCATATTTGGAGCAAATATGTCCCGCGTTTTGCACTTTGTCCTGGCGCTTGCTGTTGTGGCGCTGCTTGCCCTGCTCGTAAGCAGCGATCGCAAGAAGATCCGCATTCGTTTTGTTATTCAACTGCTGGTGATTGAAGTTTTACTGGCCTGGTTCTTCCTGAACTCTGATATTGGCCTTGGCTTCGTTAAAGGCTTCTCCGAGATGTTCGAAAAACTGCTCGGTTTCGCCAACGAAGGTACCAACTTCGTCTTCGGTAAAATGAATGATGAAGGTCTGGCGTTCTTCTTCCTGAAAGTGCTGTGCCCGATTGTCTTCATTTCTGCTCTGATTGGTATTTTGCAACACATTCGTGTGCTGCCGATCATTATCCGCGCCATCGGTACGGTGCTGTCCAAAGTGAACGGCATGGGCAAACTGGAGTCGTTTAACGCTGTCAGCTCCCTGATTCTGGGCCAGTCTGAAAACTTCATCGCTTACAAAGACATTCTCGGCAAAATGTCTCGCAACCGCATGTACACCATGGCAGCGACCGCAATGTCGACTGTTTCGATGTCCATCGTCGGCGCGTACATGACCATGCTCCAGCCGAAATATGTTGTTGCGGCGCTGGTGCTGAACATGTTCAGTACCTTTATTGTGCTGTCGCTTCTCAACCCGTACCGCGTGGATGAGAGTGAAGAAAACCTGCAAATGGCGAAGCTGCACGAAGGCCAGAGCTTCTTTGAAATGCTGGGTGAATATATTCTGGCGGGCTTCAAAGTTGCCATTATTGTTGCGGCAATGCTGATTGGTTTTATCGCCCTCATTTCTGGCCTGAACGCACTGTTTGCCGCCGTACTGGGTATCTCCTTCCAGGGAATTCTGGGCTACATTTTCTACCCGATTGCCTGGGTGCTGGGCGTGCCGGCTCACGAAGCGCTGCAGGTTGCCAGTATCATGGCGACCAAACTGGTTTCTAACGAATTTGTGGCGATGATGGATCTGCAGAAAATCGCGGCGAACCTCTCTCCGCGTTCAGAAGGCATCCTGTCCGTGTTCCTCGTCTCCTTCGCGAACTTCTCGTCTATCGGCATTATCGCCGGTGCAATCAAAGGCCTGAATGAAGAACAAGGTAACGTGGTTTCCCGTTTCGGTCTGAAACTGGTGTATGGCTCCACGCTGGTGAGCGTGCTGTCTGCGGCTATCGCTGCGCTGGTTATTTGATTGTCATAGGCTAAAAAAACCGGGGATTTCCCCGGTTTTTTTATTTGGCGTTTGCCAGCGGCTGCGGTTTACCCAGCAAATAACCCTGCAAGTAATCGACGCCAGCATTCAGCAACAATTCGCGTTGCGCTTCGTTCTCCACATACTCCGCAACCACAGTCAGCGATTTGGCCTTCGCCAGTTCGCATATCGCTTTGACAATCATTGCATCCTGCTTGTCCTGCAAAATATCCCGGACAAAACAGCCGTCGATTTTGATGATATCGGCCTGGAGCCCTTTCAATCGTTCAAAGTTGGCATAGCCGGTACCAAAATCATCAATCGCGATTTTGAATCCCGCCTTTCGCAACTGCTTAATATTCTGGATACTGATTTCCGAATTGGAGAAAGCCTGCTCTTCCGTTATCTCGATGATCACCTGCTGCGGCAATACCGCATAGCGTGCAAAAAGTGCCAGAAACTGCGAGGCGAACTCTTTTTGCATCAGGGTGAGTGGCATTAAATTCACCGAAAAACGCGCCGAATCGCCGGGCTGCGGGTGCGCCTGCATCCACTGGAGCAGGCACTCTATAACCTGCATATCAAACCGTGCGCCAAGATTGAACTGGGCAATAACGGGAATAAAAAGATCTGGCGTAATGAATTCGCCATCAACAACCAGCCGCGTGAGGACTTCCTGGTAACCGTCCCCTTCGGCATTCACGATCGGCTGCCCATAGAGAACTATGCCATTTTCGCTGAGCGCACGTTTCACTTTGTTCAGCTGTAACACTCGCTCCGTGGTTTGATCGGTAACCACTTGCAGGCTGTTTGTCAGCGCCAGTACCCGGTGCTCCGCACATGCCTGTTCTGAAAGCCAACTCAACTGGCCCAACGTCTGATGCAGCTCTTCACCCGAGCCCTGCAGTTCCCCCCAGGAAGCACCAAACTCAATATCCAGAACGGCATTGTTCCAGTAAATACGGCGACTGTTCAGGTAATCCAGCATATGATGCAAACGCGCCAGGATTTCTGGCCCATCAAGTAACAATAAAAGCTCACTGCCGGGAAGCTGGAAAAAGCGTTCCCCATCCTGTAGCAAAGGCTGAAGCTCACAAGTCACACTGCGTTTCACATGTACACGCATCATCATGCCGAAATGGCGGCTGAGGAATTCGAGGTTTTTCATATGCAGACAGCACACGATACCATTTGGCTGCTGCGCCATCTGCAGCTCCAGTGCGCGCAGGTTGGGCAGGCCTGTTAATGGATCGCTCATGGCCTGTTTTTCCCAACGCCCTTTCAGCCATTCGCTGCGGTTAAAAACACGCGTCATATAAAGTATGCAGATGGTAAAGCTGATAAGGACCGACATTACAAATGCCAGCGAGTAATCGGAACGCACGCCATGAAGAAAATTATCGTTGTACGCCAGTAACAGAAACGCCGAAACGCCCCAACTTAATGAAATGAGCGTAGAACTTAACCTGCTGATGCCAAAGGTGAATAAAATAAAAATAACCGGCACCAAATAACCCGCAATATAATCACTTTTATATGGAGCGCACAAAATAATAACAAGCGCAGCAAGCGAAATAAGCCAACACAACGTAAAGGCTCTATTTTTCCTGGAGAAACATGGTTTAAAACTTCTCAACCATAAGGCCCGGGCAAAGCGGGGATTAAGAATCATCCGCAAAGGATAATAAAAAACCATGGCAAAAATGAGTGCGGCGCAAATCAGGCTCTGGATGTCAACAATAGAATAAATAACCGATCCGGGACCGAAAAAATTCGATAAATTAACCGGATAGTTAAACCAGGCCCCAACAATATACATCGATGCTTTTATTCCGACAGGAGCAATAAAGCCTAACCACAGGATACGCACGCCCATATCTTTATTTGGCAGCCCATGACGCCAGCGAGAGCCCAGCTGCCAGCGAACAATACCGCAGATCAGCAACACCGAAAATAATTGGCAAAATAAAAGCATCGATGCTTCAGCGAGGGGAAGCTGAAAAAAAACCTCATTTACCAGAGCAAACCCAATGATAATCGGTAATATTCCATGCCGGCCAAATAATAGAAGTATTGCCAGCATTGCACTCAACGGTAACCAGGCAAGATAAACTTCACTGGCATCAACAAGAGTGAGTGGAGAAATAAATCGTGAAACCGGAATAGCCAGCAGGCATAAAATTAACGCGAGGAAGAATTTTCTTACCGCACTGTATTTACTGTATTTCATCAGCGTTAATTAAATGCTCCCAACTGGTCAAAAAAGAGTCGCCGAGATGATAGATTTATTCATAGAGCGAATCAAGCTATCAGCGGCTCGAATACCGCGCATAACTGTCGCCTTACCGGACGTATGCTTATTTAGGTATAGCAGAAAGAATTGAATAAAAGAGGAAGATAAAACAAAAACCCCCGCGTAAACGCGAGGGTTTGAATTTTGGTGGAGCTAAGCGGGATCGAACCGCTGACCTCTTGCATGCCATGCAAGCGCTCTCCCAGCTGAGCTATAGCCCCACAATATGCCTTAACGCGCCAATTCCGTTGGGTGCGGAATTTGGTGGAGCTAAGCGGGATCGAACCGCTGACCTCTTGCATGCCATGCAAGCGCTCTCCCAGCTGAGCTATAGCCCCAT
>NZ_JBHZPO010000006.1:0-43835 GCF_042788165.1 Kosakonia sp. YIM B13588 | reverse complement strand
GGAATTTGGTGGAGCTAAGCGGGATCGAACCGCTGACCTCTTGCATGCCATGCAAGCGCTCTCCCAGCTGAGCTATAGCCCCATCGCGTAAAGCGTGTCGTGTTGACGGGCGGCATAATATGAATTCCCTTGCCAGGTGTCAACGGCAAAATCGCGACGCATTATTCAATCGCTGAAAAAGCATGCAAATGAAAGACATTGCGAACGCCCTCGCAGCCAGTAGTTAAACATGTCACATTTTCCCGTAAAATGGTGCTATAACATAAGCCATTAATTACCCTTACAACAATTCGGGAAATTACATGCTCAAGGAACGAATGACGCCAGAAGAGTTGGCCAGCCTTACAGGATATAGCCGACAAACCATCAATAAATGGGTGCGCAAAGAAGGCTGGGTGACCTCACCAAAACCCGGCGTACAGGGAGGTAAAGCCCGTCTGGTCCATATAAATGAACAAGTCCGCGCATTTATTCGCAGCGCACAGCGTACTGAAGACCAACCCAAAGCCACGCTTACCGCCGGCGATACCTCACTTGAGGCGTTATTAATCCGGCTGGCAAAAGAGATGACCGACGCGGAGCAAAAACAACTCTCTTCACTTTTATTACGCGACGGCATTACCGGCTTGTTGCAACGTCTGGGGCTCCGCGATCAAAAATAATATGATGAAATTACCTAACAAAATGACCACCGAAGAATTAGCGGAGTTTCTCGGCGTCGCCAGACAAACGGTAAATCGCTGGATCCGCCAGCAAGGTTGGGAAACAGAACCGTTACCCGGTGTAAAAGGCGGTCGCGCCAGGCTGATTCACCTCACGAAAGAGGTGCGCAGTTTCATTATGAAAACGCCCTCTATGCGCCATCATAATTCTCCCTATTCTATTGCCGAACCCGCACCGGTTTACGCCAGTGGAAATAGCGCGCTGCATGAAATTATCAAAGTGCTGCAAAACATGACCGCTGAGGAACAAAAGCAGCTTTCAACGCTGCTGGCGCGCGAAGGTATTAGCGGGCTCTTAAGCCGTTTAGGCATTGAGAAAACGCTGGCAGAATAAAAAACGGCCTTATGCAGGCCGATTTTGTTATCTGTTTTCCATCAATGGGTATGCTGATGATTCTCCCGCCGGTACGCACCCGGCGGCAGATTAAAGGTGCGGGTAAAGATGCGCGTAAATGTCTGCTGCGAATCAAAACCGTACTTCAGGCAGATGTCGTAAACCTTCTGATCGGTATTACGTAAATCCCTCGCAGCGAGAGATAATTTTCGCGTGCGAATATAGCGCCCCAGACTCTCCCCTTTATAGTGCAAGAAAAGCCGTTGCAGATGCCATTTGGAATAGCCCGCATGCGCTGCAATATCATCAATACGTAATGGTTGATGGAGATTGTCGTCGATCCACTCGACGATGGTGTCGATAACCTGAGCGGAAATAGTCATACTGCGATCCCCCTCTGCTCTTCGATTAATAAACGGGTTTATTCCCACCAGGCGTGGAAAACTTGCGCAGTGTCAGCCGCAAGCACCGGTTCGCCCAGCCTCGGTGTCAATAAGCGATAGCTTTTGTCCCGGCTTGCTGCCGCCAGCCGTTTGTACGGATCGTCCCAGGTGTGTTTTGCCAACACAAAACGCCCCGCATGGCCCGGCAGAACCGCGCGAGCATTAAGTTCCTGCGCTGCCAGCGAAGTCTCTTCCGGCATCATATGAATGTACTTCCAGTCCTCGTCGTACTGGCCATTTTCCATAATCGCCAGATCAACCACGCCAAACTGTTCGCCAATCGCTTTGAAATGCGGGCCATAGCCGCTATCGCCGCTGTAATAAACGTTCTGCGTGGCGGTAGTGAACATAAAGCTGGCCCACAATGTCTGATTGCGTTTCAGACCGCGCCCGGAAAAGTGGCGCGCGGGTAAAACGTGCACGGCCAAATCGTCGCTCACTACCACTTTCTGCTGCCAGTCAGCTTCCTGAATGATTGCTGGATCCATTCCCCAGTAACGCAGATGCGAGCCCACACCGAGCGGCGTCACCACTTTTTTGATTTTCGGCATCAGCGCCTTGATGGTGGCGTAATCCAGGTGGTCATAGTGATCGTGCGAAATAATCAGCAGATCGATCTCCGGCATGTTTTGCGCCGTCCAGAGATCGTTACCGGCAAACGCCTTATTGAGAAATGAAAACGGCGCCGCGTAATTACTCAGAATCGGATCGATCAGAATCCGCTTGCCCGCCAGTTGCAAATACCAGGACGAATGCCCCATCCACACCAGCGTATCCTGCTCAAGCGGCAAGCTGGCGAGATCGGTGTGCACCGCCGGTAACGGCTGCTGCGGGCGCGCGTTCTCGCGTTTAGTGACCAGAAAATCCCACCATGCTGCCAGCATATTTTTCTTTCCGGTGAAACCCGGAGTCGGCAACTGGTTTTGAAACTTCCCGTCACGATAATGCGGTGATTTTTCGACTTCAGTAAGCTGTTCGCCCTGCGGGAGTTGGCCAAATCCGGCATTCAGAACAAAAGGTAAACTTGCGGCAGAGGCAACGAGCATAACAAGAACCACGCTGAAAATGAGACGTTTCATATCCTGACCCGACAAAATCGATCCATTCCGTAGATACGACGCTGGTTAAACTTGATTATGAGTGAGTAAGCACTCATTATAGAAAGCAACGCTCAACCGTCAAGATCATTTTTTTCTTTGACATTCGACGTTGCAGCGTTACAGAGGGCATGTTTCAATCGTGGTTTTTACAATGTGAGAGGAAAAGTGCAGTGGCTCGTCCAAAGAGTGAAGATAAAAAACTGGCGTTACTGGAAGCGGCTACCGAAGCCATTGCACAGTCGGGGATCGCTGCCTCCACCGCGTTAATCGCTCGCAATGCGGGTGTCGCGGAAGGAACACTGTTTCGCTACTTCGCCACCAAAGACGACCTGCTCAACGCGCTTTACCTGCATCTGAAAAGCGATCTGTGCGGCACGATGCTGGCGAATATCGATCTCTCGATCAACGATTCCAGGCACCACACGCAATGCATCTGGAACAGCTATATCGACTGGGGGATCCGCCACCCGAATGGTCACTGTGCCGTGCGCCAGATTGCCGTCAGCGACAAACTCACCGACGCCACCCGCCAGCAAGTCGCGGAAATTTTTCCGGAGCTACATGAGTTGTGCCATCGTTCGGTGCGGCCGGTGTTTCTGAGCGATGAATACTCCCCTTTTGGCGATGCGATTTTCCTCTCGATGGCGGACACCACGATCACCTTCGCCAGCCGGGATGCTTCTCGCATCACCGAGTTTAAGCGCCTTGGCTTCGAAGCCATGTGGCGTGCGCTGGCCGTTGAGGAACATCATGGACAGTAAAACCCTGCAAGCCAGCGCTCACCGTATTGCGCTCGAACTGCCCTTCACCGAACATTGCTGGCCGTTTGGTCCGGAACATGACGTGTTCAAAGTGTGCGGGAAGATTTTTATGATGACCATTACCGCGCACGGCAGGCCGATGGTGACGATGAAAGCCGAGCCGCAAAAATCACTGCTCAACCAGCAGATCTACCCCAGCATTGAGCCGGGGTATCATATGAACAAAAAACACTGGATTTCCGTATTCGCAGGCGACGACATCGATGAATCGCTGCTCGCGTTCCTGATTCAGGAATCATGGGATCGCGTGGTAGACGGCTTGCCACGCAAAGATCAAAAACGTCTGCGCCCTTAAGCGTTTTCCGCCAGCCAGCTCAACGCCTTTTCACTGGTTTCATCCACCGGCAGATACACCAGCAACCGCGAGCCGTTACGTGGTGCTGAGTACCAGTACATTTGCTGAAGTGAAAACTCGCCAATCTGCGGGTGATTAAAGATTTTTATCTTATTTTCCACGCCACGCACATCCAGATGCTTGCGCCACAACGTTTCAAATTCCGCCGATGCCGCACAAAACCGCGCCAGCTTCGCTTCCCACACCGCATCGCCCCGGTGCTCTGCCATGGCTGCGCGGAAATAGGCAACAAAGGTCTGTAATACGCTCTCATCATAGCCAAGCCGGGTACGCCATTGCGGATGGGTGAGATAGAGATAAATGCAGTTGCGATCGTCGTCGGGGATTTCGCTGAAATTAACCCCCATCAGGCGCTCAAAACCGACGTTCCACGCCACAATGTCAAAGTTGGTTTTCTGAATACTGGCCGGTTGCGGCAGCAGGCTGTCCAGCAAGCGGCGGGTGCCTTCACTGATGCCTTCACACTGCGGCGTATTCAGCGCTTCCGTTGGCGTTAGCCCGGCCAGTAGAAAGAGATGACGGGTTTCCGTTGGCGAACATTGCAAAGCAGCGGCAATCGCCTGCAACACGGTAGCGGAAGGATTGACGTCCCTGCCCTGTTCGAGCCAGGTGTACCAGGTGACGCCAACATCTGCCAGCAGTGCCACCTCTTCACGCCGCAGCCCCGGCGTGCGCCGACGCGTACTGCGCGGCAGCCCCAGCCGTTGCGGATCGAGGCTTTCCCGCCGCGCACGCAAAAATGCACCAAGCTGTTTACGGTTCTCATCCAGCACCGTCAGTTCCGGAAGTTTTTCGACCATCAGCGTCATAACAATCTCCAGCATGGTAGTGCCAGTACCAGTATAGGCAAGAACTGGTACCCGTTTTTCTGTTAAGCGATGCTACGTCCATCCGATGAATGACGCAATGGAGTTACCATGAAAACGTCTGCTGTTTCTCCGGGCCGGGCAGGCCTGATCCTTCTGCTGACCGGGCAGATGCTGCCATTGATTGACACCTCGATTACCAATGTCGCGCTCGATTCCATCACCCTCTCGCTGCATACCTCTGCCACGCAACTGGCGCTGATTGTTGCGCTGTACGGCGTGGCTTTCGCCGTCTGTCTGGCGATGGGCAGTAAACTGGGGGACAACTTCGGTCGCCGGCGGGTGTTCTTATGGGGCGTTGCCCTGTTTGGTATCGCTTCGCTGTTGTGCGGGCTGGCAAATTCGGTCTCCGCACTGCTTGGTGCGCGAACCCTGCAAGGCATGGGCGCGGCGCTGATTGTGCCGCAGATCCTCGCGACGTTGCATGTCACGCTAAAAGGCACTGCCCACGCGCGCGCCATCAGTCTCTACGGCGGTATTGGCGGCGTGGCGTTTATCATTGGGCAGATGGGCGGCGGCTGGCTGGTCTCGGCGGATATCGCTGGTCTTGGCTGGCGTAACGCCTTTTTTATCAATGTGCCCATTTGCCTGTTAGTGCTGGCACTCAGCCGCCGCTATGTGCCGGAAACCCGGAGCGAAACGCGCACGCGCATTGACTGGCAAGGCACTGTTGCGCTGGCGATGATCCTCTGCTGCCTGCTGTTCCCGCTGGCGCTTGGCCCGGAACTGCACTGGCCGTGGGAAACGAAAGCTGCGCTACTGGCGCTGATTCCGCTGGCATGGTGGATGCGGACAAGCGCATTAAAACAGCAGCAAGTGGGTTTGATGCCACTGCTACCGCCGCGCTTAATTAAACTGCACAGCATCCGTTTCGGGCTGCTGATTGCCCTGCTGTTCTTTAGCGCGTGGTCGGGTTTTATGTTCTGTATGGCGCTCACGTTGCAAGCCGGAATGGGCATGACGCCGTATCAGTCGGGCAACAGTTTTGTCGCGCTGGGTGTCGCCTATTTTGTCTCGGCCTGGTATGCACCAAAACTGATTGGTCGCTATAGCATGCGCACCATTTTGCTCACCGGGCTGATAATCCAGGTCAGTGGCCTGCTGGCATTGATTGCCACCTTGCAACTCTCCGGGCGGACGGTGGGTGCGCTGGCACTTGCGCCGTCTACCGCGCTGATTGGCTATGGCCAGGCGTTGATTGTGAATAGCTTTTACCGCATCGGCATGTGTGATATCACCACTCAGGATGCAGGCGCAGGTAGCGCACTGCTCAGCACGTTGCAACAAGCGACGCTCGGCCTCGGTCCGGCAGTACTCGGCGGGTTGTTTTTGCATCTTGTCGGCCAGTCGCAGGGCAACTACAGCACCGCGCTGAGTGGTTTTCTGGCAACAGAAGTGGTGATGACGCTGGTGCTGGCGGCAGCAGCGGTGAGCGCACGCCATCAACTGGCACCGCGCTCCCGGCAAACTCCTGATTAGCGCTACCTGCAGGCGTAAAAAGGCGATAATGTCATCTCCTTGTTAACAAAGGGAGCGCCGTAGTGGAACTTGATATTTACCAGGTGGACGCGTTCAGCACGCGTCCTTTTTCCGGTAACCCGGCAGCAGTATGCATTACACCGCAAGGGCTGGAAGCCGCGCTAATGCAGCAGATAGCTGAAGAGATGGCGGTATCCGAAACCGCGTTTTAACCCTTGCGGATAACAACCTGCGCTGGTTTACGCCACAGGCCGAAGTTGATTTATGCGGCCACGGCACGCTGGCGACCGCGCATATTCTGCGCCAGAACGGGCGGCTCGCTAAGGGTGATACCATCACCTTTCACACCCTTTCCGGCCCGCTGACGGCAACCGCCGGAGCGCAGTGCATTGAGCTTGATTTCCCGCTACTGACACCACACACGCAGCCCGAAGCGCCAGCGGAATTACTGGAGGCACTTGGGCTGGCGCATGAACAGGTGAGTGGTTACGGTGTATTCGGCGCGAAGCAACTGGTGGTGGTCGAGGATGCGCAGTTAGTTTACGCGCTCAAGCCTGATTTTGCGGCGCTTCGCGCCTTACCAGGCCGCGGCGTGGCAGTCACCGCGCCCGGTCAGGATGAGTATGATTGCGTGTCGCGCTACTTCGCCCCGTGGGTAGGAGTGAATGAAGATCCGGTGACCGGTTCCGCGCATTGTGCGCTGGCGGCCTACTGGTCGGCACGGCTGGGTAAGCACTCGCTTACCGCCTACCAGGCCTCACCGCGCGGCGGCGTTTTAGCGCTGGCGATCAGGGGAAATGGTCGCGTGCTGATCGGCGGCGGTGCGCATACGGTGCTGGCTGGCACGTTAAGGCTTTGACGGTAAACGCGCAATCATCCGCCAGCGGAACCAAATCTGCGCCAGCAGGATCAGTACACCGCCAAGGATTTTTTGTAGCGGTAAGCGCTCACCGTACCAAATCGAGGCGGCAATCACCGTCAGTAACGGTTCCAGTACCATAATGATGGCGGCGCTGGCGACGGCGGCATATTTTTGCCCTTGCAGCTGCAGGCCAAACCTGAGGCTTGTGGCAATTAAAATGCTCGCCGCCAGCCACATCGCTGTGGTGCTGGTAAAGGGTTGGGTCCAGGACTCAAACAGCGCAGAAATCACCAGCCCGGCAACGCCGGTGATCGCAAGCTGTACCGCCGTGAGCGGCAGCAGCGGTACTTCTCTGGCACAACGGCTGGTGTAGCAAAAATAGATCGACTGCACGAACGCCGTCAGCAAAAACCAGCCCTGGCTGGCATGAAACGTGATGGGTATGTGCAGGCTCAGCAGCGCTAATCCAACAATGGCGACCGGCAAACACTCCCAGTAGGCGCGCGCCGGGCGGGTTTTTAGCATCACCCAGGCCACCAGCGGCACGAACAGCATCGACAGGCTCATGATAAACGCCCCCTCGCCCAGCGATGGCGTGGTCGACACTGACCAGATCCACAGGCAGAGGTTGAGCGCCATCCATAATCCGCTTATCACTACCTGGCGCACTTTTTCCCGCGCAATGCGTTGCCCACGGCAAAACGGCAGCAGCACCAGCGCCGCACCAAAAAAGCGCAGCCCAAGAAAGGCGAAAACCGGCATCCCGCTAATGGCTTCGCGTGAGAAAATCCACCCGCAGGCGGCAATCAGCGTGGTCAGAACCAGAAATAAATCAGCTTGTCGTTGCCGGGTCATGGCAAGGCTCCCTGAGCAATAAAAAAGCCAGCGCGACGGCTGGCGAAATCTTGACACACATCATGCCTGAAATGTCAGGCGCTGGCGCGGGAAATATAACGCCAGTCCATGATTACGCTTTCTGGCGGGCTGTCCGGGTTATCAATGCGGTTCAGCAACAGCCGGACGGCTTCGCTCCCCATCGCCTGCGAAGGTTGCTCAATGGTGCTGAGCGGCGGAGTAACCATTTCGGCCAGTTCAGTGCCATCGAAACCGACCACTGCGATATCCTGCGGCATTGACAGCCCGGCTTCATGGATCGCCAGCAGCGCCCCGGCGGCCAGCGTATCGGAAACGGCAAACACCGCGTCCGGGCGTTCCGGCGTATTTAGCAGCTGCCGCATCGCGATTTTCCCGGCGCTGAAACTCAAATCGCGGGCGTACGCCACGTTTTCATAGCGCAGGTGTTTTGCCTGTAAACCGCTCCGGTAGCCACGTTCACGCAGCCGGGCATATTTATAACTCAGATCGTGGTTAATCATGGCAATGCGCTGGCAGCCGCGCTCTACTAAGCGGTCAATCACGCAGCGGGCAGCGTCGGCATCGTTAATGCCCACGCAGGAGACATCGCCGTTATCGGCGTACTCGGCACACTGCACCCAGGGCGCAGCGCCAATCATGGTGGCCAGTTCCGGCAATTTCGCACACGCATCCATGGTGATGATGCCGTCAACAATCTTGCCCGACAGTAATTTGAGCGCTGAACGCGAGCGCGCTATATCTGCACCGGAGTTACACAGCAGGATGCGGTAACCGTTTTTTTCCGCCTCTTCTTCAATGCCCTTCACCACTTCGGCGCAAAACGGGTTACCGATGTTAGAGACCAATACCAGAATCATTGAGCTGCGCGCGGTGCGCAACTGGCGGGCTAATAAGTTGGGTTGGTACTGGCATTCCTTGATGGCCTGCAATACGCGTTCGCGATTTTTCGGCTTCACTGATTCGCTGTTATTCAGCACCCGTGAGACCGTTGCAACGGAAACGCCTGCCATCCTGGCAATTTTCTGAATGGACATAACAACAATATATCCTGCGATTGGCCATAAGACCCGAGGCTATCACAGTTTAGACATAGACATCATCACCAGTCCGGCAAGCCGCAGCCCACCGGATCTGGTAGGGAATCGCGCGAGTTACCCGCGCTTCGGCGTACGGCGCAGCAGTTTGAAAGCGACAAACAGGAACACAATCCATACCGGCAGCAGCACCGCCGACAGGCGCATATCGTCCATGGTGCACATCAAAACCAGGATCATCAGCATGAAGCCAATGCACAGATAGTTGCCCGCCGGGAAGAGCAGCGCTTTAAACTGCGGATCGCGCCCTTTGCGGCGCATCGCTGCGCGGAATTTGAGGTGCGCCAGCGAAATCATGATCCAGTTAAGTAGCAGAGTCGCCACCACCAGCGCCATCAGCATGGAGAAGGCTTTTTGCGGCAGCAGATAGTTAACCAACACCACCAGCGAGGTGATAGCCCCTGAGAGGAACAGGGAATTCACCGGCACGCCACGACGGCTGACGCGCGTCAAAAAGGCCGGCGCGTTGCCCTGCACTGACAAACCAAACAGCATACGGCTATTGGAATAGACACCGCTGTTATACACCGACAGGGACGCCACCAGAATGACGAAATTGAGCGCTGATGCCACCAGGTTGCTGTCCAGTTCGTGGAAAATCATCACAAACGGGCTGCTGTTGGCTTTGACGTCAATCCACGGATAGAGCGCCAGCAGCACGACCAGTGAGCCGATATAGAAGAGTAAAATGCGGTACACCACCTGGTTCACCGCTTTCGGAATGGTGGTGTGCGGCTCGCTGGCTTCGGCGGCGGTAATACCGATCAGCTCCAGGCCGCCAAAAGAGAACATAATCACCGCCAGCGCGAGGATAAGCCCATGCCAGCCGGTGGCGAAAAAGCCGTTATAGCGCCAGAGGTTATCGAAGCTGGCGCGCTCACCGCCATGGCCGGTAAACAGCATCCACAAGCCAAAACCAATCATGCCGATAATTGCCAGCACTTTAATCAGCGCAAACCAGAACTCGGTTTCGCCATACAGGCGCACATTGACGAGGTTGACGGCGTTGATGATGACAAAGAAAGCGGCGGCCCAAATCCAGGTCGGCACGTCCGGGAACCAGTACTGCATATAAATACCGGCGGCGGTCAGTTCCGCCATTCCCACCAGCACAAACATCGCCCAGTAGTTCCAGCCAGAAAGAAAGCCCGCAAACGGCCCCCAGTATTTGTAGGCAAAATGGGAAAATGAACCAGAAACCGGCTCTTCAACCACCATTTCACCGAGCTGGCGCATAATCAGAAAAGCGATAACGCCAGCAATGCCGTAGCCCAGCAAAACGGCTGGCCCGGCCATCTGAATCGCGGGGCCAATGCCCAGAAAAAGCCCGGTGCCAATCGCGCCACCCAGCGCAATCAGCTGAATATGGCGGTTTTTTAAACCTCGTTGTAGTGTCGGCCCTGCTTCCGACGCGGCATCGGTGCTGCTTCCCGCTGCCTGTGACGCGTTTTTCACGTCCTTCCCCTTTGTGGTTTCATTTAAAGGGGCACCTTTTAACATCTCCGCTGTGGGCTGGCAAGAAATGAACCCTGAGCGGCAAAGCGCGAAACGCCCGGTTGCGTTTAAACCGTCAGGATCTCAATATTCTCTGCGCGAAAGGCCTGATGAAACGCTTTGTTGAGATCGATTTCGACCACCAGCACATCAATCTGCTGGCTGGCGGCAACGATGTAGCGGGCCACAGCGGGGATCTTATTCGCCGTTAATGCCACCACCACCTGGTTGCTTTGGGCGATCACCGCCTTTTTAAATTCGCAATCGGCGTAATCAAAGCCGGTCAGCCCCATTTCCGGCGACATCGCGCAGCCACCGATAAACGCCTGATCGAAAATGATCCCGTTAAGCTGGTTGATAGCCGGTGCGCCGACGCAACCGCCGGTGCTGCTCTGCACCAACCCACCCAGCATGATCACTTCGCAGCGCGGATGTTTACACGCAACAGCGGCGATTTCCGGTGAATTTGTCACTACCGTCAGGTTTAACTCTGGTGGCAGCACTTTTGCCAGTTCAAGGTTGGTGGTGCCGGTATCAATAAATACACAGGTGCCGGGCTTGAGCAGTGGCACGCAGCGCTGCGCGAGAAGGCTTTTTGTTGCTCGATCCTGCTCTTTTCTTTGCGTAAAGCTCCCGCCGGTCGCCAGTTGCAATACCGCACCGCCGTAGACCTTTTTGCAGATGCCCGCTTTACTCAGCTCCTGCAAATCCCGGCGGATAGTGTGCTCTGAAACCTGCAATTCAACGGCAAGATCCGCGCAGACTACCCGTCCCTGCGCCTGAAGACGCTGGCGGATCAGATCTTGTCGTTGATCCGGAAAAGCGGCATAATCGAGCATAAATCCTCTTTGTTAAATTCAAATCGAGCAATAATGAGCATGATCATGCAAATGTATCACGCTGTCAATTAACACCCCCTACGCCCTGGAGGTCACCTTGAACATTGCCCATGTCGCACTCTGGACACGCCATCTCGACGCGCAGCGCGCATTCTGGCGCGACTTTTTTTCCGCCACCAGCAATGAGAAATATGTCAGTCAAAACCGCGCCGGTTTTGCATCCTATTTTATGGCGCTGCACAACGGGCCAACCATTGAACTCATGACCGTGCCGGAGCTGGCCGATGCGCCGAACGCCGCAGAATTTGTTGGCTGGGCGCATATCGCTATCAATGTCGGCGATGTCGGAGCGGTGGATGAGATGGCTGAAAAAGCCCGTCAGCAGGGCCGGTTAGCCAGCGCCGCGCGATGGACGGGGGATGGTTTTTATGAAGCCGTGATTCTGGACCCGGATAATAACCGTATCGAACTGGTTGCCGGATAAGATAGGCAGAGAGCCTGTTGCCAGGCTCTCTGTTGAGGTTACGCTTCGAGGCGGAACTGATGCACCGTCTGCGCCAGTTGCTGCGCCTGATCTTCGAGTGAGGTTGCTGCCGCAGCCATTTGCTGCACCAGCGAGGCGTTTTGTTGCGTGACCCCGTCCATTTCATTGACGGCAATCGTCACCTGGCTAATACCTTTGGCCTGCTCATCCGAGGCGCTGACAATCTCATTGATGATGGTCTGCACGGAATTCACCGCCTGCGTCATCTCCTGCATGGTGTGACCGGCATCGTTCACCAGTTGCACCCCGGCTTCGACGCGTTTGCTGGACTCTTCAATCAACGCGCCGATATCTTTCACCGCGTCGGCGCTGCGCTGCGCCAGGTTGCGCACTTCAGACGCCACCACCGCAAAGCCACGCCCTTGTTCACCAGCACGCGCCGCCTCTACCGCGGCGTTCAACGCCAGGATATTGGTCTGGAAAGCGATGCTGTTGATGATCGCCGTGATATCGCCGATTTTCTTCGCGCTGTCGTCAATTTTCGCCATCGTTTCCACCACCTGACCGACCAGCGTTTCACCCCGGCTGGCAATCTGCGTGGCATTGGCGGTCAGCGCCGTCGCCTGGTGGGCGTTGGCGGCGTTATGTTTCACCGTGGCGCTAAACTGCTCCATACTGGCGGCGGTCTGTTCCAGCGCTGCGGCCTGCTGTTCAGTACGCGAAGAGAGGTTAATGTTGCCGCTGACAATCTCGCCGGCGCCCTGGCGCACCGAGTCACTGGCTTCTTTGATCTGCCCGACAATCTGCCGTAACTGCGCCTGCATGGTATGCAGGGCATAGAACAGGCTGCTACGATCGTTACCTTTCACCGGGATTGTGTTATCGAGTTTGCCATCCGCGACCGCCAGTGCGATATTCGCCCCTTCCAGCGGCTCGCCACCAATCGGTTTCAACACTTTACGACTAAAGATCAGGCCGAGCAGCGTACACACCAACAGGATGCTGATAACCCCCAGAACAATGGCGTACATCAGTTGACGGTTGGCCGCCGCCATCACCGAACTCACCGGCGCAACGACGCCGAGATACCAGTTATCGGTACTGTTGCCGATAGACACAGGTTGCCAGGTAATCAGCGCTTTTTCGCCGAGGATCGGATCATCTTGTTCCACCACATTACTGGTGAAACCATCCGTTTTACCAGGGTAAGGCTTGCTGGTCAGGTTTTTATCCGGGTAGGAAATCACCTTTCCCGCGGTCGAAAGTAGCACCGCATAGCCGCCCCCTTCCCACGGTTTGATCTGATTCACTTTCTGCTGCAATGAGGCCAGCGAGATATCCGATGTCACAACGGCATGCAGTTTGCCACCGCTGACAATCGGTGCCGCCACTGAGGTCAGCAGCGTCGGCACACCGTTATAGGCATAGCTGTAGGGCTCAATTAACGTATCTTTCTGGCTTTTTTGCGGCAGCAAATAGTAGTCGCCCTGGCCCGGCGTAAAGATCGACGTTAACGGGTGGAGCTTAAAATTACCGGATTGATCGTGATCGACAAAGAAGGCGTAGCGGCCTTTGGGTGCCTGATCGGGCTTATCCGCGAACTCTGCATCGCGACTGTCATAGGCGTTGTCTTCAAAAATAACCGAGATAGAGAGATAGTCAGGATTATCGCGCAGGGCGGAAATAAGCAGTTTATCTGCCACCTGGCGGTCGGTGATCCCGGCTTCTGGCAACGCAATCATGCTGTGACCGAGGTTATGCGCCACATCGCGCGCATAGTTCAGTTGCTGCTGGATAGTTAACGCCTGGCTCTGGGCAATTTTTTGCAGGTATTGTTCGGCGCGGTGTTTTTGTTCACTGCTGGACTGCCAGCTCAGTACCCCGATAGTTACCACAAAACCGAGGGTGATGGTGATGGCCCCCGTCAGCAACATTTGCGCGCGGGTGCTCATTTTTTTGGTCACAAATTCTCTGGCCATTACGGCTCTCCTGGAGTCAGCCTTTTACGTCATCTTCCTTTCAGCACGAACTCCCTGTGAGATCTCTATCGGCGATTATTTTTTGATCTTTAATTGTTGGTGAAAGTGTTATTGCGAGGTAAAAACGCTTTTTAAAGCGAGAAACAGCAGCCTGCATGGGCCAGGAAATGTAGTGACAGTTAACTTGTCGGTCATCGTGGCTTACCGCAGAGCTTTACGCTGAGGACGCGAGAGATCACGATTTCGATTAAGGCTCATCAGAGTAAGAGGCAGCCCCGGCAGCGCGCCAGGGCGGGAGGGATTAGCCGCGATCGTCTTTCGGGCCAAGGAAATAGAACCCAAAAGGCAGCGAACCAATGATGGTGAACATCAGACTGTAGATAGCAACCCATGCGCCCTGCATGATAAACATCGTTACCGTCCAGGATTCCATCGGCAAATTGTACTGATCTTCGACGCCCTCGAAGGTCACTTTCGAAATGACGCTCACGGCAACCAGGAATACAATCACCACCGCAATGATAAATTTTTTCCCCTCGCGGGTACGCAATTTTTCCAGCATATAAACCTCCTGTCATGTGGCTTTTCTGTGCCGCGAGTGTAACCGATCTGCTGCCTGGTTGTTGTGAAAAATCAGGAAAAAGGCCATTTGCGCGAAACCATGACAAGCCCTGGCGACACCCTGATATTGCTGCTTTAGCCATAAACACGGAGAAAACAATGAGTAAGGAAATCCCGATACGCTGCTTTTCGATAGCCCTGTTTGTGCTGTGCCACTCCGCAGCGGGCTGGCGCGTTCTGCTGCTTAAACGCAGCGGTAAAATGCTTAACGGCCAGTGGTGCCAGATTGCAGGCGGCATTGAACACGGTGAAACAGCCTGGCAAACTGCACTGCGCGAAGCGCGGGAAGAGACGGGCTTGCAGCTTAGCGAACTCTATTCCGCTGACTGCTGCGAGCAGTTTTACGAAGCGCACCGCGACGCCATCACCGTCGTGCCGGTGTTTGTTGCGTACGTCGATGAAGCCTGCGAGATAACGCTCAACCACGAGCACAGCGAATACCGCTGGGTCAGCTTTGCCGACGCCCACGAATTGCTTACTTTTCCTGGCCAGCGCAAAACACTCGACTGGGTAAAAATGCATTTCGCGGATAGCGCGCCCTCGCCGCTGCTAAAAATGCCTTCCACGCTTTAAGCGCGCCATTTTTATACTATTTTTATCGCCGCGTATTTCCTTTTTACGCGGCGTTTATATCAAAATAAAAAGCGCTCTTTTATGCTGAGTTCACCGCCAACAGGCCTCACAGAAAGAAAAATATGAACTCGCTGATGACTATTCCGCTACTGAAAAATATCCGTACCTTTTTTACCACCACACCATTTCCAACACCGTTACATTCGCGATCGGCATTGATGGTTGATCAGGAAATCAGGCTACTTCAGCAGAATTTTTCTCATGAAATCAAAGCGTATCTGAACGAACACCCGCAAACAAAACACGTTGATATTTATCTTAACGATACTCATGGCATATTCCGGGGGAAAAGAGTGGCCGTCGAAAACGTATTTTCCCTAAGCACGGGTTGTTATTTTCCGCAATCTGTTTACGCCATGGATCGCGAAGGGAAAATAATCACCTCTTCACCCGGCAGACTTATTAACGAAGAGCCCGATAATTTATGTTTACCCGTTTCCGGCACGTTACGCCCAAGCGCGCACGATCCGCGCCATAACGCGCAATTATTATTAACCATGCTCGACAGCGATAATATTCCCTGGCCGCTGGAGCCCAGAGTCATATTGCAAAATGTGCTGCGTCAGTTTCATCAACATGGCCTTTACCCGGTGGTGGCTGCGGAAATGGAGTTCTACCTTGTAGACCCCGCCGCACAACAGAACCGCCCGCAGGGCTGTTTTCATCTGGCCGTGCCGTCGGCCTACTCTGCGTTTATTGAGGAACTGGAAAACATGGCGGCAGCACAGCGTCTCCCCTTATCCGGCATCGTTAGCGAAGCCGAAGCCGGGCAGTTTGAACTGAATATGTGCCATTCATCCAATGTCGTGGAGAGTTGCGAGCAGGTGCTGGCACTACGCAAACTCACCGGTACCGTAGCTGAGAAATTTGGCTATCAGGCCAATTTTATGGCGAAGCCATTCTCAGAGCTGGCCGGTAATGGCCTGCATTTTCACGTCAGTCTTAATGACACGAATGGCGAAAATGTGTTTGCCAGCCCGGCGGAGGCACCCAATGAAATGGTGCGACTCTCCCTTGCCGGCATGCTGGAATTGATGCCCGCGTCGCTGGCGATCATGGCGCCGGGTGTTAATGGGTTCAGGCGGTTGCGTAAGAATCTGGATGAACCGCTTTTTCACTCCTGGGGTTACAACAAACGCAACGCCGCTCTGCGCATTCCCTGCTCTGATGCGCGCAACCGGCGGATCGAATATCGCCTGGCGGGCGCGGACGCCAACCCTTATCTGGTAATGGCGACGTTACTGACCGGCATTTTATATGGCCTGGAGCGTATTGATGATAACGCGCTGGCAAACTTTACCCACACCTCACCCGATCTGCCGTTATTCCAGCAACCCGCGCTGGAGGCGTTTCGCCAGTGCGATTACCTGGCAGACCATTTAGGCAGTGCGTTTTGCGAACAGTGGTATCACGGCAAGCTGGCAGAACTGAACGCGTTTGAGCGTATTGTGACGGCAGAAGAATAGTCTTTCAGCCACTCATTACCGTTGACTTACAGGAGGTTGTTGCGCGGAAGCGTCACATCCCCCTCCCCCAGCGGGCGCTGCATCAGAACGGTATCCAGCCAGCGCCCGTGCTTCATGCCGACACTTTTCAGCGTGCCGATAACCACAAAACCGGCGCGGCTGTGCAGGCGTAATGAACCTTCATTTTCGCTGTTGCCAACGTTGGCGATAAGCTGGCGGTAACCGTTTTGCTCCGCCCAGGCTACCGTGCGGGCGAGTAGCGCTTTGCCTGCGCCCTGCTGGCGGAAACTGTCATCAACATAGATAGAATCTTCCAGCGTGTACTGGTACGCCCGCCGCTCGCGATAGCGCGATAAATAGCAGTAACCCCGGACTTGCCCTTCATGCACGGCGACATACCAGGGCAAGCCGTTGCGGAGGGTTTTCGCCAGCCGCGTACGCATTTCCTCCACGTCCGGCGCTTCGGTTTCGAAGGTGGCATTACCGTGCGTCACGTGATAAGCATAAATCTGCACAATCGCGCTAAGATGATGTTCTTGCGCGTCAATAATTTCCATAAACTGTTCCCCGTTTGATGATATCTACAGGCTACCTGTAACGCCGCCCGCGCGGCACCAGGCTGCGCTTATCACCGCTATAAGGAAAACTTTGCCATGCCCCATTTCAGCTTTGACCAGTTAGCGACGTTTAAGCTGGTGCTTGCCCGGGGAAGTTTTACCGCCGCCGCAGAGGTGTTAGGCATTTCGCAACCCGCCGTCAGCCTGCAAATCCGCCAGCTAGAACAGTCACTGCACGTTCGCCTGATTGAACGTTCCGGGCGCGGTCTGCGCGCCACCGCCGCCGGAGAAACCTTTCTGGCGCATTGTGCGGAGATTGAAAATGCCGTCAGCGCCGCGGTGCAGTCGGTGGCGCAGCATCAGCACGCTATTAGCGGCAGCGTGACAATTGGCACCGGCGCGACGACCTGTATTCACCTGTTGCCGCCGCTGCTGCAAAAGTTGCATCGCGATTTCCCGCTACTGTCTGTCGGGGTGCGTACCGGCAACACCAGTGATATCGTGCGCGCGGTGGAAGAGAATCGTATCGATATCGGCCTTGTAACGCTGCCCGCCAACGGGCGCAATCTGGCGATTTCACCGTTATTTACCGAAGAATTTGTGGTGATCACTGCACAAGACGCTGATGGCGTTTCATTGCCGACGCCGGCAATGCTTGCGCCTCTGCCGCTGATTGTTTTCGAATCCGGCAGCAGCACGCGCCTGCTCATAGAACAGTGGTTTAGCGCAGGAGGTGTCGCCCTCGCGCCGGTAATGGAACTGGGCAGTATTGAAGCGATAAAACGCATGGTGCGCGCCGGGTTGGGTTACAGCATTGTGCCCGGCGTGGCGGTTCAGGCTGAAGAAGACCGCCAGGGTCTGCGCGTACAATCGGTGCGGCCGCCGCTCCAGCGCCAGTTAGCGCTGGTGATGCGTCAGGATAAAGTGGTGAGCCGGGGAATGCGGGAAGTGTTGAATGGCCTGCAACAGGCGGGCATCACGCCCGCCGGATAAAACAACGATCAGAAGTCGTAACTCATTGAGACTTTCACGGTGCGCGGATCGCCCTGGTAAATATAGGTGCCGTTGTCTTCAACGCTGGCCCAGTATTTCTCATTGGTGACGTTATCCACGCCCACGCGCCAGACCATCTCGTTTTTCTCCGCATTCAGTTGCATACGGTAGCGCAGGCCAAGATCGAGGGTGGTATAACTGTCGAGTTTGCGGGTATTGGCGGTGTTTACATATTGCGAGCCGGTATAGTTCACGCGTGCCGTGGCGGTCAGGCCATCGACCGGTTTGATGTCATACTCGGCCCCCATCACCCCGTAGAATTTCGCCACACCAATCGGTCGGTTACCCTGATTAATGCCATCTTTGGTTTTCGTTAGCTCCGCATCCAGCCAGGTCGCGCTGCCATTCAGGCGCAGACCGAGCACCGGCTCCCCAAACAGATTCAACTCCACGCCACGGTTACGCTGCTCACCGTCCAGCCCGTAAACATTCGTCGTACTGTTAAGAATGCCGGTCGGCTTTTTGATTTCAAACAACGCCAGCGTACCGCCAATGCGGCCAAAGTCCGTTTTCACGCCAATTTCGTTCTGTTTAGAATGTGCAATCCCCACGCTTTGATAGCGGTTTTCTGCCGTCTTCGGCGCCACGCCGCCCGGTTGCAACGCTTCGGTATGGTTGGCGTAGAAAGAGACGACATCCCACGGCTTATAGACCACACCGTACGTCGGCATCCAGCGATCCTGGGTATAACGCGCGGTGGTGGTTTCCGCACCGGTGGCATTGCTGTAGTTGCGCACCCACAATTTCTGGTGACGCGCGCCCACGGTAAACAGCAGGCGGTCGTCGAATACGCCGAGCGTGTCGCTCAGGGTATAACCCTGCGAGCGGTAGCGCGCGGTCGTCAGCGGGTCACTGTAGTTGCCGCTATGGGTTAAATTGTCCGGCAGCGGGATCGCCGAGGGATCATAAATATTCACCACCGGCAGATTTTTTTGATCGGATTGGGTCCAGGCCACGCGGTCACGCTTGATGTTCGCCGAATAACCCACGTTCACTTTATGGGAAACAAAACCGGTATCGAAGTTACCGCGCAACCCGGCCATGCCACTCCAGGAGTCAGAAATCCGCACCGTATCCATGCGGCTGAAGGTCGCGTCACCGTTTTTATTGAACAGTTTAGGCGCGCCGTACGTGCCGTCTTCATGAGCATGTTGGCCGCCAAACGCGCCGTAAGCTGTCCAGTCATCGGTTAGATCATATTCGGCGCGCGCCAGGCCAAATTCGTTCTCAATATCGCTGTGCGCCCAGCGCTGGCTGTAATTTTTACGGGTATCCGGCAGCGTTGGGATAAAGTCGACGGCGCTGATATTGACGCCCATTTCGCCGCCGTGAACCGTTTTGTTCTGGTAACCGAGATCCAGCGACGTGCGCAGGCGCTCGCCACGATAATCGAGACCAATTGACGCCGCCGTCGTGCGGCGACGATCGTCTTCTACTGCTGCATCCCCTTCGCGATGGAGCAAATTCATACGCACGCCGAACTGGTTGTTATCACCGTAGCGACGTCCCACATCCAGCGAACCACCGACTTGTGAGCGAGTGGTGTAATCGACGCCTACGCGGGTAAGCGGCGTGTCCTCGGCGTGTTTCGGTTCGAGGTTAATCATCCCGCCAACACCCGAACCCGCAGAACCGTTCATCAGCGCATTTGAACCTTTAAAAATCTCCACGCGCTCCAGCATCTGGGTATCGACAATCTGGCGCGGCACAATGCCCGCCAGACCGCCCATCAGCATGTCGTCGCCATCAAGCTGGAAGCCGCGAATACGGTACGTTTCGGCAAAGTTGCCGTAACCCTGGCCGACCTGCACACCCGCATCATTACTGACCACATCAGCGATGGTTTTCGCCTGTTGATCCTGCACCAGCTTCGAGGTGTAACCGATGACGTTAAACGGCACATCCATCGCTTTTTGCTCGCCCAGCACGCCAAGGCGGCCGCCGTGCGCCACTTGTCCGTCCAGAAACGCGGGAACCAGCTCACTGCCGCCGGGCCTGAAATCACTGCTGGCGGCGGACTGCACGACAATGGTTTCCTCATGCGTGGGTTTTACGCTGGCGTCAGCCGTCGCTGCCTGTGCGTTATGCGCGACCGCGCCAATGGCCAGCGCAAGCACGGTCTTGCGCAAAGGTATCGAATGTTTTTTGCGGTTATTCATCATTATTAACTATTGAAATAAAAAGAAATGGCCCGTTTCCAGGCCAGCGTCATTACTTGTTCAGATCGATCCTGACGACACTATCCGGGCCGTTGGTGGAGTGATCTTTGTTAAACGCCTGTTTGACCGTGACAAACAGCGTCTGGCCATCAGCAGAAAGCAGCAGGCTGTTCGGATGTGGCGGCAGCTCCCAGCGCTGTTTTACGGCATAGCTGGTTGCATCAAGGCTCAGCACTTTGCCGGACTCGCGCTGGGTAATATAGATTTCATGGCGTTTAGCGTTGAATTTCACCGCCAGCGCATCGCCCTCAAGCTGTTTCACGATTTTGCCGCTGTGAATATCCAGTACCAGCGTGGTTTTGGCTTTTGAATTATCGGTAACGAACAAGCGGCCGGTGGCCTCATCTTCAGCGATATTTAACAGCAGCGCCGGTTTGTCGCCCAACGGTTTCCAGCGTTGCTCGATACGGTTATTGCGCGGGTTGATCACCAGAATTTCGCCGCCGCCATTAGCCACGTACAAACGTTGCGTCTGCGCAGAGAAGTGCAGGCCGGTCACCCATTTGCCCGCGTTTTTGATACGCGCTTTGACCTTCAGGGTTTTCGCGTCAACCACCCACACCAGTGCCGGATCGGCAACGGCGCCGATATATAAATTGCCGTTATGCAGCACAATTTCACGCGCGCCGTAGGGCAGGCCTTTTTCGTTGCGTTCCGGGAACAGCGTGCGGGAAAGCACTTTGCCGTTGCTGGTGTCGATGGCGCTCACGCCGCCGTCCAGCGAATTGGTGACATACACGGTTTTGCCATCCGGAGAGAGAGCCATGCCAAAGTTTTTCAGGTCAGTGTGGGTCGCGCCGAGGGTTTGTAGCGTTTTCGGATCCAGTTTGTAAACCACCCCGCCCTGCACATCTTTAAAGCCTTCCGCGCTGGCAACATACAGCGCATCGCCCTGCGGGCTGAGTGCCATTTCATACAGGCCGCTGGCAAGAGAGCGTTTCACCACATTTTCAGGTAGCTGCGCCGCCGGAGGTGTTGCTGCTGATGCCGCAGGCTGCGCACTGGTGATGTTATGTGCGCTGCAACCAGCGAGCGCCATCGCCGCCAGCAGAGCCAGCACGGAGGTGTTCATCTTCATGGGAGATCCTTTACCGTTAATGTCATCAAGGCAGACGAGCTCCCACGCCGCACATTATGTGCGCGATCGTTTGATGAGGGCAGATTCGGCCCGGCGCAGCTCGTCACGGCTTTTCAGTGTTCCCTGTCAGCCTTTACGCTCACTGTTATTGCGGGGAAGATCCTTGCTGTACCCACAAACACTAAAGATAATGAGAACTATACGCATTCTTTACTTTCGAGCAAGAACTATCGTTTTACTTCGCTGTCGTGGGGATAAATTAAGCGGTAAAAAAGTGAAAAGCGCCGGATATGAAGACATCCGGCGTGAACAGCGGGAAAATTACAGACCGAGCGCTTTCTCGACGGCCGGTTGTGCAGGTTGCCCCTCGCGCGTGGTAACACCCTCGAGCCACGCTTTTAACAGTTCCGGGCGTTGTGCCAGCTCGGCTTTCGCCGCCGCGTGGACATCTTCTTGTTTATCCAGCACGCGGGTGATTACTGCGTTTTCAAGCGCGACATCAAACTTCAGCTGGCTATAAAAACGATTAAGGTTCGGGCAATCAGTGGCGAAATCTTTGCGTGTCACCGTGTTTACCGTCGCGCTACCGTAATTCGCACCAAAGTAGCTGTCGCCGCCGCTCAGGTAGGCCAGCTTAAAGCGCGTGTTCATGGCGTGCGGCTCCCAGCCTAAAAAAACGATCCACTCTTTGCGCTCCACCGCGCGGGTCACTTGCGCCAGCATGCCGCTCTCACTCGATTCCACCAGTTGCCAGTTTTTCAGGCCGAAATCATGTTTATCGAGCATCTTTTTCAGGTTTTGGTTGGCCGGCGCGCCCGGCGCAATACCATAAATCTTATGGTGAAATTTATCGGCGTACTTTTGCAGGTCGGCGAAATCTTTCACTCCGGCTGCGGCAACATAATCCGGCACCGCCAGCGTAAAACGCGCTGCAGGCAGGTTTGCGCCAATCACCTTAATTGCGCCGTCGGCGGTAAATTTACCGATCACCGGCTCCTGCGCAGGCATCCAGTTACCCAGAAAAACATCCACCTGGCCGGTTTTCAGCCCCTGAAAAGCCAGCGCCACAGAGAGGTTCTGCACTTTTTGCTGGTAACCCAGCGCGTTCAGCACCACGCCAGAAAGCGCATTGGTTGAGGCAATATCCGTCCAGCCCGGATCGGACTGGGTCACCGTCGCGCAGCGCTCAGCGTCGGCGGCGAAAGCGTTCAGTGAAACACTGCCAGCCAGCGCCAGCAGTAAAAGTTTGCTCACAGTGTGGTTCATTGTTATTTCCCGGCCGGTTGTTTTAAAGGATGTGGATAACGGGCAAAAGCTTCCTGTTCATCCAGCGTTTGGTGGTTACGAATGTAGCGCTGCGACGCATCCTGCTGCGGTTGGAAATCCCATTTTGGGATAGCATCGCGTCCGGCGATGCGGGTTAAAAAGAGCCGCCTCTTCTGGCTTGCCAGCACCTGCTCACGCAGTGCCGCCACATCCCAGTGCGCGTCCACTTCAGCGGCAAACGCATCTGCCACCGTCTGGTATTCGCTGTGTGTCGCCAGGTTTTCGCGCTCATGGGGATCGCGTTGCAAGTGGAATAACTGCGGCGCTTCGCTAAAAGAGTGAATGTATTTCCACGGGCCACGGCGGATCATCAGCATCGGTCCCAGCGCGCCTTCGGCAAGGTATTCGCTGTACGCCCCATCCGGGCCATTTTCGCCGCGCAAATGCGCCACCAGGCTGTTGCCATCGAGCGGGGCAATCGCCTGCGCTTTGCGGTCTTCTCCGCTTGCCAGTTCAACCAGCGTCGGTAGCAGATCCACCAGCGACACGCTTTGTGCGATACGCTTCGGCGTAAACCGCGCCGGGTTATGCACAATAAATGGAATGCGCACCGCATTCTCGAAGAAAGTCATTTTGTACCACAGGCCGCGTTCACCCAGCATTTCACCGTGATCGGCGATCACCAGCACCACGGTATTTTCCGCAAGCCCGGTGTCCTGCAAGGTTTTCACTACCTCGCCGAAACAATCATCCACATACGCCAGCGCACCATAATAGGCGTGACGCGCGCGGCGAATGTGGTCGTCGGTAAGCAGCCCTTCCTCCAGTTGATACATCGCTCGCAAGCGTGCCGAATGCGCGTCGTCTTCCACTTCTTCACGGCGTGTTTGCGGCAGATCGATATCCTCTTCGCGAAAACGATCGAGATAGCGACGCGGAATGGCGAACGGATCGTGCGGATGAGTCAGCGACAGCAGCAACATAAAAGGCTGTTCCGACGGGCGACGGGCGGCGTCATATAAACGCTGGCGTGCGAGAAATAGCGCTTCGTCATCAAAATCAAGCTGATTGGTGCGCACGCACTCCCCCGCTTCCAGCACCGAACTCATGTTGTGATACCAGTCAAGACGGCGCTCCGGGCGCTCCCAGTCCGGCGTCCAGCCGAAGTCTGCCGGGTAGATATCGGTGGTCAGGCGTTCGTCAAACCCGTGGAGCTGATCCGGACCGCAGAAATGCATTTTGCCGGAAAGCCAGGTACGGTAACCCTGCTCGCGCAGGTAGTGACAAAAGGTTGGTGAATCGGCATGAAACTCGGCGGCATTATCATAAACAGCGTTGCGTGAAATAAATTGCCCGGTCATTAATGCGGCGCGCGACGGCGCGCACAGCGGACTATTACAGTAGGCGGATTCAAATACCACCCCTTCGTTGGCTAATTTATCAATATTCGGTGTCAGACTAACCTTATTCCCATACGTTTTTAATGCGCTGGCCGTTAATTGGTCGGCCATAAGAATAACGATATTCGGTTTCTTTATAAGCATGCGACATCCAAAAATAAAATAGACGTAAAAAACGTGATACGTTTATCTCACGCGTATATTTCCCTGTGAAGGGGTTATTTCTTTATCATGAAATAAGGTGGAATTATGGCAGACAAATTACAACTTCCGCCTTTACAGGCGCTGGTGGTATTTGAGGCGGCGGCAAGATTAGGTAATTTCACCGCCGCCGGAAATGAGCTGGGGCTTTCCCAGCCAGCGGTGAGCCAGCGCATTCAAATGCTGGAAAACCGGCTTGATGCCCCGTTATTTGAGCGGCGGCATCGCGGCGTACAGTTAACCGAGTCCGGCCATAGTCTGTACCTGATTGTACGCAGCAGCCTGAGCGACATCAGCGAGCAACTGGAGCGCACCCGGCGCAAGCGCAACGTGCTGCGCATCGACACCGATATGGGTTTTGCCAGCTACTGGCTGCTGCCGCGAATGGAGCGTTTGCAGGCGCTGATCCCCGGCGTGGAAGTGCAGGTTACCACCTCGCCTAATGACTACAATTTTCGCGACAGCAATGCCGATCTGGCTACCTATTTTGGTCAGGGAAACTGGCCGGGAACGCAGACCCAGCGCCTGTTTCCGGAAATTGTGTTCCCGGTCTGCGCACCGGAAATAAAGAAAAAAATAGGGGAAAACATGCAGACGGAAGCGCTGCTAAGTTATCCGCTGTTAAAGCTGCCGGAAACCCGCCCGCAGCGCTGGATGACCTGGGAGGACTGGTTCCGCTACCATCAGATTTTCGGCCAGAGCCATAGCGCCTCGCGTACGTTTAATGCTTACTCGCTGGTTATCCAGGCGGCGCTGGAAGGCCAGGGTATTGCCCTTGGCTGGCAACCGTTAATTGCGCCATTTATTACTCATCAGCAGTTAGCGCAGTGCGGCCCGGCGGTGCGAACCGAGCGCGGTTATTATCTTATTTCTGCCAGCCATAAACCGATTTCCGCCCAGCAGGAAAAAGTCAAATCATGGTTATTAGATGAAGCCTGGGGCTTTCATGAAAACACAACGTCAATTGCCGGTTTTTAAATAAGCTCATGCAGAAAAAGCATATCAGTAAAGTTAAAATAAATACTCCAGCCAATTCTTTTACGTTAGTGTGAACGCAAAACCCAAAAATAAAGCAAACATTATGTCGCAACCTTTATTTGAGTTACGCGCAGTGGATAAAGACTATTATTCCACACGTCGAAAAAGTATTTTCTCACGTCGGGAAAAAAGCGTACCGGTAAAAGCCCTGCAAGATATTCATTTGCAGATTTTTGCCGGTGAGATTTTTGTCATTGTGGGCTTATCCGGCTCGGGCAAATCGACCCTGCTGCGCACCTTAAATCATCTGATCCCGGCCACTTCTGGCGACGTCACTTTTCAGGGGCGCGCGCTGGCAACGTTGTCTGAGCATGAGTTGATTGCGCTGCGCCGCCAGCATATGAGTATGGTGTTTCAGTCTTTTGCGCTATTTGATGAGCGCACGGTGCTGGAAAACGTCGCCTTCGGTCTTGAAGTTGCCGGTATTCCGCGTGAAGCGCGGGAAGCCAGGGCGCTGACCATGCTGGAGAAAGTGGGCCTTGCACAGGTTGCTGAGCAGTATCCGCACCAGCTTTCTGGCGGCATGCAGCAGCGCGTTGGGCTGGCTCGGGCGCTGGTGGTGGAGCCGACGGTGCTATTAATGGATGAAGCGTTTTCCGCACTGGATCCGATTATCCGCCGCGAAATGCAAAGCCTGCTGCTGATGCTACAGACGGGCTCGCAACGCACCATCGTCTTTGTCACTCACGACATGGAAGAGGCGCTACGGCTGGGTTCGCGCATCGCGATAATGGAAAAAGGCAAACTGGTGCAGGTAGGTAAACCGGAAGTGCTGATAAACACCCCTGCTACACCTTATGTGCGCCACTTCTTCTCCGGGGTGGACGTTTCCCGCTGGCAACTGGCGGAAAACTACGCCGATATCTGGGGCACTCGTTAAGGAATACCATGGCTTACCCATTAGATTTTAGTCGGCAGATTGATGATGCTGTCCACGCGTTGCTGGCAAATGCGGGCGGGCTTTTCGACGGCATCGCGAGCGTTATTGATCTGTTTGCCGGTGGACTTGAACAGTTGATTAGCGCGTTCTCGCCGTGGGGGTTGGTGGTGCTGGCGGTCGGGCTTGGCGCATGGCGCATCGGCAAGGGCTTTGCGCTGTTTGCGCTACTGGCAACTCTGTACATCATCTATAGCGGCTACAGTGAACATGCTGCAATTACGCTGGCGCTGACACTCTCCTCCACCTTTTTTAGCCTGCTGCTCGGTATTCCGCTTGGGATCTGGAGCGCGCGGCGGGCAACGGTGGGCAGCATCGTGCGTACCCTGCTTGATTTTATGCAGACCATGCCTGCGTTTGTTTACCTGATCCCGGCCACCATTTTGTTTGGCCTTGGTCGCCCGCCGGGTATTTTCGCCACGATCCTGTTTTCGATGCCGCCGGTAGTGCGCTTAACCGACTTAGGGATCCGCCAGGTTAACACTGCACGGCTGGAAGCGGGGATCGCCTTTGGTTGTACGCCGTGGCAACTGTTATGGAAGGTGCAACTTCCGGCCGCGCAGCCGTCAATTATGGCGGGTATCAATCAGACCATCATGATGGCAATGTCGATGGTCATTATCGCCTCAATGGTCGGCGCTGGCGGGCTGGGCAACGATATTCTCAGCAGCATTCAACAACTGGAAATCGGGCTTGGGTTGCAAAGCGGTATTGTGGTGATACTGATGGCGATTTTGCTGGACCGGTTATCCGCCAGCTTTGCCCGCCGCCCTGCCCATCAATAACCGCGTAGTTTTGAACGTTGCCAGGCACCGTCGACCAGCTCGGCGGCGGCCTGCACCTGATCGCGAAATGGCGCGCCAAAGGTTTCCATCAGTGCGGCGTGTCGGGTGAGAAAATGCATCCCTTCGTCGTTGCCGGCAATGCTTTCCAGAAACCAGTCTGGCACCTCTTTTTTCATGCACAGCTCGCACAACGAGGCGGTGAATTGCGCACGCTGCGCGACATTATTTATCCAGGAAGGTTGCTGGTTATCCATCTCGCTGGCCACGGTCGCTTCCAGAGCGCGCTGCGAGCGGCGGTAATATTCGCGGATCTTCGCCGAACTCCACGCTTTGCCAAAGAACAACAGCAATATTGGTACTACACACCAGAAGAGGATCATCACTTGCTCGTTATCTGTTTTTTCGCGCAGAGATAGTACTGACAAAACCTGACAAATGCAGTAACAGGGATCACTGTTTAACCAGCAGCATTGGCAAAGAAGAGGAGACACAAGGCTTTTATACCGGGCTTATCCATGCCGCCAGCAGGCAGGTATTTATATTGATGATGTGAGCTGGCGCGAATTTCTTGAACTCGAGGCATTAAATCAGTGAAGTCGCACAAAAGTTGGGGTTGACCGCAAAGATGATAAAGATTATCTTTCGCATTACCGAATAGTTGAGCAAATCACTCAAGTATTCGGTACGACATTGCTCACATTGCTTCCAGTATTATTTGCCCGCCTGACAAGTGCGGGCTTTTTTTTTACCCCCTCTCCTCTCGCCGCCGCAGATATGACTGTGGTTTTGCTTAGGGAGCAATAATCTCCCGTTATTCATTGACTTACTTAATTGAAATCAAACCGTCACAAACCCGCCTTAACCTAAGATTATTCTTATATCGGGATGCTGTTTGAACCATGGATATACCGCTCTCTTCGCGACAGCTTAATGCTGGTATCTTGCGCCTTGCCGTCCCGCACGTGACACCGGATGCCAATAATGTGCAGGTCATGTCGCTGTTCAATGAACACAAATCATTGATTGGCCTGCCGGTGCTGGAAAATAACCGTCCTATTGGCATGATTAACCGGCATATTTTTCTGTCGCAGATGAGCCGTCCGTTTTTTCATGAACTGTATGATCAGAAAAGCTGCATCGCGTTTATGGATAAAAACCCGCTGATTGTCGATGCCGATTCCGGTCTCGAATACCTGTCCGAGCGGGTGATCGAAACCGGCGACAAAGCTGTCACCGAAGGGTTTATCCTCACCCAGCAGGGGCAATACATCGGTATTGGCCTGGGCATTGACCTTATCCGCACGGTCTCAGATTTACAGGCCAAACAGCATCTGCAAATTATGCAAAGTCTTGAATACGCGCGCATTATTCAGGAATCGATGCTCAGCCGCTCGCGCAATACCATTGAAAAAACGCTGGATGACTGGTGCCTGCACTGGCACCCGCGCGACTGCGTTGGCGGCGATATCTATGCTTTTCAGCGCGTGGAAAATGGCTGGTTGATGGTGCTGGCGGATTGCACCGGGCACGGCGTTCCCGGCGCGTTTATGACCTTTATTTTCTCCTCGGCGCTGGAAAAAGCGCTCAGCCTCGCCCCTGCGAACGCGCCGGAACAACTGCTCAGCCTGATTAACCAACATATCAAACAGACGCTCAGCCAGGTGCATCCGTCAGCCGATCGCAGCCAGTCCAACGATGGTTGTGACGCCATTGTTCTGTTTGTTGATACGCAAAACGAGCAAGTCAGTTGGGCGAGCGCCCGGATGCACGCTTTTGTACTCAGCCAGGACGCTGAGAGCACAGCAGCGCTTGAAAGCTGCCGCAAAGGTGTCGGCTACACCGACACACCGGTGGATTACCAGTGGCAGCGCTACCAGGCTCCATTGCGCCGTGGCGACACATTCTTAATTGTTTCTGATGGCGCGACCGACCAGCCAGGCGGCCCGCGCAAGGTAATGTTTGGCAAAAAACGTATTCAGTCACTGTTAGCGCAAAACCGCACGCTGCCGATGCCTGCACTTTCCGACGCCCTGCTCGCGGCGCTGAAAGCCTGGCAGGGGCAGCAGGCGTCGCGCGATGACATGACGTGGTTTGGTTTTCGCTGGTGAATAACATGCAAATAAACGACCTGCAGGTCAAAGAAGCCGTTCTGTTACCCCTTTTTACGCTGCAACGGCAAAACGCCGTTGAGCTTTTTTATACGGGCTATTTTTCCCAGCAACATATTGTTTCGCTGGGCGAAGTCATTCGCACATGGCTGGATAAACATGAATCCTCAGCGATAACACGCAGAAAGTTGTTCTCAGCTTTTATCGAGATGGGGCAAAACATTGTGCGCTACTCCTCAGACGACAGGTATTTATCGACTGAACAGCAAGAGCTGCGCTTCGGTTCGGTCTGTTTTCATATGGATCAAACCCACTATTACCTCGAAACCGCAAACCTGGTGGGGCCGGAAGCGTCCTCGTTATTGCAGACAAATCTCGATGTGTTGCGCGGTATGTCGCAGGCGGAGATCCGCGATGCCTGGAAACAGGGGCTACGCAGTGAAGCCCCGGCGACCAGTAAAGGCGCGAACATCGGTTTGTTGACCATGGCGCGGGATACCAGCCTGCCGCTGGAATATCGCATTCACCCTCTGGCGGCGAGTTCTCTGTCCGCCTTTCACTTAAAGGCAACGTTCTGCCATGACTGATATGACACTGACGCCGGCTATTGAATTGCCCGCCACCGCCGCGACGCCGGAGGTGAAATTTGATTTTGCCGCCCAACGCCTGATGCTGAAAGGCGAAGCCTACCCGGAAAATGCCGCCGCGTTTTTCCGCCCGTTGATGGATACGCTGGAAGGCTGGCTGCAGAGTGGCCAGCAGACGGACGCGCCGCTCCAGTTGCATGTGGCACTGAGCTACTTCAACAGCTCCAGTACCAAACTGCTATTTACGCTGTTCGAAAGCTTGAATGATTACGCCAGAGGCGGCGCGGCGTGTGAGCTGTACTGGTACTATGACGCCGAAGACGATATCTCCGAGGAGTTTGGCCAGGAGCTGCGCATCGATTTCCCGTCGCTGGCCGTTTTTCTTATCCCGGACATTAACGCATGTTAGATATCAATGAGCTATTCAAGGAGGATTATTCCGTTCTCGAAGATGCCCGCCTGGCCGCTGCTGACGACAGGCTGACGGCCGATGTCTGCCGCGAAAAATTGTGGGCGGTGGCAAAAAACTACCAGCGGCTGATCCGCGAATCGTATCGCCTGATTTCACGCAGTGATCGCGCCGAGCGCGAGCTGAATCGCATGAATGAGCAGTTGCAACAGCTGGCGGCGCGCCTTGAATATGAGGCGACGCACGACCCGCTGACCGCCGTGTTTAACCGCAGCGCGATCATTAATCACATTAACCAGGGGCTGACGACCGGCCATGTGGCGCTGATCCTGCTCGATATTGATCATTTCAAACGCATTAATGATGAATATGGCCATCCGATGGGCGACCGCGTGATTTGTGCGCTGGTGGCGCGTATTCGCCGCGCCGTGCCGCAAAGCGCGGCGATTGGTCGCGTCGGCGGCGAGGAATTCACCATTGTGCTGCCAAACGTACGTGTCGAAGAGGCGATGATCACTGCCAGTTATATTCACTCATCGCTGAACGCTTCACCGCTCGAGGTTCTCCCCCAGCAACTGGTGACCGCTAGTTTTGGTGTCAGTTTGGGGTATAAAGACAGCGATTTTGAGACGCTGTATAGCACGGCCGATACCGCGCTGTATCACGCCAAAAAGCGCGGGCGTAACCAGGTGGCGCTGCATGAGGATTTTTTTCGCCCGCAGGTGAAAATGGGGCTGTCGTCGGAAAGTGTTCAGCATTGAGGGAGTGGGCGTTTCGGCGGTGTCTGGTGGAATGGTTTGGCATTGTGGAATAGTTCCGTTCACCAAACGTTTGGCAGACACCTGAGCATCACCGCACGTGAACGGGAAAAGGGGAGCTTGCCGCGCCCCCCTTTTCAATCCCCGCGACCCCGCGGGAAATCGGTGCTTCGCACTACGCTCACCTCCCGCATCTCCGACTTCGGCCGGCTCGACTCAAGATTACTCGTCCCATCCCTGGGACTCGCCCCTTCGGGGCCAGCGCTAGCGCTGTTCAAAATTGCTCCCGGCAATTTTGTCCTGTCTCGTTTCGCCTCTGGTCGCCATCCCTGGCGCCCAGACCTTGTCGTCGGTGCTCCGGCTCGCCGATTTCAGCGGGGACACAACCCCGCCGCTGAGAGAGCGTGGTTTATAAAAATCCAGAATTGCTGTAAGAACTAAGCCAGGAGAGATAGTACGCAAGTACTCTTCGCTTTCTCACTAAAATACAAAAGTTTTGCGAAGCTGCTTCCAGGAATGGTAATCCCTTCATCAGGTTAGCTATAATCCCTTGCCGCTTGTACGTGTTAGTCATATGTTCTCTCCGCGCCTGCAAAATCAGGCGTCGGGTTTAGCATCCTGATTAACCTTATCGGCGACATTTTCTGTCGTGTGCTCTGCCACATCTCAATGGTGGGCTGAGCGGGGGCACCGCAAGGTGCGCCGGTTTCCGATAAGGCCGGTAATGCTAACTCCGTTCAGCCCGCCACCCACGAAATTAGCATTTCCGGTGGCGGTGTTTTTATCACTTATCGGAGGCTGCCTTATGGCTACTACCCCAACCCTGACTCAGGCGTTATTGACTTCGCCGTTCACTCACTCAACCGATTTCACCGAGCTTGCTGATAACTGCGAGCGTTTTGCGGAAGTGCTGGCGGAGTGCGATGATCCGCGATTAAAAATGGCGCTTTGCGGCAGACTTTCCGCCTGTCTTGCGCTGTTGCAACCGACGCTTCTCGAACCTGTTCCGCAAGCGTTGAAAGCCTGCCTGACCGTGGAAAGTATTCCCGCGCATGTTCCCTCATTTGAACCCGAATCCGACCAGTTGTGTCGATATTGCCAGGCGCTAACGCAATTACTGATGAGCAACACGCTTGCGCCTGCATCCGAAAGCGTACTGCGGGATTTGCTCTATATGCTGGTGGCGTTTTTCGCCGATACGCTAAAAGCACCGCGCTGGTTCAAACAAGGGGATGACGTTATCGCGCTTTAATACCAGGCCCGGTGGGGTGATGCTTACCGGGCCATCTTCATGTTAAATCGGATAGTAAGAACAGCGGTACAAATGCCGTCAAAAACAAGAAGATTGCTGGTGACTTGCCACGCGGTCGGACTGATTTCCATTGACAACGCCATGTCGTGCGGTAAAAAAGCGGAGCCTGAGCGCCGCCTGTCAAAAAGTTGTCTGTCAGAAACCGTCGAACTCATCGATTTTTTTCATAGAAAACTCCCTGAACGCGTTACCCTGACAATGAGTGAAATTTCACTTAGGTGGTAATTTTATAACCGCTACAGCCGCTTCGTAATGGCAAGTCCAATGCAATCCTGCCAGATATTTCAACGTGCGGCACTGCTCGAAAAATACCGATTAGCGGTCTGTTTTTTCGGTTCTGAACCCCTGCCCTCAGCGACTGGATTGCAAAAACTTCCTCACCCTGTCCGAATCCGGATTGGTGAAAAATTTCTCCGGTGTTGCTTTCTCAATCAGTAGCCCTTTTTCCAGAAACACCACTTCATCCGACACCTGGCGGGCGAAATCCATCTCGTGCGTCACCACCACCATGGTGTAACCCTCTGCGGCGAGATCTTTCATCACGCCCAGCACTTCGTTAACCAGTTCCGGATCCAGCGCTGAGGTCGGTTCATCAAATAAAATCACCTCCGGCGACATCGCCAGCGAACGGGCAATCGCCACGCGCTGCTTCTGACCGCCGGAAAGCGTTATCGGGTAGACATCGGCTTTATGGTTCATGCCGACCTTTTCCAGTTGCCGGTGAGCAATCTCATTCGCCTGTTCACGCTTCATCCCCTTCACATGCACCAGCGCTTCGCTGACGTTGTGCAACACAGATAAATGCGGCCACAGGTTAAAACTCTGGAACACCATGCCGACACGTTCGCGAATATGTGAGAGATCTTTATGCGACATCGCTTTGCCGGTTTTCTCATCCACACCGATGCGCTGCCCACTGATGCGCACTTCACCGCGATCCGGCTGTTCCAGCCAGTTCATACAGCGCAGCAGCGTCGATTTCCCCGAACCGGACGAACCCAGAATACTGACCACCGTGCCCTTCTTTACTGTCAGATTGATATCGCGCAATACCTCAACGTTATCAAACTGTTTGGACAGATTTTTGATGCTTACCGCGCTTGCTTCAGGCATGGGTCATTCCTCTTTTCGCTCCATAATGGCTCAACCGTTTAATCAGCAACTCCAGCAGAATGCTGATGCCCCAGTACAGCGCAATGGCGACAATAAAGGCGTTAAACGGAATAAAGTACGTGGACTGCACACTGTTCGCGGCGGCGGTGATCTCCTGCACGGTAATAATGCACAAAAACGCGGTGTCCTTCAGACAAATAATCAGCTGGTTGCCCATTAAGGGCAGCGCGGAAGAGACAATATTCGGCAAAATAATACGCGCGAAGAACTTATAACGGGAAAAGCCTTGCGATACGGCAGCTTCAATATAGCCGGAAGAGAATATTCTTCGCTGGCTACGCAATATTTCGAAAAAATAGGCCCCGTGATAAATCACCAGCGCTAACAACCCTGCAGTCCAGGCATCCATGCTAATACCTAACTGCGGCAAACCGTAATAAAGCAAATACGCCAGAATCAAAAATGGTATCGCTCGCATCAGGCTCACGAAAGCAATTATCAGGCGATGAACAACACGGTTTTGATATTCCATCAGGTAGCAAAACAGCACGCCAATCAATAACCCGACCACGGCGGCAATAATAAATAGCTCTAACGTTGCCAGCAGCCCGTTGAAAAAACTCTCACGCGCGGCCCAAATAATTCCCCACTGATTCATACATCCTCCGCCTTTTATCGCGCCAGGCGCTTCGCTTTGCGTTCAGCTACGCCCTGCAACTTCAGCAGCAGGCCGATAATAATTACGTATAACAGCGCCGCGGCGAGGATCGGCGACAGCGGTTCATAGGTCACCGATGAGATCCGGTTAGTGACGCGCGTTAAATCCACCACGCCAATCACCGCAATCGCCGGGCTGCCTTTGATCAAAAACGACATCTCGTTGACCAGCGCCGGCAGGCTTTCGATCCACATTTGCGGCAACATAATGTGGCGAAAATAGGTCCAACGCCGCATCCCTACCGATTCCGCCGCTTCCCGCTGTTCACGGGGAAAATTACGAAACGCGTTGCGCCAGATTTCCGCGTTAAACGCCGAGGTGTTCAGCGTCAGCGCGACAATCGCCGCCAGCGTTTTATCCAGGTTAATACCGAGCGTCGGCAGGGATAAAAACAGAAACAGCACCAGCGTTACCAGTGGCGTGGCACGCGCCAGGCTGATGTAAACCACCAGAAACTGGTCAATAAACGGGATCTTCATCATGCGGATAAAGGCGATAACCAGGCCGATGACCACCCCGAACGCAATCGCCACGCCTGAGATCCAGAGGGTCGTCCATGCGCCTTCAATCAATAACTGCCATGAGATTAAGTCCATGTTCCCTCCTGTTAAAACGTGCGGCGGTTGCCCGCCGCAGATGACTTACAAACCGGCTAACTTGTGGAACTGATCGGCGCTGGTGATCGGCTCTTTCGGCAGTTCATAGGTTTCACCAAACCACTTCTTCTGCAGCTCAGTGAGCTTGCCGGTTTCAGTCATATGATTCATAAAACCGGTCATAAATTTCAGTAGTTCCGGTGAGTTTTTCGGGATCGGCCACGCCATATAACCCGGACCGGAAACGGCCAGGCCTTTAGCAAAGACCTTCGGTTTGGCTTTCACCAGATCGTTGACGGAAATCACCACGTTAATCACGTAATCAACGCGCTTGTTCGCCAGATCGGCATAGGCTTCCGGGTAGGATTGGTACTCCACTACCGGCCCGAGTTTTCCGCCCACTTTCTCCAGCATCGCTTTCAGCTCCGGCAAACGCGCCAGCAGTGCGCTGCCCGCCTGTACGCCCACTTTTTTACCGCTGAGATCGGCGATGGTATTTAAGGTTTTATCGTCGGCGCGTTTGACAAAATAGTGCTGCGCAGAGGCCCACGGCGGGGTGAAATTAAAGACATTGAGGCGTTCATCGGTAATTACCGCACCAGTGAGTGCCATATCGTATTGGCCGGTGGAAACCGCAGCGAGTAATCCCGTCCACGGTAAGATACTTTGGTTAATATTGAATTTTGCGTACTTGCGTAATTCCTCAAGCATATCCTTGTTAAAACCATCCGTCTGGCCATTATTCATAAAGTTGAATGGCGCGTAATCGTCCTCGGTCGCCACTTTCATGGTGCCAGATTTTTCTATTTCGGGTAAATCCGCTGCGACTGCGTGTAAGGAAAACGCCAAAGAGATCATGGCTGCAAGACAATATTTGCCGAATACGTTTTTCATCTCTCCACCCTTATTTAATGTGCCAGACCGGTATATCCCAGGTGTGCCGGAAGCGTTGCAAGATATATGCCGAAACACGACATCGTGTGTTTTTCATGACTGCGTTTTTACAATAGGGAGGCTTGCGCTTTTGTGAATAGAGCCAGTTCTGGCGAATGAGTGTGTCAGTTAACAGGAAGCTGGTATGGAATTTGCTCCATTGCATAACGTGATATATCCGAAGGAGCGCAGCATGATTCGTCACCTGTTGAATGTGAATTTTGACGGCCAACGCGGGTTGCAAGAGCAAGTCCGCGAATGTTTGATCAACGCCATTCTGAGCGGGATTTTTCCGGCGGATACCGCGCTGCCCTCCTGCCGTCAGCTTGCCAGCCAGCTTAACGTTTCGCGCAATACCACCGCGCTGGTGTTTGAAGGCCTGGTCAACGAAGGTTATCTGGTGAGTCGCCCGCGCAGCGGTTATTACCTGCACCCGGATTACTACCACTGCGGGCAAAACCCGACGCCACCTGCACCTGAATGCGAAAGCGCTGCACCACGCTGGGGCAACCGCCTGAAAATCACCCCCAGCCAGCAGGAATCCATCCTTAAACCAGCAGGCTGGATGCACTACCGCTACCCGTTTATCTACGGGCAGCCCTACACGCAGCAGTTCCCGCTTGCCAGCTGGCGCGCGGCGGCAAACTGGCTGCACGGCGGCGTGCGCGATCCGGCGTGGGTTATCGATCATATTGACCAGGATGTGCCGATGCTGATTGAGCAGATCCGCACCCGCGTGTTGCCAAAACGCGGCATCGTTGCCGCGCCGGATGAGATCCTGATTACGCTCGGCTCGCAAAACGCGCTCTATCTGCTGACGCGCCTGTTAATGTCACCCGCAACCCGCGTGGCAGTGGAGAACCCAGGGTTTCGCGAAGCCATTAACACCTTCTTATTAAGCGAGCCGCAAATCGTGCCGCACGACGTGGACAGCGAAGGGCTGGTGCTCAACGAAACCCCTTGCGACTACTACTATGTGACACCGGGCCACCAGGTACCGACTGGCGTGACGATGAGCAAAGCGCGGCGCACACAATTACTTGATTACGCGGCCCGCCATGATGCAGTGGTGATTGAGGACGATTACGACTCGGAAAGTAATTTTATGCAAAATCCGCTGCCCGCGCTGAAAGCCAGCGATCGCAGCGGGCGCGTGATTTATGTCAGCAGTTTGTCCAAAGCACTGTCGCCGGGCTTACGGCTGGGGTATATGGTCGCCGCGCCGGAAATCATTGATGAAGCACGGGCGCTGCGCCGCCTGGTGTACCGCCATCCACCCACCAATATCCAATACCAGATGGCGCATTTTCTGGCGCAGGGGCATTACGAAACCCATTTGCGCCGCTACCATGAAGACTCCGCCCGCCGCTGGGATTGCCTGCACAACGCGCTGCACACCTTTTTGCCGGAGTGCCAGTTGATGCAGGGTAGCGAACATGCCAACGCCTTCTGGCTGCGCACACCAGAACAGATCAACACCCAGCAACTGACCTGGCGCGCCGCCCACGCTGGCGTGTTGATTGAGCCTGGCGCGCGGCATTTTCTTGATGCTGCGCCGCCGGATAACTTCTTTCGGATGGGATTTCACGCGATCAATCCGGATGCAATTGCACCTGGCGTGGAGGTGTTGCGCGGCCAACTGGCGCAGTTGTGTTGATATTTTGAGCGGTTGCCGCCGCCTCGCAGGAAGGAATGCGTAATCGCTTCCATAATGAAGCAAACCCTTTTATCGCGAGAACGCTATGCCACTGCCGGATTTTCATGTTTCTGAACCGTTTACGCTCGGCATTGAACTGGAGTTACAGGTCGTTAACCCGCCGGGTTACGATTTGAGCCAGGACTCTTCACGCCTGATTGAAGCGGTAAAACACCAGATAAGTGCCGGTGAGGTCAAACATGACATCACCGAAAGCATGCTGGAGATTGCCACCGGCGTGTGCCGGGATATCAACCAGGCGGCGCACCAATTTTCCGCCATGCAGCATGTGATTTTACAGGCCGCATCCGAGCACCATGTGCAGATATGCGGCGGCGGTACTCACCCTTTTCAGAAGTGGCAACGCCAGGAGATCTGCAATGATGAGCGTTATAGCCGTACGCTGGAGACGTTTGGTTATCTGATGCAACAAGCGACGGTGTTTGGCCAGCATGTGCATGTTGGCTGCACCAACGGTGACGACGCGATCTATTTACTGCATGGTCTTTCCCGTTTTGTGCCGCACTTTATTGCGCTCAGCGCCGCCTCGCCCTATATCCAGGGCACCGACACCCGCTATGCGTCGTCGCGCCTGAACATTTTCTCTTCCTTTCCGGATAATGGCCCGATGCCGTGGGTGGCGAACTGGCAGGAGTTTGAAGGGCTGTTTCGCCGCCTGAGCTACACCTCGATGATTGAAAGCATTAAAGATTTGCACTGGGACATTCGTCCCAGCCCGCATTTCGGCACCGTTGAAGTGCGGGTTATGGACACGCCGCTAACGCTTTCGCACGCCATTAATGTTGCCGGGTTTATCCAGGCGTTGTCGCACTGGCTGCTGGCCGAGCGGCCGTTTAAACATCAGCCGCAGGATTATTTACTGTATAAATTCAACCGCTTCCAGGCCTGCCGTTACGGGCTGGAGGGCTTGATTACCGATGTACACACCGGTGAGCGGTACACCATCGCTGACGATCTCACTCGCCTGCTGGATAAGCTTGCACCGTCGGCAGATAAACTCAATGCGGGTAGCGCACTGGATGAACTGGCAAACGTGGTGAAACGCGGGAAAAGTGAGGCACAGATGATGCGTGAGTTTATCGCCGATGGTGGCTCACTAATTGGATTAATGCAAAAACATGCTGAGATTTGGGCGGCAGGCTAAAGAGTTAATTTTTTAGGTATTATTCTTAACCACAACTTAAATAACCTGCGAATCAGCAGGTTATTTTTTTCTTATTACTCAAGATAATAACCACTAAGTGGTAGATGAATTCAACAGAATTGATAAATATCAACAAGATCTGCGTTAGAAATAAAGCCCCCGCGCCCTACTCCGATAACGAATTAAAGCAAACGAGAAATGAGGCATTTGTATGAGATGGATTTACCGTTTATCAATGAAATTTAAATTATTACTAGCTTTACTGCCTTTATTGTTTGCCCTCATATGGTTAGCAACCAGCGGCATCCTGGCGCGCGTGGAAACAGGCCAGCAGATGCGCACCATCATGTCATTAACGGATCTGGCGAAAAATGCCGGCGGCGTTATTCATGAATTACAAAAAGAACGTGGCATGAGTGCAGGATATATCGGCAGTAAAGGTCAGCAATTTAACGCTGAGTTAACTGCACAATATATTCTCTCTGATAAAGCACTGAGCCAATTAGCTGAAGCGTTAAAAGAATTTCCGCTTCAGCGGGCGAATAATGATATTCGTCATGCACTCGATCAATTCCGCCAGCATCAACAAGGCATAACAGATTTTCGCCAACAAATTCATACCCTCAGCGTAAGCGGTACGGAATCGCTGACCTGGTACAGCACCATTATTAGCGATTTACTTAATGTGGTAGGCGGTATTAGTCAGTTGACGGATAACGGCGAAATTGTCAATCAACTGGCGGCATATTACAGCGTGCTGAATGCCAAAGAGCAAACCGGCGTTGAACGTGCGCTGATGTCCAACGTGTTTTCCGCTGACCGGTTTACCGACGGGCAGTTCCGTCAGTTAAACGAAGTGGTTGGCAAGCAACTTTCCTGGCTGGCGGCGACGCGCGCGTTCAGCACTGCGTCAGTCAATGAACGACTGACGGCGCAACTGCAAACTCCGGAAGTGACGCGTGCGCTTGAGATGCGCCAGCAGGCAATTGATCATGTGGCGACCGGCGGTTTTGGCATCGCGCCGACAGACTGGTTTAACGCCCAGACTGCGCGCATCAATACGCTGAAATCTGTGGAAGATGCCGCGGCAAATACCCTGCTGCTGACGGCCAAAGGTCTGGCGGATAACGCCTGGCGCGATGTGATCGTTTTTGCGGTGATAAGCGTTGCAGCCCTGGCGATCGCGCTGTTCTTCGCCCTGCTGGTGGCCAGCAGTATCCATCGCCAGTTGCACCATTCACTGGCAACGATTGAAGGGATGGATGGCGATCTCACCCAGCGGCTGGATGTGCCGGGAAGCGATGAGTTGTCGTTGCTGAACCGCGCTTACAACCAGGCCATCGAGAATATTCAGCATATTGTGAGCGAGATAAAACACGGCGCGGGCGTGCTGCGCGGCGCCAGTTCCGAGATCGCCAGCGGGAACCAGGATCTGGCCTCACGAACGGATGAACAAGCTGCCTCGCTGGTGGAAACCGCAGCCAGCATGGAGCAGATCGCCACGGCGGTAAACCAGACGGCGGATAACGCCAACGAAGCCAAACGGCTGACGCAAGAGATGGAGCAACAGGTGCAGGAAGCAAGCCGGGTGGCGGGTGAAGCCAGCCAGAGCATGATTGCCATTCGCGGCTCCAGCGAGCAGATCTCAAATATTGTTAGTTCAATTGACGAAATCTCCTTCCAGACCAACCTGCTGGCACTGAATGCGGCAGTGGAAGCCGCACGCGCCGGTGAGCTGGGTAAAGGTTTCGCCGTGGTGGCGAGCGAAGTGCGTAACCTTTCACAACGGTGCGCCAATGACGCGCACCAGATCCGCGAACTGGTGAGCAAAAACATGGAGCAGATCCAGCAAGGCGTCACGCTGGTGCAGGCTTCTGACCGCGCGCTGCAATCGGCAAAAGCCCATACCGGGCAGATGCTGGCGTTTGTCAGCGATATTGCGCGTGCAGCGAGTGAGCAGTCGCTGGGTGTGTCGCAGGTACATCAAGCCCTGAACCAGCTCGAGCAGGTCACCCAGCAAAATGCCGGGCTGGTCGCCAGCGCGGCGACCGCCAGTCAGATGCTGGATCAACAATCGGAAACCATGGCGACGTTGGTTGACCGCTTCGTCGTAGCGTAAAAGCCTGTCGGGGAACGTTGCGCAGCGCGCCGCTTTCCCCGACAATGCGGCTTTTCACCATTGATTAACGCTTATGAAACACTCGCTCGAACCGCTGCTTACGCTGGCAGGTATTCTGCTGATGGCCTTTCTCTCCGTGCTGCTGCTTCCCGCGCCTGCGCTTGGGTTGCAACTGGCGCAAAGCCTGGTGCAGCGCTTTCATCTGCTCGATCTAACCCAGCTTTACATCATTCTTTACTGCCTGTGGTTTTTGTTGCTCGGTACGGTGGAGTTTTTTGTGATGCGCTTTATCTGGAAACGCTGGCTCGCCGTCTGAAAACGCACTATTTCCCCTCCCTGCGCGTGTACGGTGGGGAATCTCCCCGCCTTTTACCCTCGATAACTATTCAAAAGTCATTCTAATTTTTTGAATACTACGCGCAAATAGTTCAGCTTTTTCTTTCCACGTCATCGGCCTATCATTCGTTTCATCAGGGCAAAACAGCCCATTACAAACGGAACTGGCCCGCAGGTTGGCCGTAAAATTAATCAAAACTTTCGTTGCAGGCCAGATTAACCATGAACCCATTACAGAAACTTTTTAGCGCTTTGTTTCCACAATCCGCAGGTAACAACGTCGCGGACGTGCAGCCAACTTCAGGAGTGACTATGTCAGACAATTTTCTCGCTTTAGCAAAACAACGCCGCACCATTTACGCCCTGGGTAAAGATCTGCCGGTGGCAGAAGATGTCATCATTGAAACCATCAAAGAAGCGATTCGTCAGGCGCCTTCGGCGTTTAACTCACAGAGTTCCCGCGCGCTGATCCTGTTAGGTAAAGAACATGTGCAGTTCTGGGAGCTGACTCGCGAGCAACTGAGAAAAATCGTGCCGGAAGAGAGCTTTAAAGCCACTTCCGACAAGCTGGACGGCTTTGCCGCAGCGGCGGGTTCCGTGCTGTTCTTTGAAGATCAGGATGTGGTGAAAGGCTTGCAGGAGCAGTTCGCCGCTTACGCCGATAACTTCCCGGTATGGTCTGAACACAGCACCGGTATCGCACAGTACGCCGTCTGGCTGGCGCTGGCCGAGAAAGGCATCGGCGCGAATCTGCAACACTATAACCCGCTGGTTGACGCCGATGTGCAGCGCACCTGGGGTATTCCGGCGAACTGGAAATTGCGCGGTCATATGAACTTCGGTTCGATCGTGGCACCCGCTGGCGATAAAGCCTTTATGGATGACGCTAAGCGCTTTGTGGTTGCTCGTTAATCGACTAGATTATCGCTGCGCGCAGTTAGCTGACAGCCATAAAAAAGCCGCCTTCAGTGAAGGCGGCTTTTTATTATATAGAGCAGGCAAAAATTATTGCTGGCTTTCGCGCTCAGCAATAAAACCCAGCGCTTTATTGATCCGCGCGATGCTGCGCGCTTGGCCAATGGCGTGAACGGTGACATCCAGCGCCGGAGACTGACCCGCGCCGGTCACGGCAACGCGCAGCGGCATACCGACTTTGCCCATACCTACTTCCAGCTCATCGGCAGTCGCCTGAATAGCGTGGTGGACGTTTTCTGCCGTCCAGTCGGTGATGGCTGCCAGTTTGTCACGCACCACTTCCAGCGGCTGACGCGCAACCGGACGCAGGTGTTTTTTCGCTGCATCTGCGTCGAATTCGTCAAATTCTTCATAGAAATAACGGCAGCTTGCCGCCATCTCTTTCAGCGTTTTGCAACGCTCGCCGAGCAGCTTCACTAACTCAAACAGCTGCGGGCCGGTATGGGTGTCGATGTTTTCCTGCTCAATGTGCCACTGCAGGTGCGTCGCCACATACTCGGGATCCAGCGTATTGATGTAGTGATGGTTCAGCCACAGCAGCTTGTCAGTGTTGAACGCGCTCGCCGATTTGCTCACCGCGCCGAGAGAGAACAACTTGATCATCTCTTCGCGGGTGAAGATCTCCTGATCGCCGCTCGACCAGCCCAGACGCACCAGGTAGTTAAGCAGCGCTTCCGGCAGGTAACCGTCGTCGCGATACTGCATTACGCTGACCGCGCCATGGCGTTTGGAGAGTTTTTTACCGTCGTCGCCGTTAATCATCGACACGTGCGCGTAAACCGGAACCGGCGCGTTCAGCGCTTTCAGGATGTTGATCTGACGCGGCGTATTGTTGATATGGTCTTCACCACGGATAACGTGGGTGATTTCCATATCCCAGTCATCAACCACAACGCAGAAGTTATAGGTCGGTGAACCATCAGTACGGCGAATGATCAGGTCGTCGAGTTCGAGGTTGCTGAACTCAATCGGGCCGCGAATCTGGTCGTCAAAAATAACTGAACCATCCTGCGGGTTGGCAAAACGCACGACACACGGCTCGTCATCAGCATGGTGCGAATGATCGTGACGGCAGCGGCCGTCATAACGCGGTTTTTCATTGTTTGCCATCTGCGTTTCGCGCAGTTGCTCAAGGCGTTCTTTGGAGCAGTAACATTTATAGGCGGTACCGGCTTTGAGCATTTCATCGATGACCGCGTTGTAGCGATCAAAGCGTTTGGTCTGGAAGTACGGGCCTTCGTCCCACTCCAGGTTCAGCCAGTTCATGCCATCCATGATGGCTTCAATTGCTTCCGGAGTGGAGCGCTCGAGATCGGTGTCTTCAATACGCAGCACAAACTCACCGCCGTGATTACGTGCAAATAGCCAGGAGTAAAGAGCAGTGCGCGCGCCGCCAACGTGCAGATAGCCGGTGGGGCTTGGCGCGAAGCGAGTTTTGATTTTCATGAAATGGCCTTACGTTTATAAAGATGCCGACCGTCGGCAATAGCGAAAATGAAAGTGGGCGATATTCTATCACTGTGGGCTGATTCCTCAATGTTGTTGCCGCAATGAGGGGGTTATCTGGCTATTTTGTTTAGAAATCATGCTCTCGCGACGCTTTACGCAGCGGTTTGTCTAATTTTACGACGAACGAACAATTTCTTTTGAAAATGCGTTGACTCATTTTCAACTCTCCCTATAATGCGACTCCACACAGCGGGGGTGATTAGCTCAGCTGGGAGAGCACCTCCCTTACAAGGAGGGGGTCGGCGGTTCGATCCCGTCATCACCCACCACGATTTTTGTGGCTTCCGCAGTGTAGATAAGAATGAGAAGTGGGTGATTAGCTCAGCTGGGAGAGCACCTCCCTTACAAGGAGGGGGTCGGCGGTTCGATCCCGTCATCACCCACCACTTTCTCGCCAGCGAATTCTTATCAGTTGAAGTACCGAAGTGGGTGATTAGCTCAGCTGGGAGAGCACCTCCCTTACAAGGAGGGGGTCGGCGGTTCGATCCCGTCATCACCC
>NZ_JBHZPO010000005.1:0-296124 GCF_042788165.1 Kosakonia sp. YIM B13588 | reverse complement strand
TTAAATCCTCGTTCCTGAATTTGACGCACTCTCTCCCCGGATACGCCCCATTCCTCTCCAATTTCAGCCAAGGTGTGTGGCTGATCATCTACACCGAGGCGCATTTCAAGCGCGTTCCGATCACGCTCTTTGGGCAAATTTGCCACTGCAGCAGTGACGAGCATCAGTACATCGGCGTCAGTGGCGTTATCTGCCAGGAACTCTATGTATACGTTAAGCTCATGGCTTTTATTCGGCGCTTGTAAGTTGCTGGCGCCACTTGTTGATTGCTGACCATCAGGCGTTGGTTGTAATGTTAAGTTTCGGGCAGAAACGGCACACTTGCGGATAACAGGTGCCGGACAAATGGCTTGAACCAGCGAATTGAGATCGACATCTCCCTTCTCGCGTATATAGCTGGCTAGCACGTCCACCGCATGAATATGGCTTTCCGGTTTGTCTGCTGATGGGATCAAACGCATTGCTGCTGCAGTTATGCTGCCGGAGGTGCGCTGGTGGAGCTTTGCAAGTTGGGTTGTAGTGAGTCCACATTTGATCCCGTTGACCAGTTCAAGAAACTCTCGGTACTCCCAGGGCGCGCCATGCCGGGCCGGCAAGCGTTTGGACTCTTCAGACTCAGATGCAGCTTTAAGCTCGGTCATTATCGTTTACTACCTGCTCCATGCGGGAAATACATTCCACTTTGATACTTGGCACTTGCCAGTGCAACTTTTGTGTTTGGCATAACTGACATGAATAATATCACTTCATATTGCAGTTAATTACGTTAGGTATGTATGAAAGGGGCCAGGATAACATTCAATCTGTACGTTTTGATATAGGAGCCAGACCTCGACTACCTCTAACCGAACATTGAAGTCGTAGGTCAGTATTATCGGGAAAATCCACCTTGGAAAAAGGACTGCCATGGTTGTGCTGCTTTTTAATCAGCTTGCCTATATTTAACATGAATTGCCTGTTCAGCAATGCGTCCGACAAATTCTGATTGCTTACTTTCTGGATCGCTGTTTACTGTGCGGATGAAAGTGCGTGTGCTACTTCCGCTCTTGTCACTTAGCAGCTTTTGTATCGACCAGCTAAACTAACTGAACAGAGTAGATTGTAAAGTGACATCTTTTATTCGTCTTTGACCAACCCACTTTATACGCAAAAAATTTCAATGCATAAGCCATCCAGGCTGTTAGAAGTCTTATGCATTGTTATATTTACCTCGCAATTCCCATTCTTGCCACTGTCACACTTTTTCCTAGTTCATCAATAAAATCCGCATACCACTGCAACATCTCCCTTCTCTGCTCCAGGTATTGCGCATGATTATAAGTGCCGCGAATGGTGTTCTTATCCACGTGAGCAAGCTGTAACTCAATCCAGGCAGTGTTATAGCCCTGTTCGTGCAGGATAGTACTCATCGTGTGTCGAAATCCGTGCCCCGTGGCCTTCCCGTGATAACCAATCCTTTTTAAAACCTGATTAATACTCGCTTCACTCATCGGCTTGGTGATGTCGTTACGCCCGGGGAATACCAGTTTATAACGCCCTGTGACTGCTTGAATTTCTCGTAACGCTGCTATCACCTGATCGGAGAGAGGCACCAGATGTGGCCGCCGCATCTTCATCCTCTCTATCGGTACTTCCCATACTTTTTTATCGAAATCAAATTCTTTCCATTCCGCCATACGGAGTTCAATGGTACGAACACCCGTTAGCATCAGAATCCGTGTTGCCAGACGGGTTATTGGGCTGCCAGAATAAGCGGCCAGTGCCTGTAAGAAGGCCGGAAGTTCATCTGCTAACAGATGAGGGTAATGGACGGATTTAGGCGTAGTTAACGCACTTGCCAACTCTGATGCCGGGTTAGTTTCAGCGCGACCGGTGACGATAGCGTAACGAAAGACCTGGTTGCAGGCCTGGCGGATTTTACGCAGTTTATCCAGCACTCCACGTTTTTCGAGTTTACGAAGCGAACTGAGGATCTCAAGCGGCTTTATCTCTGCGATGGGACGCTTGCCAATATCAGGGAAGATATCGTTTTCAAAGGCTTCCATAATGTCTTCAGCGTAGCCTTTAGACCAGTTAGGGCGTTTGTACTCATGCCATTCCAACGCGATAGCTTTGAAGGTGTTTTCTACATTAGCCTTCTGAGCCAATTTGTCAGCTTTCTTCTCTTCGCTCGGATCGCCACCTAAAGCAACAATCTTGCGAGCTTCTTCGCGTTTCATACGGGCATCTGCCAAAGATATGTCAGGATAAACCCCGATAGAAAGTTTTTTCTCTTTACCCAAAACACGGTACTTAAAGCGCCAGTACTTCGCACCATTAGGCTTTATTAACAGATACAAGCCACCGCCATCGGTGAGCTTGTATTCTTTTTCTTTGGGTTTTGCAGTATCAATCTGTCGTGCATTTAGTGGCATATGGGGCCCCTAATTTCTATTGAACGAGATGAGCCCCCTCAAAGGCCCCCAGATACCACTTGATTTGGGTATAACTGAGTTGACTTCGATAGAACTCGTGACAGAAAAATCCAGTAATTTCAGGGAGTATAAAGGAGAAAAAAAGAATTCAGTAGAGGTGTGTTGACTTGAAAATGGTACGCCCTACAGGGTTCGAACCTGTGACCTACGGCTTAGAAGGCCGTTGCTCTATCCAGCTGAGCTAAGGGCGCATTACGTGGATGCTCACCGTTGAGGTGGAAACGCCTGGAATTATACGGTCAGCGCCTGGTGAGTCAATGTATTTTCCGCTGGTTGCTTGCTAAGTGAACGACGCTGCACGTTTTCGCAACACCTGTCCCATTTATGCCCGAAAAGACCTGGTCTTTCTACTTATCCTGATCGCTTCCTGGGAAAAGTCCCATGTCTCTTTAAGTATTCGCGCCTATATCCACTGACTTATGAAGGTCAAAATGTTTCCATTAACTAATGTAATGGAGCCTATACGTGACAAATAGAGCGAAACAAAAAAAAGGCTGGGGTTATCAACGGAAATCAGAACCGATTAAACAGCGCGATAATAATGATGGTGTGCTTAACCGTCAGCCGACTATTCGCGCGACCGGAAACAGCGTTAAGCATGATTCCTGGTCGTTTGCGCTGCGCTTATTACGCGACCAGACGAGAAACGTAACATTGCCGGAATCAACGAGCCAATGCTTGCCTAATCTGCCGCTTAATTCTCAGCCTTATACCATCTCGTTTATGGATATACCGATATTATATCGCGCTGATTTAGCGGTCAGCCCGCTGAACTCGCAGGTCTTTTTCACGTCTGGTGCCGCGTTTTGTCCGGATGATCTCCCCCAGGACGCGCCAGAGGCTTTTGCTGATACCGGCTGGCAGATATCCGGCTTACTGGTTGATAAAAAAGCAACCTGGCAGCGCCTTTCTACGTCCGATATTCTCAAGCCGGACATGAATCAGGCCACTCAATTTGCCCACATGGCATCCATTCAATGGCGCGAAACAGCCACACAGCCCAATACAACCCAACAGCCAGACGCACAGTTTGCGCATGGTTTTTTTTGGCCAACACTTTTCTGTCAGGAAAAGTGAAATATGTTTGCGAGGGAAAATGCGAACTTTCATCCGCCGGGAAAAAAATCGCCGTCACAGACCCGATCACCGGGTTTTACCCTATCGGGAATATCCGCCGCCTGTGTTTGACAAGCTGGAATATCTTACTCAGCAGCTCAGTTTCGCCCTGCCTGAATGCATCATCAGTCAGATATTGATTTCAACCGATAGCTTTCTCAGTTATGCATGGAATAGAGGCCTATTCTCCGGTAAACGCAACGCCGTGTTTTCATCACTCGATTTAGCACATCATCGGTTCGCAGAGCCGCATCTCTCGCATCTGATCGTGGATATGGAAAGCTTGCTCACATCCCGTTTTAGCGCCCTGGAAACCCTGCGACAGCTCGCTTTACATAATCGCAAACTTCATATCTATCTGTTAGCGACAAAAAGCGACACGCCACTGTTCAATTTCCTGCGCGCTGCGGGCCCCTTTCGCGTATTAAAACGGGATCTCCCCGTCACGCCATTCAGGCAAGCGCTGCTGACTCCAGCCTCGCCCGTTGATGTTTCGCGCAAATTCCCGCCAGTAGAGTGGCAAATGTTCACCGCGCTGGCGCAAGGAAAAACGATGAAACATATCGCTCACCTACTCAATCTGCCTTACCATCGCATTGTTTATCGCCTCAACACACAACTAAGGCAACTTGGGTTGCCCGATCGTCAAAGTTTGCTTCATTTACTGCATCGCTTAACGATTGATGCGAATCACTATTGGGGATAACAGGCGTTGCTATCCTTCTCGACTAAGAAATTACTTAGTCAAGTTTTGATGCCGGGTATGTTTTTTACATAAAACCAACAATTACAACTATTCCTGGTATTGTCCCTTTTTTTAAAATCCACTCAGATTCCACCCAACGCGCACGTTGTTATCCGGCGTTATAGCAATGAAATTGCGACAACAGCTATTAACAATAAGCAAACAATTAAATAATTACATTGTTTTAACCATTAAAAACAGCGTAAAAAACCACATTTAACAAAATCAGTAAACTTTCGTGCCAAATACTCAACCACCCATTATTGCTCCCAGAACTTCATATTTAGAAATAGCCTTTATGAACTCTTAACGCTTTTCTGCCAGAACTTCCCAGGTATAATTACAGTGACTTATTAATAATTACGATATCTCTCTGTATTAGCACGTAATTGATATTCTCCACATTCGTAGGTGACGAGTGGAAATAACTTAGCGAGTAAGGATGCTATCGTTTTTCCCAGGGAATTATTCTTCCTCATAGAATATTTGAAGTTACATTAGTCCTTTCGACGTCTTTCGCACTTACGCATAGGCGTGGCATAAAAAAACAAACTGAGGCAAAAAAATGAAACCGGCTTCCGTTATCATTATGGACGAATATCCTATTGTCAGGATGTCGATAGAGGTGCTTTTAGAGAAAAACCAGAATGTAAAAGTGGTACTAAAAACGGATGATAGCCGCGCGGCGCTTGATTATATCCGTACACTGCCTGTTGATCTGGTTATTCTGGATATTGAACTCCCTAAAACAGATGGTTTTACTTTACTGAGAAGAATCAAAGCTATACGGGAAGACGTCAACGTGCTTTTTTTATCATCAAAATCTGAATCATTCTATGCAGCACGCGCCATTCGCGCTGGTGCGAATGGTTTTGTCAGTAAGCGGAAAGAACTCAACGATATTTATAACGCCGTAAAGATGATTCTTGCCGGGTACTCCTTCTTTCCCTCAGAGACGCTGAGTTATATAAACCAACCGGGTAAGAAGAAAGGGGAGCAGCGAGATATGCCGCTTTCTAATAGAGAAGTCACTGTATTGCGCTATCTGGCCAATGGATTATCAAACAAAGAGATTGCGGAACAACTTTTATTAAGCAACAAGACGATCAGTGCTCATAAATCGAATATTTTTTCGAAACTCGGTGTGCATACCATCGTCGAGTTGATTGATTATGCCAAATCACACGAACTGCTCTAGCGATATATGCCCGAAAAAAAATTCCCGGGCATATTTTTTTGAAAAGAAGTTAATAGTAATTAATCGCGAAAGTCGCGTCGGCATTTGCTATGCCGGGTGCAGGATTATCTGCCAGCGCAATGTAATTTGCGTAGAACTGCAGCGTTGCATTGCCATTGCTGTCCACGGCTATCTCCTGGCTGGCTGTCTCCAGCGCTAGCGGCGTGCGATCTCTGTCGCGCAGCTGAACAGCCACTTTCTGCGCCATCACGCTATCTTTTAACGCCAGCAGTGCCGGGTTGCTGGCGGCTCTGCCCGAAAAGGTGATCGACGCGCTACCCGGTGGGCACCCGGCTAATCGTAAGCTAAAACGTACCGGAGGCGTGGTGTTACCGGCATTTTGCAACTGCTTAGTTGGCCAACGGCCTAATTGTACCGTTTTATCGCTGTCTGCCGTCTCGACATAACAGGTGAAGTCCACCACCGTCGCGCGTAGCTGAATGTTAATTTCTCCAAGCGGCGTATCGGCGGTCGCAAACGGGCTCAGCCAGCACCCAACGAGCATGATATGGCGCGGTTTGATAAACATCATGGCTCCTTAATCATAATCAACGCGTAAATAGCCCCGCGCCACAAAATCGCCCTCGGCGGGTTTGAAGCCTGTGGCACTCACCGGCCACGCACTGATATCAACACGCGCAGAAGCGTTGTCATCAAGCTGGAAAGGAATTTTGCTCTCCAGCATGTTGGGGGTAAGCGGGTTCCCCTCACGGTCAGCGACGACAAACCCCACGTCAGGATTATCAGAAACCATCACCTGCCCACTGACTTTTTCCGCTTCCAGACGCATCGAAAGATAGGCCTGAGCGTCAACATTCGTGCACTCTATTGCTACGGTTTTTATTTGCGGATCAACGCCATTCGGGCGGTTTCCTGGCCCGGCCTGACTAAAGAGCGCGGCGCCAATTTTATCAAACTCAAATTCAACGACCTGGCCTGCATTGAGTTTGCAGCTTTGCGGCACTTCCACTTTGCCGCTGTAGCTAATGGTATAGACCGGTACCGCGAGCGCATCGGTGTCCGTACTGGTGACATACACCCTAAACATGGTTTGGCGCGGGATCGGCACCATATTGATAAACGGCCGCACCACTTTAAGTTTAAAGATAAGCTTCGAGTCCATTACGCCAAATGGCTTCTGATTGGGGACGTTAGGGTGAGTCCCCATGCGGATAAAATTCCTCGGCGGGAAAAAGATGCCGGCGTAATCATCTGTGATGCTCATCGCCCCTTCCAGATAATCATTTAACTTCATGTATTTGTAACCGCCATCGATGATATGTATCGGCAAGTCAGAGACATAGCTTCGGTAGGTATAATTCACTTTGGTGCCGGCAGGGCAGATAGCCTGGACACCAACCCAGCCGGATTTTTCCGGCAATGTCACTACCTCTCCAACATGGTTATTCCCGCTGGTAAACAGGTTCGACAGGTCATAATAGATATCTGTCGGTATGCCCTTCGCGTTCACACAAATCGTGGCCTGCGCCGACGTCGCTGCCAGTAACAACAAACCACAAAGCAGTGCATGAAATCTGTTCATAAAATCATCCTTGTTCACAACGGGCGCTGGTAATCACCACCGCCTGTTGCAGGCTTGCTTGCGGTAAGGCGTAGCGTGCCAGGCAGCGTGACTGCGTGCCGTCTCCCCACTGCACCAGTAGTTCACCCAGCAATGGCAAGCCGCTTAAGTACGCCTGACCATCCTCACCCACCATGCCGGTCACGCCGCTGCTGGTTTCACGCACCACCGAACCAAACGGCACCGGGCGATCGCCGCGCATCAGCGAAATCAGTGCACGTACGCCAATCCGGGTGTCAAAGCTGGCGCGGACCAGTGCGCCCTGCGTGGGCACGACACTACTGACGCTGTTTTGCACATCGGTGTGGTTATCCATCGTGTTGGTATCAAGCGCAATGCGGTTGTAACGATAAACGGAGGCATAAGGGACGATGGCGTAGCCTCGCCAGTCGGTTTGCACTCCGGTCTGATTTTCCACCCGCACGCCCTGCGCGCCCGGCGCTTTGATAAGTACGTTGGTATCGCCAAGCGGCTGGCTAAAGGTCACCCCGTCGGCGTGCGCGACCACGCCGCCGCCAAGTTGCCAGTTATATTCGTGCTGGTAGGGATCGTAGTTGTAACCAAGGCCGAGCGTGCCCCAGCCGGCCTGCCAGTTGGCATTGGCGCTGCCGCTGTAACCGTTTGTGCTGCTGTGCCCCTGGCTTACGATGTAACTGAGGTTGCGTCCTTCCAGTAATGTGCCGCCAACCCCGCTCTGCCAGCTGTTTTGCCCGTTGCTGTTACGGCTGGCGTTAAGGCTGGCATAAGTGCGATCCAGCGCGCTTCCCCGGCTGTAGCGCTGCCCGCTTAGAGCGCTAAACGGCACGGAAAGATTCAACGCAATAATACGATCCGTATTATTGATACCGGGTGAGCGGTTCCACGACCAGGTGAGCGAGTAGCTCATCCCCCGCCAGCCGCTGGCGTAACCGATTTGATACCAACTGCTGGGCTTCACGTTGTTCCAGTAAGTTTGCTGGCTGCCGGAAATATACAACGAACCGTAATCCCCCAGGTTTTGCGAAATATTGACCTGAAAGCGCCCTTTTCGGTTGTTGTTGAGGTTGTGGTAGCTAACGAGCACCGGCTTTGACTCTCTTCCCCCCTCACTCTCGTCCTGGTCTTCATACTCATAACCTTCCATGCGTCGGTAGGCGACATCATTCAGCGTGTAAAAACCACGTGTTGAGTAGCGATAGCCGAGCAACTGAAAGTTGGTGCCGTACTGGTTGAGTGATTTGGCATACAAAAAGCGCAACGATTGCCCCTGATGTGTGCTGCCATCCGCCAGTTCACTGCGTGCCTGGGTAAAATCGAACGATATCGCCCCCCAGCCACCAAGATTTTTGCCAGCGCCCATCACAAAGGCGTTATAGCGCTTTGCCAGTTGAGTTCCGCCATAGGCGGTGTAACCGCCCGCCAGGCCACCGATCACGCTGCCCTGAATAAAAGATGGGGAAGATTGTTGATCGTTGCCGCTGCGAAAATTCCCGGCCACGAGGTCATATTTAAAGCGCCCTTCACGTTGCAGGATCGGCACCGTCGAATACGGCACCGTATAACGTTGTTGACTGCCATCTTTTTCATCCACGGTAACCTCCAGATCGCCACTGGATGAGGTTGGGTTCAGATCGGAAATAACAAAAGCGCCCGCCGAGACATAACTCTGATAAATGACATACCCGTTCTGGCGGATGGTTAATTTGGCGGGCTTACGCGCAATACCGCGTACGGTTGGTGCGTAACCTTGCAGGCTATCGGGAAACATATTGTCAGCAGAGTAAAGGCGCACCCCGCGAAAACCGAGGCTATCGAAAACGTCGCTGCCGGTATTACTGTCGCCCATCACCAGCTCGCTTTTCAGCGGGATAATGGAACGTTGTAACCAGCTTCCGATGGTCCTCCAGCTGCGGGTATGCTCCTTCCCGCCACTGCTGTAACGCCAGGCGCCGTTATTACGCAACCGCCATGCGCCATAATTCAGCCCGCTTTGTAAGCTCAGAAAACCGTTATTGCTGCCGGGGCTGTGGCTTCCTGTAAAGCTATAGTTAAGCAACGCAGCGGTAATGCCATCGTCCCACTCCTCTGCTGGAATGTAACCGCGTGCGCTATTCAGCATCGAAACCTGGGGTAAGCCAATATTGAGCCGCATTGCTGAGAAATCAAAATCAGCTTCAGCACCCGGTATGGCGGTTGTGATATCGATACAGGTTTCGCCCTTGTCGGTGAGCAGTGCCGGAAAAGCGCGGATATTTACACCCAACCGCTTGAGCAAATCGGGAGTGAAGCATGGCATCAGACCGCCGGAAGCGGGCGTCGCCCCGTGCCGGGCAATAGCGAAACGCAGATCCTGAGTGGCGATAAACTCACCGTCGCGCCAGATATCCACCCGATAAACGCCCGGAGGCTGGTTACCTTTTTCAAAGCGCGACAAATCGGCCACGGCAGCGGCGTCCTCCGATAAAAAAGCGGGGTTGAAGTAGTTCTCTGCACGGCCCATTGCCGGGTGCAACACTGCCAGCAGCGACAACGCCAGCCGCGAGTAAGCTGAAGGAGACGTGCGCTTATTCATAGGCATCCCTGTCATTTGTCCGTGTTATGGCAGACCAACGGTTTTCACCGGCGTCAGCGCGCCGTAATCATTCACCGTCTGGAAAGTCACTCCGCCCTGAACATTGGGAGGAATAAGCAACTGCGCGCGGCCTTTGGGCGCGACCATGACATTGTCGAGCCTCTGTTTGCCGATATGAACATTCACCAAAGTGATGTAATACGCGGAGGGGTTAGTGATGTTCAGGTGTTTATCGAGACGCGAAAACTGCAGTTTCGCAGGCGCATCGTCTGTTAACCCGGATAGACTTTTCGGCCGAACAAACAGCTTAATGCGAGAGAGAACAGCTAACTGCAGCACGTTTTTTTCCATGGCACTCTCTTTATTCACCGATGGAATCGCTTTTACGCTCAACCAGAACAGAGATTCGCGGTCGTCGGGTAACGGTTGCCCGGCGTAAATAATACGCAGCGTGTTTTCACTTTCCGGCTCGCTAACAAAAAGCGGTGGGGTCACGACAAACGTTTTTTCTTTTTCTCCACGGCTATTTTCCACCCACGAATTCACCAGAAAACGTGCTTTCTTATCGCTATTAGAAATAGAAAGCGAGGTCTGTTTATCCTCGGCAGAATAAATAACCCGGGTTGCGCCAAGTGCTATTCCACCAGCGGCGTTTACCGGCAGCGCGACGAATAATAAAAAGCAGACAAGCCAACCTGGTTTAAAAAAAATGTTCATAGCGAAAATAACTCTTCAGAATATTATGATGGTCGCAAGAAATACATCAGGGGTAGACCAGGGTAAACCAGACATCGGAACGCAAGTGTCCGGGTGTAATACGTTCAGTAATCGCCCGGTAGCGTGCGGAAAAATGCAGTGTGATTTCATCGGCTACCAGCGGGGAATAAGCGTGCGGCATGCTGTTGGGTATAATTTGCCGCTGCTGTTGATCAAACAGCGCCAGCCCAATGCCCTCAGCCCCCCCTCCTCCCGTGCTGTGTGCGACAAAAACTTGCGGATCTTCCGCTGGCGTTTGCCCGGAAAACACCACGCCGACATAGCGGGAGACATCTGCATCACATGCCGTTAAACGCAGCGCAAACCCGGTGCTTATGGGGGAGAAACTGCCGGTGCCGGAAAATGCATCCGTACGGTGTTGCCCCATCGGCACATGTAAATCTTCACTCTCCGGCGCAACCGCGCATGCGCCATTGACCAGCGATCCGCGCAGGTGAACGCGTCCACCATCAACGACTGCCGCTCTTGCCAGTAAAGGCATCATGCACAGCATGAATGCCTGCGTGAGACCTGTCCTCATCATGGGTAATTTCTCGCATTACACTATCAAACGCCTCATCCCTGAGGCTGCGTCTTCCCTGAAGTAATGGGTTATTCGTATTTCATGATGAATGTCGCGTCCGCATTTGCCTGCCCTGGTGTCGCGGTCGCGCTGGTGGCTTTGTAACGTGCGGAGAAATGCAAGGTGTTTGTGCCTGCAAGCAGATCCTGTGCGGTGGAGAAGCTCGCGCCGTCCGGGCTCAGCGTTTTGGAGGCATTATCAAGGATTTCAATGCCCACACCGCTTGCCGTTGTGCTGTTGTCACCGGAGGTTAGCGCCAGCAGCGTAGGTTCGGTGGCATCGGCCTGACCTGAAAACGCGACAGAAGCCGTCGGGAAGATACTTGGATCGCAATCATTAAGCACAATGTTGAACGGCACCGATCCGCTGGTAGCCCCTACGCCCGTGAAGGAGGCGGTGCGATATTGCCCCAGCGTCACGGTCTGGTCGGCGGAAGCGGTGCTGACAGCGCAGGCTGCATTCACCAGTTCCCCTTCAAAATGCACATTACCGCCGCTTACGGTGTCTGCTTGAACGGCTCCCGCCATCAGCATCAATCCTGCAGCAACAGAACTAGCCATTAATTTCATATTCATACTATTTTCCTTGAAATAAAGAGTTGCGATTCCGACATCCTGCCGAAAACCATTTGAGACTTGCTTACGCTAAATACCAGATGAAAGAACCTTTTCCTGTGAAGATATAACGCATCGGGAACAACTTATTCGCCTCCCATTTCTCCCCTGGGAAAACACCCGATATTTTTCTCTGTGGACAGAACAACTAGCCACAACATAACAATAGGGGTTGCGTAAAAATTAAAATATTCGCCAATACTGTCATTACGCCAGGTCTGTTCTTATTAGCGCTTAGGAAAAGGCCTGGCTTTTATTTATCAAACGGATAAGAAATAGCCGTAAATGCCTGTAACCGTGGCTTAATACCGGCCTTTCTTAAGGGTGATGAATTGTTGAAATTTGGTTAACAACCTGCGACGGCGAAGCCCTTGATCTGCCGCGATTTCAGGCGCAGCGGTGGCGAAATCCGCAAACGGTAACTGACAGCGCGCCGCGCTTCTGACAAAATAGCCGCCATCCCCTTAGTTGATATGACAGATGGAATCCTCTCTCTGATGGCAGCAAAGATTATTGATGGTAAAACGATTGCGCAGCAGGTGCGCTCTGAGGTTGCTGAAAAAGTTCGGGCGCGCATTGCGGCAGGATTTCGCGCTCCGGGCCTGGCGGTCGTACTGGTTGGCAGCAACCCGGCATCACAAATTTATGTCGGCAGCAAGCGCAAAGCCTGTGAGGAAGTGGGTTTCATCTCCCGCTCTTACGATCTCCCGGAAACCACCAGCGAAGCGGAACTGCTGGCGCTTATCGACAAGCTGAACGCCGATACCGCGATTGACGGCATTCTGGTACAGCTGCCGCTGCCTGCGGGCATCGACAATGTGAAAGTGCTGGAACGTATCGCGCCGGATAAAGATGTAGATGGTTTCCATCCGTATAACGTAGGCCGCCTGTGCCAGCGCGCGCCGCGTCTGCGCCCCTGTACGCCGCGCGGCATTGTCACGCTGCTGGAGCGTTACAACATTGATACCTTTGGCCTCAACGCCGTGGTGATTGGCGCGTCCAATATTGTCGGTCGCCCGATGAGCATGGAGCTGCTGCTGGCGGGGTGCACCACCACCGTAACGCACCGCTTCACTAAAAACCTGCGCCAGCACGTGGAAAACGCAGATCTGCTGATCGTTGCCGTAGGTAAACCGGGCTTTATTCCCGGCGAGTGGATCAAAGAAGGCGCGATTGTGATTGATGTTGGTATTAACCGTCTGGAGAACGGCAAAGTCGTCGGTGATGTGATTTATGAAGAAGCCGCCGCGCGAGCAGCGTATATTACGCCGGTACCGGGTGGCGTTGGCCCGATGACAGTCGCCACCCTGATCCAGAACACGCTGCAAGCGTGTGAAGAATACCATGATGTAAAAGGCGTATAAGATGGCAACATTTTCTCTCGGTAAACACCCGCACGTTGAGCTGTGCGATCTGCTGAAACTGGAAGGCTGGAGCGAAAGCGGCGCGCAGGCGAAAATCGCCATTGCCGATGGCTTTGTCAAAGTGGATGGCGCGGTTGAAACGCGCAAACGCTGCAAAATCGTCGCCGGTCAAACGGTGAGTTTTGAAGGCCAGAGCGTTACCGTAACCGCGTAATCACGCGTAGCAAGCCGGGTTTCGTGTCACCGCAGCCCGGCATCTTCTTTCTCATTCCCCTGCCATCATCACGGTTAATTACCGATCAACCTCAAAGAATCATTAATTCATCTGGCTAAATGTGAAAATTTAGTTGCAGCCCGTTACGACTTATCTCACGATAAGTAGAACGTTCTAGTAAAACGTTCTACTAACAATAACGGCGCCAAAAGAGCGCTACTTCGGGGGAAATCAGCATGGGTCTGATATCAGGGTTTGTTAAATCATTGTCTAAATTGTCGATGATTGGCCGCGCATTAATGTTGCCAATCTCGTTGCTGCCAGCCGCAGGCTTGTTACTTGCTTTCGGCGATAAATTTCACTTGCCGCTGATGATGAACGCAGGTGGCGTTATCTTCGATAACCTGCCGATGTTGTTCGCCATCGGTTCTGCGGTTGGGCTCGCTTCAGAATCCGGGATTGCGGCGCTTTCCGCGGCTGTATCGGTGTTCATTACCAATATCACCATTGGCACCATGTTAGGTATCACGCCTGAGATGGCCTCGCAGGGCGGGAAATACGCCATGGTGGTCGGTATTCCCACGCTGCAAATGGGCGTTTTTGGTGGTCTGATCTGCGGTATTCTCGCCGCCTGGTGCTATAACCGCTTTCACACCATGCAGTTACCGGAGTTCCTCGGTTTCTTCTCTGGTAAGCGTTTTGTTGCTATCGCTACCGCGTTCTTATCCTTTGTGCTCGGCCTGCTGCTGCCCTATGTCTGGCAACATATTCAGGCGGGCATCGATGCGCTTTCCGTTATCGTCAACGGCGATAATCAGGCCGCGTCGACATTTATTTTCGGTTTAGTGGAACGCGCGCTGATCCCGCTTGGTCTGCACCATATCTGGTATCCCTCGTTCTGGTATTCGTTTGGCGATTACACCACGCAGGCCGGCCAGGTGATCCATGGCGATCAGACTATCTGGTTCAAAATGCTCGAAGAAGGCGTGAAATCCTTTAGCAGCGATACCTACCAGAACGCCGGTAAGTTTATGCAGGGTGAGTTCCCGCTGATGCTGTTTGCGCTGCCTGCGGCCTGCCTTGCGATGTACCACGAAGCGCACACCCGCAATAAGAAGATCGCGTTTGGTATCCTCTTCTCTGCGGCACTGACCTGCTTCCTGACGGGCATTACCGAGCCGGTTGAATTCACCTTTATCTTCGTCGCGCCGATCCTCTACGTCTTTAACGCCATCATGGCCGGTCTGGCGTATATGACGATGTACCTGCTGCACGCGCACATCGCGAAATCCTTCTCTGCCGGGTTTATCGACTACTTATCGTTCGGCATCCTGCCGTCGTTTAACGGTTATCAAACCAATTTCCTTAACGCGGTGATCGTTGGCATCCCGATGGCGCTGATTTATTACTTCACCTTCCGTTTTGTGATCCGCCGCTTCGACGTGAAAACGCCGGGACGTACGGAAGTTACCGCCGTGGCAGATGATAAAACCGACAGCGAACTGGCCACCGAGATCATCGCCATGCTGGGCGGCGCGCAGAACATCGACTCCGTCGGTTCCTGTATCACTCGCTTGCGCCTGGAAGTGGCGAAAAGCGAAATGGTGGATAAAGATGGCCTTAACGGCCTGGGTGCGCGCGGCGTGGTATTTGTCGGCGATAGCGGTATTCAGGTTATTTTCGGCGCGAGGGCGCAATTTATCGCCCAGACCATGTCCACAATGATCGGCAAATAATAAGATACCGGGTTGGCGCGTCCCGCACGCGCCATATCAGGTGGAAAACCGGGAAAATCAGGGAGCGAGTTTGAAGAAAGTCAGCATCATTGATGTCGCTAAACAGGCGGGCGTTTCTGTTTCCACCGTCTCGCTGGTGCTGCGCCAGAAAGGGAAAATTTCACAGGCGACGATCGCTAAAGTCCATGCCGCTATCGATGCGCTTGGCTATGTTCACAACATTGCTGCCGCCAACCTTCGCGCTAATACCTCTAACCTGATTGGCCTTATCCTGCGCGATTTCAGCAACAGCTTCTCAATAAAAGTGATGGCCAGCATCGTGCAGGAGTTGGAAAAACAGGGTTACATGGTTTTTCTGGGTCAGCCGCTCAACGACGGCGATCACCTGGAACGCTGTCTGCTGTCATTCAAACAACAAGGCGTGGCCGGGGTGATTTATCTCGCCTCTGACACGCGCAGCTCAACGCTTCCCGTACAAATCCGCGACTGCCCGTTGCCGCTGGTGGTGGTGTCGCAGTCGTTGCTCAATGAAGAATGCAACCTGGTCATGCGCGATAATCGTCAGGCCGCCAGCCTGGCGACGCGGTATCTCATCGAGCGCGGACACCGCAACATTGCCTATATTGGCGGTATTGAAGGCGATTTAATCCGCCAGCAGCGTCTGCTGGGGTTTCGCACCACAATGACGCAGAACGGACTGGTAGTGCGCGAAGAAGCCACTCCGGCATGCAGTGATGACACCCGCGCGGCGAGTTACGCAGTGCGCCAGTTACTGGAAAAAAACAGCACCATCACCGCCCTGCTCTGCCACTCGCCGGATGCCATGATTGGCTCCATCGCCGGGATCCACCAAACCGGGCATACGGTGGGCAAAGATGTGTTCCTCTCTCAACAAGTGGCGCTTGTTGGCTTTGAAGATATGCTGCACGTCAATCTCACCTCGCCTTCCTTTACCTATGTTTCATCCGCCAGCGAAGAGACCGGTCGACAGGCCGCGGGGTTGATCATTCGTAAACTGAAAGAGCCCGAGTTGCAAACGCAGCGCGTCACCCTTTCCGGCCAGCTTATTGCCCGCGAGTCTGCGTAATATGCACACGTCGCAGAAACAGCGACGTACTCACGGGCTGTAAACTGACATCGACTTAAAACCCGCCAGATCCTCTGCTGACGACAAAAGTTTCAGAAAACCCCGCAGTTTACCCGCCTGGCGCTTCGGCTATAATTTCTTTTTTCTTCAGAGACCTGCGTTATGCCAACGATTGTTACACATGCTGCGGTCCCGCTTTGTCTGGGATTGGGGCTCGGCAGTAAAGTGATCCCACGCGGCTTACTGCTGGCGGGGATAGGGCTTGCTATGTTGCCCGATGCCGACGTGCTGGCGTTTAAATTCGGTATCGCTTATGGCAACGTTTTCGGTCATCGCGGATTTACCCACTCGTTGCTGTTCGCTTTTGTGGTGCCGCTATTGGTGACCTGGCTTGGACGAAAACACTTCAAAGCGAGTCTGGCGCGCTGCTGGGCGTTTCTCACCGTGTCGCTGCTGTCGCACAGTTTGCTGGATTCTATTACCACCGGTGGAAAAGGCGTCGGCTGGCTGTGGCCGTGGTCAGATGAACGCTTCTTTGCGCCGTGGCAGGTGATCAAAGTCGCGCCGTTTGCGCTGTCGCGCTACACCACACCGTATGGTCACCAGGTAATTATTTCGGAGCTGCTGTGGGTGTGGCTGCCGGGTATGATTCTGATGCTGCTGTTGTGGAAAATGCGGCGGGGATAAATCGCCCCCGCAAGTAGTTTTGCAGGGACAACAAAAAAGCGGCCGAAGCCGCTTTTTTTCTTACTTACGACGCCAGGTCGTGCCCTGCGGGCCATCTTCCAGCACGATACCCATCTCGTTCAGACGGTCACGCGCGGCGTCGGCTGCCGCCCAGTCTTTTGCTTTACGCGCATCGAGGCGCTGCTGGATAAGCTTTTCGATCTCAGCCACTTCGCTATCATCCGCCTGCGCACCGCTTTGCAGGAAGAGATCCGGATCCTGCTCCAGCAGGCCCAAAACGCCCGCCAGTTCACGCAGCTTTTTCGCCGCCGCATTCGCGCCCAGCGAATCCCCGTCATGCTTCAGCGTATTCACTTCGCGCGCGAGGTCAAAAAGCACGGAATAGGCTTCCGGCGTGTTGAAGTCGTCATCCATCGCGTCGCAGAAGCGTTTCTGGAACAGCTCACCGTTCTCAAAATAACGGTGTTCCGCGTTATTGCTATCCGTACCACGCAGCGCATTGTAAAGACGCTCCAGCGCAGAGCGCGCCTGTTTCAGGTTCTCTTCGCTGTAGTTCAATTGGCTGCGATAGTGACCGGACATCAGGAAGTAGCGCACGGTTTCCGCGTCGTAATACTTCAGCACGTCGCGCACGGTAAAGAAGTTGCCGAGCGATTTTGACATCTTCTCGCGATCAACCATCACCATGCCGGAGTGCATCCAGTAATTCACGTATTCGCCATCATGCGCACAGGTTGACTGGGCGATTTCGTTTTCGTGGTGCGGAAACATCAGATCGGAACCGCCACCGTGGATATCGAAATGCGAACCCAGTTGTTTGCAGTTCATCGCCGAACACTCAATGTGCCAACCCGGACGCCCATCGCCCCACGGCGACTGCCAGCTCGGCTCGCCGGGCTTGGACATTTTCCACAGCACGAAGTCCATCGGATTGCGTTTTACTTCCGCGACTTCGACGCGTGCCCCCGCCTGCAGCTGATCCAGATCCTGGCGCGAAAGCTGGCCGTAAGTCGGATCGGTTGGCACCGAGAACATCACATCACCGTTTTCTGCAACATAAGCATGTTCGCGTTCCAGCAGGCGCTGAGTGATTTCAATAATTTCATGAATATGGTGCGTCGCGCGGGGTTCGCTGTCCGGGCGCAGGATATTGAGCGCGTCAAAATCCTTATGCATCTCAACGATCATCCGGTCGACCAGCGCGACAAAACTTTCGCCATTTTCATTAGCGCGCTTAATGATTTTGTCGTCAATATCGGTGATATTGCGGACATATTTCAGCTTATAGCCGAGAAAGCGCAAATAGCGGGATACCACGTCAAAGGCGACAAACGTACGGCCGTGACCGATATGACAGAGATCGTAAACGGTAATACCACACACGTACATGCCGACTTCCCCGGCATGAATAGGTTTGAATTCCTCTTTTTGGCGCGTCAGTGTATTAAAGATTTTTAACATCGAAGATTCCATGTGGACGTGTGTGGAACGAAAACCGCATATATTACCCGTAATTCAAACCCGAAGCAGCACACTTTGCAAGGTGATCCAGCCTCGCGGTTATGCTATAACAAGCGACTATCTCTGACCCACTGGCGGGTCTACGCACTACACTATCAGAACAGGATGCAATAATGGTTACTTTCCACACTAATCACGGCGACATCGTAATCAAAACCTTTGATGACAAAGCGCCTGAAACAGTTAAAAACTTCCTGGACTACTGCCGTGAAGGTTTCTACAACAACACGATTTTCCACCGTGTTATCAATGGCTTTATGATTCAGGGCGGCGGTTTCGAACCGGGCATGAACCAGAAAGTCACTAAAGACCCCATCAAAAACGAAGCCAACAACGGGCTGAAAAACACCCGTGGTACGCTGGCCATGGCGCGTACTCAGGCTCCGCACTCCGCTACCGCACAGTTCTTCATTAACGTGGCTGATAACGATTTCCTGAACTTCAGCGGCGAAAGCATGCAAGGCTGGGGCTACTGCGTATTTGCCGAAGTGGTTGAAGGCATGGACGTTGTTGACAAGATCAAAGGCGTTTCTACCGGCCGCAGCGGCATGCATCAGGACGTGCCGAAAGAAGACGTGGTGATTGAAAGCGTAGACGTCAGCGAGTAATTGGTGGCGACACTCTTTATCGCAGATTTGCATCTGCAAACAGAAGAACCGGCGATCACCGCCGGTTTTCTGCGTTTTTTAGCCGGTACGGCGCGTGAAGCCGATGCGCTCTACATTTTGGGCGATCTGTTTGAAGCGTGGATTGGCGACGACGATCCAAACCCGCTGCATCAGCAAATTGCTCAGGCGATCAAAGCCGTTGTCGACAGCGGCGTTCCTTGCTACTTCATCCACGGCAATCGCGATTTCCTGCTCGGCCAACGTTTCGCGCAAGCCTGCGGTATGCAGTTGTTACCTCAGGAACAGGTACTCGATTTGTATGGCCGTAACGTGCTGATTATGCATGGCGATACGCTCTGCACCGACGATGCCGGTTACCAGGCCTTTCGCGCCAAAGTGCACCAACCCTGGCTGCAAAAGCTGTTCCTCGCCCTGCCGCTGTTTTTCCGCCGATGCATTGCCGTTAAAATGCGCGCCAGCAGTAAAGCCGCCAACAGCAGCAAGTCGCTTTCGATTATGGATGTGAACCAGCACGCCGTGGTGGAAGCCATGGAAAAACACCAGGTGCAGTGGTTGATCCACGGTCATACCCATCGCCCGGCAGTGCATGAACTCACGGCGAATAACGCGCCCGCATACCGTGCCGTTTTAGGCGCATGGCACAGCGAAGGCTCAATGGTGCGCGTCAGCGAAAACGATGTTGAACTGATTTATTTCCCTTTCTGAATACGCTTGTGATTACGCGTCAAACGCGTGAAACATCGCTACGCAACCGTTTTCCTTGCCCGTTTTACATGCTATTCTCTGTGCCCTCTTATGTAGTCTGAAGCACACCCACAGGAGTTTTGAGACGTATGTCTTCAAGCAACCAACCGGCGCGCATCGCCATTGTTATGGGCTCGAAAAGCGACTGGGCCACCATGCAGTTCGCCGCTGAAATCCTCGATACCCTGAACGTTCCGCACCATGTTGAAATCGTCTCCGCACACCGCACTCCGGATAAACTGTTTAGCTTCGCCGAAAACGCGGAACAAAACGGTTACCAGGTGATCATTGCCGGTGCCGGTGGCGCGGCGCATCTGCCGGGCATGATCGCGGCGAAAACACTGGTGCCGGTGCTGGGTGTGCCGGTACAAAGCGCTGCGTTAAGCGGTGTGGACAGCCTTTATTCTATCGTGCAGATGCCGCGCGGTATTCCGGTGGGGACGCTGGCAATTGGCAAAGCGGGTGCGGCCAACGCCGCGCTGCTGGCCGCGCAGATCCTGGCGCAGCATGATGCGCAACTGCACCAGCGTCTGACAGACTGGCGCAAATCCCAGACCGATGAGGTGCTGGATAATCCGGATCCGAGAGGCGCGGCATGAAACAGGTTTGCGTATTAGGCAACGGTCAGCTTGGCCGGATGTTGCGCCAGGCCGGTGAACCGCTCAGCATCGCGGTCTGGCCGGTTGGGCTGGATGATGCGCCGGAAGCGGTGCCGTTTCAGCAGAGTGTTATCACCGCTGAAATTGAGCGCTGGCCGGAAACGGCGTTAACACGTGAGCTGGCGCGCCACCAGGCATTTGTTAACCGCGATGTGTTTCCGATAATCGCCGATCGCCTGACGCAAAAACAGTTATTCGACAAACTCGAACTGGCTACCGCACCGTGGCAGTTGCTGGCGGATAAAAGCGAATGGCCCGCCGTGTTTTCCCGCCTGGGCGAGCTGGCGATTGTTAAGCGCCGCGTGGGTGGCTATGACGGTCGTGGGCAGTGGCGTTTACGCGCGGACGAAACGGATCAGTTGCCGGACGACTGCTACGGCGAGTGCATTGTCGAACAGGGCATCAATTTTTCCGGTGAAGTATCGCTGGTCGGCGCGCGCGCGCGCGATGGCAGCACCGTTTTCTATCCGTTGACGCACAACCTGCATCAGGATGGCATTTTGCGTACCAGCGTGGTTTTCCCGCAGGCTAACGCCACGCAGCAACAGCAGGCGGAAGACATGCTTTCCGCCATCATGCATGAGCTGAACTATGTCGGCGTGATGGCGATGGAGTGCTTCGTCACACCGGGCGGGCTGCTGATTAACGAACTGGCGCCACGCGTGCACAACAGCGGTCACTGGACGCAGAACGGTGCATCTATCAGCCAGTTTGAACTGCATCTGCGCGCGGTGGTGGATCTGCCGTTGCCGCCGCCGGTGGTCAACAGCCCATCGGTGATGATCAACCTGATTGGCAGCGATCTGAACTACGACTGGTTGAAGCTGCCGCTGGTGCATTTGCACTGGTACGACAAAGAGGTGCGTTCGGGGCGCAAAGTGGGCCATCTGAACCTGAACGATGATGACACCGCGCGTCTGAGCGCCACGCTGGAAGCGCTGGTGCCGTTGCTGCCGCCCGAGTACGCGAGCGGCATTGCCTGGGCACAGTCAAAACTGCAGTAATCTCCCGCCGGGGAATTGATCTCCCTTGTTCGGGGCGTAAAATCTGCACGCTGGTGGTTACCACCAGCGTTTTGCAGAAGGAAGCCCAATGAACGACACCACGGATTATCTCGCCCTCCTGCGGGATGAAACGCCTCTTATTGATGTTCGCGCACCGGTTGAGTTTGCCAAAGGCGCCATGCCCGCCGCCATCAATCTGCCCTTAATGAACGACCACGAGCGCGCGGCTGTCGGCACCTGCTATAAACGCGAAGGCGCAGAAGCCGCACTTCGTCTCGGCCACCAACTGGTTAATGGCGAAACCCGCGAACAGCGCATCGAAGCATGGCGGCAAGCCTGCGCGCAATATCCGCAGGGTTACCTTTGTTGCGCCCGTGGCGGTCAGCGTTCGCATATCGTTCAGCAATGGCTGCGAGAATGCCAGGTGGACTATCCGCTGGTGATCGGTGGTTATAAAGCGCTGCGCCAGGCCGCTATCGAGGCAACGCAACAGTGCATGCAACGCCCGGCGCTGCTGGTGGGTGGCTGCACAGGGAGTGGCAAAACGTTGCTGGTGCGTTCACAGCGTAACGGTATAGACCTTGAAGGGCTCGCCCGGCATCGCGGTTCCTCGTTTGGCCGGACGCTGCAACCGCAGCGCTCGCAGGCCAGTTTCGAAAACCATCTGGCAGCGGCGCTACTTAAAGTGACACCCGCATTCTGGCTGCTGGAAGACGAAAGCGCCGCGATTGGGGCGAACCACCTGCCGGAAGTTGTCCGCGTGAGAATGGCGCAATCGCCGCTGGTGGTAGTGGACGATCCCTTTGCACAACGGCTCGAGCGTTTGCGCGTCGACTATTTCGTACAAATGCACGCGGCGTTTATCACCCGCGACGGTGAGGAGGAAGGCTGGCGTCAGTATGCGGAATATCTGCGCCACGGGCTTTTTGCCATTCGCCGCCGTCTGGGGTTACAGCGTTATGCGGAATTGACGCGTCATCTGGAGAACGCGCTGGACCAGCAGCAACGCAGCGGCAATACCGAGGGGCACTTCGCGTGGCTCGTGCCGCTGCTGGAGGAGTACTACGATCCGATGTACCGCTACCAGCTTGAAAAGCGCGCGAAAGCCATTCGCTTTCGCGGCACTTTTGCAGAAGTAACGGACTGGCTGGCAGCACACAATCCTTAATGACGATCGCGCTTATCGGCGCGTTTCGCCAGCCAGTCTCCCAGTACCTGGACTATCTGTACCAGGATGATCAGCGCGATCACCGTTACGATCATCACCTGGGTTTCATAACGGTAATAGCCGTAGCGGATCGCCAGATCGCCCACCCCACCACCGCCGACAATCCCGGCCATCGCGGAATACCCAATCAGGCTGACGAGCGTAATGGTCAGGCCGCGCAGCAGACCCGCGCTGGCTTCAGGTAGCAGCACGGTACAGATAATGCGCAGCGGGCTGGCACCAAAGGCTTCTGCCGCTTCAATAATGCCTTTATCCACCTCGCGCAGGGCGCTATCGACCAGCCGCGCATAAAAGGCAATCGCTGCCACAGACAGCGGCACCGACGCGGCAATCGGCCCAATGGTGTTGCCGAGCAAAAACTGCGTTACTGGCAACAGCAACACCAGCAGGATCACGAACGGCACTGAGCGGATAATATTCACCAGCACCGTGCTCACCAGATAGACCGCGCGGTTTTGCCAGAACAGGTGCCTGTCGGTAACAAAAATCAGGAAACCGAGCGGCAAACCGCCGACAATCGCCAGCACCGTTGAGATGCTTAACATCTGGAAGGTTTCGCCAAAGGCGAGGCTCAGATCGGCCATTAAATCATCCACGGATCACCTCCACCTGCGCGGTACGGTTGCGAATATAGTCCACGGCGTCACTCACTGCCGCCGGGTTTTTCGCCGACGTCAGTTGCACCACCAGGATGCCCAGCGCCCGCTCGCCGATATACTCAATTTTGCCGTGCAGGATATTGACCGCGACGCCAAATTTCACCGCCGCGTCAGAAAGCACCGGCTGTTCTGCGGAATCACCAATAAACAGGATCTTCAATAATTGCCCCGGTAGATGCTGTTGCAAACGCTCCGGTAAGGTCAAATTCAGCGTGTGCGACACTAGCTGGCGGGTGAAGGGATGCTGCGGATGGGCAAAAATATCGAACACATCGCCCTCTTCCACCACTTTACCGCCGGACATCACCGCCACACGATCGCAGATCGATTTGATTACGTTCATCTCATGAGTGATCAGCACAATAGTGATCCCCATTTGTTCATTGATCTGCTTGAGCAGGGCAAGAATGGTGGAGGAGGTTTCCAGATCCAGCGCCGAGGTCGGTTCATCACACAGCAATACATCCGGGTGATTAGCGATGGCGCGCGCAATACCGACCCGCTGCTTCTGCCCGCCACTGAGTTGCACCGGGTAACGGCTGGCTTTATCGCTTAACCCCACCAGTTGCAGGATCTCAGCCACGCGCGGCGCGATTTTGCTGCGTTCCCACCCCGCCGCTTTCAGGCTGAAGGCCACATTTTGCGCCACGGTGCGGGTATGCATCAGGTTGAAGTGCTGGAATATCATGCCGATGCGCTGACGTGCTTTGCGTAACGTAATGCCTTCCAGCGCCGAAATCGCCACACCATTGATTTTGACGCTGCCCTGGCTTGGGCGTTGCAGCGCATTCAGCGTGCGAAGCAGCGTACTTTTGCCCGCGCCGCTGGTACCGACAATGCCGAAGATCTCCCCCGGCGCAATACGCAGCGTGACATCCTCTACCGCCCGGGTCGCGCTCGTACTGCCGCGCGCTGCGGGAAAATCCACGCACACTTTTTCTATTTCAATCATGCAAACCTCAAACGACAAAAGGCAGGCCGCAGCCTGCCCGTCAAATCAGCCGGAGTGTTACTTTTTATCCGCGCTCTGCATCCAGTCTGGTTTCTGGAACGCACCGTAAACATTGTTCGGATCGTCAATCACCGCGCGATAAGCCGGCGATTTCACCACCTCGACAATATCCTTCGCGAACGGTTTGTCGGCATCTTCCGTACGCACCGCAATGATGTTTTTCAGGTTCTCATCAAGGTGCTCTTGTTTGAGCGCAGAGGAGAGTTTCAGCCCGGCGGCAATGGCAAAGTTGCCATTCACCAGCGACGCAGTCACGCTATCCAATGTGCGCGGTAGTTGCGCCGCTTCCAGCGGTTTAAACACCAGCCCTTTCGGGTTGCTGGCAATATCGCGCTCGGAGGCTTTAGTCGGGTCGATGTTATCTTTGATAGTGATGAGGTCGAGCGATTGCAGGAAACGCAGCCCGCGCGCCAGGTTAGTCGGGTCATTGGAGAGCGTGACAATATCACCCTTTTTCAATTCATCCAGGCTTTTGATTTTGCGTGAATAAAAGCCCATGCCCGCCGTCGGCACCGTAATCAGCTTAGTTAATTTCAGGCCTTTATCGGCGGTGAATTTGTCAAAATAGAGGCTGTGCTGGAACAGGTTGGCATCAATGCTGCCGTTCGCCAGCGCCATATTTGGCTGTACGTAATCGCTAAATTCACGCACCACTACTTTATAACCTTTCTCTTTTAGCGACGGCGCAATCGCCTGTTTCACCATATCGCCATAGGGTCCAGGCGCGACGCCGAAAACAATGGTGTGCGGATCGCTGCTGGCATGAGCAAACGGTAAGCCGCAGGCCAGAAGTAATGCGCCGAAGGTCGCGCGCAAGCTGAGACGACGTCCCATAAATTCTCCCTAACGAGTTGAGATGTTGTGTGACGCGACGTACAGTGCGGCGCGTTCCATTTTCACTTGATTGATAAGGCTGCTGAATAAGATGGCATAAACACAGCGCAGCGGTAATTGAAATAAATTCAACATGCTGTGAACTATGTCACTGAATGGCGGAGAGATCTTTGCAGGGTAAGGCGATGAAGCATAACGAAAAGCCCTGCCCTTAATGGGTTTTCCAGCCTCTCGTTATGCTTTTTATTGCTAAGCAATGCCGGATTTAAACGAAGCGTTAAACCCGGCGGATGCAGACTTCTTAGAAGTCGTAACGCAGACGAACGATGTTCATGTCGCCCAGGTCGTCGGTGCTGGAGGTGAATACGTGTTCGTAATCGACACGGAAACCGTAATCCAGCTGGAAGGTTACACCCACGCCGTTATCGATACGCTGGTAATCACGACCCGTGGTGTATTGCAGACGGTCACCCATGACGTACGGCTGTACATATTTAAGCGCGTACTGGCCGACCGGGATTTTGTAACCGGCAAAGTATTCAATACCCCACGCGTCGCCCGCGAAGTAGTTATGAACATCTTTTTTACCGGTGGTCAGATAGTTTTCGTACCAGCCGCCACCGAAGGAAAAGGTCCAGTTATCCGGCGTCCAGCTCAGCGCTGTGCCATAGATATTCTGGCTATAGGTATCGCTGCCGCCGGTGTTGACGTTGCGCATATCAGCCTGGGTGTAGTTCCACGCCGTACCCCATGTCAGGTCTTTGGCAATGTGGTAATCCACGCCCAGAGAACCGCCGCCTTTACGTTTGTAACGCAGGCCATTGCCACGCAGCAGATCGTTATCAGAGAACAGGTAGGAAGCATAAATGTCAGCATCACCAAAGGTGTTTTTGTATTTCAGCATCTTACGTGAACGGTAAGAACCGTCGTAATCGCCATTGATACCGTTACCGGAAGCCTGGGCTTTCATGTCGTAATCCCAGATATCGGTTTTCGCACCAACCACATCGTAGTACACGCTGTTCTGCTGGCCGAAGGTCATGGTACCCCAGGTCTTACTTTTCAGACCAGTGTAGAGCATACGGCGAGTGGTGTTATGCGCGCCGTCTGCATAGTGGCTGTCCCAGTCGAACAGCGCCGGAATGTTCACGCCCAGTTCGTAGTAGTTAACCCAGCTAATATCATCGAACAGGTAGTAATCAGTCGCGAAACGGAAACGGGTACCACCGTCGTAACCATTACGTTTGTATGAGTGTTTATCACCGTCGCCCATCATGTTATCGAATTGCGGACGAATAGAACCACCAACGGTGAAGTTCAGGCGGCTTAACGGATTGCCAGCCTGCGGATCTTGCTTAAGTACAGTAATTTCCGCCTGAGTTGCGAAAGACGTCAATGCCACTGCTGCGCCGATGGCTGTCGCCAGAGCGGTTGTTTTTATTTTCATGGTTTTTCCTTGATGGATAGACACCACTAGTAAGTTACTAGCGGCGAAATATTAACGTCTAAAAGCTTCTATTTGGTGGGGTTTTTTTGTTGTTTTGTGCTGGTAAACAATTGCCAGGGGAACTTTTACACTTTGAAACAGACGCACACCGATAGAATTATCGGCATGCGTTTCGTTGAGCAAATATTGATGAAGGGATTAATTACTGAATTGACGAAACAGCGCTTTTCCTTTAAGGAAACGCGCGCCAAGCCAGCCGCCGCACAGCGAAAGCAACAGCGCGCCGCACAACGGTAACGTGGTCCACAAACGCCAGTCCGGCTCCCATGGGAAATCAAACACCCTCGTTTGCAGCACCGCCAGCGCGGTTTCCGCGCCCATCGCCGCGACCAGCCCGGAGACCAGCCCCAGCAGCGCGAATTCACACCACAACGTGGTTCGCAGCAGCCACTTGCCCGCGCCGAGCGTGCGGTAAACTACCAGCTCCTGGTGACGCTGACGCATACCGACTTGTACCTGCGCGAGCAGCAGCAACACACCGCAGGCCGTGACCAGCACCACCATCACTTCCAGCGCCCGGCTTACCTGCTCAAGCACCTGACCGACCTGTTTTAAAATCGCGCCAATATCCAGCAGGCTGATGGTCGGGAACTCCCGGTTCAGTTGCGTTAACATGCCATTGCCGTTCTGCCAGCGGAAACTGGTGAGCCAACTCTGCGGCTGGCCATCCAGCGCACCCGAGGGGAAGATGAAGAAGAAGTTTGGCCGCAGGCTTTCCCAGTCAACTTTGCGCAGGCTGCTGATTGTGGCGCTGAATTCCTGCGTATCGCCCATAAACGTCACGGAATCGCCCAGCTTCAGGCCTAACCGCTGCGCCAGCCCCTCCTCAACAGAGACTTCCCCGTTTTTTGGCGGCCAGCTTCCGGCGGTGACCGGGTTATGATCCGGTCGCTGCTGAAGCCAGGTGAGATTGAGTTCGCGGTTCAGCGCCTCATCCTGGTTACCCTCCGTTGACTGGCCGTTAATTTGCGTCATCCTTGCCCGCACGATCGGGTAGAACGCCTCTGGAGCAACACGATGCTGCGAAAGAAACGCTTTCAGCGGTGTCACTTGCTCCGGTGCGATATTGATTAAAAAGTAGTTCGGGCTTTCCGGCGGTAACTGCTGTTGCCACCTGTCCAGCAGATCGCCGCGCAGCACCAGCAACATCGCCAGCAACATAAAGGAGAGCGAAAACGCCGAAAGCTGGCTCAGCGTTGACCACGGCTGGCGCAGCAGCCGGTTCACCGCAAGACGCAGCGGTAGCGCTTTGAATGTCAGGCGTTTGAGCACATTAAGCAGCAGCCAGCCCACCACGCCGCACAGCAATGCCAGCACCACAGCGCCCGCCAGCACGGCCCATAACAGCATACTGCCGCCCATCAGCCAGGCGAGTAGCAGCACGGCTACCGCGCAGATCACCGGTACGTAGAACTTTAGCGGCCAGACGTTGGCCACCGCATCACGTCGCAATACGCGCAGCGGCTGCGTCGCCAGCAGCAAGCGATAGGGTCGCAGCCCCACCAGCAGTGAAATCACCACCATCGCCCCGACGGCCCACAGCCACGGCCACAAACTGGCGGGTGGCAGCGCGGCAGGCAGCACTGGCTTGAGCAGCACCATTAATACGCTTTCGAATACCAGCCCGATAGCGCCACCGGTCACCACGGACAGCGCCAGTACCATTAACCACTGACCGACAATCAGTTTGCGTAATTGCGCACGGCCCGCGCCCAGGGTTTTCAGTACCGCAACCAAATCATAGCGGCTGCGGCAATAGTGCCCCATCGCTACCGCGACGGCGGCTATCGCCAGCAGCAGCGTTAAAAGCGCGGATAACAACAGGAACTGCTGCGAACGCTGCAAGGATTTGCCCAGCGCACCCTCATCCTGCTCCAGCCCGTACCAGCGGTGCTCCGGTTTTAACTGTGGCAACAGCCATTTTTCGTATGCATCTAACTGCGCGGGCGTACCGCCAAATTTCACCCGCCAGCTGACGCGGCTACCTGGCTGCACCGCGCCGGTTTTCGCCACATCGGCGATATTCATCAACAGACGTGGTGCCATCTGAAAAGGGTTAAAGCCTGAATCCGGCTCCTGCACCACTTCCCCGGCGATACGCAATGTGGCATCGCCCACATCAATAGAATCGCCGATTTTCAAATTGAGCAGCGCCATTAAACGTGGTGCCAGTAACACTGTTCCCGCTTGCGGTTTTAACCCCGCCGGGCTGGTTTGCAGCTCACCATAAAGGGGGTAAATGTTATCAACGGCTTTCACATCGGCTAATTGCGGCGTGTCGCCGGCAAACGTCATGGTGGCAAAACTGATCTGTTCGCTGACTCGCAGCCCTGTTTTTCGCGCTTCATCCAGCCACGCCTGGGGGACTTCACGAGAGCTGCGCAACGCTCTGTCGCCCGCCATAAATTCCCGGCTCTGCTGGCTAAGCCCTTTTTCCATGCGATCGCTGATGTTGCCGAGCGCCAGCACGCAAGCCACCGCCAGACTTAGCGCCATCCAGACAATCAGCAGCGACGGCGAGCGCCATTCGCGCCAGAACCAACGGGCTATCATGCATCCTCCCGCAGTTCACCATTGACCAGCCGCAGCCGCCGGTCGCAACGCGCAGCAAGCTGCGGATCGTGCGTCACTAACAGCAGCGTGGTGCCATATTGTTGATTCATGGAAAAGAGCAAATCAGCGATCTTGTCGCCGGTTTGCCTGTCGAGATTACCGGTGGGTTCATCGGCGAACAGCACTGCCGGACGGCCATTAAACGCGCGAGCCAGCGCCACCCGCTGCTGTTCGCCGCCGGAGAGTTGTGCTGGCAGATGATCCAGCCGTTTATCCAGCCCCAACTCTTCCAGTAACGCTTTCGCGCTACTGCGGCTTTCACTGCTGTTTTCGCCGCGCAGCAAGGCCGGGAGTTCGACATTTTCCAGCGCATTTAGCGTGGGAATGAGCATAAAAGATTGAAAAACAAAGCCGACATTTTGCGCACGCAGCTGCGCGCGCGCCTCTTCATCCATCGTATGCAGAGGCTTGCCAAGCAGGTTCACTTCGCCGCTGCTACCGTCATCCAGCCCGGCGAGGATCGCTAATAAAGTAGACTTGCCGGAGCCGGATTCGCCAATCAGGGCGATGGTCTCGGCTGGTTTGACAACCAGCTCAACTCCGGTAAGGATGGAAAGCTCATGCTCCCCCTGACCGACGGACTTCTTAAGATGATGAACTTCAACAATGTTTTCCGCTGGCATTTGCCCTTCCTGTTTTTGTTTTTGTTAACCTTTCGCGCCGTGGCGGCGGACACGTTACTGATTCTTGGCGACAGTCTGAGCGCCGGGTATCGCATGGCAGCGAATGCCGCGTGGCCTGCGCTGCTCAATGACAAATGGCAGCAAAAACCGACGGTCATCAATGCCAGCATCAGCGGCGACACCTCGCAGCAAGGGCTGGCGCGCCTGCCTGCACTGCTAAAAGAGCATCAACCGCGCTGGGTTCTGGTGGAGCTGGGCGGTAACGATGGTCTGCGCGGTTTCGCGCCGCAGCAAACAGAGCAAACGCTGCGCCAGGTGGTGCAGGCGGTGAAAGCCGCCAACGCGCAACCGTTGTTAATGCAAATTCGGCTCCCTGCCAACTACGGTCGCCGCTATAATGAAGCCTTTAGCGCCATTTATCCTAAGCTTGCCAAGGAGTTGGATGTTCCTCTGCTGCCATTTTTTATGGAAGAGGTCTATCTAAAACCGCAATGGATGCAGGATGATGGCATCCATCCCAACCGCGATGCGCAGCCGTTTATTGCAGACTGGATGGCAACGCGACTGGCGCCTTTAGTTAACCACGACTCCTGATTGTTCAGGCACGCCCCCAGGTAAAGTTATGCAAAAAGCAGTCTTAATAACAGGATGTTCCAGCGGTATCGGGCTGGAAAGCGCACGCGAACTGAAGCGTCAGGGTTTTCGCGTGCTGGCGGCCTGCCGTAAACCGGACGATGTCGCCCGGATGGTAAGCGAAGGCTTTACCGGCATTTTGCTCGATCTTGACGACGCGCAAAGCGTGATACGCGCCGCCGCCGAAGTGATAGCGCTGACCGACAATCGCCTGTATGGGATCTTCAATAACGCCGGATACGGTGTTTATGGCCCGCTCGATACCATCAGCCGCGAACAGCTGGAACAACAGTTTTCCAGTAACTTTTTTGGCACTCACCAGCTCACCATGCTGTTGCTGCCTGCGATGTTGCCGCACGACGAGGGGCGCATAGTAATGACCTCCTCGGTGATGGGGCTAATCTCAACGCCTGGGCGCGGCGCTTATGCCGCCAGCAAGTATGCGCTGGAAGCCTGGTCGGACGCTTTGCGAATGGAGCTACGCCATACGGGCATCAAAGTGAGCCTGATTGAACCCGGCCCGATCCGTACGCGCTTTACCGACAACGTGAATCAGACACAAAGCGATAAACCGGTGGAAAACCCAGGCATCGCCGCACGTTTTACGCTGGGGCCGGAAGCGGTCGTCGCCAAAGTGCGCCATGCTTTTGAGAGCAGCAACCCGAAAGTGCGCTACCCGGTAACGCTGGTGACATGGGCGGTGACCTTTTTAAAACGCCTGCTGCCGACGCGCATGATGGATAAAATTTTGCACGGGTGAGTTGAAGGCGCGAAGCCTGTCCCCCATGTATGACGAAACAGTGAAATAAAGAGAACTTAGTATGTCTGCAAAGAATATTGTCAATATTACCGAAATGAACCTGCAACAGGTGCTTGAGCAATCCGTTGCCACGCCGGTGCTGTTCTATTTCTGGTCCGAACGCAGCCAGCACTGTCAGCAACTGACGCCAGTGCTGGAGAACCTCGCCGCCCAGTACAACGGGCAATTTATCCTGGCGAAAGTCGATTGCGACGCAGAGCAGATGGTGGCATCGCAATTTGGCTTACGCGCCATTCCAACTGTTTACCTGTTCCAGAATGGCCAGCCGGTTGACGGTTTTCAGGGACCACAGCCTGAAGAAGCGATTCGCGCGCTGCTGGATAAAGTGCTGCCGCGCGAAGAGGAGTTGAAAGCGCAGCAGGCCATGCAATTGGTGCAGGAAGGCAAGCATATCGACGCGCTGCCGCTACTGAAAGAGGCCAGCCAGTTGGCGCCGCAAAACAGCGAAATCACGCTGCTGCTGGCGGAAACACTGATTGTGTTGAACCGCGCGGATGAAGCCGAAGCGGCACTGAAAGCGGTTCCGTTACAGGATCAGGATACCCGTTATCAGGGGCTTATCGCGCAGATCGAGCTGCTGAAGAAGGCCGCGGATACGCCGGAGATCCAGCAGTTGCAACAGCAAGTTGCAGATAACCCGCAGGACGCGCTGCTGGCTACACAACTGGCGCTGCAACTGCACCAGGTGGGCCGCAATGAAGAAGCGCTGGAACTGCTGTTTAGCCATCTGCGCAAAGATCTGGCGGCGGCTAATGGTGAAGCGCGCAAAATGCTGCAAGAGATCCTGGCCGCGCTCGGCACCGGCGACGCGCTGGCATCGAAATACCGCCGCCAGCTCTACTCCCTGCTCTACTAATTCCCCTGCTAAATTTGGCGATCGCGCTGTTTTAATCGCTAATTCGGGCTAAGATGGCATCAAATTAAACAGGAGGTTTTTTTGATGCCAATCGTCATTCTGGTTCTTATCTTCGTCGCGCTGGTGGTGGTTATCTCCGGTGTAAAAATCGTCCCGCAAGGCTTCCAGTGGACCGTGGAACGCTTTGGCCGTTTCACCCGCACGCTGCAGCCGGGTTTAAGCCTGGTGGTGCCGTTTATGGATCGTATTGGTCGTAAGATCAATATGATGGAACAGGTTCTCGATATCCCCTCGCAGGAAATTATTTCCAAAGACAACGCCAACGTCACCATTGACGCGGTGTGCTTTATTCAGGTGATCGACGCCCCGCGCGCCGCTTATGAGGTGAGCAACCTGGAACTGGCGATCATCAACCTGACCATGACTAACATCCGTACCGTACTCGGCTCAATGGAGCTGGACGAAATGCTCTCACAACGTGACAGCATCAATACGCGTCTGCTGCATATTGTGGATGAAGCCACCAATCCGTGGGGCGTGAAAGTCACGCGTATTGAAATCCGCGATGTGCGCCCACCGGCGGAATTGATCGCCTCAATGAATGCGCAGATGAAAGCGGAACGTACCAAACGCGCTTACATTCTTGAAGCCGAGGGGATCCGCCAGGCGGAGATCCTCAAAGCCGAAGGGGAAAAACAGTCGCAGATCCTGAAAGCGGAGGGCGATCGCCAGTCGGCATTCCTGCAGGCGGAAGCACGTGAACGTTCAGCAGAAGCAGAAGCCCGCGCCACACAAATGGTGTCTGAAGCGATTGCCGCCGGGGATATTCAGGCGGTGAATTACTTCGTCGCGCAGAAATATACCGACGCGCTGCAACAAATTGGTTCGGCGAACAACAGCAAAGTGGTCATGATGCCGCTGGATGCCAGCAGCCTGATGGGCTCGATCGCCGGGATCGCCGAACTGGTGAAAGACAGCGCCGGCGAGCGTAAAAAATGATTGCCGCACTGCTGCTCGAACATACACACCTCGCCTGGCTGGTGCTCGGCGGCCTGTTGCTGGCTGCGGAAATGCTGGGCGGTAACGGCTATCTGTTGTGGAGCGGCGTCGCGGCGGTGGTCACCGGGTTGCTGGCGTGGGTTATTCCCTTCGGCTGGGAGTGGCAGGGTGTACTGTTCGCCGTGCTGACCATGCTGGCCGCCTGGCTGTGGTGGCAATGGCTTTCGCGGCGGGTAAAACAGCAAAAACCCGCCGACGCGTCGCTGAATCTGCGTGGGCAACAGCTCATCGGCCGCCGCTTCCAGCTTGATAACGCACTGGTGAACGGTCGAGGCCATATGCGTGTGGGCGACAGTTCGTGGCCGGTCAGCGCCGACGACGATCTCGCTGCCGGAACGCGCGTTGAGGTAACGGCCGTTGAAGGCATCACCTTACGCATCAAAGCCGTAAACGAATAACAATAACGCAAGGATTCAGGGAATGATAAAACGCCGTCGCCTCGCGCTGGGCTTGTGTCTCTCCTTTACCGCCAGCGCACCCGTGCTGGCGTCGTCTGATATCGATAGCTGCACATGGGGGAGCACGGGATGTTTCATCACCAGCCCGCCGGTGTTGGGCATTGATACCGATACCCGTGATAACCTGCTGCGCCTGGTGGATGAGCAAAAAGGATTTTTGCCACTGCGCCAGCCCGTACCGCAAGATTTCACGCGCAGCCGAAGCTTCTATTTCGGTATTCATCACGATGACACTACCGCCCCGGCAGCAACGGCGGAACCCGTTTCCAGTGACGACACCCTGCGCCAGCAAATGAAAGCGCTGGGCATCAAACCTGATGATCAAATTCCTCCGGCACTGTTGCGCCTGATCGCCGAAGGTGACGCGGAGCAGACAGCAACTGGCGAAGGGTTTGAATCCGATGAGATGGAAAACCGTTTTGTATCGCGCAATAACGAGACACTTTCTGGCTTTTTCGCCGCCCTGCTGGACGAAACGGCGTTGACGCCGGAACAGCGCCTGGCGCTGGCGCAAGCGCGGACGGCGGCGGACGGTCGCGGTGAAGTCATCATTGATTCGCTGAGCTTCCCGGAAGGTTCAGTTGCTCTTGGTTTCCGTACCTATTTACACGGCGCTAACGCTTTCTATGCCGGTGATTATGAGGCCGCAGCGCAGGATTTTACTTCGCTCGCCAGCAACCCGCAGCCGTGGCTTGCCGAAACGGCCAGCTATATGTTGATGCGCACCGCGCTCAACGCCAGTAGCGCTAATGCCAACGGTGAATATGGCGATTTTGACGTTACAAAAGTAGATAAAGCCCAGGCGCAGAAAGCGCGGGATGCGGCGCTTTATTATCTGAAAAGCTGGCCGCAGGGTCGCTACGCAGAATCGGCGCAGGGGATGTTGCGCCGCATCAACTGGTATTTGCAGGACTGGAATGCGCTGGCGGCGCTCTACGAACAGGCGCTGGCACAGACGGCCAGCAGTGATGCGTTAATCGCGCTGGTGAATGAAAGCGACAACAAACTCCTCGAATGGGGCGGTGATGATTTTATAAGCACGCCGGATGCCTCGCTGATGACGTTTATCCTGACGCTGCGCCGCCTGCGCGATAACAAATGTGATGAAAAGCATCCCTGTATCGATCAAGCCTGGCTCGACAGCATCAAAGCCGTTTTCGACAAAAATAAACGTGGCGATCTGTGGAATTACCTGCGTCTGAAGCTGGCTTTCAGCAAACAGGATTACGCCACCGTGCGCAGCGCCATCACCCCGGCGCAAACGCTGGCACCGCACAATATCCTCGCGTTTAGCGAACAAGTGCTGTACGGCGAAGCGCTGATGGCGCAAAAACAGTGGCCGGACGCCAAAGCGCACTGGCTACATCTTTTGGATCTGAGCAAAGATGTCGAACAGCAGCAGTTGCTGCAGGCCAAACTGGCGGCAACGCTGGTGGAAAGCGACGCGCTGGCGCAGATTTTTGCTCCAGACAGCAAGGTCACGAATCTGCGTTACCGTTCCTTAGTGCTGAAAACCAAAGCACCACGCGAGTTGCTGCGCCAGCAAGCCAGCAACGGTCCGAATAACGAAGAGCGCACCATTGCGCTGCACACGCTGCTGACGCGCGATTTAACCGAAGGGCATTACGCCGACTGGTTACAAGACAAAAAACGGATCGACGCAATCGCACCGCCGGTCACTGGCGAGGCGTTTGATGACGTCAACCTGAGTGCATTTGGCTGGAAAGGCACCGACAAAGAGAGCATTTATGTCTGCGCAGCGCTGGAAAAAACGGTCACCACTCTGAGCCAGAAAGCGCAGGATGGCCATGCGATGAACTGCCTGGGTGAGTTTTTCCGCATCACGCAAACCCGCGTTAACCGGGAAACCGACCAGTGGGGTAACGACGCGCTGGACGACGCAACAAAACTTAAAACTGCCCCCGGCGTCGCGCATCGTCTGGCCTGGTATCAGCAGGTTATCAACGACGCCAAAGCCGAGCCGGAGGATAAGAGCTACGCACTGTATCGCGCCGTGATGTGTTATGCCCCCTCCGGTTATAACGATTGCGGCGGCGAAGACGTGGATAAATCCGTGCGTAAAGCATGGTTCCAGCAACTGAAAAGCCGTTATCCGGGAAGCGTATGGGCCAAAGAGCTCAAATATTACTGGTAATGGCATTGGCAGGCGCGCTGCTTTTTCCTTCGGCGTTATTCGCTCAGGGGAAAGCAGCGTACTGGTTATGGTCTGGCGTGCGACCCACGCAAACGCTGCGTGATGCCGACATTGTCTACCTGCATCAGGGCGATGTCGTCACCGTTGCCGGTCAAACTGTGTTTGAGCGTAAAGGGCTACCGGTCAACCAGCTTACGTTTCCGCGCATCTGGCTCACGGTGCGTTTTACCACGCTGGACGTGCCGGATGCGCTGTTGTTACGTCTTACCCGGCTGTTAGCTCGCTGGCAAGCGGCGGGAAACCATGTCGTCGGGTTGCAGGTGGATTTCGATGCCGCCACCCATCGCCTTGGCGATTACGCGCTGTTTTTGCATCGTCTACGCCAGACGCTGCCAGCAGACTACGCGCTGGGCGTCACCGGATTGCTGGACTGGGCGAAAACCGGCAGCGTGCAAACCCTTAACGCATTGCCGGTGGATGAACTGGTAGTGCAGAGCTATCAGGGACGCAGCACCGTGGCGAATTACACCGCCTATCTGCCCGCACTTTTAACGTTACGCATCCCGTTTAAACTGGGGCTGGTGCAGAACGGCGTGCGTGATATCAGCGAAGAGCAGCAACTCGCCGCCTCCCCGTGGTATCGCGGCACGGTGACATTTATGCTCAACCCTTCGCGTGGTGACAGCAGCCAGAAAGGTTATCAATAATCGGGCAATCGGCGCTGTCGTCGCCGGGGCAGGAATCCGCCAGAGCCAGCAGTTGCACACGCATCTGTTGCAGTTCGCCAATATGCCGCTCGATTTCAGCCACTTTCTGTAACGTGCGCGCTTTAACATCTGCGCTATGCCGGGCCGGGTTATTAAACAGATTCACCAGCTCGCCGCACTCTTCGAGATTAAACCCCACCTGCCGCGCCTGGCGCAGCAGCGTCAGCTCATTCAGGTGTTGCTGGTTGTAGCTGCGATAGCCGTTTTCGCTGCGCAGCGGCGGTGTCACCAGCCCTTTCTCTTCATAGAAACGAATCGCTTTACTGGTTAAACCGGTTCTTTTTGCCACATCGCTGATATTCACGTTTCCCCCTTACTGCCAGAACCTGAGTTAATCACTATAAATGGGCGCCATGTAATAAAACAAATATATCCATATTGTTAATGGTTTTTTATTTACCCACCTTGCCGCTTCGCTATAACATGTGGCCGGATATTTCTAAGAATGATAAATGATTTACACACAGGAGTGGTTATGAGTGATATGGCGTTTTGCCGTGGTTGCGGAAAGCAAATACATAAAGAAGCGGTGGCTTGCCCGCAGTGCGGCGCGCCACAGAACACCGCCGGGAAGAAAAGCCGAATTTCTGCTGCGCTGTTTGCCTTCTTTTTAGGTGGATTTGGCGCGCATAAATTTTATTTAGGGAAACCATGGCAGGGGATCCTTTATCTTCTGTTTTGCTGGACCTTTATTCCGGCGATCATCTCTTTCATCGAATTTATTATTTACCTGTGCAACTCCGATCAGGAATTTGCCCGTAAATATGGTTGAGTTTTACCCCGCCGGTAATAAGCAAACCCCGCCTTGTGCGGGGTTTGTCGTTTATGGCAACCCCATCGCTTCTTTGTCATGATAAAACCTTGACCTTCCCCTTGATGGAAGGTTTAAGCTTCTACACAGTCACTATTGAAGCACCACAACCAAGGAGATTGAGTATGTCTCATACCATAGCGCTAGACCTGGATGGCCTCTCCTGCGGCCACTGCGTAAAACGCGTCAAAGAGAGCCTGGAAAAACGCCCGGATGTTGAACAGGCAGACGTCACCATTGAACGTGCGGAAGTCACCGGCAGCGCCAGCGCTGACGCGTTGATCGAAACCATCAAAGAAGCCGGATACGGTGCGAGCTTAAGCCACCCAAAGGCTAAACCGCTGGCAGAGTCATCACTCCCGTCGGAAGCACTGACAGCGGCCACACCTGAGCTTCCGGCAGCCAGCGAACTTGATGACAGCCAACAGCTGTTGATCAACGGCATGAGCTGCGCCAGCTGTGTCTCCCGGGTGCAAAAGGCCTTACAGGCCGTACCGGGCGTTACGCAGGCACGGGTCAATCTGGCGGAGCGCACCGCGCTGGTAATGGGCAGTGCCCCCGCCGCTGAATTAGTCAGCGCCGTAGAGAACGCAGGCTACGGCGCGGAAGCCATTGAAGACGACATCAAACGCCGCGAGCGCCAGCAGGAAACCGCGCTCGCCACCATGAAACGCTTCCGCTGGCAGGCGATTGTCGCGCTGCTGGTTGGCGTGCCGATCATGGTGTGGGGCATGATCGGCGATAACATGATGGTCACCGACACCAACCGCTCGCTGTGGCTGGTGCTCGGTGTTGTCACGTTAGCGGTCATGATCGTGGCGGGCGGCCATTTTTACACCAGCGCCTGGAAAAGCCTGCGTAACGGCACGGCGACCATGGATACGCTGGTGGCACTCGGCACTGGCGCGGCCTGGCTCTACTCCATGAGCGTCAATATCTGGCCGCAGTGGTTCCCGATGGAAGCCCGGCACCTCTATTACGAAGCCAGCGCAATGATCATCGGTCTGATTAACCTCGGCCATATGCTGGAAGCCCGCGCGCGCCAGCGTTCGTCTAAAGCGCTTGAGCGGTTATTAGATTTAACCCCGCCAACCGCACGCGTGATCACCGCCGACGGCGAGAAAAACATACCGCTGGCGGAAGTGCAGCCTGGCATGACGCTGCGCCTGACGACCAGCGATCGTGTGCCGGTAGACGGTGAAATCAGCCAGGGTGAAGCCTGGTTCGACGAAGCCATGCTTACCGGCGAACCGGTGCCACAGGAAAAAAGCACCGGCGAGAGCATTCATGCCGGGACGGTGGTGCAGGACGGCAGCGTGCTGTTTACCGCCAGCGCCGTCGGCAGCCACACCACGCTGTCGCGCATTATTCGTATGGTGCGCCAGGCACAAAGCAGTAAGCCGGAGATCGGCCAGCTTGCCGATCGCATTTCCGCCGTGTTTGTGCCAGCGGTGGTCGCTATCGCCTTGTTCAGCGGCGCTATCTGGTACTTTTTCGGTCCCGCGCCGCAAATTGTCTATACGCTGGTCATCGCCACCACGGTGCTGATCATCGCCTGCCCTTGTGCTCTGGGGCTGGCAACGCCGATGTCGATTATCTCCGGCGTCGGTCGCGCGGCGGAGTTTGGCGTGCTGGTTCGCGATGCCGATGCGCTGCAACGCGCCAGCACGCTCGATACCATCGTATTTGATAAAACCGGCACCCTGACGCGCGGCAAACCGGAAGTGGTGAGCGTGAAAACGCTGGATTTCGACGAGGCGACGGCACTGCGCCTGGCGGCGGCACTGGAGCAAGGTTCCAGCCATCCGCTGGCGCGAGCGATTATTGAAAAAGCAGGCGCGGAAACGCTGCCGGTGGTCAGTCAGTTCCGTACACTGCGCGGGCTGGGCGTGAGCGGTGAGGTTGACGGGCACAGTGTGCTGCTTGGCAACCAGGCGCTGCTGGCTGAACAAAACGTGGATACGAGCGCGCTTGACGATGAGCTTAATGCTCAGGCAAGCCTGGGCGCCACGCCGGTACTGCTGGCGATTGACGGGAAAGCCGTGGCGCTGCTGGCGATCCGCGATCCGCTACGCGAAGACAGCATTGATGCGCTGCAACGTCTGCACCGTGAAGGCTACCGCCTGGTGATGCTGACCGGTGACAACCCCACCACCGCCAATGCCATCGCCAGAGAGGCCGGTATTGATGAGGTGATCGCCGGCGTGCTGCCGGACGGCAAAGCCGAGGCGATCAAAAATCTGCAACAGCAGGGCCGCCAGGTGGCGATGGTCGGGGACGGGATTAACGACGCCCCCGCGCTGGCGCAGGCGGATGTGGGTATCGCCATGGGCGGTGGCAGCGATGTGGCAATTGAAACCGCCGCCATCACGCTGATGCGCCACAGCCTGCTGGGCGTTGCCGATGCGCTGGCAATCTCCAAAGCGACGCTGCGCAACATGAAACAGAACCTGCTCGGCGCGTTTGTTTATAACTCGCTGGGTATTCCGATTGCGGCAGGCATTCTCTGGCCGCTGACCGGCACATTGCTCAACCCGGTGGTCGCAGGCGCGGCAATGGCGCTCTCGTCCATTACCGTGGTCAGCAACGCCAACCGGTTATTGCGCTTTAAACCCCATCAGTAAATGCCACAACCCCGCCGTTTATCCGGCGGGGTTTGCACCTTCTGGCCGCGCGCGCTAGCATGAGATTTTTCACTCTGGAAGCGCGTATGAGCCTGTTTCAACGATTGAAAACCTTTTTTCTTGCGCTTCGTGTGCCTCATTACCGCTGGCCTGCACTGGATGTGGATTTACCCGGCGGTCGCCATCTGCATCTGGTGGGCAGTATTCACATGGGCACCTACGGCATGTCGCCGCTCCCGACGCAACTGCTGCAAAAACTGCGCGATGCCGACGCGCTCATCGTGGAAGCGGATATCGCCGGGTCGGATTCACCGTTCGACAATCTGCCACCCGCCGAACCGCTCGAACAGCGCCTTCCCGCAGAACTTCTTGCCCAACTCGACAACATGCTGCAAACCCTGTCGCTTCACAGAGATGAATTCGACCAGCGTCCAGCCTGGCATATCGCGCTGGTGTTGCAAGCCACGCAGGCGCAGCGGCTGGGGTTACGCCCGGAGTACGGCATCGACTACCAGTTGTTGCAGGCGGCGCAGCAATATCAGGTGAAAGTCATGGAACTGGAAGGCACCAGCAGCCAGCTGGATATCCTGCGCAAGTTGCCGGACGAAGGAAATGAACTGTTGCAGGATACCCTGACTCACTGGCATGAAAATGCGCGTTTATTACAGGTGATGATGAGCTGGTGGCTGGAAAATCCGCCTGCGGAAGATGAACTGACGCTGCCATCAACGTTCAGCCAGCCGCTGCATGATGTGTTGATGCACCAGCGCAACCAGGCGTGGTGCGAGCGTTTATTTGCGCTGCCGCCAGGGCGCTATGTAGTGGCAGCGGGCGCCCTGCATCTGTATGGCGAAGGGAATTTACCGGCGCTGCTGCGCGAAAGAGCGGCGCAATAGCGCAAGATGGTACTATTTTCGCGCACGCGAGCAGGCGTATGCTAAGCGCCGTGAGATGACCGTGGTAAGAAGGATTATTATGACACCCGCCGTGAAGTTACTCGAAAAAAACAAGGTTCCCTTTCAGGTGCACACTTACGATCACGATCCCAATGAAACCAACTTTGGTGATGAAGTGGTGCGCAAACTGGGGCTGAACGCCGATCAGGTCTATAAAACGCTGCTGGTGGCGATCAATGGCGATATGAAACACCTTGCCGTTGCGGTCACGCCGGTTGCCGGGCAGTTAGATCTGAAAAAAGTCGCCAAAGCGCTTGGCGCGAAAAAAGTCGATATGGCCGATCCGCTGGTCGCCCAGCGCACCACTGGCTATCTGGTGGGCGGTATCAGCCCGTTGGGGCAGAAAAAACATCTGCCGACGCTGATTGATGCCCCCGCGCAAGACTTCGCTTCCATTTATGTTTCCGGCGGCAAACGCGGGCTGGATATTGAACTGGCAGCGAGCGATCTGGCAAAAATGCTGGACGCGAAATTTGCCGATATCGCCCGCCGCGATTGACGGATGAGGAGCTGGTTACTGCCAGCTCACCTCCCCTTTAGGTTCGTAAGCATTCACATCCAGTGGTGAGTTTTTCTGGATGTACTCTTTCAGCACTTCAGCATCAATAAAGCCGGTATTCACATAGCCTGCTTTATCATCCAGGCGTGGGTAGCCATCACCGCCGGTTGCGTTGAAACTGAGCGTCGCCAGTCGGTAACTCTTAGCCGGATCGACCGGTTCGCCTTTGATTTTGAGATCATTCAGCTTGCCACCTTTCGCCACAAAACTGACGTTGGCGAACTGTGGATACGCACCTGAGTCCGGCTTCATCTGCGCCACTGCGGTGAGGTAATCTGTGAGCTCTTTACCGGTCAGGTTGACGTACACCAGCGTATTACCGAACGGCTGCACTTTCAGCACGTCTTTGTAAGTGATGTCGCCCGCTTCGATAGAGTCACGCACGCCGCCGCCGCTCATCACCGCCAGATCCGCGCCGGTACGCGCCATTTGCGCGGCAAGGATCACATGTGCGAGGTTGGTCTGCACAAAGCGCACTTTGCTGCGATCGCCTTCCAGATGACCATTCGCATTACCGATTTTCACCTCTAACTGCGCTTTACCTTTGTTCTGGAACGGCGTTAACAGGGAGAGCATCTGCGGGTTTTCGGCAATTTCCGGCGTGTAGAGTACGCGCTCACTTTTGCCGTTGTCGTAGGTGACTTTCTTCTTCAGGTTGACCGGAATCAACTGGTAACGTACCAGTTTCATCTCGCCGTTACGGAACTGGAAATCCGCGCGGCCGACATATTTGCCCCACTCATGCGCCTGCACAATCCAGATGCCGTTTTGCTGATCCGGCGCACACGGGGTTCCAGGCACGTAATCGACCTGTTTTTTATTTTCAGACGCCATGCAGACCGGATCCTGTGAGTGACCACCCACAATCATTGCCAGCGCGCCTTTTGGCAGGCTGCGTGCCATCTCGACATCGCCCGGCGCATTCGAGCCGTGCTCGCCGTTGTCGTAATGGCCCATATGCGTTGTCGCCAGAATCACATCCGGTTTTTCGTTTTGATTCAGCTCAGAAATCACCAGCTTCGCTTCGTCGGCCGGTTTGCGGAATTCGATATCGGTGAAAAACTCCGGGTTGCCGATTTTCGCCGTGTCGTCGGTAGTTAAGCCGATAACGGCAATTTTCAGCCCCTGGCGATTAAACATCATCCACGGCTTAAACAGGCGCTCGCCGGTGCTTTTCTGGTAAATGTTGGCGGAAAGGAACGGGAACTTGGCCCATTTCTCCTGCTGGCGCAGTACGCTAAGCGGGTTGTCGAACTCATGGTTACCCACGGCCATCGCATCGTAGCCAATCAGGTTCATGCCGCGAAAATCGGGTTCAGCATCCTGCAAGTCCGATTCCGGCACCCCGGTGTTGATATCACCGCCGGAAAGCAGCAGCACACTACCGCCTTCGGCCGCCACCTCTTTGCGAATGCCATCAACCAGCGTTTTCTGCGCAGACAAACCATATTCGCCGTAATCACTACGCCAGAAATGACCGTGATGATCGTTGGTATGCAGAATGGTGATGTTATAGGTCTTATTCTGCTCGTAAGCCTGTACCTGCCAGCTGGCAACGCCCATCGCCGCCAGCAGCCCCAGCGTAATGCTCTTCTTTAACAATCTCATGCTTCCCTCCCTGACCCATTGATAAACTGAGAAATTACAGCGCCTGCAAATAATAGACAAATATGTATTCAGAATCGCAACTTCCTTCAAACTTTCAGCAAAGGTATGGTAATCAGAGAATCATTACCGTGCTTTATCCTTAACCTCTTCTGACAACATACGTGGTATTTATGGCAATCAGTGAAACGTCGCAGACATCGCCTGCTGCGCGCACCTCGTTCGGTATTCTTGGCGCTATCAGCCTCTCGCATCTGCTCAACGATATGATTCAGTCGCTGCTGCTGGCGATTTATCCGCTGTTGCAGGCCGATTTTTCCCTGTCGTTTGTGCAGATTGGCTTTATCACGCTGACCTTTCAGGTCGCCTCCTCGCTGCTCCAGCCAGTGGTTGGTTATTTGACCGATAAACACCCGATGCCGTGGTCGCTGCCCATCGGTATGTGTTTCACCCTAAGCGGTCTGGTGCTGCTGGCACTGGCGGGGAGTTTTACCACCGTGCTGATTGCTGCCGCGCTGGTAGGAACGGGGTCATCGGTTTTCCACCCGGAATCGTCGCGCGTGGCGCGCATGGCGTCTGGCGGACGTCACGGACTGGCGCAATCCATCTTTCAGGTCGGCGGCAACTTTGGTGCCTCGCTTGGGCCATTGCTGGCGGCAGTGATCATTGCGCCTTACGGCAAAGGCAATGTTGCCTGGTTTGTGCTGGCTGCCCTGCTGGCGATTATTGTGCTGATGCAGGTAAGCCGCTGGTACGCTGCACAGCACCGGGTGAATAAAGGTAAAAAACCCGTTTCTGTGATCAATCCGCTGCCGCGTAATAAAGTGGTGCTAGCGGTTTGTGTACTGCTGATCCTGATTTTCTCGAAATACTTCTATATGGCGAGCATTAGCAGCTATTTCACCTTTTATTTAATGCAAAAGTTTGATTTGTCGGTGCAAAATGCCCAGATGCATCTGTTTATCTTCCTGTTTGCGGTTGCGGCAGGCACGGTCATTGGCGGGCCACTGGGCGATAAGATTGGCAGAAAATATGTGATTTGGGGCTCTATCCTCGGCGTCGCGCCGTTTACCCTGCTTTTACCCTACGCAACGCTCTTCTGGACCGGGATTTTAACGGTGATTATTGGTTTCGTACTCGCCTCCGCCTTTTCAGCCATTCTGGTCTATGCGCAGGAGCTGTTACCAGGCCGTATTGGCATGGTTTCCGGGCTGTTTTTTGGTTTTGCCTTCGGGATGGGCGGCCTTGGCGCTGCTGTGTTGGGGCTGGTTGCCGATCATACCAGTATTGAGTTGGTCTATAAAATATGTGCTTTCCTGCCATTACTCGGTATTTTAACCATATTCCTGCCCGATAACCGCCCGCAACGCTGATTTCCTCACGGCCAAAGTGGTGCTTTGGCCGCTGCTTTCTCTTGTCTGCCTGCGCCTGGCGCGTGATTTCTTTAACGGATACCCCGCTGGCCATCTTTTTTCAGCTAAATCGCCATTTTCTTTATAATTCAACAATTATTCATAAACGTAGTGGCGAAAATTGTCATAAACTGTAACGCAGTTGTCGGTTTTTAACCGCGGGATCCACGCACCAACGAAAGGAGACGGAATGCATCACGCCACACCGCTTATCACCACCATTGTCGGCGGCCTTGTGCTCGCTTTTATCCTCGGCATGCTTGCCAATAAACTGCGTATTTCGCCACTGGTGGGCTACCTGATAGCGGGTGTGTTGTCCGGGCCGTTTACACCGGGTTTTGTCGCCGATACCCAACTCGCACCGGAGCTTGCGGAGCTGGGCGTGATTTTGCTGATGTTCGGCGTCGGGCTGCATTTCTCACTGAAGGATCTGATGGCGGTAAAGTCCATCGCCATTCCCGGTGCGATCGCGCAGATTGCTGTTGCGACGTTACTGGGTATGGCGCTTTCCGCAATGCTGGATTGGTCACTGATGACCGGCATCGTTTTTGGGCTCTGTCTCTCCACCGCCAGTACCGTGGTGCTGCTGCGTGCGCTTGAGGAGCGGCAGCTTATCGACAGCCAGCGTGGGCAAATCGCCATCGGCTGGCTGATTGTGGAAGATCTGGTGATGGTGTTAACGCTGGTGTTGCTGCCTGCTGTCGCCGGAATGGTGGAAAAAGGCAATGTCGGGCTGGCATCGCTGGCGGTGGATATGGGTATCACCATCGGTAAAGTGGTGGCCTTTATCGCCATCATGATGCTGGTTGGCCGCCGTCTGGTGCCGTGGATCATGGCGCGCAGCGCGGCGACCGGCTCACGCGAGCTGTTTACGCTCTCCGTGCTGGCGCTGGCGCTCGGTATCGCCTTCGGCGCAGTCGAGCTGTTTGATGTTTCGTTCGCGCTGGGCGCGTTCTTCGCCGGGATGGTGCTGAACGAATCCGAGTTGAGCCACCGTGCGGCGCACGATACGCTGCCGCTGCGCGACGCGTTTGCGGTGCTGTTCTTTGTCTCCGTCGGTATGCTGTTTGATCCGCTGGTGCTCATTGAGCAGCCGCTGGCGGTGCTCGCTACGCTGGCGATCATCATCTTTGGTAAATCCGTCGCCGCATTCCTGCTGGTGCGCATGTTTGGTCACTCGACGCGCACCGCGCTGACCATTGCCGCAAGCCTTGCGCAGATCGGCGAGTTCGCCTTTATTCTGGCGGGCCTCGGCATGTCGCTGAACCTGCTGCCGCAGGCCGGGCAAAATCTGGTGCTGGCGGGCGCGATTCTGTCGATTATGCTCAACCCGGTGCTGTTTACCCTGCTGGAAAAATACCTCGATAAAACCGAGACGCTGGAAGAGCAAACGCTGGAAGAGGCCATCGAAGAAGAGAAGCAGATCCCGGTGGATATCTGCAACCACGCGTTGCTGGTAGGTTTTGGCCGCGTCGGCAGCCTGCTGGGTGAAAAACTGATGGCGCAGGGCATTCCGCTGGTGGTGATTGAAACTTCACGTACTCGCGTGGATGAACTGCGTGAGCGCGGTATTCGCGCAGTGCTGGGCAATGCGGCCAACGAAGAGATCATGAACCTGGCGCATCTTGATTGCGCCCGCTGGCTGCTGCTGACCATTCCAAACGGTTATGAAGCCGGGGAGATTGTCGCCACCGCGCGAGAGAAGTGCCCGCATATTGAAATTATTGCCCGCGCGCACTACGACGATGAAGTGGATTACATCACCGAACGTGGCGCGAATCAGGTGGTCATGGGCGAGCGCGAAATCGCCAACACTATGCTGACATTGCTGGAAAAACCGCCGGTCGAAGAAGCCGTAACGGGTTAATAAAAAAGACCGGGGTGCTTAAGCGGCTCCGGCCTTGTTTCATCTTCTTGTCTGCCCGGCGTCGTCGGGCAATCATCTTAACGTTCCCAGTACGCCTCTTCGAGGCTGTCTTCACGCTCCGGCAGACCGCGCGTTAAACGCGGCGAATGCTGGTTCAGCACCTGATAACTGACGCGGTTGGCATATTTGCACACCTGCGCCAGCGAAGAATACGTCAACCAGTTGAATTTGTGCTTGCTGGAGTTCGGCACGTTGGTGCGGTGATAGTTATTGGCGGTAATGTCATGCAGCAATGCCGCCAGCGCGCCATCGCCCGCGCCGTTGGTATTCATAATTTTTTCCGGTCCGCCCATGTACGGCGCAATGTGCGAGTAAATGCGCAGCGGATGTTCACAATCTTTGTGGCGCAGCGCACGGCTGAACTCGTACTGGTTGAATTCGGCAATCGCCCCCGGCAACAATGGATGCTGCGTTTTGCGCTTCGCTTCATCTTCGGTGAAACCGGCCATATACAGACCAATTGGGCCTGCGGTACACAGGACGAGATCAACCCAATCCAGCGCTTTATCAGCCGCCAGCAGCGGATCGCTTTCGCCCGTAAGCGCGTGGCCTTCCTCTTCATTCATCGCCAGAATCGAGACGTTCTCTTTAAGGAAATCGCGCCACCACTGCGGGTTATCAGCAATCACATATTTGGTGCCCAGCGTCAGCACCACCGGCACGTTATGCTTTTTAGCGTAGGCCACCGCCTGCATGGTGGCTTCCGGCATCGGCTCGCCGGGATTACAGCGCACCAGGTAAGAGGAGAGTACCAGCGCGGATGCCCCGGCGATCACCGCTTCCGGGATGCTCTCCGGGCGCAACTGGTTCATATGGCCAGGACTGATAGCGAAGGTACGCTCACCGCTGTCGCTAATCAGCGTGAAACAGCGCCCAATCGCCCCATCCACCCCTTGCAGGTAGTTGAGGTCGGTACGGCTGGAGGTGTTACACAGATAGCGGTAGGCATAACTGCCGATTTGCACGTTGTCGCACATGACGCCAAGCAGCACCGAGCGGTCATCCGCCAGCACCGAGTAGTTATGCATGGTGTTGCCAATGGTGCCACCCGCAAACTGGTGAGTGATCAGATCGTTACTGACCAGTTCCTGGTAGAGCGCTTCCGCGACATCGTCGGCGATCACCAGCGAATGACCTGCACTGAGGCCGTAACGGGTAATAAACGCATCGTCCACTTTCGCCTCGATATCCACCAGCGTCTGGTCGATACCGACAACCCAACATGTACCGGATTCGCTCTCGGGCTGAATTTGCTGTAACAGCGGGTCGCGGGCATTAACGGGGAAATAGTGTTTGGATTTACGTTTACCGGGAAATTTCATGATTGTAATAAGCGCTATACATTCGGGCTGGGAATGTTAACACACTCTCAGCCCGCCCTGCGATCAGCGATATTTGGCGGTCAGATTGACCATCATCTCGATATGTTCAGGACAATCATTAAGCGCCGGAATGTACTCATATTTTTCGCCACCGGCCTCAAGGAAGAATTCGCGGTTTTGCACGGCTATCTCTTCCAGCGTTTCCAGGCAGTCGGCTGCAAAGCCCGGTGACATCACCTGAATATGCTTCACACCTTTCTCGCCTAGCATCTTCAGCGTTTCATCGGTGTATGGCGTCAACCACGGCTCGCGGCCAAAGCGTGACTGGAACGTCATCATCACTTTTTCCGGCGGTAAGTCGAGCGCGGACACCAGCTCGCGCGTCGTATCGCGGCAGCGCTGCGGGTAATCATCCCCTTCTGCCGCATAACGCTGCGGAATACCGTGATAAGAGAGCAGCAGCAAATCCGGCTCGCCATGCTGCGCAAACGAGGCACGCACGCTGTTGGCAAGCGCAGCGATGTAATCCGCATTATCGGCGTAGTCGCGAATAAAGGAGATGCCCGGAATATGGCGCTTTTTCGCCAGAATGCGCGCCAGCTCGTCCCACACGGCGGCAACGGTAGAACAGGAGTATTGCGGATAGAGCGACAGCACCACAATATGCTCGACCTCTTGTGCCAGCAGTTCATCGACCGCGCTTTCCAGCGATGGCGAACCGTAACTCATGCCAAGCACCACCGGCACGTCCGGCAAGCGTGCTGCCAGAGCCCGCTGCTGCCTGCGGCTGTAAACCATTAACGGCGAGCCCTCTTCCATCCACACAGATTGATAGAGTTTGGCGACGCGGGGAGAACGAATGGGCAGGATCACACCGCGAAGTAGCGGCCACCACAACAAACGCGGCGTATCGACCACGCGTCTGTCACTCAAGAATTGCCGCAGATAGCGTTTCACCGCTTCGGGGGTCGGGGCATCGGGAGTGCCCAGATTGGCAAGCAGGATGCCGGTTTTCGCCTGACTCATTCACGCCTCTTAACCTTTTGAATGGTTGGTAATTGTAGCGTAAAAGCGGTTAAACGGAACCCATTGCTGTGATAGGTAAGATGAGAAAGATTCTCACCCGGAGAGTCCGGGTGAGCGGGCGCGATTAGCCGAGGATTTTTTCCAGCTCTGCGCGTACATCAGCAACGGCTTTGGTACCGTCAACTTTAGCGTATTGGGTGTTACCCGCCTGCGCTTCTTTCTGGTAGTAGCCAATCAGCGGCGCGGTCATCTGATGGTATTCCACCAGGCGTTTACGCACGGTCTCTTCCTGATCGTCTTTACGCGTAGTCAGCTCTTCGCCGGTCACGTCGTCTTTGCCTTCGACTTTCGGCGGGTTGAATTTGATGTGGTAAACGCGACCGGAAGCAGCGTGAACGCGGCGACCGATAATGCGATCGACGATCAGCTCGTCCGGCACGTCGAACTCAAGCACGAAATCAACCTTGATACCGGCTTCTTTCATCGCGTCCGCTTGCGGAATGGTGCGCGGAAAACCGTCCAGCAGGAAACCGTTGCGGCAATCTTCCTGGGCAATACGCTCTTTCACCAGCGCGATTACCAGCTCGTCAGTGACCAGCTTGCCCGCGTCCATGATGTCTTTTGCCTGTTTGCCCAGTTCGCTGCCAGATTTAACAGCGGCACGCAGCATGTCACCGGTAGAGATTTGCGGAATACCGTATTTCTCCATGATGAACTGAGCCTGAGTTCCTTTACCCGCGCCCGGAGCGCCAAGCAGAATAATACGCATTGCGAAAATCCCCTCAAATGTTGGTTCAATTTTTCAAAAAGCGCTAAAAGATAACACCAGAACGACCGGCGCTCAAGGAAGCGGGATCGGCTGAAACGGTTAATGATACGTTTTCTTAAGGTGCGTGAGACTCAGAAAGGAAAGTGCCCGGTAACATCGGGGGAGCCAGGATGCGGAGGTGTGGAGATAAAAAAGGGAGGCCTGAGGCCTCCCTGATCGACAAGTTTCTGCTTATGAAACCAGCAACTGGTTCATCCGGCGAATAAACTGGTTCGGATCTTCCAGCGTACCGCGTTCGGCGAACAGCGCCTGATCCAGTAACAACTCAACCCATTCGTTAAACTGGGTTTCGTCTTGTGTATCAGCCGCGCGTTTCACCAGAGCGTGATCCGGGTTGAGCTCGAAAATGTATTTCACTTCCGGCGCATTCTGACCCGCCGCGGCGAACAGTTTCGCCATCTGGGTGCTCATTTCGTCGGCATCGGTCACGACAACGGCTGGCGTATCGGTCAGACGATGAGTCAGACGTACTTCTTTCACGCGCTCACCGAGCAGGGATTTCACGCGCTCAACGAACGGCTCCAGCGCTTTTTCAGCTTCTTTTGTGCTTTCATCCACTTCGTCTGCCAGTTTATCCAGCGAAGCGTCGGCTTTGGCAACTGACTGAAACGGCTTGCCGTCGAACTCGGTCAGGTAGCTCATCATCCACTCGTCAATGCGATCGGAAAGCAGCAGCACTTCGATGCCTTTCTTACGCAGCAGCTCCAGATGCGGGCTGCTCTTCGCCGCGGCGTAGCTGTCGGCGGTGATGAAATAGATTTTTTCCTGCCCTTCTTTCATGCGCGACACATACTCTTCCAGCGACACAGTTTGTGCGGAAGAGTCGTTGTGCGTGGAGGCAAAGCGCAGCAGTTTGGCGATGGTTTCCAGGTTCGCGTGATCTTCGCCCGCGCCCTCTTTCAGCACCAGGCCAAACTGTTGCCAGAAGGTCTGGTATTTCTCCGCGTCATCTTTCGCCAGTTTTTCCAGCATTTGCAGCACGCGTTTGGTCAGCGCGGTGCGCAGGCTACGTGTGACGCTGCTGTCCTGCAGGATTTCACGCGAAACATTGAGCGGCAGGTCGTTAGAATCCACCAGCCCGCGCACAAAGCGCAGATAGTTCGGCATGAACTGTTCGGCTTCATCCATGATAAACACGCGTTGAACGTAGAGTTTCAGGCCGTGTTTATGATCGCGGTTCCACATATCCCACGGGGCCTGCGACGGAATGTAAAGCAGGCTGGTGTACTCCTGTTTACCTTCCACACGGTTGTGGCTCCAGATCAGCGGATCGGTAAAGTCGTGGGAGATATGTTTGTAGAACTCGTTGTATTCGTCGTCTTTGATTTCTGCTTTATTACGCGTCCACAGCGCCTGCGCTTTGTTGATTTTCTCCCAGGAAACCACGGTTTCGCCGTCTTTCTCTTCCTGTTTTTCGATCTCTACCGGCAGGGCGATATGGTCGGAATATTTGCTGATGATTGAGCGAACACGCCAGTCGTTGAGGAAATCATCCTCCCCTTCACGCAGGTGCAGAGTGATCTCGGTGCCGCGATCGGCTTTGGTGATATCGGCAACGGTGTATTCACCCGCGCCTTCGGATTCCCAGAACACGCCGTTTTCAGCGCTTTCACCCGCCGCGCGGGTGCGCACGGTCACTTTATCGGCGACGATAAATGCCGAATAGAAACCGACGCCGAACTGACCAATCAGCTGGCTGTCTTTCGCCTGATCGGAACCCATTGATTCCAGAAATGCCTTGGTGCCCGATTTTGCAATCGTCCCCAGGTGGTCGATCACTTCATCACGCGTCATACCAATGCCGTTATCGGCAATGGTCAGCGTACGGTTCTCTTTATCAAAGGAGACGCGCACGTGCAGATCGCCATCGCCTTCGTACAGTTCCGGTTTGGACAGCGCGCGAAAACGCAGTTTGTCCGCCGCATCCGAGGCGTTGGAGATAAGCTCACGCAGGAAGATTTCTTTGTTCGAATAAAGAGAATGGATCATCAAGTGCAGAAGCTGTTTCACTTCAGACTGAAAACCGCGAGTTTCTTGTCCTTTCATTGGGAAAACCTCAACAATGCCATTTACAAGGTAAAAATGCGTTGAGGGAGAAGTGGGGATATTGGCGGGAAATTTCAAGCGGAGGCAAAAATTTCTGCCTCCGTTTGGTTAAAAACGAATCTTGTGGCGGCCGGCCAGCGAGTGCGACAGCGTCGTCCCGTCAACCATTTCCAGTTCGCCGCCCACCGGCACGCCGTGGGCGATACGGCTGGCTTCCACACCATATTGCGCGCAAAGCTCAGCAATATAGTTAGCGGTCGCTTCGCCTTCCACCGTCGGGTTGGTGGCGAGGATCAGTTCCTGGATTTTCTCGGACGCCAGACGCTGTTCCAGCCGGTCAAGGCCAATGTCGTCCGGGCCGATGCCGTCGAGCGGTGACAGATGCCCCATCAGCACAAAGTAACGACCGGAAAACTGCCCGGTCTGCTCAATGGCGTAGATATCTGCCGGGCTTTCCACCACACAGATTTGACCGTTTTCCTGGCGTCGCGGGTTGCTGCAAATATTGCAGACTTCCTGCTCGGTGAACGTGCGGCAATCGGCGCAGTGGCCGATTTCCGACATCGCCCGAGTGAGCGCCTGTGCCAGCCGCATGCCGCCGCTGCGATCGCGCTGCAACAGCGTAAACGCCATACGCTGCGCCGACTTCGGGCCAACGCCCGGCAGGCAGCGCAGTGCTTCCATAAGCTGCGTTAACAGCGGGCTGGTCTGCATCAGAACGGCATCTTAAAGCCTGGCGGCAGCGACATACCGGAAGAGACGGAGGCCATTTTCTCTTTCTGCGTTTCGTCAATGCGGCGAGCGGCATCGTTAAAAGCAGCGGCAACCAGATCTTCCAGCATTTCTTTGTCGTCTTCCAGCAGGCTCGGATCGATCTCCACGCGACGGCAGTTATGCGCGCCGTTGATGGTCACTTTCACCAGACCCGCGCCCGATTCGCCGGTCACTTCCAGCTGCGCGATCTCTTCCTGCACTTTCTGCATTTTTTCTTGCATCTGCTGGGCCTGCTTCATCAGGTTACCCAGACCGCCTTTTCCAAACATAGGCTTCTCTCTTTAGCTGTGGTGACTGACCAGAGTGATAAGTCACATTCAGGGTTGAAAACGGGTAGCCGCGGCTGCCCGTCAAAGGGGGCGAATACTCTCTTCGTCCAGATCCGCATCGAAAAATCGTTGCAGCGTCTGAATGTTGTTATCCGCAATGATCGACTCGCGCGCCTGCGCAAGTTTTTCCTCATAGATTGCCTGTCGCCACTCCAGCGGCGTACGCACTGCCGGATTATCATCTTCAATGATAGTCAGTTCAACTGCCGCGCCGTGTAATTCACTCAGCGCCTCGCCCAGCGTTTTCAACGCGCCCTGCGAGTTTAGATGGCGCTGAGAGCTACGCAAATGCAGGCATATTCGCTCACCGTCCTGCTCTTTCCAGGCGTTCAGCGCAACCTGCTCGACCAGTTTCGGCAGTTTGAGCTGGCTGACTTCTTTCGCCCAGGCGTCGCGTTCTATCGCTTCTTCCGCCAGTTTTTTCGCCAGCTCTGGCGTTTTTTCATGCTCGAGCGCTTTTTTCAACGCTTTTGGCGTAGCGACAACTTCTTTTACCGTTTCCACGACCGTTGTCGCTTTCCAGCGGTAGGCTTCTTTTTTGGCCGGAGCCTGTTCGAGCGCAGACGGAGCCGGGCGCGATTGCACACGCTCGGTCACCGAAGCCAGTCGTTCCAGCGCGGCGTTACTCACCGGCCGCGCGCGAGTTGCGGCTGCCGGTTCACTCTTTTTTGCTTTGTCTGCTCCCTGCGCACGTTGCAGTTGTCTGCGCGCTGCCAGCACCTGGCTGGTTGCATCGGGCATCGGCGCATCTTGCGGCGGTGGCATCTGCGAAGGCATTTGCGGTGCGGCAGCAACCTGCTGCGGCGAGACTACCGCCGTGGGTGCCACGGGAGCAAAAGATTGTTGTGGAGCTTCCGGCGCGGCCAGCGGCATACGCGGGTGGAAAGCCAGCGCGCGCAGCAGCGTCATCTCGACGCCCATACGCCTGTCCGGCGCAAACGGCAGCTCTTTGCGGCCAATCAGCAGCGTTTGGTAATAGAGCTGCACATCGGCGGGCGGCACAGTGCGAGCCAGTTCGCGCAGACGGTGTTCAACCGGCGCCATATCGCTGCCAAGCGCCGCAGGCGTGAGCTGAACCATCGCGATGCGATGCAGTAACGTTTGCATTTCCAGCAGCAACGCATCCCACTCGACGCCGCGCGAGGCCGCATCGTTCACCAGCGACATTGCACGTTCGCCATTGGCGGCGACGACCGCTTCAACCAGCGAAAGCGCCTGGTCGTCATTCAGCGTGCCGAGCATTGAACTGACCACTTCAGCGGAAAGCTGGCCGTTGCCGCTGGCAATCGCCTGATCGGTCAGACTCAACGCATCACGCAGGCTGCCGTCGGCGGCGCGCGCCAGAAGTTGCAGCGCGCGGGGCTCGTGCTCAATCTTCTCGTCATCGAGAATATGTTCGAGCTGGTTACGGATCTGGTCGACATCCAGCGCCTTAAGATGGAACTGCAGGCAGCGGGAGAGAATGGTCACCGGCAGTTTTTGCGGGTCGGTGGTCGCCAGCAGGAATTTGACATGCTCGGGCGGCTCTTCCAGCGTCTTTAACAGCGCGTTAAAGCTGTGACGCGAGAGCATATGCACTTCATCAATAAGATAAACTTTGAAACGCCCGCGCGCCGGTGCGTACTGTACGTTGTCCAGCAGATCGCGCGTGTCTTCCACTTTGGTGCGCGACGCGGCGTCAATTTCTATTAAATCAACAAAGCGGCCCTGCTCGATTTCGCGGCAGTTATCACAGACGCCGCACGGCGTGGCGGTAATGCCGGTTTCGCAGTTAAGCCCCTTCGCCAGCAAGCGGGCAATAGAGGTTTTTCCGACACCACGGGTGCCAGAAAACAGATACGCATGATGGATGCGTCCTGAAGATAAGCCGTTCGCCAGTGCGGTCAGCACATGCTCCTGGCCGACGACGTCAGCAAAAGTTTGTGGTCGCCATTTTCGGGCTAAGACCTGATAACTCATTGGCAGGCTCTGAAACGCTGGAAGGTGGATTTACGAAGGGATAATGCTAACACAGCCATGCTGTGAATACACTCCATCCCTCAGGCGTGAGGAATGGAGGTAATTGGCGTACACAGCGCGATTAATGCCCCGGGAACGGCACCAGGCTATAGCTGGTAATGCCCTGTTTTTGCAGGCGCTGTTCGCCGCCAAGGTCGAACAGATTAATGATAAATGCGGCGTCGGTCACTTCACCACCCAGACGGCGAATCAGTTTTACCGTCGCCTCAATGGTGCCGCCAGTCGCCAGCAGATCGTCCACCACCAGCACTTTATCGCCGGGCTGGATCGCATCAACGTGGATCTCTAACTGATCGGTACCGTACTCCAGCTCATAGCTTTCGGCGATGGTTTCGCGCGGCAGTTTACGCGGTTTACGCACCGGTACAAAACCGACGCCCAGACCAAGTGCGACCGGCGCGCCAAACAGGAAGCCGCGCGCTTCGGTACCGACAACTTTGGTGATCCCGGCGTTTTTATAACGCTCAACCAGCAGTTCAATGCTGAGAGCGTACGCTTTCGGGTCTTCCAGCAAACTGGTGACATCACGGAACAGGATGCCCGGTTTCGGGTAATCCTGAATGCTTTTGATGCTGTTTTTAAGAAATTCAAGCTGCTGCGCAGTCGCTGTCATGGATTTTTGCCTGATAGAAACGGTATTACTCACGGTGACGCGCGTTGAAGGTTTGATGTAACCACTGATTAACATTTAATCAGCCGCACCCGTGCTCGAAAACGCTCGAATTTACTGGCAGTCCGCCACAATTGCAACTGCCTTCGCTGCGCTTTATGGTTTTTGTTGCTTTGCGTCAATCACCGGGATGCGCCACATAAAGAAAAGCAGACAGGCCAGAACGACCAGCAACAGAATACGTACCCATAGCATGTTCACGAAATATAATGAAATGGCGAACGTAACCAGGATGACCGCAATCGCGCGCGGCTTCGCGCCCGGTGGCATTGCACGGTACTGCTGCCAGTGGCGCAGATAACCACCAAACCAGGAACGGTAGAGCAACCACTGATGAAAACGCGGCGAAGAGCGGGCGAAGCACCACGCCACCAGCAATATAAATGGGGTGGTCGGGAGCAGCGGCAATACCACGCCGAGCGTACCAAGGGCTACCGCCAACCAGCCTATGATGATTAAAATAGTGCGTTGCATAATGCGAATCGTTATCAGAATGAGCGGCTAATGTAGCACAGTCAGGGTGATTTACAGGGGGAAGACGCGTGAAAAGCGCCGTGCTTTTACAGAGGCTGGAACAACAACTCGCGACGCTACGCCAGCAGGTCGCACCGCTGGCGCAACACGCCACGGTAAGCGCCCGTTTTGACAGGCATCTTTTTCAAACCCGCAGTACGCGGATGCAATCTTATCTTGATGAAAGCACAGCGAATATGGCGGCGTTGCGCCACGCGGTTGAGCATGGGCGGCTGGAACAAGTAGTCTGGCTGGCGGAGCATTTGACCGCGCAAATCGCGGCGTTGACGCGCGAAAGCGCCGTCTGGTCGCTACGCGAGTGGGATCACGCTTCGCCGGGCATTGCACGCTGGCAGCGCAGACGTCTGAAACATCAGGAGTATGAGCGTCGACTGCTGGCGATGAAACAAGAACGCGAACAGCGTTTGCGCTCGGTCACTACGCTTGTTGAACAGCAACAGTTGCATAAAGAAGTTGAAGTGTTTGCCGGCAGGCTCGCTCGCTGCCGCCATGCGCTGGAGAAGATCGAAGGCGTGCTGACGCGCTTAACCCGTTAACCCAGGAGAGAAAATGTCACTGGAAAATGCCCCGGATGAGGTCAAGCTGGCGGTGGATTTGATTATGTTGCTGGAGCAGCATGATATTGCGCCTGAGCTGGTGCTGAAGGCGCTGGAAATTGTAAAAAAAGATTTTGAAAACAAACAACTGGATGCCCCTCTCCCGTAAGAGAGGGGAACGCGTTTATTGCGCGACCGACGGTGTCGGATCGTCACCTTTTAGCTCACGCTTCACTTCGGTCAGCTCATCACCTTTATCATTACGCAGGTGCACTTCCAGCTGATTGAAGGCGATATCAATATCATTGTCGCGACACAGTTTATCGATGGTGCGGTTGAGCTCATCCACCGTATAGCTGCGATCGCGCAGTTCACGCACATACAGACGCAGCTCATGATCCAGCGTGCTGGCGCCAAAAGTAGTGAAGAAGACAGCTGGTTCGGGATCGTGCATCACTTTTGGATGCTCCATCGCCGCTTTCAGCAGAACTTTTTTCACCTTGTCGAGATCCGAACCATACGCCACGCCAATGCGGATCACCACGCGGGTAATGGTATCTGACAATGACCAGTTAATCAGACGTTCAGTGACGAACGCTTTGTTCGGGATAATGACCTCTTTGCGGTCAAAATCGGTAATGGTGGTGGCACGGATACGGATTTTACTGACCGTACCGGAGAAGGTGCCAATGGTTACCGTATCACCTATGCGCACCGGGCGTTCAAACAGAATAATCAGGCCGGAAACAAAGTTACCGAAAATTTCCTGTAAGCCGAACCCCAGACCAACCGACAACGCGGCTGCCAGCCATTGCAGTTTATCCCACGAGACGCCAAGCGAGCCGAACACGGTTAACGCGCCAACGGCAATGATGATGTAGTTAAGGATAGTGGTGACGGCATAGGACGAACCCTGGCGCATATTCAGCCGCGAGAGGATCAGCACTTCCAGCAAGCCCGGTAAGTTGCGGATCAGCGCCCATGCCACCACAAAGACAATCACCGCAAACAACAAGCTGCCGAGCGTCACGCTTTTCGTCACCGCCGCGCCGGCTTCAGTACCGTTGTAATGCCACAAGGTGATACTGTCGAGGTAAGCGAAAACGGTGATCAAATCAGACCAAATCGCCCAGAACACCACGCCAAACAGCGCCACCATCACCAACATCGTGATACGCAACGTTTGCTGGTTGACCTGCTCCAGCGCAATGGTCGGCTCTTCTTGCGGTTCAGCCCCTTCCGCGCCCTCTTTCACCATATTCTGCCGACGCGCCAGCGCACGACGATACGCAATACGGCGTGCCGCTACGCTTAAGCCACGCAGCACCGTCTGGTAAAGCAGGTTCCAGATAATGACCAGGTAAACCGTTTCAATCCAGCGCCCGGAGAGGCGCAGCGTGGTGTAGAAATAACCCGTCGCCGTCAGCACCATTAAGGCAATGGGTACAATCGCCAGCACGGTAACTGTCACCAGACGCATGCTGTGCGACTCTTTATCACGCCAGCTTTCGCGGAACATCGGCCACACCAGCGCGGTGATCACCAACAAGTTGATCAGAATGACAAACTGCCCGATCACATCGTCCATCAGATGCAACGGAGAGAGTTCCGATACCACCGACCAGAAATGCAACGGCAATAATGCCAGGCTGATACGAACAATCTGCCGACGCCAGTGGCTGGTGAGCTGTGCAGGCATATTAAAGTGGCTGACCGCAACGCCGTCTTTTTCCAGCACTTTCCAGCACAGGCCAAATACCAGCCAGAACAGCGCCAGTTTTTTACTGAATGCCCACAGCAGCTCGCTAATGTTTAGCTGCATGGTTAGCAGGATCAGGCCGACCGCCAGGATTAGCAAACAGACCGGCAAGGCACGAATCAGATCGATAAAAATCGCTTTCGGCGTATGCAACTGGCTGTCGCTACGCAGTTGCCCGACCTGGGCGGCGAGTTTCGCCTGGTAGCTTTTCAGCCAGCGCAAACGCCAGCGAATCACCCCGGCAATCAGCAATAATGGCAAACCGGCCAGAAAAGCAATGGCCACCGCTGGCCAGGCTTTTTCCCAGTTAACGGTGATTTTGGTGCTTTTAACCTGGTCGCGTAACGCTTTCGGGAAAGATTTGAACCACTCCCAGTCCATCGGCTTATTACTGTTTACCCAAAAGATTTGCTGGGTCAGGATCTCTTGCAAGCTTTTCGACACGCTCATCAATTGCTGCTGATTCACCTGCAAGTTGATGGCCATCATCAGCTGATTACCAAGCTGCTTGTTCAGTTGATCGAGCAGTTCGCGGCGCATATCTACTACTTGCAACAGCGCGTCATGAACCTCGTCGTTAACGTCGGCCTGGTGCCCCTCTTCCAGTTTGGCGACAAAGTTATCGCTCTGGAACAGGGCATCACGCTGCTGGTTGATGTCGAACTGCTCAAGACGCAGATCCGCAATGCGGTTGGTCATATCTTCCAGTTCATCCGCCGACGGTAAGGTCTGCTGTTGCTGGTAGAGAATACGCGACAACAGCAAGCTGCCTTTCAATACGGAAATCTGTTCTTTTATATTGCGCTCAGACTGCAACGCACGATCGAGCCAGTTTTTCACCTTGATGTTCTGCTGCACCAGCGCGTTACCGCTCTCTGTCGCGGCAATCAATTTCTGGCTCAGTTGATGGTTAATATCCAGCTCTTGTTTTACCAGCGGGTTCGCCTGGATGCGCGCCGTTTCGTCCGGCGTGACCGCTTCTTGCGCGGTTTTTTCGGTTAGCGTCAGGCGCTTGCTGTTTACCGCTTCCTGCAATAACTGGAGCTGGTGTTCAAGGCGGTTACTGTTCGCAGTAACGTAATCACGCTGCTTTTGCAACGTATCTTGCAATACCGTATTGCCTTCGAGGCTTTTGCGCAGCTGTTCGATCTGCGCATTGAGTAATGCCTGCTGTGCCTGCAACAGATTTTGCTGCGAAGGACGCAGAGCGCCTTCACCCGCCGCAGTGCCGTTCAGACGGTTGCGAATTTGCTGCAGCTGCTGCGAAGCGGAGTACATAGAATTCTGCACACGCTCCGGCTGAGTCTGTAAGGACACCAGTTGGCTGTTGTAATTGGATAAGTCGTTTTGCGCGGTTTGCAGATCTTCCAGCAGTTGTGAAACGCGGGATTCCAGTTGGCGCAGGGAGAGCGAGGCCAGCGTTTTACGCGTCTCGTCGTCGTTGTCTTTATCGTTAAGCGCGTTGAGCGCATCTGTTGCCTGGCGCAGTTTGTCTGGCGCCTGGGCAACTTTCTGCTTGAGCAGCGCGGTTTCTTGCTTGACCCGGTCAATTTTATCGAGCGTGTCCAACGTCTCCGTTAAATCCTGGATAACTAATTTGTCCTGCGCGGAGTGCTCTTTTTGCTTATTCAACGCGTCAAGCTGGCTTTGCACATCGGTGCGGGAAGGCAAATCGTTGGTTGTCTGCGCCCGGGCGACGTTACTCGCAAGGCAAATAATGACAAGAAACAATGCGGCGGCAAAAGCGGCGAACGTGTTTCGCGTGCGATAGTTGTGCAACATAATTTGAGCGATCGTTTTCTGTTCGGGAAGGCGGCCGGAATAGCCACGCGCGCAAGAATATCACGCTGTTATGCAACAACCTAGCGAAGTGAGAAACCTCCAGGAGAAATCCTGGCGGCTTGTAATGTTATGCGTTAAGCGCGTGCTGCTCAGCGCGTAGCGTCGGGCAGAGCTGACACATCTCAAGCAAAACAGAAACGTAATCACGCGCTTCTTTTTTGAGATCAAAAGATTGCGGAGCAAAGAGCCAGTTTTCCATAATGCCTGAAACATAGGCGCGTATAAGCACTGCGACGCGGCGGGTCAGTAAATTGTCCGGCAGCAATTTTGCTTGCATACATTCGCGAAGTGTAAGCTCGATTCGATCATAACTTTCCAGGCACAAATTCCGCTGCGCTTCTTGCACAATCGCCATTTCGCCGACAAACTCACATTTGTGAAAAATGATCTCCATCATTAAGCGACGCCGTTCTTCAACAACTGTTGCTTCAAGGATATAAACCAATATTTCTCTTAATACAGAGAGTGGATCGCCGGGGAATTTTGCCCGATACTCAGTCTCAAGATCGCTAATACTGGACTCTGATAGCTCCCATATTTCACTAAACAAATCCGACTTGTTTTTGAAGTGCCAGTAAATCGCGCCGCGAGTCACGCCTGCCGCCTGCGCAATTTCAGCCAGCGACGTTGCAGAAACGCCATTCTGCGAAAACAGACGCATGGCGACATCAAGAATGTGCTGACGAGTCTCCAGCGCCTGTTGTTTGGTTTTTCGTGCCATATGTTGGTGAATTTACAGGAGTCAGATTTACATACATTTGTGAATGTTTGTACCATAGCACGACCATAATATAAACGCAGCAATGGGTTTTTGGGCCATTGATCCATTGATCAATTTGAAATCGGACACTCGAGGTTTACTTATGAACAAAAACAGAGGGTTAACGCCTCTGGCGGTCGTTCTGATGCTTTCGGGCAGCTTAGCGCTTACAGGATGTGACGAAAAACCTGCGCAGCAGGGAGCAGGCCAGATGCCAGAAGTTGGCGTCGTAACGGTCAAAACTGAACCTCTGCAAATCACCACAGAACTGCCGGGCCGAACCAGTGCGTACCGCATTGCGGAAGTCCGCCCGCAGGTTAGCGGCATTATTTTAAAACGCAACTTCACCGAAGGCAGTGACGTTGAAGCAGGTGTCTCGCTCTATCAGATTGATCCGGCAACTTATCAAGCAGCTTACGACAGCGCGAAAGGCGATCTTGCTAAAGCGCAAGCTGCCGCGAATATCGCGCAGATGACCGTGAATCGTTATAAAAAACTGATCGGCACCAAGTACATCAGCCAACAGGATTACGATACCGCCCAGGCGGATGCACAGCAGGCTAATGCGTCGGTTATCGCCGCAAAAGCAGCGGTTGAAAGCGCGCGCATCAATCTGGCTTACACCAAAGTGACCTCGCCCATTAGCGGCCGCACCGGTACGTCAACCGTGACGGAAGGCGCGTTAGTGCAGAGCGGGCAAACGACTGCGCTGACTACCGTGCAGCAGCTTGATCCGATCTACGTTGATGTAACCCAGTCGAGCAACGACTTCTTGCGCCTGAAACAAGAGATGGCAAATGGTTCTCTGAAACAGGAAAACGGCAAAGCGAAAGTGCAGTTGGTCACCAATGACGGCATTCAGTATTCGCAAGCCGGTACGCTGGAGTTCTCTGGCGTGACTGTTGACCAGACCACCGGTTCTATCACGCTGCGTGCGGTGTTCCCGAACCCTGACCACACTCTGCTGCCGGGCATGTTTGTGCGCGCCAAGCTTGAAGAAGGTGTAAATCCGAACGCGATGCTGGTTCCGCAACAAGGCGTTGCCCGTACGCCGCGCGGCGATGCAACAGTGATGGTTGTGGGCGAAGGCGACAAAGTTGAAATCCGTAATATCACTGCGACTCAGGCCATTGGCGACAAATGGCTCGTAACGGATGGCCTGAAAACCGGCGATCGCGTGATCATTACTGGTTTACAAAAAGTCAAACCGGGCGCGCAGGTGAAAGCGCAGGAAGTGACTTCTGACAATAAAGAGCAAGCCCAGGCCGGCGGCCAGTCAGAAAAACCGAAGTCTTAACTTAAACAGGAGCCGTTAAGACATGGCTAAGTTTTTTATCGATCGCCCCATATTTGCGTGGGTTATCGCGATTATCATCATGCTGGCGGGGGCGCTTTCGATCCTCAAGTTGCCGGTAGCGCAGTATCCGACGATTGCGCCACCGGCAATTCAGATCACGGCTTCCTACCCAGGTGCTGATGCGAAAACGGTGCAGGATACCGTAACGCAGGTTATCGAACAGAACATGAACGGTATCGATAACCTGCTGTATATGTCCTCTGCCAGTGATTCCTCTGGTACGGTTCAGATCACTATCACCTTCGATTCCGGTACTGATGCGGATATCGCGCAGGTTCAGGTGCAGAACAAGCTGCAACTGGCGATGCCGTTGTTACCGCAAGAAGTGCAGCAGCAAGGCGTTAGCGTTGAGAAATCATCCAGTAGCTTCCTGATGGTTCTCGGTATGATCAGTACTGATGGCTCAATGACGCAGGAAGATATCGCCGACTATGTAGGCGCGACCATTAAAGATCCGGTCAGCCGTACTGCGGGCGTGGGTGATGTTCAGCTGTTCGGTGCGCAGTACGCGATGCGTATCTGGATGGATCCGAACAAACTCAATAACTTCCAGCTGACGCCGGTTGACGTGATTACGGCTATTAAAGCGCAGAACGCCCAGGTAGCGGCTGGTCAGTTAGGCGGTACACCGCCGGTGAAAGGGCAGCAGTTGAACGCCTCTATCATCGCGCAGACCCGTCTGACCTCGACCGAAGAGTTTGGCAAAATCCTGCTGAAAGTGAACAGCGATGGCTCGCAGGTTCGTCTGCGCGATGTCGCGAAGATCGAACTGGGCGGCGAAAGCTATGACGTTATCGCCCGCTACAACGGTCAACCGGCAGCCGGTCTGGGGATTAAACTGGCGACCGGTGCGAACGCACTGGATACCGCCGAGGCAGTACGCGGCACGATCGCCAAACTGGAACCGTTCTTCCCTCACGGTCTGAAAGTGGTTTACCCGTACGACACCACCCCGTTCGTTAAGATTTCTATTAACGAAGTGGTGAAAACGCTGGTTGAAGCGATCGTGCTGGTGTTCCTGGTGATGTATCTGTTCCTGCAGAACTTCCGCGCAACGCTTATCCCAACCATAGCGGTGCCGGTGGTGCTGCTCGGTACTTTCGCCATACTCGCCGCGTTTGGCTACTCGATAAACACCCTCACCATGTTTGGTATGGTGCTGGCGATAGGTCTACTCGTAGACGACGCCATCGTGGTGGTGGAAAACGTCGAGCGTGTGATGATGGAAGAAGGCTTGCCGCCGAAAGAGGCGACACGCCGCTCGATGGAGCAGATTCAGGGCGCGCTGGTCGGTATTGCACTGGTTCTGTCAGCCGTATTTATCCCAATGGCCTTCTTTGGTGGTTCTACCGGCGCTATCTATCGCCAGTTCTCGATCACTATCGTTTCTGCGATGGTGCTCTCTGTACTGGTGGCGTTGATCCTGACGCCAGCGCTGTGCGCCACGATGCTGAAACCGGTCGCAAAAGGCGATCACGGCGAAGGTAAAAAAGGCTTCTTCGGCTGGTTCAACCGCATGTTCGAGAAGAGCACGCACCATTACACCGACAGCGTGGGCAATATCCTGCGCAGCACCGGTCGTTATTTGCTGCTCTACATCATCATCGTTGCGGGCATGGCGGTGCTGTTTGTACGTCTGCCAAGTTCGTTCCTGCCGGATGAAGACCAGGGTGTATTTCTGACCATGGCTCAGCTGCCTGCGGGTGCAACCCAAGAACGTACGCAGAAAGTGCTGGATGAAGTGACGAAGTATTATCTGGAAAACGAGAAAGACAACGTTAACTCCGTCTTTACCGTTAACGGTTTCGGCTTCTCCGGTCGCGGTCAGAACACCGGTCTGGCATTCGTTTCGCTGAAAAACTGGGATGAACGTCCAGGTGAAGCGAACAAGGTTCCTGCGATTGCGGGCCGTGCCAGCGGACACTTTGCGTCGATTAAAGATGCGATGGTCTTCGCCTTTAACCTGCCAGCGATTGTCGAGCTGGGTACGGCTACCGGCTTTGACTTCCAGTTAATCGACCAGGCTAACCTCGGCCATGAGAAGTTAACGCAGGCGCGTAACCAGCTGTTTGGTGAAATCGCGCAGCATCCGGATCTGCTGGTCGGCGTGCGTCCTAACGGGCTTGAAGATACACCGCAATTCAAGATCGATATCGATCAGGAAAAAGCGCAGGCGCTGGGCGTATCGATTAGCGATATCAACACCACGCTGGGAGCAGCATGGGGTGGTAGCTACGTTAACGACTTCATCGACCGTGGTCGCGTGAAGAAAGTGTACGTGATGTCGCAGGCGAAATACCGCATGCTGCCAAGCGACATCGGTAACTGGTACGTCCGTGCGACCGATGGTCAGATGGTGCCGTTCTCAGCCTTCTCAACAACGCACTGGGAATATGGTTCACCGCGTCTGGAACGTTACAACGGTTTGCCGTCAATGGAACTTCTTGGTCAGGCGGCTCCGGGTAAAAGTACCGGTGAAGCAATGGCCATGATGGAAGAGCTGGCCAGCAAGTTGCCTACCGGTATCGGCTATGACTGGACGGGGATGTCCTATCAGGAACGTCTCTCCGGTAACCAGGCGCCAGCGCTGTACGCCATTTCGCTGATTGTGGTCTTCCTCTGTCTGGCGGCACTATATGAGAGCTGGTCGATTCCGTTCTCGGTCATGCTGGTGGTTCCGCTGGGGGTTGTTGGTGCATTGCTGGCGGCGACTTTCCGTGGCCTGACCAATGACGTGTACTTCCAGGTAGGCCTGCTGACAACCATTGGCTTGTCGGCGAAGAACGCGATACTTATCGTCGAATTCGCCAAGGATCTGATGGATAAAGAGGGCAAAGGGCTGATAGAAGCGACGCTCGAAGCAGTACGTATGCGTTTGCGCCCGATTCTGATGACGTCTCTGGCGTTTATCCTCGGGGTACTGCCGTTGGTTATCAGCTCCGGTGCAGGTTCCGGCGCACAGAACGCTGTAGGTACCGGCGTAATGGGTGGGATGATCACCGCAACCGTACTGGCTATCTTCTTCGTTCCGGTGTTCTTTGTGGTGGTCCGCCGCCGCTTTAGCCGCCGCAGCGAAGATATCGAACACAGCCACAAGGTTGAGCACCACTAAGTTTCTCAGTCTCTATATTAGAAAAGGCCGCACGTAGCGGCCTTTTTCACATCAACTTATCCGTCCATAAACGGCCATTAAAAGCATTTATTGTCTATTTGTTTATTTTATGCTGCAAATATAAGGCATATAATTACTGTGTATTTGTGATAAAAATTTGGTCGCCAGGTAATACTCTTAATTAGCTGGTACAATCAGATTAAGTCAGAAAAATCCTGGTATAAAAATATTCCTATTTGAGGAATAATCTCAACTGCGCTAACTTAATGAATCGTAAGGATGCGCGAACATTAAATCGCATAAACGCGACATTTTATCTCCATTGAATTGATTGCTATTTCGTCCATTTTGGACAGGAAAACATATTATTTGTAATTTTTCATGATGGCACCATGAAATCCTATTCAGACTAGCTTATAGTTATATCAACATCATAAAGCAGCCTGTGTCTCTGGTCAGAGCAGAAGTTTCCCATCCAGAAACAGCGTTTGGTTAGTAAAAAAATTACCACTCAGAAGGGGATGCGTTATGGACGAATACTCGCCGAAAAGGCATGATATCGCGCAGCTCAAATTTCTCTGCGAAACGTTGTACCATGATTGCCTCGTTAATCTTGAAGAGAGCCATCATGGGTGGGTTAACGATCCTACATCAGCAATCAATTTGCAGTTAAACGAGCTGATAGAACACATAGCCACTTTCGCACTTAATTATAAAATTAAGTACAATGAAGATAATAAGCTGATTGAACTGATAGACGAATACCTCGACGATACGTTTATGTTGTTCAGTAGCTATGGCATAAATACACACGACTTACAGAAATGGCGTAAAACAGGTAACAAATTGTTCCGCAGTTTCGTCAATGTAAGCAAGGCTAATCCTGTTAGCCACTCTTGTTAATTTTTCAACACTAAGGTGAAGGTATGTCCGAAAAACCATTAACAAAAATTGATTATTTGATGCGTTTAAGACGCTGTCAGACAATTGATACCCTTGAACGTGTAATTGAAAAAAATAAATACGAACTTCCCGACGAGGAACTCGCGGTGTTTTATTCAGCAGCGGATCATCGTCTGGCAGAACTGACCATGAATAAGCTTTATGACAAAATCCCCTCCTCCGTGTGGAAGTTTGTGCGCTAATTCTCCTGAATGTTTATCGAAGATTTTTCTACCGCAACATGGCGTTCAACCTTGGTGACAGGTGTATCCGCTCCCAATGAATGATGAAAAACAAAAAATGACAGCCGGCCTGCCCTACCGTCCGTCGGATGAAACCTTGCGTGCCGATCGCCTGCGCGCCCGGCAGTTGCTTCATCGCTATAACCATTCAGGCCCGGAGGAAAAAGCTGAACGCAAAGCCATCCTCAAAGATCTTCTTGGTCAAAATGAAGAGGCTTATATCGAACCCAGTTTTCGCTGTGACTATGGGTACAATATTTTCCTCGGTAAGTCGTTTTACGCTAATTTTGATTGCGTGATGCTCGATGTCTGCCCTATTCATATCGGCGACAATTGCATGCTGGCGCCTGGCGTACATATCTACACGGCAACGCATCCGGTTGATGCCGCGGAACGCATAAGCGGCATTGAATATGGTAAACCCGTCACCATTGGTCATAATGTCTGGATTGGCGGGCGAGCGGTGATTAATCCTGGCGTCACTATCGGGGATAACGCCGTCATTGCTTCCGGTGCGGTTGTGGTCAAAGATGTACCACCTAATGTGGTCGTCGGCGGTAACCCGGCGCAAATCATCAAGACATTGCCCCCCAGTGCGCTGTAACTGTTATCGTTTTTTGTGGTGAAACTGTTACTTTTTTCATACATGGTGGCAACTTAAAATAGACTGTCCACCTGCAAAACAGTATCAACAAAGGCGTAAGATGACAGAGATACAGCGGCTGCTCACCGAAACGATTGAAGAGATAAATCAGCGCGAGAAACGAGATAACCGGCCGCGCTTCAGCATCAGTTTTATTCGCAATCACCCCGGCTTGTTTATCGGTATGTATCTGGCCTGGCTGGCTACGCTCGCCGTGATGCTGCAATCCGAAACCCTCTCCGGTTCTGTATGGTTGCTGGTTGTGCTGTTCATCGTGCTAAACGGCTTTTTCTTTTTCGATGTTTACCCGCGCTACAACTACGACGATATCGATGTTCTCGATTTTCGCGTCTGTTATAACGGCGAGTGGTACAACACCCGTTTTGTGCCTGATGGTTTGATTGAAGCCATTCTTCACTCGCCGAGAGTGGATGACGAACACAAAGTGCAGCTACAGAAAATGGTTGAGCGTAAAGGCGAACTCTCTTTTTACGATGTCTTCACCCTTACCCGCCCTGCTGGCGCACAATCAGCCGGTTAAGCGCACTCACCGCCGCCGGAAACCGCGCGGCGGAGGTATTACCATAACCCAGAACCAGCCCACTTGATGCCGCGTTTTGCTTAAGCCAGAAACGGCTTAACGCATGCGGCGCAAGCTGGAGTTTATGCGCTTCGCGCACAAGAGCCTGATCGTCAATTCCCGGTATCGACAACGCCAAATGCAGCCCCCCTCCGCCGCCATAAATATGATGCTCAACCCGCATTTCACTGTGTAACGCCTCCAGCAAATGTGCCTGCCGCTTGCGATAGAGACGCCGCATCGCCGCCAGATGGCGCGTGTAATGTCCCTCTTCAATAAAACGCGCCAGCGTCAGTTGCTCCGCCCGGTGGCCGCCGCGCAATAAACTACCAATAACCGGCGCGGCCGCCTGCGCCAGGGCAGGCGGCATGACCATAAAGCCAATACGCAGCGAGGGAAACAGCGTCTTGCTGAATGTCCCGATATAGACCACCGGCGGATGAGCCACCATGCCGAGCATTGCAGGAATAGGCTCGCCGGGATAGCGGAACTCGCTGTCATAATCATCCTCGATAATCCAGCTCCCTGTGCGACTGGCATAATCCAGTAGAGCCAGTCGTCGGGTGGCGCTCATCACCTGGCCTAAGGGATATTGATGCGATGGCGAGGAATAAATAATGCGCGGCGTAGTTGCCGTAATATCCAGCCGCATTCCTTCATTATCGACGCCGATTCCCGTGACATTTAGCCCCGCCGATAAAAACGCAGTTTTTGCTCCGCCATAGCCAGGCTCTTCCACCCACGCTTCATCACCGGCATCGCACAACAAACGTACACACAGCATCAGTGCTTCCTGCGCACCTTCAGTGATCACAATCTGTTCGGCGTCACAATGAATACCGCGGGAAATTGCCAGATGGCGCGCAATTGCCGCGCGCAGGCGCAGTTCACCGGCAGACGCCCCATAATTCAGTAGCGCGTTGCCCTCGTCGCGCCATACTCGCTCCGTAAGACGCCGCCAGATAGCCAGCGGAAAATAGTTGGCGGCGGGAATGCCAGGAGTAAATGCCAGCGCGGGTGAATAACGCTGCACACCGCCGGGCAACTGTTGTACGCCGCAAGCCAGCCTGACCGGTGGCGGTGTCTGCGATGAACGTTCAACATTTGACAGTGTGGCGACACGCGTTCCTTGCCGATCACGCAATACATAGCCCTCCACCGCCAGTTGCTCAAGCGCCGTGTTAACGGTATTGCGTGAAAGCACCAACGCCTGCGCCAGCACACGTGAGCCCGGCAACAGGCTGCCCGATTTTAACCTGCCGTTAAGTATCGCATCACGCAGCGCCAGATAAAGCGTCCGCTGCCGCGTCGCGCCCGTGCGCGCCGCCAGCGGCTGGCGCAGTAGTGCATATAACTCATCGTCCGGAATGTTCATTTCCCGCTCTCAATCGTGGCCCCATAAGACTATAACGGCATGGCTCTTTTTAGGGAACCAGTACCACGCTACGCTGGCAGCACATCAAAAGGAGCCACAATGAACGCATTCAACATATATCAACAGCCGATTGGCGCAGCGCTGCCGGACTGGCAACCGCGACCTTTACCCGGGCGAGTAGTACTGAAAGGCGATTATTGTCGTCTCGAACCCTTGCAGCCAGGCCACGCCGCCGCGCTGTTTCAGGCGCATCAACGTGCGGGGGACAACCGTAGCTGGACATGGTTGTTACGCGAGCCCGAGCAGGATGAAGCCGCGTTTGGCGCGTGGGTCGCCAGCGTATGTGACCTTCGCGATCCACTTCATTTTGCCGTTATCGATAAACAAACCGGCTTGCCGGTTGGCAGCTTATCGTTGATGCGCATTGATGAAAAAAACGGTGTGGTAGAAGTGGGCAGCGTGCATTTTTCGCCCCTGCTAAGCCGTACCCCGGCATCGACAGAAGCGCAATGGTTACTGATGCGCTATGTTTTCGACACGCTTGGCTATCGCCGCTATGAGTGGAAATGCAACAGCCTGAATGAACCTTCACGCCAGGCCGCGCTGCGCTTAGGTTTTCAGTTTGAAGGCCGCTTTCGTCAGGCGCTGGTGAGTAAAGGACATAACCGCGACACAGACTGGTTTTCAATTATTGACAGTGAATGGCCAGCAGTGGATAGCGCGCTGCAACGCTGGCTTGCCGCCGATAATTTTAGTGCTGACGGCAAGCAGCGTTATTCCCTGGCATCGCTTCGCGCTTAGCGTCTTTTCTTTTTACCCTGCACGGCTTTGAAGCGCGGGTTAGATTTGCAAATCACGTACAAACGCCCCTTGCGCTTAACGATTTGGCAGTCAGGGTGGCGTTGTTTCGCACTGCGTAGTGAATTCAGCACCTGCATCATTTACTCCTTTTTATCAGCAAAAAAGCGGCCATAACGCTGCTGGAAACGTGCCGCACTGCCTTCGTTAGCAATCACTTTCTGTTTACCGGTGTAATACGGGTGCGAAGCCGAAGAGACGTCAATCGTGACGTACGGATACGTTACGCCTTCCAGCTCAATTTCGCGGTCCGTTTTAATGGTCGAACCCACTTTAAAATACTCATTGGCGCTGGTGTCATGGAACACAACGGTACGGTAATGGGGATGGATATCAGGTCTCATTATTTACTCTTTTGTTTTGTTATAACATAACAAAAGTCTATCGGACTTGTTTGCCCATTTCAAGCGTTCCGCGTTATGCGTTTTTTGCAAAAGCACATGATCCTGCCCGGTCATAAATTAGAAAATAACGTTATTGGTTGAAGTGCTTGTCGTCAGGCAAGCTGTGACGACACCCAAAAGTGAGGAAAAGAAAATGCGCTGTTGTTGTCCCCGAACCCTGAGCCAGAACCGACATCTTTTTACCGTCCCCGGAGAACACAATGACCGCGACAACACTGCCTATTCTCGATCTCGCCCGCTATACGCAACGCGCTGAGCGCGACACTTTTCTTGCCGAGCTGCGCTATGCCGCACGCGATATTGGCTTCTTTTACCTTATTAACCACGGCGTCGATGACGCGCTACAGCAGGCTGTCCAGCACGAAGCCCGGCAATTTTTTGCCCTTTCTGATGCACAAAAACAGCAAGTGGCGATGATCCACTCTCCGCATTTTCGCGGTTACAACCGCGCGGCATCGGAAATCACCCGCGGGCAGCCTGACTGGCGCGAACAGTTTGATATTGGCGCGGAACGCTCGGCCTTACAGCTCAGTGAAAATGACCCGCGCTGGCGACGTTTACAAGGCCCAAACTTGTGGCCGACGGCGCAGCCGACGCTAAAACCCGCCCTGCTTAACTGGCAACAGGCAATGACCAACATGGCGATCACTTTGCTGCGCGCCTTTGCCGAAGCACTGCACCTGCCAGCCAACGCTTTTGATGCGTTGTATGGCAGCAAGCCCAACGAACATATCAAATTGATCCGCTATCCCGGTCAGCAAAACACGCAGAGCTCACAGGGTGTCGGCGCGCATAAAGATTCAGGTTTCCTCAGTTTCCTGCTGCAGGACGAGCAAAAAGGGTTGCAGGTCGAAGTCGAACCTGGTCGCTGGGTGGATGCCTTACCGCTGTCAGGCAGCTTTGTGGTCAATATTGGCGAGTTGCTGGAACTGGCGACAAACGGTTATCTGCGCGCCACCGTGCACCGCGTGGTCTCCCCCCCGGCCGGCCGGCAGCGTCTCTCTATCGCCTTCTTCCTCGGCGCGCAACTGGATGCCGTCGTCCCGCTTTATACACTGCCTGCTGAGCTGGCACAGGAAGCGCGCGGGCCAGAGAGCGACCCACAAAATCCGCTGCTGCGCGACGTGGGATGGAACTACCTGAAAGGGCGTCTGCGCTCCCACCCGGATGTGGCGGAACGCTATTACCGCGATGTGCTGCGCGAACGCACAGAACAACTGATCGTCTAATAACAACACAGGAACACACATCATGAAACATGCCGCATTCGCTCTGGCAGGGGTTGCACTGTCTCTTTCACTGGCCTGGTCTTCCGCCCAGGCTGCCGCCCTGCGCGTTGCTGCCGACCCGGTGCCACACGCAGAAATTCTCAACTACATCAAAAAGATCGACCCCAAACTGGATCTGCAAGTGGTAGAGCTAACCAGTGGCGCTAATGCCAACGAACTGCTGGCGAACGGCGACGTCGATGCGAACTATTTCCAGCATGTTCCCTACCTGAAGGATCAGGAAAAAGCGCTGGGTAAAACCTTTGCGGTGGCCGCGACGGTCCATATCGAACCTCTCGGCATTTACTCGCACAAATATAAAGATTTCAAATCGCTGCCCAACAACGCCACCGTAGCCGTTCCGAACAACGCGACTAACCTGAGCCGCGCACTATTCCTGCTGCAAGCTCAGGGGCTAATAAAGCTCAACAGTAAGTTCACCGACCCGGCAACTACGCTGGCAACGCCGAAAGATATTGCCGAAAATCCAAAGCATCTGAAGATCCTCGAGATCGAATCGCCGCAGATCCCACGCTCGCTGGATGATGTCGATCTGGCGGTGATTAACGGTAACTACGCACTGGAGGCCGGGTTAACTCCTGCAAAAGATGCGCTCGGTCTGGAGAGCGCGAGCCACAACCCGTATGCCAATATTCTGGTCACCAATCCACAGTTAGCTAACGATCCGCGCATCAAAGAGCTGGCGAAAGATCTCACTTCGCCGCAGGTGGCGGAGTTTATCCGTAAGCAATATAACGGCTCGGTGATCCCGGTCGCGCCGCAGTCATGATAGAGATTGAAGGGCTGAGTAAAACCTATGCCGGAACAGGCCGACCGGCGCTGAAAGAGGTCTCGCTGAGCGTACCAAAGGGGGCGATTTACGGCATCCTTGGGCGCAGTGGCGCAGGCAAAAGCACGCTGATTCGCTGCCTTAACTTGCTGGAGCGGCCCACGGCGGGCCGCATTATTGTCAACGGCAACGACATCACGCAATTAGACAAAGCGGCATTGCGCGAGCATCGACTACGTACCGGCATGATTTTCCAGCACTTCAATTTATTACATGCGCGCACGGTGGCCGACAACATCGCCGTGCCGCTCGAAATCGCCGGCGTCGCAAAAGCGCAGCGTCAGGCGCGGGTCGAAGAGCTGCTCTGGCTGGTCGGGTTGAGTGAAAAAGCCGATGCCTTTCCCTCGCAGCTTTCCGGTGGGCAAAAACAGCGCGTCGGTATCGCCCGCGCGCTGGCGACAAGGCCTGACGTGCTGCTGTGCGATGAAGCCACCAGCGCGTTAGATCCACAAACCACCGCCTCCGTGCTTGAGCTGCTGGCTGATATCAATCAAAAGCTGAAACTTACCATTGTACTGATCACCCATGAGCTGGAAGTGGTGAAAACCCTGTGCGATCACGCCGCGCTGCTTGAAAACGGCGAGCTTATCGAGAGCGGAAAAATTGCTGATTTACTGGTCGCGCCGTGGTCACAACTGCGCCAGGCGCTATTGCACGATCCGAAAGCCGAACAGGCGTTTTTAGCCCGCCATGGTTTTAGCGGGAGGCCGTTATGCGTGGTCGCATGAGCTGGGACGATCTCTGGCCGCTGCTGCTTAACGGCACGCTGGAGACAATTTATATGGTTGGGCTGGCGGCCTTTTTCACCGTACTGATCGGTTTGCCCGTCGGCGTACTGTTATTTGTCTCCCGCGGCAACGGGCTGGCGCCAATGCCAAAACTGAATGCCTTGCTGGGTGCGGTGATTAACTTTGGCCGCTCGCTACCTTTTATTGTGCTGCTGATTGCGCTCATTCCCTTTACCCGCGCGCTGATTGGCACCACGCTTGGCAGCACCGCTGCCGTGGTGCCGGTTACCATCGGCGCGTTTCCCTTCTTCGCACGGTTAACGGAAAACGCGCTCGATGAAGTAGATTACGGGCGTATTGAAGCGATTCTCTCGATGGGCGGCAATCTGTGGCATGTGATTGCGAAAGCACTACTACCGGAGGCGTTACCCACGCTGCTGGCAAGTATTACGCTCACTATCGTCATGCTGATTGGCTTCTCGTCGATGGCTGGCGTAATTGGCGGCGGCGGTCTTGGCGATTTGGCGATTCGTTATGGCTATCAGCGGTTTAACGATCAGGTGATGATCGGCACGGTAGTGATTCTGGTGGCGCTGGTTCAGGGGGTACAAATGGCGGGCGACAGGCTGGTGCGCCGCCTGGCGCACCGACGATAAGGTTACTCTTGCGCCGCTTTGCCCACCAGCAAGGTGGTCAGCACAAACGACAGGACAAGCGCGATGATCACACCTGAAACCGCAAAGACAAAGTACGGGCCAATATAGGCCGGCAGGCTGAAAATGCTCGACAAAATATAGCCATACAGCCGCACGCCGAAGAAGGCGATGAACGCAGAAGCCAGCGAGCTTGCGACGGTGGCGGCGATAAAGGCTTTTTTGTAGCGCGTCAGTACGCCAAACAGCGCCGGTTCCGTGATCCCCAGCAGCGCGGAGATAGCCGCCGACAGCGTAACGGTTTTGTCCTGACGGTTTTTACTCAACCGCCAGATAGCAAACGTTGCCCCGGCAATCGCCATGTTTGCCATAAACATCATCGGCATCAGCATGTCGTAACCGCGCTCGCTAAAGTTCTGTAAGGCAATCGGCGTCATCGCGTGATGCATCCCGGTGAGGATCGCCACCGGGCGAATCGCGCCGACAATCAGCCCGGCAAAACTCGCCGACACGCCAAACAGCCCTTCTATAAACCACGCCAGCGCTTTGCCCAGGTAAATACCAATCGGGCCAATCACCACCAGCGCCGCCAGCGCGCCGAGAAACAGCGTCAATGTTGGAGTAAAGACCGTTTTCAACACATCGGGCATGATGCTATCGACCCAGCGATGAATATAACTCAGCGCGAGGATCGAGAAGATAACCGGGATGACGCTGGCCGAATAGTTAAACACCGACACCGGCAGCGCGTTAAGCAGCCAGAATGCGCTGACCGCACCATCCTGATGGGCCGCCAGCGCTTTTGCCGCCTCAATCAGCGACGGGTACATCAGGCAAGCGGCAACCGCCGCCGCGAGGTATTCATTGGTCTTGAATATTTTCGCCGCCGAAACCGCAAGGAAAAACGGCAGGAAATAGAAAACACCGCTGGCGATAAGATCGATAACCATCACCGTATCGCTTTTCGCCGACACCACTTTTAGCGCAATCAACCCGGCCAGCAGCCCTTTGATCATCCCCGCGCCAGCGATAGCGGGCACAATCGGCCCAAACACGCCAGATACCGTATCCATAAACATCGATACCAGGCTTTTGCGCGCTTTCCCCTGCCCTGCGGTTTGCTCTGGCGCGTTGCCCAACATAGCCAGCAATTGTTCGTACCAGCTATTCACTTTTGGGCCAATGACAATCTGGAACTGGTCACTTTGCAGTTGCGCGCCCAGTACACCCGGCAATTTTTTAATTTCATTCTGATCCACTTTGTCATCGTCGATCAGGTCAAAACGTAGGCGTGTCATGCAGTGCCAGACGTTGTTGATATTATCCCGTCCGCCCACCAGGCGAATAATATTGCCGATGGCTTCTTGCGTCCCCATAAAAACTCCTGCCGGATGTGTTGTCGTTTTAATCATTGCCACAAATGGTAGAGAAAGCCCAATCTTAAAACAAACCAATAAAATATGAATTGCGTCACAATTACCAATTAACAAGCCATAAAAACACAACAAACCTTAAATTGGTTTGGTTTTTAATTAAAAACAAAAGCAATAACTGACCAAAAAATTTATTCCACAAAACAGTTTACCTTTCGCCAAAATTAGGGCGAAGATAATAGCCCTCACTCGCTTATCTCACGTTGTAAAGGAGCTCCCGTGACGCCCACGCTTATCCAGAATATCGAATGTTTTATCACCCGGCCTGACCGCCACAACCTGGTGGTGGTGCGGGTGACAACCGATAAAGGCATCACAGGACACGGTTGCGCCACGTTTCAGCAACGCCCGCTGGCGGTAAAAACCCTCGTCGATGAATATCTAAAACCTCTGCTGATTGGCCGCGATGCCAACCACATCGAAGATCTCTGGCAAATGATGAACGTCAACGCCTACTGGCGTAACGGCCCGATCATGAACAACGCCATCTCCGGCGTTGATATGGCGCTGTGGGATATCAAAGGTCAGTTGGCGGGTATGCCGCTGTACCAGTTGCTCGGCGGGAAATCACGTGATGCCATTGCCGCTTACAGCCATGCCAGTGGCGAAACGCTGGAAGCATTATTCACCGCGGTTGATAAGCTGGCGGCTCAGGGCTATCGCCATATTCGCTGCCAGCTCGGTTTTTATGGCGGGACGCCTGCGCAACTGCATACGCCTGAAAACGCCACGACCGGCGCCTATTTTGATCAGCAGGAGTACATGACCAACACCGTGGCGATGTTTAAAGCGTTGCGGGAAAAATATGGTTATCGCCTGCAGATCCTGCACGATGTTCACGAGCGCTTATTCCCGCAGCAGGCGGTGCAGCTAGCGAAGCAGCTTGAGCCGTATCAGCCTTATTTTATTGAAGATATTCTGCCGCCAGCGCAAAGCGCCTGGCTGGGTCAGGTGCGCCAGCACAGTAGCGCGCCGCTGGCGATGGGCGAGCTGTTTAACAACCCGGCAGAGTGGCACGAGTTGATTGTCAATCGCCGCATCGATTTTATCCGCTGCCACATTTCACAAATTGGCGGCATCACACCGGCATTAAAACTGGCGATTCTGTGTCAGGCATTCGGCGTACGACTGGCCTGGCACGGGCCGGGAGATATGACGCCCATTGGTGTAGCGGTGAACACGCATCTCAATATTCATCTGCATAATGCGGCGATTCAGGAGTACATCCCCCGCTCCGCCGGCACAGACGCGGTTTTCCCTGGTGCACCGGAAGTTAAAGATGGATTCATTTATGCACCGGAAAAACCGGGCATTGGCGTGAGTTTTGACGAGCTGCAAGCGCTGGCACACCCAGGAGTCTATCGCCCGCATGAGTGGACGCAAAGCCGCCTTGCCGACGGCGCCATCCACACGCCGTAACGTTAGCCGCCGCCCTGGCGGAAGGTGAGGTTTTCGCGGTTATGCGGAATGACATACGTGCAGGTGTAGTTGATATCAATAATGTCGCTGATCTCATACACCTGCCCGCCTTCCAGGATGCCGCGGTTACTGATGTGCATTGCCGGGCTGCCCTTTTTACATCCCAACAGCGCCGCCTGTTCGCGACTCACGCTCACCGCCCGGTAGGTGGTCAGCAGATGTGAAATCCGGTAGCCTTTGCCCAGCACATACTGCTGGATAGAACGCTCAATGACCTGCTGGTTGAGATCGGCAAACCCTTCCACCGGCATGCGGGAAATCTCAATCTGTATCGCTTGTTCGTCGACAAACCGCAAGCGGCAAAACTGCCAGATAAAGCTCTCCTCGTTCAGGCCAAAGATTTGCTGTTCATCGCGATCCGGGCGCTTTTTATGCAGGCTAATCATGCGGAAACGGATCTGATCAAAACGCTTTTCAGTGATCGAGTTGTAAACCAGCGGATTGTTGCGCGCCTGCTCGTTAATCCAGATGCCGGAACCCTGCACAATATTCACCACACCAATACTCGCGAGTTTTTCCAGCGCCTGTCGGATGGTAAAGCGCGAGACGCCATACTCCTGAGCCAGTTGTCGTTCAGGCGGGAGTTTGCGCGGGCCAGGCGCACTGATTTGATAAATTTTGCTTAGCAAATCCTGGGTCACAAACTCTTTTTTCTTCATCCTTTCTTTCCTGAAAGAAAACAATCGCTGCCGCGTGTTATAACATCAGCGGCTAAAAGATACTCCTCGTTTATCAGTATCAAAGAAGGATTTTTGATCATGACCAACCGACGACTGATGAGTCTTGCGACAGTTGCTCTGGTGCTCGCCATTTTCCTGCCGGTGAGCCTGAGTATCTGGATGAGTCACCGCCAGGCTGAAGAAAACTTTATGAATGATCTGGATGCGTACTCTACTCTGGCCGAAATGCGAACCCAACGCGTTATCAACCAGAGTAAAGCCGCGCTTCGTGAGCTGGATGCCTACGATGGCGCGCCCTGTACAGCAGAACATTTGTTGGCAATGCGGCGTATTTCTTATTCATGGCGCTATGTACGTGAAGTGCTGTATCTGGACGGGCTGCAACCGCTCTGCTCATCACTGCAAGCCGATAGCCATATTCCGCCTTTCCCCGCCCCCGGGAAGATCACCTCCGATGGCTTTCGCGCCTGGCTAACTCGTCATAACGATCTGGGTCTGGCGAAATATATGGTCGCGATCGGCAGCGCGCATTATGTGGTAATGGTCGATCCAACGTCGTTTATCGATATTTTGCCGCATGGCACTTCCCCCGTTTATATCGCGCTTATCAATACCAAAACGCACCAGCGCATTGCCGGAAGCCCCCGGCTGACTGCGGCCAGGTTGGCACAAATAAACCAGCAGGGGCCCACGCGCATCATGACCAACGGCGAGGTCTACCGGATCCAACGGGATGCGGACATGGGGCTGGCAATTGTCACCTGGATGGCGATTGCGCCGCTGGAAAAAAACTGGCACCGATTATTGATGGTTTGGTTGCCACTCGGTTTGCTGGTAAGCCTGCTGCTCGCGTTTGTCATGTTAAGGCTGCTGCGCCGTTTGCATTCACCGCGCGCGCAGTTGCAGGACGCCATTCACGGACGCGAAATTACTGTTTTTTTTCAACCCATTGTCGAGCTTGATAACGGCAAGATAGTCGGCGCTGAGGCGCTGGCACGCTGGCGGCAGAAAGATGGCAGTGACCTTGCGCCTGATATTTTTATTCCCCTGGCAGTGCACAGCGGCTTGATGCCGCAGCTGACAAAACTGGTGATCGAAACCGTGTTTTCCACCCTCGGTTCCTGGCTGCATCAACACCCGGATCAGCATATTTCGATTAACCTTGAGCCTGCGGATCTGCTTGATCCCACCCTGCCGGATTTGCTGGCGCGTTTGATCGCCCACTGGCAACTCTCGCCATCACAAATCGCCCTTGAACTTACCGAACGCGGTTTCGCCGATCCAGCGGTGAGTGGCCCGGCAATCAGTGCGCTACGCGCCGCCGGTCACGCGATTTACATTGATGACTTTGGTACCGGCTATTGCAGCCTGAGTTATCTGCAAAATCTGGATGTCGACATCATCAAAATCGATAAATCGTTTGTTGATGCGCTGGAGTACAAAGCCGTGACGCCGCACATCATCGATATGGCAAAAGCGCTCAGGCTGGCGATGGTGGCGGAAGGCATTGAAACCGAAGGCCAGCTTCAGTGGCTAAAGAAGTATGGCGTGGAATACGGCCAGGGCTGGCTCTACAGCAAAGCGCTGCCGCCTGACGCGTTTATTCTTTGGGCGGAAAACAACCTGCACGCCGCCTAGTTTTGCTACGGTTAAAAGTGGTTTAACACGCGGAGGAAGCATGATGAAAAAGCAATCCTGGCCGCTGCATGATGTCCGGCACTGGCTGGAACCCGGACCGGTGGTGCTGCTCAGCAGCCACTGGCAAGGGCAAAACAATATTATGACCCTCGGCTGGCACACGATTCTGGAATTTTCGCCGTCGCTGGTTGGCTGCATGATCTCAGCGGGGAACGCCAGTTTTTCGCGCATTCGCCAGAGCGGTGAATGTGTGATTAATCTGCCGGAAGCCAGCATGATTGATACCATTTCACGCATCGGTAACTGCACCGGCGATGACGTCGACAAGTTCGCGGAATTTGGCCTGACAGCAGAAAAGAGCGACAAGGTCAGCGCACCGTCGATAAAAGAGTGTTTCGGGCAGTTCGAGTGTCGCCTCTACGATGACGCGATGGTGGATAACTATAACTTCTTTATTTTTGAAGTGGTTGCTGCGCGGGTTAACCCCCAGCCGGAGTGGCCGCAAACCCTGCACTATGTCGGTGGGGGCGTATTCCGTACAGATGGCGACGTGCTGGAACGCAAGGCACTGTTTACCAAAGTTTCCTGAGCGGCCACTTATTCGTCAAGAATGGGAACGAAGCCCCCGTAAATCATGCGCTTGCCATCAAAGGGCATCTCGTTGCCCAGCTCGCGCATCCGCGGATCAGCCATGATTTTTTGATTCGCGGCGTCGCGTATCTCTTTTGACGGGTATTCAATCCAGCTGAAGACTACCTCTTCGTTGTCTTCAGCTTTCACTGCCATGCGAAAATCGGTGAAATTGCCGTCGGGAACATCGTCCGCCCAGCATTCGACAATTCGCATGGCGCCAAACTCTTTAAACAGCGCGACAGACTTCGCCGCTAACTGGCGGTAGGCCTCTTTTTTATCCGCCGGTACGGCAACCACAAAACCATCAACATACTTCATGAGTTGACCTCCGAAGTGGCCGTGCGGCAGGACAGCCCCACCGCATCAGGCCCGATAAGTTTAGTCTTGCCGCCAGCAAAAGGCGTAACGCACCTTGTCCGTGTTGAGAATAAACTCCGCCGACACACTTGGGCTCCAGGAGTCATCGCCGCCAACGCCCATATGGAACGCATCGACATGCAACCAGCAACCGGCCTCTTCATGCAGTAAATGGTGATGTGTGGTTTCGCGCAGTTGCTTATCGCTGTATCGCCCCAGCGAAAAGTGGAAATCGCCGTCCAGTCGATGCGCGCCATAGCGCAACATGCGCGTATCACAACGCAGGCCGTTCTCGCCGGGGAAAATATAGGGCGTATGCAGCGCGGCAAGCGGCAATGTCCACAATCCCTGGCGCGCTGCCAGTTTACGGTCGGGGTAGTTTTCATACGGCCCTAACCCTAACCAGCTTGCCTGTGCATGGTGTTCTGCGAGCTGGCAAACCAGGCCAACACGCGCCGGTGGCGGAATATCGGTTGCCACCTGCACCTCCACATCACCGTGCAATACACCGTCGCTATCAATGCGCCAGCGCTTGTGGCTGATAAAAGCCGTTTTTCCCGCGCCTACCCAGCAATGGCCCGTATGAATAACGACTTCCGCCGCCCCCTCTTCCGCCTCGCAATAGAGCAACTGTGCGTGCAGGTCATACATGCCAGCCGCTTTCCAGCGCTCCACCCAGGCATTGGGATCAATACGCGTCACTTCGCTGATACCGATATCGTTATCCAGCGGCGCACGGGCAAAACAGTCCGTTAGCGGCGTTAACAGTGTTGGTTGATCATCGCGCCACCACTGCACCAAGTGGCCGCTTTGGCGACAGAACTGCCAGCGCTGGTGACCTGCGCTGACTGTGTAATCCTGCGCGCTCGTCTGCAACGAAGGGCGCGCACCTCTTGCCACGCGCGGCGCGCTATACAGCGGTGCAGGTAAACGCCACTGATCCCACGCGCAAAGATGGTCCGCCGCCGACCAGCGAGTTGCCGCACGCTGGAAAACATCCACATTCAGCCACACTTCCCCTGGCGCCGCATGCAACTCAGGGAGCGTAAGCGCAATTTTCTGTTTTCCTTGCGGTGCGATATCAAGTGCGGTTTCTCCCTGCGCCAGTACTTCGCCATCTCGCTCCACACGCCAGCGCAGGAACTCATTATCGGTGGCGCGGAACAGGTATTCACTCTCCACCTCAATAACCAGCGGCTGCGTACTCAGCAAGCTGAACTGGAAAAATTGCTGGGCGCGCTGCGCTTCATACAGCGCCGGATGCGGTGTGCGGTCCGGGAAAACCAGCCCATTCATACAGAACTGTCGGTCATTTGGTGTATCGCCAAAATCGCCGCCATAAGCCCAGAACGGTTGCCCGTTCTCGTCCGTTTTCGTTAGCGCCTGGTCGACCCAGTCCCAGACAAAACCGCCCTGCAAGCGCGGCGCGGCGCGAAAGGCCTGCCAGTATTTGGCAAAGCCACCAAAGCTGTTGCCCATCGCGTGGGCGTATTCACATAAAATCAGCGGACGGTTTTCATCCGGCAAACCGATCCACTTTTTGATTGACCATTTCGGCACCGCCGGGAATGGCTGATCCTGGTCAACGCGTGCATACATCGGGCAAACAATATCGGTTGCGGCGGTATTCGCCCCGCCACCTTCATATTGCACCGGGCGCGTCGGATCGGTGGTTTTCAGCCAGCGATAGAGCGCATCGTGGTTCGCGCCATGCCCAGACTCATTTCCCAGCGACCAGATGATGATTGATGGATGGTTACGATCGCGTTGCACCATGCGGGTTACGCGTTCGCTCATTGCCGGCAACCAGAGCGGATCATCAGCGAGGCGGCTCATCGGTACCATACCGTGGGTTTCGATATTGGCTTCATCCACTACATATAAACCGTATTCATCGCACAACTGATACCACAGCGGGTGGTTAGGATAGTGAGAGCAGCGCACCGCATTAAAGTTATGCTGTTTCATTAGCTCAATGTCGCGACGCATAGTGGCTTCATCTATCGCCTGCCCGTTTTCCGGGTGGTGCTCGTGGCGGTTAACGCCACGGATCAGCAACGGTTTACCGTTGAGTTTCAGCAAGCCGTTGCTGATTTCAACCTGGCGGAACCCGACATTACAGGCTTCCACCTCCAGGATATTTCCCTGCGCGTCGAGCAGTGTGAGCGTCAGGCGATAAAGATGCGGCGTTTCGGCGCTCCACAACAACGGGGAAGCCACCGGCAACGTGACGTTCAGGCGCTCCGCCCAGCATCCGCGCTCATCAACCACTGCACTACCCGGCGTTTGTTGCGCTTCGGCAACTTTCTCTTCCCCTTGCCATAAAACAAAAGCGACGCGGCAATCGGTAAAATCGCCTTCAAGCCGGGTATTAACCTGCAACTGCGCGTGAGTCAGCTGCGCATTTAACTGCGTAACATGATGAAAATCGGCAATCCGCGTGGCCGGTTTATGTTGCAAAGCGACATCGCGAAAAATGCCGCTCATCCGCCACATATCCTGATCTTCCAGGTAGCTACCATCACACCAGCGCAATACCATCACCGCCAGCCGGTTCTCGCCGGCCTTGAGCGCGTGGCTCAAATCAAACTCTGCAGGCAGGCGACTGTCCTGGGAGTAACCGATCCATTGCCCGTTACACCACAGATAAAAAGCCGAGTTCACGCCATCAAAAACAATACGGGTTTGCCCGTGCGTCAATTCAGCCAGGCTCACTTCAAATGTGAGCGAGTAACAACCGGTCGGGTTTTGTTGCGGTACAAACGGAGGATTTACCGGAATCGGATAAGTAACGTTGGTATAAATCGGCGTATCGAACCCCTGCATTTGCCAGTTTGAAGGGACTGGCATTGCTACCGCATCGGCACAATCATCTTCGATCCACTCCGCCGGCACTGCTTCAGGCGCAGCGAAAAAACTGAATTGCCATTGACCGTTCAGTAAGCGACGTGCAGGCGATGGCGCGTTGTCGCGCGCAGAGGCTTCATCGCGCCAGCTGCGCATCGGCGTATGCGCCGCTAAACGGTGCCAGTGCGTGAGGACCGGGTTTTCCCAGTCGCGGCGGGAGAGAATCGAATTTAACGCGGAAGCGGACATAAAAACCTCATTTTGCGAAGCGCTCACAATTAAAGGCACAATGACGCATTTTTCACCACAGGTAAAGCGGGTAGCAGGATCAAAGCGAAGGGGATCACAAAAGTGTTAACGGCGATCCAGCATCGCTACCTGCTGCGCCAGTTCGCTTAAGCGTCTGGCAAGGGTTTCACCGCTCAGTTTCTGTTGTCGGGCTGGCGCAGTGGAGTGGCGTTCAATAAGCATCACCGGCAACCGCGTTTGACCAGTGACATCGCCCCGGGCTGACGGGCTGAGTAGCCAGTCGACGCTTCGCTCCCCGGCCTCTTTAAACGCCTGACGGATAGTGGTGAGCGGCGGGGAAAACCAGGCGCTGTCGGCAGTATCGTCATAGCCCACCACCGAGATCTGCGCCGGCACAGCAATCCCTTTCTCGACGCAGGCGCGGATAACGCCAAGCGCCATCTGATCGTTTGCCACCAGCACCGCGTCGGGTAGCTGACTGCCCGCGAGCAAACTGTGCGCTTTTTCATAACCGGAAGCCGCGCTCCAGTCACCGTACGCGCTGGCACAAGGCGTTAGACCCGCCTGCTGAAGTGCCGTCAGCCAACCGGCAAAGCGGGTGCGCGCGGAAACCGAGGTCTGCGGCCCGCCGAGTAACGCAATCTGACGGTGCCCCTGCGCCAGCAAATGTTCTACGCCAAGCCGCGCACCTTGCATGGCATCAAACACCAGGCTGTTCACCGCCGCCGTCTCGCCAACATCCAGAAACAACACGGGCGTGGGAGCCGCCTGCGCCGCGAGTTGCTGCGCCAGCGCATCATCAAGCGGCACGTTGATCAACACGCCCTCAACGCGCTGCGCCAGCAACTCCTGTAAAGCGGCAGTGCAACTGGATGCATCGTGCTGCTCCAGCATAGAGATGATCACACTGGCAGCAGCCTGCCCGGCGCGGGATTTTACCGCCGACGCGATTTGCGATGGCGCATGCAACGCCAGATCGGTCGTCAACAAACCGAGCGTTTTCGTGCGTTTACCTGCCAGTTGCTGAGCACCGCGATTGGGGATGTAATGCAGCTCCGCCATCGCGGCGAGCACTTTCTCACGCGTTCTTGTAGAGACATGCGCCGCATCGTTAATCACGCGCGAAACGGTCTGGTAAGAGACGCCCGCATGGCTGGCGACATCATAAAGAGTGATGGTTTTCATAGCGCTTCCCGGCTGCAAACAGTTTTCCAGTATACCCGGTTTGCAGGTCAGCGCCTGTGAGCGCTTCGGAGAAAAAACCAGACGGGACTAAATACAATCGAAGAATAATTTGTGGGAAAAGAAATAGCGACGAGCCACAAAAGGCTCGTCGGAAACATCATCCGTAATGTGCATTTGAGATGGTTACGTATTTTTATTATGAAACCACCATCACATTTTTTAATGCAATTAAAATGACAGTTTCATGACAAATACATTACTGCTGACGTGGGATTGGGAAGCCTTTTATCGAAATAATAAAGCTGCGCCCTTCTTTTTTAATTTTCGCTCCGGCGTCACACCAGTCTGATGCGATGCGAAAAAACTCATCACTTCCGATATTCCAGTCCAGACGAACTTGTTTGACAAAACCTGAGCGCAGCATCTCGCAGGCCTCGCCATAGTTGCTGGCGGTTGATAGCAGTTGTTGGTTCATTTTTTCTTCTTCAGAAGTTTACGTAACGCTTTAATTTCTTTAGGAGTTAACGGAGTAGAACTCTCTTCTTCGGTATGCTGGTTGTCAATGTCGTCTTCCGATACTCCCGCCTCTTCCGCAGCCTGAAAAGCCAGCAGCAACAGCTTTTCTGTCGCGGTACCGAGATTTTCACTATTTACTTCTGCGTAATCACGAAGTTTCTCTTTTAGCGCTTCATCAATTTTGACGTTTAATACAGCACTGGCCATGATTATCCCTTCTTGTGTGAATAAACATGCTAATTAATACACGAACTTATGGAACTGATCCAGAAATATATTTCAGAATTATAACAACTTAAAAAAACCCTAGATTAATCTGCCTGAGAATTATGACAAAAAGATTAAATTAATATTTCAGTAAAATGACAAATAAACCAGCGTAAATAAATATATCGACAATGAATTTTAAATATCCTGCCAGCCGTCTCAGGCTGACAGGTTTCAGCGGTGAAGATTATTCCATTCGTCGCGGGTTATCTCCCATAGCTCGGTGTCCAGTTCCCCGGCCACATATTGCCCCTTCTGGCGGCGAACCAGCCGCATTCCGCTACGTTCAGAAATCTTTTTCGAACGGGCATTCGTCACAGCTTTCGGTGCGCGCAGCACATCGCGATCGAGCACATTGAACCAGTAATCGTTCACCGCATGGCAAGCTTCCGTCATATAACCCTGCCCTTGCCACTCCGGTGCCAGCCAGAAACCCCGGTTATTGTCTGGCGTACTCATTAAGCAAATAACACCCATCAACTCTGCCGGGTCTGCTTTGCGACGCAGCGTCCAAAACCAGCCCTCCCCTGCGCGGTTTGCCGCCAGCGCAACGTTATCGACATAATGTTGCGCTGCACCGTCCGGGTAGGGCCAGGGCACACTGGCAATCAGGTAGCGCACAATTTCCCAGCGCGGAAAAATACGCTGAATGTGCGTGGCATCTTCCGATGCCAGCGGCTTGAGAAGTAGTCTTGCGGTTTCGAGCTCGGGTGTTGTCATTGACCATACTCCTTTGCAACGCCAACGGATGTTGTTACACCAGAATCCCCTGGCCGTTTTATAAAGTAAACCGCCAGTTTCACACCAAAATTGAGGGGATGAATGGCGCAGCGCACCGCATTTAATACACAGTTATAGCGCGGGCTCGCTTTGTGGCTCAGGCTTTAGCGTCGGTTTCTGACGAAACCACGGCAGGCAAAGCTGGATCAACGGGCCAATCGCCAGCGCGTAAACCACCGTACCCACGCCAACGGTTCCCCCCAGCAGCCAGCCGATAAACAGCACAGAAACTTCAATCGCCGTACGGATAGTACGCACCGACCAGCCCGTGCGCGCATGAATACCGGTCATTAACCCATCGCGCGGCCCGGCACCAAACCCCGCGCCAATATACATTCCGGTCGCGATGGCATTCACCGCCACAGCGCAAACCAGCAAAGTGCCGCGAGCCACCAGCGAATCCAGCACCGGCATCAACGACAGCGCGGCATCGGCGGCAAGGCCTAATACAATGACATTACTTATCGTTCCCAATCCGGGCCGCTGGCGCAGCGGGATCCACAACAGCAGCACCAGCGCACCGGTCACGATCATCACCGTACCAATATCCAGCGATAACAGATTCATCACGCCAAGGTGAAAAACGTTCCACGGATCCGCGCCCAGATCCGCGCGCACAAACATGGCGGTGGAAACGCCGTAAAGAACCAGGCCTATGTAAAGTTGAATTAATCGACGCAGCATTGTTTTTCTCCGGTTGTTCAGGCTTTAATCTTTACCGGAAATGGCCTTATTATTAATGTCCAGTTTTAAAATAGTGGACTGTATATGTCATCACGCCGCCTGGGTAGCCACTCTTTACACCGTCTGTTGGGACACTGGCAACAACCCGCTTCCCGTACGCCTCTATGGCGACAACTTGCCGACGCGCTGCGTCTGCTGATCCTTGACGGCAGACTGGCAATTGAGACACGCCTTCCCGGAGAGCGTGAACTGGCCTCAATGCTTGAGATCAGCCGCACAACGGTTGCCAGCGCACTCGCACACTTGCGTGATGAAGGTTATTTGGAGAGCCGCCACGGCAGTGGTTCGCGCGTGATCCTGCCCGACAGCCGGGCGATCCCAACGCTTAGCACGGCAGGCACAGCGCTCGATCTCTCCACTGCCGCGCTCAGCGCTGGCCCTGAAATCCACCAGGCTTATACCCACGCGCTGGCGGCCATTCCGCCCTATCTTTCTCGCACCGGTTACGGGCAATTAGGTGTGCAGGCGCTGCGCGAAGCGATTGCCGCGCGATACACCGCTCGCGGCTTGCCGACGCATGCTGATGAAGTGATGGTGGTCAATGGCGCACTCAGTGGGCTGGCGCTGGTTCTGCGTATGCTGACCGGTCCAGGCGATCGCGTGGTGGTCGATCATCCGACCTATCCGCTGGCGATTGCCGCCATCCAGGGCGCGTCGTGCAGGCCACTTGGCGTGTCCTTGCCGCAAACGGGCTGGGACACTGACGGTTTCGCCGCGACGCTGGCGCAGACCGCGCCACGGCTGGCGTACTTAATGCCTGATTATCACAACCCAACCGGCCGCTGTATGGATATCGCCACGCGGCAGGCCATCGTTAGCGTTGCCGCGCAAGCGCGCACCACCCTGGTGGTCGACGAAACGATGGTTGATTTGTGGTACGAGTCTCCGCCGCCACCGCCAATGGCGGCGTTTGATAGTAGCAGCACGGTCATTACGCTCGGTTCGGCGGGGAAAACGTTCTGGGGTGGGCTGCGTTTAGGGTGGATCCGCGCTTCATCGCGAACTATTGCCACGCTGGTACAGACGCGCGATACGCTGGAACTTGGCTCACCACTGCTGGAACAACTGGCAACACTGTGGTTGATGGAGAATGCAGAAACTTTCCTGCCCGCGCGTCGTGACATGCTCAAAGCACGACGCGATGGCTGTGCGGCGTTGCTGCGGGAACATTTCCCCGACTGGCGTTTCTCGCTGCCGGAAGGCGGCCTCTCTTTCTGGATAGAGCTGCCCGATATGCTGGCAACGCAGTTTGCCGCGCGCGCGGAAACGATTGGTATCCATCTCGGCGCTGGCCCGCGTTTTGGGCTGACGGGAGCGTTTGAGCGCTATTTGCGCATCCCTTTCGCGCTGGATCCCAGTGAGCTGGAAAATGCACTGCTGCGACTGAAACCGTTGTGGCTGGCGCTTCGCGAAACGCAAGCGCCATTAAAACGTAGCGTGGTGTAAAACTCAGGCAGCAGGCGGCGTCAGCGGTTTTATCGACTGGCTGTTAACCCAGCCAGTGGTGCTTTTTCCTGACTCGTTAATAAACTGGATCTGTGTCCAGCCTTTCTCGGTTTTCAGCACACCGACAACATCATCTTTGACAATCCACGCCTTGCGACGCGTGCTGACATCCGGTGTGCTGCTGAGATAAACCCGCTCATCAACCACTTCGGCGAGAGAAACCCACTGTGTCGACTGGGTTTTACTCAGTGCAATCCCCTCGTTGATTTGCGGCACCATCACATTCATGCAGCCGTCATGGTTTTGCCCGTTCGCAATCTTCAATGTCACGCCGTCCGCTGTGGCAGAAATATGTCCCGGCAGCACATCAGAAGACCAGCTGGATATTTCCGCTTCTCCGTTCGGAGACACGTTACCCGCCAGCGCAAACGCGCAGTTTCGCGTCACGCCAACACCCATCGTTTCAGAGTAGTAGCCCGTGACCTGCCCGGAGGGGGAGACCGCCAGTTGCAGCTCTTCATAAACTCCCGACTGCAACGTGGCGGCAAAAGGTGCCGCCGATACCGATAACGTCACTGCCAATACGATGTTGCGCATACTCCTTGCCCTTTTATCAGAATTATTTTTGCGGCTACAGCGTACCGTTTCTGCATAAAAACATCACCAGTGAACCCACGCGTTTTCCCCCACCAAAAAAGGTAAAAAAAAGCTAAGGTTGAAAGACCCGTTTGATTTGCTCTGTGAGGGAAGCGATGTCGGAAAAATTAATGGCGCAGTGTCACTGCGGCGCGGTGGCGTTTTCTGTGCAACTTTCGGATGGTTTTAACACCGTGCGGCGCTGTAATTGCTCTTTTTGCCGAATGCGCGGCGCTGTTGCCGTGTCGGCCCCGCTATCGGGCATTGAGGTTGTTAAAGGCAAGGAAAAATTGACCGAGTATCGCTTTAACACCGGCACCGCCGTGCACTATTTTTGCTCGGTATGCGGTATCTATACGTTTCACCAGCGGCGATCTAACCCGGATCAATACGGCGTGAATGTGGCCTGCATTGAAGGAGTCTCGCCCTTCGATTTTGCGCAAATTCCGGTTTCAGAAGGTATTCATCACCCTTCGGATGGCGGAAAAGATGGCATTGCGGGGTATTTGCGTTATTCACGCGAGTAAGAAAACAAGGGGAGCAGAATTGGGTGGGGGCCCTGCCAGCTACATCCCGGCACACGCGTCATCTGCCCTGGCTGCTTCCTTCCGGACCTGACCTGGTGAACAGAGTAGCGTTGCGGGAGAACCAACAGAGCCCCCATTGAGAGCGTTGTTAACCAACGCGCTGGCGCATTATCCCTATCCGGGATGGCAATTGCAAGCCGCGCCGGGGCGGATGCTGGTTTCTTGCGCAATCCTCTCTTCACAGCACACGATTCGCTGTTTATGCTGCCTCTTCTTCGTTCAGGACATCAACATCACAATGGATACACAGGACTCTTTCCCGCAGCGGGTGTGGCAAATCGTTGCCGCCATACCCGAAGGCTATGTCACGACCTATGGTGATGTGGCGAAGCTGGCTGGTTCACCGCGCGCGGCGCGCCAGGTGGGCGGCGTGCTGAAACGCTTACCAGAAGGCAGCACGTTACCGTGGCATCGGGTAGTGAATCGTCATGGTTGTATCTCGCTGACCGGGCCGGATTTACAGCGTCAGCGTCAGGCGCTACTGGCGGAAGGCGTGGTGGTGTCGGGGAGTGGGCAAACCGATTTACAGCACTATCGCTGGATTTATTAAGGCTCCTCCCGGCCGGGAGGAGCACAGTCACATTAGTACTGCGTCGGCGCCGGTGTCGCTTCCGACGGGTTTACCTGAGTCGGAGAAGTAGAAGGCACCGTGGTTGCCGCCCCGCCACTTTGCTGCAGCGGCACAGCGGTTTGCTGTACCGGCACCAGCGTCAGGTCAACTTTGGTACCGCCCTGGTTGATAACCGGCTTAACCGTATCGGTAATAAAGACGATTTTGTCGTCAATGGTAATCGCCGCGCTCAGCAGGATGCGGGCGTTCGGCTGAATATCCGCCGGGTTAAATGGCAGCACAAAGCTAAACGGTGACTGTTTACCTTCAGTACGGACGGCTTTCTGCGCCAGCACTTTCGACGGCGCATCTGCCTGCGAGGCATCAGAAACCGTCACTGTGAGTACCGCATTTGGCGGCAGCGCCACTTTCTGACGGATCCAAACCGTACCCGAAACATTCGGTTGCGTGATCGCCGGTTTATTTGTTGCCGCAGGTGCATTTGGGTTAGGTGCAGGTGTCGGAATATCGCCGCCCTTTTGGGCGCAGGCAGACAGCGCGACCGCGACTGCTAAACCACTTAACATGTGCACGAGTTTCATTGATTTCTCCTTATCTTCAATGCACCGGCAGGCGTTTCGCCCGCCAGGATGTGTGGTCAAACCATCGTAACCTGAACAAGTGTGGCACACGTGCGAGATATATTCCTGCAAACTGCCATCTATTCAGATTATTGAACCCATCGGACCAGCAATTTTTCCAGGTTATACTATTCGGATAATTCGCTCCGTCAGCCGTTATTAATTTGAGGAAATCTATGAGTCAGGCGTTATCTAATCTGCTGGCATTACTGAACCTGGAAAAAATTGAAGAGGGCTTGTTTCGCGGGCAGAGCGAAGATCTCGGCTTGCGCCAAGTTTTTGGCGGCCAGGTCGTAGGCCAGGCTTTGTATGCCGCCAAAGAGACTGTTCCTGCCGAGCGCCTGGTGCATTCGTTCCACAGTTACTTTTTACGTCCGGGCGATAGTGAAAAACCGATTGTTTATGACGTGGAAGTGTTACGTGATGGCAACAGTTTCAGCGCCCGACGCGTCGCGGCCATCCAGAACGGCAAACCCATCTTCTACATGACCGCGTCGTTCCAGGCGCCGGAAACCGGCTACGAGCACCAAAAAACGATGCCGCAGGCACCGTCACCGGATTCGCTGCAATCCGAAACGGATATCGCCCGCGCACTTGCCCATTTATTGCCACCACAGGCCAAAGAGAAGTTTCTCAGTGATAAACCACTGGAGATCCGCCCGGTTGAGTTTCATAACCCGCTGAAAGGCCACGTTGCCGATCCCACCCGCCAGGTATGGATCCGCGCAAACGGCACGGTGCCGGACGATTTCCGCGTGCATCAATATCTGCTTGGATATGCCTCAGACTTTAACTTCCTGCCGGTTGCGCTTCAGCCGCACGGCGTGGGCTTTCTTGAGCGCGGTATGCAGGTTGCCACCATTGACCACTCCATGTGGTTCCATCGCCCGTTTAATATGAACGAATGGCTGCTCTACAGTGTGGAAAGCACGTCAGCCTCCAGCGCTCGCGGTTTTGTGCGCGGCGAGTTCTATACGCAAGAGGGTGTGCTGGTCGCGTCCAGCGTGCAGGAAGGCGTCATGCGCAATCGCAACTAACCGCGCTTTAAACTTAAAAAAAGAAAAGCCTCCGAATGGAGGCTTTTTTATGCTCAGGAGATAACTCAACGCAATCAGGCGTTATAGGCGTTTTCGCCGTGGCTGTTCACATCCAGCCCTTCACGTTCTTGTTCTTCCGGTACGCGCAGGCCTACCGTCATGTCCGCCAGTTTGTAACCGATAAAGGCCACCACGCCAGACCACACGATAGTGATGGCAACGCTTTCCAGCTGCACCAGCACCTGATGGCCCATGGTCACACCTTCAGCGAAACCGACACCACCCAGCGACGTAGAAGCGAAGATACCCGTCAGGATACAGCCCACGATGCCGCACACGCCATGTACACCGAAGACGTCGCACGGGTCATCGACACGCAACATACGTTTCAGAGCGGTAACGCCCCACAGCCCAGCCAGACCGGCAATCAGACCCACAATCAGCGCACCGCCGACACCCACATAACCACAGGCCGGGGTGATACCAACCAGACCCGCGATGGCACCAGAACAGGCACCGAGCAGAGACGGCTTGCCGCGCATTGCCCACTCGCCAAATACCCACGCCAGAATGGCGGCCGCAGTGGCAACAACCGTGTTTACGAAAGCCAGTGCAGCGATTTCGTTCGCCGAGCTTGCAGAGCCGGCGTTGAAACCAAACCAGCCAACATACAGGATAGCGGTGCCAGTGAAGACCATCGGCAGGTTATGCGGTTTGAATGCTTCTTTGCCAAAGCCCACGCGTTTGCCAATCAGGTAAGCCCCCACCAGACCTGCAATCGCAGCGTTGATGTGAACAACCGTACCGCCTGCGAAATCCAGCGCACCGTGGGTTGCCAGCAGACCGCCGCCCCACACCATGTGTGCAATCGGCACGTAAGAAAGCGTCAGCCATACCACCACAAAAATCAGCACCGCAGAGAAGCGAATACGCTCAGCCAGCGCACCGACAATCAGGCCAACGGTGATACAGGCGAAGGAACCCTGGAACGCCACGTGGATATACTGATAAATGCTGCCCATCACGGCTTTCAGTTCGATGTTTTTCAACATCGCCCAGTTAAAACTCCCGAAGAAGCTGTTGCCCTCGCCAAATGCCAGCGAGTAGCCATACACCACCCACAGAATGCACACCAGTGCGAAGGTGACGGCAACCTGCGTCAGCATCGACAGCACGTTTTTACCGCGGATCAAACCGCCGTAGAACAGCGCAATGCCCGGAATGGTCATAAACAGCACCAGCGCGGTGCAAATCATCATAAAGCCGTTGTCGGCTTTATCCGCCACAGCGGGAGCCGCCATCGCCAGGCCAGGCAGTAACGCCAGCGAAGCAAGCGCTGTTTTTAATGTTGTGTTTTTCATTGTTCCGATCCCCATCACTGTGTGTCTTGTATTACAGTGCCGCTTCGTCGGCTTCGCCGGTACGAATACGAATGACGCGTTGCAGCTCAGCAACGAAAATTTTGCCGTCGCCAATTTTTCCGGTGTAGGCCGCTTTGCTGATCACATCGATTACTTCATCGAGTTGATCGTCAGCGATCGCCACATCAATTTTCACTTTCGGCAGGAAATTAACGCTATATTCCGCACCGCGGTACAGCTCAGCGTGACCCTTCTGACGGCCAAAGCCTTTCACTTCAGTTACGGTCAACCCTTGAATACCAATAGAAGAAAGCGCTTCACGCACGTCTTCAAGTTTGAATGGCTTAATCACCACGGTAACCAGCTTCATAGATCCCCCTCCAGTCGAATTCGATAATGGCCGCAGCTAACACGCAACAGACATTGCAATCGTTGTGCCAGGAATGAAAAGAGGGAGTATTTCAGGCCGTTAGTGCGCCCGGACGGGCAGAGTCAGAAAGGGAAAAAAGTCTGCCTGGGATTCGGCAGGTTAAGCGCAAAGAAAAACGCACCATGACAGTGCATGGTGCGTTACTTTTTTGCACCAACAGAGATTCCGTGAAGGTGCGTGCTTAATTTTGGTGCATCAGGCGATAAGCGACTCTTCACGCGCGCTGGCAGCCAGCTCTTCACCGGCAAGCTGTAACTGGTACATCTGCCAGTAACGGCCTTTCGCTTCGAGCAGTTGCTGATGGGTGCCGCGCTCAACTGCCTGCCCACGATGCAGCACCAGAATCGTTTCTGCCTCAACGATGGTCGATAAACGGTGGGCGATCACCACCAGCGTCGTATGCTCACGCACGGCCGCCAGCGCGTGCTGAATCGCCTGTTCGGTGCCGGAATCGATGTTCGCTGTCGCTTCATCCAGAATCAGGATCTGCGGCGTCTCAACCAGCACGCGCGCCAGCGCCAGCAGCTGTTTTTGCCCCACCGAGAGGTTATTGCCCTGCTCGCCCAGCCGGGTGTAAATCCCGTCGCTCATCGTGCGCGCCAGTTCAGCCAACTGCACCGTTTCCAGTGCTTTCCATACCTGTTCTTCGCTAATATCGCGACCCAGTGTCACGTTGGCATAGAAACTGTCCGCCAGCACCACCGGATCCTGCTGCACCATCGCCACACCTTTGCGCAGCGGTGCATGCCCTAATGCAGAAAGCGGACGCCCGTCCAGACGGATCCCCCCTTTCGTCAGTGGGTAATAGCCCATTAACAGGCTGGCCAGCGTACTTTTCCCGCTGCCGGTATGCCCGACCAGCGCGACAAAACTGCGCGGCTCAACGTGCAGGGAGATATCCTGCAGCACCAGTTGATCGTCGCGGTAAGCAAAAGAGAGATTGTCGATGTCGATAGACCCGCTTTGCAGTGGCGCGTCATCGTAGCCGTAAGTCTGGCGCGGTCGGTCCATCAACTCGAACACGCGCTCACCGGCGACCACCGCCTGCTGCAACATCGACTGCTGTGTTGTCAGTTCAATCAGCGGTTCATTGAGACGCCCGAGATAGCTGATAAAGGCATACAGCACCCCGACCTCTACCGTGCCTACGGACGAGAAACCAAACAGCATCAGCAAGCCACACAGCACCAGCGCGGAGAAAAGGCTCAACAGCGGGCGCAGCAAAAAACCGTCCAGCCGCAGGGTTTGCATGCGGGCGATATAGTGCGAACGGCTGGATTCGCTCATGCGTTCCCCAAAACGCGCCTGCTGACGGAACTGCTGAATAACGCTCATCCCGTTGATGATTTCGTTGAAACCATCGTTAATATCCGCCAGATAAGCACGCATGCGCCGCACAATGGGCGTGCTGTAACGCTGGTATAGCAGCATCACTATCAACACCGCCGGGAAAATCGCCATCGCCACCAGCGCCATGCGCCAGTCGAGGCTGAACATCGCCACCAGCATCGCGCCAATCAGCGCCGCGCTGCGCAACACCGTTGCCACCACCGTGACGTAGAGATCGCGGATCACTTCAGTATCGTTGGTCACCCGCGAAATAATCTGCCCGACGGGCTGGGTATCAAACGCGCTGAGTGGCTGGCGCAGGGCGGCATCCATAACATCGGTACGCAACTGTTGGACGACGCCGACCGCCGCCTGGTTAAACAGCAGCGCTTGCGCATAATGCAGTAGCGCCGCCAGCAATTGCAGGCCGATATACACCGCTGCCATCCCGGCAACCACGCCGAGCGGCAGATAGTTTTTCGCCACCATATTATCGATAAAGTAGCTGATCAGCGCCGGGCCGGAGACTTCGGCAATCGCCGCGACCCACAGCATCAGCACCGCTTTAGCCAACGGTTTGCGCCACGGCGAGCCGTATTTCAGCAAGCGTTTAAGCGTTGGCCACTGTCTGGTGAAATTACGCATCAACCGCCTCCTGCGGAACATCATTCAGCGCCGCCTCCAGTTGCTGATAGCGATACATATCGCGATACCAGCCGGGCTGGCGCGCCAGTTGCTCGTGCTGGCCGCGTTGTGCGATGTGCCCATGCTGCATGACGATAATCTCACTGGCTTCGGTCAGCGCCGACAGGCGATGCGCGCTGATAATAACAGTGCGTCCTTCGCCCCACTGGCGCAGGTTGTGCAAAATCTGGTGTTCAGTACGCCCATCCACAGCGGAGAGCGCATCATCGAGGATTAAAATCTCCGCATTCAGCAGCAGCGCACGGGCAATCGAGATTCGCTGCTTTTGCCCGCCGGAGAGCATCACGCCGCGCTCACCCACTTCGGTGTCGTACCCCTGCGGTAGACGCAGAATGTCGTCGTGCACGCTGGCAAGTTTCGCGACATGCTCGATCTCCTCTTGCGTCGCACCCGGTTTACCCAGCGCAATATTGTTGCCCACGGTATCGGAGAAGAGAAATGGCGTCTGGTTGACCACTGCCAGGCGGCTGCGCCAGGCGTCCAGTTGCAGGCGCGTCAGGGGGATATCGTGAAAACGGATATCGCCCTGCTCAACATCGAAATGGCGCTGAATGAGAGAAAGCAATGTGGTTTTCCCAGCGCCTGTCGGGCCGCAAATGCCCAACATCTGGCCTGGCGCCAGCATCACAGCCACATTGCTGAGCACCGCGCTTTCAGTCTGCGGGTAACGAAATTCACGGATGGCGATATTCAGATTACCGCGCCCTTCCGGCACCGGTTCGGGGCCATCATCCACTACCGGCGCTTCCGCCAGCATATCGCGGATACGGCTGTAAGCCGCGCTGCCGCGCTCGACGATATTAAACATCCATGCCAGCGCCAGCATCGGCCAAATCATCAGGCCCAGATACATGGCGAAGCTGGTCAACTGGCCGAGCGTTAAGGAACCGTGCACCACCATCCAGCTACCGCCGCCAATTGCCAGCATATTTGCCATACCAATGGCGATATAAATAGTGGGATCAAAACGGGCATCGACGCGGGCCACGCGCATGTTTTTCGCACCGGTGTCTGCCGCTTCGCGACTGAACAGTGCCGACTGGCGATCCTCCAGGCCGAATGCTTTGATCATGCGAATGCTGGTCATGCTCTCCTGGGTTCGATCGTTTAATGCCGAAAACGCCGCCTGCGCCAGCTTAAAGCGCTGATGCAACTGATCGCCGTAACGCTTGATAACCAGCGCCATAATCGGCATCGGTAACAGCGACAGCAGCGTAAGCTGCCAGCTGATTTGCGTTGACATCACCACCAGCACCACGCACCCCATCACCAGCGAATCCACCAGTGTCAGCACCCCTTCGCCTGCGGCAAAAACGACGCGATCGACATCGTTGGTCGCGCGCGCCATCAAATCACCGGTGCGGTGACGGAGATAAAATTCCGGGTGTTGTCGGCTCAACTGTCGGTAAAAATCTTCCCGCAGTTCAACGGCCAGTTGATAGGATGCGCCGAACAGCCAGACACGCCAGACGTAGCGCAGCAAGTAGGTGACGATCGCAACGGCGACCAACACCCCCACCCACATCCACACTTGTTGCGTAGTGAAATGCTGTTTGGTGACGCCATCCACCACAATCCCAACCACTTTGGGTGGGATAAGCTGCAAGATAGCAATAATAATAAGTAAGGCGACAGCCCCGAGATAGCGTTGCCATTCCCGGCGAAAGTACCAGCCTAACTGAGCAAATAATCGCACGCGGTTACATCCTGAACGTGATTTTCCGGCAGTGAATTACTGCCGCGAGGGTTATTCAATGGGCAAAGCCGTGGTGTATTTTATCTGTTCCATGGCGAAGCTAGAAGTGACATCTGACAGCCCCGGAACGCTGTTCACCAGCTTCTTGTAAAAGTCGTCATAGCGTTTCATATCGGCCACCTGCACCCGCAGAAGATAGTCGTATTCTCCCGCCATACGCCAGAAACCGAGTACTTCCGGCATCTGCGTGACTTCGTTAACGAAACGGCAGTACCAGTCGCTGCTGTGATGCTGGGTTTTGATCAGCACAAATGCCGTTAAATTTAACCCCAGCTTTTCGGCATCCAGCACCGCCACCCGACCGAGTAAAATACCGTCATCTTCCAGCCGCTTCAGACGTTTCCAGCACGGTGTGGTGGTCAGATTAACGGCATCTGCCAGCGCCTGCAAAGAGAGCGAACAATCCTGTTGCAGCAGCGAAAGCAGTTTGCGGTCAATTTTATCTAACATTACCCACCTCAGGAGAATATTTTTCTCTTAACAGTCTAATACAAAGGCGAAATGACAACCCTTTTTTCTTTCTCTTTCGCTAGACTGGGCACAAAATGACAAACGGATAACCACCATGAATAGCAACTGGGTTAAATACGCTATCAACGAAATCAATGCTGACGCACAGCGTTCGGCAGATACCCATTTAATCCGTCTGGCACTGCCCGGTTTTGCAGGTATCAACCTCTATTTAAAAGACGAAAGCACTCACCCGACCGGCAGCCTGAAGCACCGTCTGGCACGCTCGCTGTTTCTTTACGGCTTATGCAACGGCTGGATCAAAGAAGGCACCACGATTATTGAAGCCTCTTCCGGTTCCACGGCGGTTTCAGAAGCGTGGTTCGCACGGCTTTTAGGTTTACCGTTTATTGCCGTGATGCCGCACTGTACGGCGAAACGCAAGATTGAACAGATTGAGTTCTACGGCGGTCGCTGCCACTTTGTCGATAGCGCCTGCGAGATTTACGCCGAGTCCGAACGGCTGGCAAAAGAGTTGAACGGTCACTATATGGATCAGTTCACTTTTGCCGAGCGCGCAACCGACTGGCGCGGCAATAACAATATTGCCGACAGTATTTTCCGTCAGATGAAAAACGAACCGCACCCGCAACCCGATTATATTGTGATGAGCGCGGGCACCGGCGGGACTTCCGCCACCATAGGCCGCTATATTCGCAGCCAGGGTTATGGCACACAGTTGATGGTGGTCGATCCTGAAAACTCCGTGTTCCTCGACTACTGGCAACATCGCGACGCCAGTCTGCGAAGCGCGGTGGGCAGTAAAATCGAAGGTATTGGCCGCCCGCGTGTGGAACCCTCGTTCATCGCCGACGTTGTTGATGAGATGCTGCGCGTGCCGGACGCGGCAAGCATTGCCACCGCACAATGGCTGGAAACGCAACTGGGGCGCAAAGTGGGCGCATCCACCGGCACCAATATGTGGGCCGTGTTGCAGCTTGCCGCGCGGATGCGTGAAGAAGGCCGCAGCGGCTCTATCGTGACGCTGCTGTGCGACAGCGGTGAACGCTATCTGGACACTTACTACAACCCGCAATGGGTAGCGGCGAACTTTGGCGATATTGAGCAGTGGAAAGCCGAAATCGCCCGCCTTACGGCATAAAAAAAGCCAGGCAGTAGCGCCTGGCTTGCTGGAAAGATCTTTTCATTCGGGGGAATAAGGAAGATTGGGTGTGTCCAGCCAGTGTGTCAAAAAGTGTGATACCGCCTGATCCCGGCAGTGTCCAATTACCGGTAAATGGGGCAGCGCCGCACGCAATTGCGGCATGGCGTTGCCCATGATCATTCCTTTACCGACGCTTTCGAGCATCTCTCTGTCATTCATCGCATCGCCAAATGCCATGCAATCCTGCAAGGAATAACCCAGCGTCGTGCTGAGAACCGCCAGCGCCGAGCCTTTGTTGCACCCTACCGGCAGGATTTCCAGGCAGTCCATCGCAGAGAAACACAAGTGCGCACGTGCGCCCAGCGCCTCATTTAGCTGAATGCGCAAACGGCAAAGATCGTCGTGATCGCCAACAAAGCAGATTTTGGTCACGTCATGCGCTGGCAGGCGTTTGAGATCGGTGAGCTGGTAGGTAAATCCGCTATAAAGGTGCGCCTGCAACGTCTCTGGCAATGCTTTGTTGGTTAACCAACCCGAATCATTGAAAACATGGACAGTAGCTTCGGTTTCCCAGCGGCTATGCAGCACCAGATCGGCCACTTCCGGGCTAAGATCCTGGCGATACAGCACGTCACCTTCGCGAGAATGGATCCGCGTACCATTACCGGTAATTAAAAAGGCGTCCATCGCAATAGCGCTGAGAATGCGGCGCATCTCCAGAACGTGCCGCCCGGTCGCGAAAGCGAGCGTCACCTCGCGCTCATGTAAGCGCCGGAGGGTTGCCAGGGTTTGGTCGCCCAAACGATGGTCGGGCATTAACAAGGTGCCATCCATGTCAAAAGCGGCCAGACGTGCCATGATTTTTCTCCGCTTGCAGTGCGTTTTTGTGAAGTTCAGTGTTGCGATCCAGTATTGCGTGGGATATACGGAAGTAATAGTGAATAGATGAAAATTATTGTTCCGGGTTTATGCGACAACTGAATCGGCTTAATCAATATCAGCGCCTGTGGCAGGCATCCGCCGGAGAGGCGCAATCCGTCAGCATTGGTGAACTGGCAACGCGCTGTTTTTGCAGCGAGAGGCATATGCGCACGCTGCTGCGCCAGATGCAGGAAGCGGGTTGGTTAAACTGGCAGTCGCAATCCGGGCGCGGCAAGCGCGGTGAGCTTCATTTTCTCGCCACACCTGAATCTCTGCGTAGCGAAATGCTGGAACTCGCGTTAAACGCCGGGCAACAGCAGAACGCGCTGGCGTTGGCGCAGCTCGATCCTGACGATCTTCGCGCATTGCTCAATCCCTTTCTGGGTGGCTTATGGCAAAACGAAACGCCGACGCTGCGCATTCCCTATTATCGCCCGCTGGATCCGCTGGTACCGGGCTTTCTCCCCGGCCGTGCGGAGCAGCATTTAGCCGGGCAGATTTTTAGCGGCTTAACACGTTTCGTGACGCGCAGTTTCCAGCCGCAGGGCGACCTGGCGCATCACTGGGATGTCAGCCCGGATGGGCTGTGCTGGCGTTTTCATCTGCACTCAACGTTGCACTGGCATAACGGCGACGCCGTGACGGCTGAACAGTTGCAGGCGCAGTTGTACATGCTGCTGACGCTGCCCGCCCTGCAAAAGCTGTTTGCCAGCGTCGAGCGTATCGACATAACGCATCCCTGGTGTTTGACCTTCAAGCTGCATCACCCCGATTACTGGCTGGCGCACAGGCTAGCCAGCTATGGCAGCCGTCTGGCGCACCCGCAGCAGCCGATGCTGGGTACTGGGCCTTTTCGGCTGGTGACATTCAGCCGGGAACTGGTTCGCCTGGAAAGCCACGACTATTACCACCTTGGCCACCCGCTGCTTAAAGCGGTGGAATTCTGGATAACCCCGCAACTCTTTGAACAAGATCTCGGCACCAGCTGTCGACACCCGGTGCAGATTGCCATTGGCGAGGCCGATGAGTTACAGCACTTGCAGCCGGTGAGTAACAGTATCAGCCTGGGGTTCTGCTACCTTACTCTGCGTCCGGGTGCGCGGTTGAATGGCGCCCAGCTACGCCGGCTGGTGCAGATTATTCACCACTCTTCGCTGCTGCAAACGCTGCCGCTGGATGAGAATCTCATCACGCCAAGTCGGGAGCTTTTACCCGGCTGGCAAATGCCCGACTGGCCCACCGAACAGGTTTCGCTACCGGACAAACTTACGCTGGTTTATCACTTACCTGTGGAATTACACACCATGGCGGAACAGTTTAAGCAGCATTTGCGGACACTCGGCTGTGAACTGACGGTGATTTTCCATAACGGCAAAAACTGGGAAGGTTGTACTCAGCTCGCCAGCGCCGATTTGATGATGGGCGACAGGCTGATCGGCGAAGCGCCAGAATGCACGCTGGAACAGTGGCTGCGCTGCGATCCGCTATGGCCAAACCTGCTGAGCGCTCAACAGTTTGCGCATCTGCAAGCCACACTGGATGCGGTTCAACGCCAGCCCGACGAACAGCAGCGCAACCGCGCGCTACAGGATGTTTTTTATCACTTGATGGACAACGCCATTCTCACCCCGATGTTTAATTATCAGTACCGCATTAGTGCACCACCGGGCGTGGAAGGGATCCACCTAAATACGCGCGGCTGGTTTGATTTTGCCGAAGCCTGGCTTCCTGCCCCATCGCTGTGAAGAAGCTGGTCGCTGCCAGCGGCTCGCGCTACCATAGTGCTTTATTTGTTATTGTCAGGAAGAATTATGAAACGAGCCGTTGTCGTGTTTAGTGGCGGACAAGACTCCACAACCTGCCTGGTTCAGGCGTTGCAGCACTACGATGAAGTGCATTGCGTGACCTTTGATTACGGCCAGCGTCATCGCGCCGAAATTGATGTGGCACGAGAACTGGCGCTAACGCTGGGCGCTCGCGCGCATAAAGTACTGGATGTGACGCTGCTGAATGAACTGGCGGTGAGTAGCCTGACGCGCGACAGCATCCCGGTTCCGGATTATGAACCCGACGCGACCGGCATTCCGAACACCTTCGTGCCGGGACGTAATATTCTGTTTCTGACGCTGGCCGCCGTATATGCCTATCAGGTGCAGGCGGAAGCAGTGATTACCGGCGTATGCGAAACGGATTTTTCCGGTTATCCCGACTGCCGCGATGAGTTTGTTAAGGCGCTGAATCATGCGGTCAACCTGGGCCTGGCAAAAGAGATTCGTTTCGAAACGCCGCTGATGTGGATTGATAAAGCCGAGACCTGGGCGCTCGCGGATTACTGGGGCAAGCTGGATCTGGTGCGTAGCGAGACGCTGACCTGCTATAACGGCATCAAAGGCGATGGCTGCGGGCATTGCGCGGCCTGTAACCTGCGCGCCAATGGTTTACAGCACTACCTTGCGGATAAACCTGCCGTGATGGCGGCAATGAAACAGAAAACCGGGCTCAAGTAAGCACGCTACACGGCCCGGTGAGCATGCGCGCCACCGGGCTTTAGCCTGATGGCGGCATTGCGTTATCCGAATGACGAAACGACGCGAAAAGGATGAATTAATCACCTTCGCGGATCATCTTCTCCAGCCTTTCTCTCAGTTCACCTTCCAGCGCCAGCGCTTTTTGCGTTTTGAGATCGATACAGACGAACGTCACCAGCGCGTCGGCAACCATTTGCCCCTCAGGGTTCAATGTCACCGACTGGCTCAGCACACCGCTTTTTCCATTAATCTGCTGCACATGGCTGGTCACCGTAAGCACATCGCCCAATACGGCCGGACGGCGATAGTTGATATTGATATTGACCACCACGAAAGCGATGTTGTTGGCGGTCATCCATTTAAAGCTCTCATTGTTTTCCAGCCCATCCCAGCGCGCCTCTTCAAGGAATTCCAGATAGCGGGCATTATTCACATGTTGGTAGACATCAAGATGAAAACCACGAACTTTGATTTGCGTCTGCATAGCGCTTCAACCTTTACCGTTTATAGTTATAGAGACAGAGGTCATACTGGTATGACCTCTTTATTCTGGCAAAGATTAGCGACTACGCAAGCGGCTTACAGTTTCAGGTTCGACAGATTACGCTCAACCAGCGTCCCTCCTATGCCTGGCACCTGCTTAAGATCGTCTACTGATTTAAACGGGCCATACTCTTCCCGATAGCTGACAATCGCCTGCGCTTTCTTGATACCCACGCCATTCATGACCCGCGACAGCTCTTCTGCCGTTGCGCTATCGATACTCACCCGGGTACCACCTTCATCATCCGCGCCTTTCGCCGCATCCTGCGCTTTGCTTTGCGCTGGCGTGGCGGCGTCGCTCTTACTTTGCACTGCGGGTGGCTTAGCCGCAGCAGAAGGCGCAGCCAGCGCGCTGTGGCTCAGTGTCGCGCAAGCGAAGGACAGCGTAATTAAGAGTGCTTTGATTCCATGTTTCATTGTGTTTCTCCTTTGTTTTCAACGCCAGGCAACAATAACCACAACGAAGGACGCAGACAAAACACAAACATTCAAAATGGAAAAGGCCGCGAAAGCGGCCTTTAAGGTTTGCAGAGAATTACTCTTTTTTTGCGAGGCGCATCGAGCCTTTTTATTGCTGTGGCTCAGCGACGATGTCACCCAGTTTGATCTTGGCTTCTTTACGCAGGTTGCTCATCAATGCTTCAAACGCGATTTGCGCATTGTTCTGCGTGATGCCCTGCACCATCGCTTTCTTCTGCGCATCCGGCATCGTGCCTGCTTTCACTTCATCCAGCGCCATAATAACGACATTGCCTTGCTGATCGTTGGCGGTGCCGAAGGAAGGCTTATCTTTTGCTGGCAGCGGCAGATTGAATGCCGCCTGGCTTACCGGATCCTGGCCAGTACGTGCCAGCGTTTTTGCCTCACCAAAGCTCAGGTAAGCCGCTTTCAGCGCATCATCACCTTTACCGGCTTTCAGTTCACCCAGCAGTTTATCCGCATCGAGTTTTGCTTGTTGCTCCGCTTTGTTGTGCTTCACGATATCGCTGACCTGAGTTTTTACTTGGTCCAGCGGCTTGATCGCTTCGGCTTTGTGATCGGAGATACGCAGCACAAATGCGCGGTCACCATCAACGGTGATGATATCGGAGTTGCTGCCTGGCGTACCGTTCTGCCCTACCAGACCACCATTGAAAATGGCATCGCTTACCGGTTTGAAATTCAGCTCTTCCGGCAGATTATCGCGACCGAACCAGCCGGTCTGAACTGCTTTGGCACCAGCAGCCTGCTCAGCACCCGCCAGCGATTCGTTATCGTTGCTCGCCGCTTCGCTCACTTTCTGCTGCAGCGCGTACCATGCATCCAGCGCTTTTTCCTGTTTCACTTTCGCTGCCAGTTCATCACGCACATCGTTCAGCGGTTTCACCTGCGCAGGCTGGATATCATCCAGACGTGCAACCAGGTAACCCACAGAAGATTTAATGACGCCAGACAGTTGGCCTTTCTCTTTCAGACCGGCGTTTTTCAGCTCTTCCGGCGTGGTGGCATCTTCAAGCCAGCCCATATCACCGCCGTTACGCGCAGAGATGATGTCCGCAGATTTCGCTTTTGCCAGCGCCGCAAAGTCCGCGCCTTTTTTTAGCTCATCCAGCACCGCTTTCGCTTCGTCTTCCGTTTTGGTCTGGATAATGCTGTAGCGATTACGCTGCGGCTGAGTGAACTGATCCTGATGCTGATCATAATAGGCCTGGATTTGCTCGTCGGTGACGTTTTCCTGCATTGATGCAGCATCCAGCTTGATATAGCTTACGCGGAACTGCTCCGGCGAGATAAAGCGGCTCTTGTTCTGATCGTAGTAGCTGGCAATTTCTTCATCGCTCGCGGTCTGCTTCGCCGCCAGCGCGTTAACATTAATTACCGCCTGGCGCACAACACGCTGTTGAGCGACCAGCGCAGCCAGCTCGTCGGTCTCACCTTTGAGCATGAAATCAGTACCGGCAACGGCGTTAATCAGTTGCTGAGAGGTTAACTGGTTGCGCAGCGCCTGAGCATATTGATCGGTGCTCATCCCCATCTGGTTTACGATGGCGCTGAAGCGATTGTTATCAAATTTACCGTTAGCCTGAAATGCCTGAGTAGCGAAAATCGCTTTTTTCACCTGATCATCGCTAATGCCAAGACCCAGGTTTTTTGCGTACTGGTCCAGCAGCGCTTCATCAATTAAGCGGTTGAGCACTTGCTGACGCACCGATTTCATGTAGTTTTCGTTGGCCGCCAGCTCCGAGAACTGATCGCCCAGCTGTTGCGCCATGCGGTTGCGCTCGCTATTCACCGCATTTTCAAACTGTGAACGGCCGATTTCCTGACCATTAACTTTTGCGGCGTAATTATTGTTACCGCCAATCAGGTAGTTACCTACGCCAGTCAAAATGAATGACACGATAATCAAACCCAGAATGATCTTGAGCACGACGTGATTTGCCGCCGCGCGTAAATTGTCCATCATGGTGTAACAACACTCCGCTGTAGGTGACTGTAGATCTCAGGCAGCTCAAGTTGCCCGCTGCGTGTAAGCGCGTATTTTGACAAGAAAACGGGGTAATTGTTAGCCCGCATCGCGTATTAACTCGCAGAAAGTGCGTCTGCACAAATAAAAAAGGCACATCTCGCGATGCGCCCTTGTAGTTTGTCGCTATCCCTTCAAAGGGAAGGCGATCAGTTTACTGCGTCTTTCAGTGCTTTGCCTGCGCGGAAACCAGGAACTTTAGCCGCAGCAATGGTGATTTCTTTGCCGGTCTGAGGGTTGCGGCCAGTACGGGCAGCACGCTCTTTAACAACAAAAGAGCCAAAACCTACCAGCGCTACGTCGTCCCCGGATTTCAAAGAATCAGTAACGGCAGCAATAAAAGCATCTAACACACGTCCAGCCGCAGCTTTAGAGATGTCAGCATCTGCGGCAATCTTGTCTACCAGTTGAGATTTATTCACTCTACTCTTCCTCTCTTTATAATTTATATCGCACCTGAATCCTTCACAGCGCGACCGCGCAGCAGTTATATCAGGCCTGTCATGCCCTTACAACACCAGTTGATGATGACACACCCAACCAGCAATCTAAATTAGCTATACAAAAAAAGGCTGGCAAGTCCGAAATCACTCACCAACCTTGTTTTTATTAACGCACTTTGCGCAAGGTCACTATTTTGCCGTTACGACTTGCATACCAAAGGGTTCATTCTGCAGCGCAAGGGCAAGAACTTCTTCGATACGCTTAACCGGATGGATATCCAGATCAGCAACAACGTTATCCGGAATCTCTTCCAGATCGCGTTTGTTTTCGTAAGGAATCAGAACAGTCTTAATGCCCCCACGATGCGCCGCCAGCAGTTTTTCTTTCAGACCGCCAATTGGCAGAACCTGGCCGCGCAGGGTAATTTCCCCTGTCATCGCCACATCTGCACGAACCGGGTTACCGGTCAGACAAGAAACCAGCGCGGTGCACATCGCAATACCAGCGCTCGGACCATCTTTCGGCGTCGCACCTTCCGGCACGTGAACGTGAATATCACGTTTTTCATAGAAATCACCATTGATACCGAGTTTTTCTGCACGGGCACGCACAACCGTCAGCGCCGCCTGGATAGACTCCTGCATCACTTCACCCAGAGAACCGGTATAAGTCAGCTTACCTTTGCCTGGTACGCAGGCGGTTTCAATGGTCAGCAAGTCGCCGCCCACTTCCGTCCAGGCCAGACCGGTGACCTGACCTACGCGGTTTTCATCGTCCGCACGGCCGTAATCAAAGCGCTGCACGCCAAGATAGTCGTGCAGGTTTTCACCGTTGATTTCGATATGCTTCAGAGACGGATCCAGCAGCAGCTGTTTCACCGCTTTCCGGCACAGTTTCGAAATTTCACGCTCCAGACCACGCACACCGGCTTCACGCGTGTAGTAACGAATGATGCCGACAATAGCGCTGTCATCAACCGTTAACTCATTAGGTTTCAATGCATTACGTTCAATTTGCTTGGTCAGCAGATGACGTTTGGCAATGTTCAGTTTTTCGTCTTCGGTGTAACCAGAAAGGCGAATCACTTCCATACGATCCAGCAGCGGCGCCGGAATATTCATGGAGTTGGAGGTGGCAACGAACATGACGTCACTGAGGTCGTAATCCACTTCCAGATAGTGATCGCTGAACGCCACGTTCTGTTCCGGATCCAGCACTTCCAGCAATGCTGAAGCCGGATCGCCGCGCATGTCAGACGACATTTTGTCGATCTCATCAAGCAGGAACAGCGGGTTTTTCACGCCCACTTTCGCCATTTTCTGAATCAGTTTGCCCGGCATTGAGCCGATGTAAGTACGGCGGTGACCGCGGATTTCCGCTTCATCACGCACGCCACCCAGCGCCATGCGGATGTATTTGCGCCCGGTAGCTTTCGCAATGGACTGACCCAACGAGGTTTTACCAACCCCCGGAGGTCCCACCAGGCACAGAATCGGTCCTTTCAGCTTGTTCATACGGCTCTGGACCGCAAGATACTCAAGGATGCGGTCTTTGACACGTTCGAGGCCGTAGTGGTCGGTATCCAGAATTTCCTGCGCCTGACGCAGATCTTTTTTGACCTTGCTACGCGCGTTCCACGGTACCTGTACCATCCATTCGATATAGCCGCGCACCACGGTTGCTTCCGCAGACATCGGCGACATCATTTTCAGCTTTTGCAGTTCAGATTCGGCTTTTTCTTTTGCCTCTTTCGGCATTTTCGAGGCGTCGATTTTACGCTTCAGCGCTTCGTTTTCGTCCGGCGCGTCATCCATTTCGCCCAGCTCTTTCTGAATGGCTTTCATCTGTTCATTCAGATAGTACTCACGCTGGGATTTTTCCATCTGCTTTTTCACGCGGTTGCGAATGCGTTTCTCAACCTGCAGCAGATCGATTTCAGACTCCATCATCGCCATCAGATACTCCAGACGTTCGTTGACGTCGGACATCTCCAGCACGGACTGCTTATCCGCCAGTTTCAGCGGCATGTGCGCAGCGATGGTGTCAGCCAGACGTGCAGGATCGTCGATGCTATTGAGCGACGTCAGCACTTCTGGCGGGATTTTTTTGTTGAGCTTGATATAGCCTTCAAACTGGCTGATCGCCGTACGCACCAGCACTTCCTGCTCGCGCTCATCGATAGCCGGCGAGTCAAGGTATTCTGCTTTCGCTGAGAAGTGCTCACCATCGTCGGCAAGCGTGGTAATGCGCGCGCGCTGAAGCCCCTCGACCAGCACTTTCACCGTGCCATCGGGCAGTTTCAACATTTGCAAAATAGACGCCACGGTCCCGACGGTGAAAAGATCGTTTACACCCGGCTCATCCGTTGAGGCTTCCTTCTGTGCAACCAGCATGATTTTTTTATCATGGTCCATGGCCGCTTCCAGACAACGGATAGATTTTTCCCGTCCCACAAATAACGGAATGACCATGTGCGGATAAACCACCACATCGCGCAACGGCAATACGGGGATTTCAATGCGTTCAGAACGCTCAGGATTCATAGAGCTCTCTCTTAGTTTAAAGTCCGCCAGGTAATCAGGTGACGTGACTGTGCAACACGCACCATTAACATGTAAAGCAGTATATGGGGATGTTTCCCACACATTCAACGCTGTGTTTACGGAAAAATAAAAGGGGAGATAAAATCCCCCCTTTTCGATTAACTGATTGTAAGATTTGGTTAATTATTCGCCAGATGCCTGCTGCGCTTCCGGCTTGCCATAAATCAGCAAGGGTTTGCTTTGACCGGCGATGACCGACTCATCAATCACCACTTTCTCGACATCTTCAAGTGATGGCAGGTCATACATGGTGTCCAGCAACGCGGCTTCAACGATAGAACGCAGCCCACGAGCGCCGGTTTTGCGCACCATTGCTTTCTTAGCGATAGCGTCAAGCGCTTCGTCGCGGAATTCGAGATCCACGCCTTCCAGGTTGAACAACGCCTGATACTGCTTCGTCAGGGCGTTTTTAGGCTCTTTCAGAATCTGAATAAGTGCTTCTTCGCTCAATTCACTCAGCGTTGCAACGACCGGAAGACGGCCGATGAATTCAGGAATCAGACCGAATTTGATCAAATCTTCCGGTTCAACCTGCGCCAGTAATTCGCCTTCGTTGGCTTTCTCAGATTTTCCTTTCACCGTTGCGCCAAAACCAATGCCGGAACCGGTTTCAACACGGTGAGAAATCACTTTATCCAGCCCTGCGAACGCGCCACCACAGATAAACAGAATTTTAGAGGTATCAACCTGCAAAAACTCCTGCTGTGGATGCTTACGTCCACCCTGCGGCGGAACTGCAGCTACGGTACCTTCGATCAGTTTTAGCAGCGCCTGCTGTACACCTTCGCCGGAAACGTCACGGGTAATAGACGGGTTATCAGACTTACGGGAGATCTTGTCGATTTCATCAATGTAGACAATCCCACGCTGCGCTTTCTGCACATCGTAGTCGCACTTCTGCAGCAGTTTCTGAATGATATTTTCCACGTCTTCACCCACGTAACCTGCTTCGGTTAACGTCGTGGCATCGGCCATGGTAAACGGGACATCCAACAGGCGCGCCAGCGTTTCCGCCAGCAACGTTTTACCGGAACCTGTCGGCCCGATAAGCAGAATGTTACTTTTACCCAGTTCAACGCCGTTGCTGGTGTCGCCATTGCGCAGACGTTTGTAGTGGTTATATACCGCGACCGCCAGCACTTTTTTCGCCTGCTCCTGACCGATGACATAATCATCAAGATGGTGGCGAATTTCATGCGGAGTCGGCAGCGCGCTGCGCTCGCGATGCGGCGCAACTTCTTTAATCTCTTCGCGAATAATGTCGTTACACAGATCCACACATTCGTCGCAGATATACACGGATGGCCCGGCGATCAGCTTACGCACTTCATGCTGGCTTTTGCCGCAAAAAGAGCAGTACAACAGTTTGCCCGAACCATCTTTGCGTTTATCTGTCATGAGTCAAAACCTCTTATCTGTTCTTTGTGCCGCACATGACGACGCATATGCCATTCCAGGCGCAAAACATTACTCAAGCGTGTGCCGCTTGTACTCAATAGTATAGCGGCACCTGCAGCCTGAGCTTAGTTACGATGGGTTAAAATTGAATCAACCAGCCCGTATTCAACCGCTTCTTGCGCGGCAAGGAAGCGGTCACGTTCTGTATCGCGTTCAATTTGTTCTAAAGATTGACCCGTATGATGCGCCATAAGTTCATTCATGCGCCCTTTCACTTTCAGAATCTCACGCGCGTGGATTTCAATATCCGTCGCCTGGCCCTGATAGCCGCCCAGCGGCTGGTGAATCATCACACGTGAGTTTGGCAGGCAGAAACGCTTGCCCTTTGCACCCGCCGTCAGCAGAAATGCGCCCATCGACGCAGCCTGGCCCATACAAATCGTGCTGACGTCCGGCTTGATAAATTGCATGGTGTCATAAATTGACATCCCTGCGGTAATTACCCCGCCGGGCGAGTTAATGTACAGGTAAATGTCTTTTTCCGGGTTTTCCGCTTCCAGAAACAGCATTTGCGCCACAATCAGGTTCGCCATGTGGTCTTCAACCTGACCAGTCAGAAAAATTACGCGTTCCTTGAGAAGACGGGAGTAGATATCGAAAGAGCGCTCACCGCGTGAGGTCTGTTCAATAACCATTGGCACCAGGGCCATATGGGGTGCAAAGTTGTCTCGTTCGCCGCTGTATGACATTTCCGTCTCCTGGATAAAAAATTAACAAACCTGCTGTACTGATTGTACTTGAGTGAGTGGGGTCTGACTACGACGCCTCACGGACGGATTATCAGCCAGAGTCTTTTCTGTCGCTATTCCCTTAGTGGGGATGACATTACCTGATTTCAAGCATAACAATCTTTTGCTGTTACGCTAACACTGAAACGCCCTTTTAGCACAGATCTGATAGTCCTGATGCGATAAAAAAAGCCCGTCACCAGCAAGCAGGTGACGGGCTTATTGCTTTTAGCTATCGCAGAAGTCGGTTAAGCCTGTTGGTTCATCAGTTCGTTAAAGGAAGTGGCTTTCTCAGTCACTTTCGCTTTTTCCAGAACTGCTTCAACCGCTTGTTCTTCCAGCGCGACGTTACGCATGTTTTCCATCAGCTCTTTGTTTTTGCTGTAGAATTCGATCACTTCTTTCGGATCTTCATACGCAGATGCCATCTCTTCGATCAGGCCTTTAACGCGCTCTTCGTCAGCTTTCAGCTCGTGGGTACGAATAACTTCTCCCAGCAGCAGGCCAACAACAACACGGCGTTTAGCCTGCTCTTCGAACAGCTCGCGCGGCAGTTCCAGAGCTTGCTTCTCGTTGCCACCGAAACGCTGTGCAGCCTGGCGGCGCAGAACGTCGATTTCGCTGTCAATCAGTGCAGCCGGAACGTCGATTTCGTTCGCTTTTACCAGGCCTTCAATCGCCTGAGATTTAACACGGTTACGCACCGCGCCTTTCAGTTCGCGATCCATGTTTTTGCGTACTTCAGCGCGCAGACCCGCAACGGAGCCATCTTCAACGCCAAAGCGTTTGATGAACTCTTCGGTCAGTTCCGGCAGCTCACGCTCTTCAACTTTTTTCAGGTTAATGACGAACTTCGCCGCTTTACCTTTCAGGTTTTCTGCGTGGTACTCTTCCGGGAAGGTCACATCAATGGTGAACTCGTCGCCCGCTTTGTGGCCTTTAATACCGTCTTCAAAGCCCGGGATCATACGACCCTGGCCCATTGCCAGTACGAAATCAGTGGCTTTGCCGCCTTCGAATTCTTCGCCATCAACGGAACCGGTGAAATCAACGGTCACGCGATCTTCAGCGTCAACAGCGCCGTCTTTGTCTTTCCAGGTCGCCTGCTGCTTGCGCAGAGTTTCCAGCATGGTGTCTACGTCAGCATCGGTCACTTCAACAACCGGTTTTTCGACTTCGATGGTATCCAGCGCTTTCAGCTCAACTTCCGGATACACTTCGAACTCTACAGAGTAGGTGAAGTCTTCGCCCAGTTTGTATTCGCCAGGAACATAGTTCGGCGCGCCAGCTGGGTTGATTTTTTCCTGAATGATCGCATCGATAAAGTTGCGGCTCATCAGATCGCCCAGAACGTCCTGGCGAACAGACGCACCATAACGCTGAGCAACAACGGTCATCGGTACTTTACCCTTACGGAAGCCGTCAATACGCACTTTCTTCGCTACGTTGACCAGCTCGCTCTTCACAGCGGTCTCGATGCTGTCAGCAGCGATTGTAATCGTTACACGGCGCCCAAGGCCCTGAGTGGTTTCAACTGAAACTTGCATCTTGTTACCTCAAAAAATCACAGTGCTCGGTCAACTCTACTCTGCGAAGCAAACCGTTTCGCTTGCAGAACCGGGATGTTCTCTCAAATCAGATATACATTCCCTGTCGTCAGAATCATCCCGAAGACATTCCGAAAAATAAGACGCAGCATTATAGCGGCATCACAGATATGAGTCGAGAACGGGAATGTCGCAATGGTGCGTCATTTTTCACACTTCTGAAGCAATTTCGCTCAAAAAAGGGCGTTTCTCGCTCAAAATTCAGACAAAACAAAACGGCCCGTAGGCCGTTTTTACATAATCTGCATGCAACATACTGGAAAAGTTTGGGCAGTTGCAACCAGGTTTTCTACGCGATGCTTCCGGCACCGCGACAGGCTGGCGAGGTCAGCAGGGTATCCTGCAAACCTTCCCACTCCTTAAGTGTGTAAGTATGCAGAGCCAGTGCATGAATCGTCGTAGACAGTTCATCTGCCAACGTGCCGTAAATCATGCGATGACGGTTCAGAAAACGCTCTCCAGTAAAGCGGTCGCTAACCAGTACAACTTTGAAGTGACTTTCAGAACCTGCGGGGACATTGTGACGATAGCTCTCGTCAACAACCTCGAGAATGAGGGGCTCAAATGCCGCCTTCAGCTTTGCTTCTATTTGTTCGCGCATCATCATGATATTACACCTCCGACAACGCTGAGATGCCAGACATCTCTTTAAATGTTAGCCGCTTTTACCGTCTCCATAACAATAAAACAACAAAAAATTAGCGTTCGTCCTATTTTCCCGCTCAAGGTGATGAACTCTACTGAAAGCAGCTTTTTTGCGTGGCATCACCCATAAAAAGGTTTTTGACGGCAAAAAAAGCACAAGACGATGAATTTCCATGCATTGAGGACTTCCTCTTAACAGCGGCAATGTTATGATGGCGAGAATTTTCCCCCAGAAGCTTAGATCCTTGAGAGCCTGAACATGTTTAAAAAACTACTCTTTCCGTTGGTCGCTTTATTTATGCTGGCCGGGTGCGCAACCCCGCCGACAACGCTTGATGTCACCCCAAAAATTACTCTGCCGCAGCAGGATCCAAGCCTGATGGGTGTCACCGTGAGCATCAACGGTGCCGATCAGCGCCCGGACCAGGCGCTGGCCAAAGTGACGCGCGATAACCAGCTGGTCACCCTGACCGCCTCACGCGATCTGCGTTTCCTGCTGCAAGAAGTGCTGGAAAAACAGATGACCGCGCGCGGTTATATGATCGGGCCAAACGGCGCGGTAAATCTGCAGATTATTGTTAACCAGCTGTATGCGGATGTCTCTCAGGGCAACGTCCGCTACAACATTGCGACCAAAGCGGATATTGCAATCATCGCCACTGCCGCGAACGGCAACAAGATGACCAAAAACTACCGTGCCAGCTATAACGTTGAAGGCGCATTCCAGGCTACCAACGACAAGATTGCTGGTGCCGTTAACAGCGTATTGACTGATACCATCGCTGATATGTCTCAGGACACCAGCATTCACGATTTCATCAAGCAAAACGCCCGTTAATCTTTTTCTGGCCCGGTTTTCCGGGCCAGTTTTTAACTCATGTCCAGTCACTACTTACGCATATTCACTCAGCCGAAATCAGCCATCCTGCTGATTCTGGGTTTCGCTTCCGGTTTGCCTCTCGCCCTGACCAGCGGCACGATCCAGGCTTGGATGACCGTTGAAAACATCGATTTAAAAACCATCGGTTTCTTTTCTCTGGTCGGCCAGGCTTACGTCTTTAAATTTCTGTGGTCGCCGCTGATGGATCGCTACACGCCGCCTTTACTCGGGCGTCGTCGCGGCTGGCTGCTCCTTACGCAAATCCTGTTGCTGGTGTCGATTGCCGCAATGGGTTTCCTCGATCCTGCCAACCATTTACGCTGGATGGCAGCGCTGGCTGTGCTTATCGCTTTCTGCTCTGCGTCTCAGGATATTGTATTCGACGCCTGGAAAACGGATGTGCTGCCGCTCGAAGAGCGAGGCGCAGGTGCGGCAATCAGTGTGCTGGGCTATCGGCTCGGAATGCTGGTTTCCGGGGGTCTGGCCTTATGGCTGGCAGATCGCTGGCTCGGCTGGCAAGGGATGTACTGGTTAATGGCCGTGCTACTGGTCCCGTGCATTATCGCCACCCTGCTCGCACCGGAGCCAGAGGATGTGATTCCGGTGCCGAAAACGCTGGAACGCGCCGTTGTCGAGCCGCTGCGTGATTTCTTCGGGCGCAACAACGCCTGGCTTATCCTTCTATTAATAGTGCTGTACAAACTGGGCGATGCGTTCGCCATGAGCCTGACAACAACATTTCTCATCCGCGGTGTCGGTTTTGACGCCGGAGAAGTCGGCGTGGTGAACAAAACCCTGGGGCTTATCGCCACGATTATCGGCGCGTTGTTTGGCGGCGTACTGATGCAACGGTTATCCCTGTTCCGCGCGCTATTCATTTTTGGCGTACTGCAGGCCATTTCAAATGCCGGTTACTGGCTGCTATCGATTACGGCGAAAAGCATTTTTACGATGGGTTCAGCCGTCTTTTTAGAAAACTTGTGTGGCGGCATGGGGACCGCAGCGTTTGTTGCACTATTAATGACGCTCTGCAACAAATCCTTCTCCGCAACGCAGTTTGCTTTGCTCTCGGCACTGTCGGCGGTTGGGCGCGTCTATGTCGGCCCGTTGGCTGGCTGGTTTGTTGAAAGCTACAGCTGGTCGACATTCTATCTCTTTTCGATTGTGGCCGCGCTTCCCGGCCTGGTATTGCTGGTGTTGTGCAAAAAAACGCTGGAATTTACGCAACAGAGTGAACGTTTTCTCTGCAGGACGGAATACGCTGCGGCGTACCGGCTGGCGCTGCGCATACTGAGCGCCGGTTGCGTGCTGTTAGGATGCTGGCTGCTGGTGCTGATGATTAACGCCACAGGTTTTACTGCCTGGTCTTTCGGCACCATGCTGCTGGAATGGGGTGCGCTGTTAGCCATTATCGGCATTGTGTTTGGCGGTGTGTTGGATTTGCTGGCGCTACGTAAAACAGAGTTGCTATGACGTGATGAACAGACGTGATTAAGAAGCGCCTGCGGGCGCTTTTTTTCGGCGTCGAAAGCCTCAAAATGTTAAAAAACAGTAAAGTGACAAAAAAATCACTTAAGAATATATTTCCCGACTATTTTTCTATTAAAATCAGGCCATCTAAAAATAAAAACGGCCCAAAACAATTCACCGAAGTTATTATTATGCTCAATAAATAAACACTCTATCTTTTTAGCAAATCACCTAATTCAAACTGAACAAATAAAAAATCTTAATTGTTTTGTGCCTTATAAATTAAAGGCTACTCTTTAACGATTCAGCACGGTTATTAATTGTTGGGTTTCAAGTTCGTTCCAATAATGTTCGATATTTGCTGGATATTTGTTAAATAAATGTATATTTAACTAATTGGTTATACCAATTTACCCCCAAGACTGATTGTGATGTAATTTTTCCGTTATAATCTCACTCTCTGGCAGTGCGAATCGCTTTTTTTACAGATTGTTGCATTCGATGTGACATAAACGGCAAAAGCCAGTAACACCTTACTGACACAGAGCCAATCATGTTTACAGTAACGTAACCTTTCCGTAAAATGCCCGCACACTTTAAGCGCCACCAGATCCCGTGGAATTGAGGTCGTTAAATGAGACTCAGGAAATACAATAAAAGTTTGGGATGGTTGTCATTAATCGCCGGTACTGTTTTACTCAGTGGCTGCGATTCTGCACTTCTTGACCCCAAAGGACAGATTGGACTGGAGCAACGTTCGCTGATACTGACGGCTTTTGGCCTGATGTTGATTGTCGTTATTCCCGCCATCTTGATGGCCGTTGGTTTCGCCTGGAAGTATCGTGCGAGCAATAAAGATGCGAAGTATAGCCCTAACTGGTCACACTCCAATAAAGTGGAAGCTGTGGTCTGGACGGTGCCAATTCTGATCATCCTGTTCCTTGCCGTATTGACATGGAAAACCACCCACGCGCTTGAACCAAGCAAACCATTAGCCCATGACGAACAACCGATCACCATTGAAGTTGTTTCTATGGACTGGAAATGGTTCTTCATCTATCCGGAGCAAGGCATTGCTACCGTGAACGAAATCGCCTTCCCGGCTAACGTTCCGGTTCAGTTCAAAGTGACCTCCAACTCCGTGATGAACTCGTTCTTTATCCCGAAACTGGGTAGCCAGATTTATGCGATGGCCGGTATGCAGACCAACCTGCATCTGATCGCCAACGAAGCTGGAACCTACGATGGTATCTCCGCAAGCTACAGCGGCCCGGGCTTCTCGGGTATGAAGTTTAAAGCAATTGCTACGCCGGACCGTGCCGCATTCGACCAGTGGGTCGCAAAAGCGAAACAAGCTCCGAATACACTGCCGGATATGGCAGCGTATGACAAACTTGCTGCGCCAAGCGAATACAACAAGGTTGAATACTTCTCCAGCGTGAAACCCGATTTGTTTAAAGACGTTATCAACAAATTTATGGGCCACGGCATGAGCATGGACATGAACCAACCGAAGGGCGAGCATAGCGAGCACCAGGGTATGGAAGGCATGGACATGAGCCACGCGGAAACCTCTCACTAAGGGGTCGAGGAAGAAACGATGTTCGGAAAATTGACACTGGATGCAGTCCCCTACCATGAACCCATTATTGTGGTTACGGTGGCTGCCATTATCATCGGTGGCCTGGCATTACTGGCCCTGATTACTTACTTCGGTAAGTGGAACTACTTGTGGAAAGAGTGGCTGACTTCGGTTGACCACAAAAAACTCGGCATCATGTACTGCATCGTCGGTATCGTAATGCTGATTCGTGGCTTTGCTGACGCCATCATGATGCGTAGCCAGCAAGCACTCGCCTCGGCGGGTGAAGCAGGCTTCCTGCCGCCGCACCACTACGATCAGATCTTCACCGCCCACGGCGTGATCATGATCTTCTTCGTAGCAATGCCGCTGGTTATCGGTCTGATGAACGTGGTTATCCCACTGCAGATCGGCGCTCGCGACGTGGCGTTCCCGTTCCTGAACAACCTGAGCTTCTGGTTCACGGTTGTCGGTGTGATCCTGGTTAACCTGTCTCTCGGCGTGGGTGAATTCGCGCAGACTGGCTGGCTGGCTTATCCGCCGCTATCGGGAATCGAGTACAGTCCGGGCGTAGGGGTCGATTACTGGATCTGGGCACTTCAGCTCTCCGGTATCGGTACGACGCTGACCGGTATCAACTTCTTCGTCACCATTCTGAAGATGCGTGCGCCGGGCATGACCATGTTCAAGATGCCGGTATTTACCTGGGCATCACTGTGCGCCAACGTGCTGATTATCGCCTCGTTCCCGATCCTGACAGTCACCGTCGCGCTGCTGACCCTGGACCGCTATCTGGGTACCCATTTCTTCACCAACGAAATGGGCGGCAACATGATGATGTACATCAACTTGATCTGGGCCTGGGGCCATCCGGAAGTGTACATCCTGGTTCTGCCGGTGTTCGGTGTGTTCTCGGAAGTCGCCGCAACCTTCTCGCGTAAACGCCTGTTCGGTTACACCTCGCTGGTTTGGGCGACCGTGTGTATTACCGTACTGTCGTTTATCGTTTGGTTGCACCACTTCTTCACCATGGGTGCAGGCGCGAACGTTAACGCCTTCTTCGGTATCGCCACCATGATTATCGCCATCCCGACCGGGGTGAAGATCTTCAACTGGCTGTTCACCATGTACCAGGGCCGTATCGTGTTCCATTCAGCAATGATGTGGACTATCGGCTTTATCGTGACCTTCTCTGTGGGTGGTATGACCGGCGTACTGCTGGCGGTACCGGGCGCGGACTTTGTGCTGCACAACAGTCTGTTCCTGATTGCTCACTTCCATAACGTCATCATCGGCGGTGTGGTATTTGGTTGCTTTGCGGGTATCACTTACTGGTGGCCAAAAGCGTTTGGCTTCACCCTGAATGAAACCTGGGGTAAACGCGCGTTCTGGTTCTGGATCATCGGCTTCTTCGTAGCATTTATGCCGCTGTATGTGCTGGGCTTTATGGGTATGACCCGTCGCCTGAGCCAGCAGATCGATCCGCAGTTCCACACCATGCTGGTGGTTGCCGCTTGCGGCGCTGCGCTGATTGCCTGCGGTATTCTGTGCCAGCTGATTCAGTACTACGTCTCCATCCGCGACCGTCACCTCAACCGTGACCTGACCGGTGACCCGTGGGGCGGACGTACGCTGGAGTGGGCAACCTCTTCTCCGCCGCCGTTCTACAACTTCGCTGAAGTGCCGCACGTTCATGAGCGTGATGCATTCTGGGAAATGAAAGAAAAAGGCGAAGCGTATAAGCAACCTGCGCATTATGAAGAAATTCATATGCCGAAAAACAGCGGTGCGGGCATTGTTATTGCTGCTTTCGCAACGGTGTTTGGCTTTGCCATGATCTGGCACATCTGGTGGATGGCGATCGTCGGTTTCGCCGGCATCGTAATTAGCTGGATTGTGAAGAGCTTTGATGAGGACGTGGATTACTACGTACCGGTTGCAGAAGTCGAAAAACTGGAAAATCAGCATTTCGATGAGATCAAAAAGGCAGGGCTGAAAAATGGCAACTGATACTCTGACGACTGCGAACGCCCACGCGCACGAACATGGGCACCATGATTCAGGACCGACGAAAGTCTTCGGTTTCTGGATCTACCTGATGAGCGACTGCATTCTGTTCTCGATCCTGTTCGCGACCTATGCCGTGTTAGTGAATAACACGGCGGGTGGCCCGTCGGGTAAAGACATCTTTGAACTGCCGTTCGTTCTGGTGGAAACCGCCCTGCTGCTGTTCAGCTCCATTACCTATGGCATGGCGGCGATCGCCATGTATAAGAACAACAAAAGCCAGGTCGTTTCCTGGCTGGCGTTGACCTGGCTGTTCGGCGCAGGCTTCATCGGGATGGAACTCTATGAATTCCATCACCTGATTGTTGAAGGCATGGGTCCGGATCGCAGCGGCTTCCTGTCAGCGTTCTTCGCGCTGGTTGGCACTCACGGTCTGCACGTGACCTCGGGTCTGATCTGGATGGCCGTGCTGATGTTCCAGATTTCCCGTCGCGGCCTGACCAGTACAAACCGTACACGTATCCTGTGCCTGAGCCTGTTCTGGCACTTCCTGGACGTGGTATGGATTTGCGTATTCTCAGTAGTTTATCTGATGGGGGCGATGTAATGAGTCATTCAACCGATCATGGCGCTTCCCACGGTAGCGTAAAAACCTACATGACAGGTTTTATCCTGTCGATCATCCTGACGGTAATCCCATTCTGGATGGTGATGAGCGGTACTGCGTCCCACGTTGCGATTCTCGGCACTGTGCTGGTGACAGCGGTAGTACAGATTCTGGTGCATCTGGTGTGCTTCCTGCACATGAACACCAAGTCTGATGAAGGCTGGAACATGACGGCTTTCGTCTTTACTGTGCTGATCATCGCAATCGTGGTGGTAGGTTCCATCTGGATTATGTGGAACCTCAACTACAACATGATGGTTCGATAAGAGCGGCGAAGTATGTTTAAGCAATACCTGCAAGTCACGAAACCGGGCATTATTTTTGGCAACTTGATCTCCGTGATCGGGGGATTCCTGCTGGCCTCTAAAGGCCACATCGATTATCCCCTGTTCATCTACACGCTGATTGGTGTGTCGCTGGTGGTCGCCTCTGGTTGTGTTTTTAACAACTACATCGATCGTGACATCGACAAAAAGATGGAACGGACGAAAAACAGGGTGCTGGTCAGAGGGCTGATCTCGCCAAAAGTCTCGCTGGTTTACGCCGCCTTGCTGGGTATTGCTGGCTTCATGCTGCTGTGGTTTGGTGCCAACCCGCTGGCCTGCTGGCTCGGGGTAATGGGGTTCGTGGTATATGTGGGCGTCTACAGCCTGTATATGAAACGCCACTCCGTTTACGGCACGCTGATTGGTTCGCTCTCCGGCGCTGCGCCGCCGGTGATTGGCTACTGCGCCGTCACCAACGAATTTGACAGCGGCGCGGCGATCCTGCTGGCGATTTTCAGCCTGTGGCAGATGCCTCACTCGTATGCCATCGCGATTTTCCGCTTTAAGGATTATCAGGCAGCGAACATCCCGGTGCTGCCGGTGGTGAAAGGTATTTCCGTGGCGAAAAACCATATCACGCTCTATATCCTGGCGTTCGCTATCGCCACTTTGATGCTGTCGCTTGGCGGCTATGCCGGTTACAAATACCTGGTCGTTGCCGCAGCGGTAAGCCTCTGGTGGCTGGGCATGGCGCTACGTGGATATAAAGTTGAGGATGACAGGGTGTGGGCGCGCAAGCTGTTCGTCTTCTCCATTGTCGCTATCACCTCGCTCAGCGTGATGATGTCAGTCGATTTTATGGTGCCGGATTCCCATAACCTGTTGACCTACGTCTGGTGATCCAAACCGCCATTCTAAAGGGTGCTACGGCACCCTTTTTTCATGCCCAAACGCCCCGCTTTACAGGTAATATTTGTTAATTAAGCTGTTATTTACCCCGCCCTGCCCCCGCACTACACTATGTCCGGTTTTCAAATTGAGGTGGTAATGAACGATTATAAAATGACGCCAGGCGAGTTGCGCGCTACCTGGGGTTTAGGGACTGTATTCTCACTGCGCATGCTCGGCATGTTTATGGTCCTGCCCGTTCTGACCACCTACGGTATGGCGCTGCAGGGTGCCAGTGAAGCTCTCATCGGTCTGGCGATTGGTATTTATGGTCTCGCGCAAGCCGTGTTTCAAATTCCCTTTGGCTTGCTTTCTGACCGCATTGGCCGCAAGCCGCTTATCGTTGGTGGGTTAGCGATTTTTGTTGCCGGTAGTGTGATTGCCGCCCTTTCCGATTCTATCTGGGGCATTATTCTTGGCCGCGCATTACAAGGCTCCGGTGCCATCGCCGCTGCCGTCATGGCGCTTCTTTCCGATCTCACCCGCGAACAGAACCGCACCAAAGCGATGGCCTTTATCGGTGTCAGCTTTGGCGTCACCTTCGCGATTGCGATGGTTCTCGGCCCGATTATCACGCACCAGTTGGGTTTGCATGCGCTGTTCTGGATGATTGCCGGGCTGGCAACTGCCGGCATTGCGTTAACCGTATGGGTAGTACCAGACAGCCAGCAACACGTGCGTAACCGCGAATCCGGCATGGTGAAAGACTGTTTCCAGATGGTGATGGTCAACCCGAAGCTGCTAAAACTCAACTTTGGCATTATGTGCCTGCATATCCTGCTGATGTCGACGTTCGTTGCCCTGCCAGGGCAACTCGAAGCCGCTGGTTTTCTCGCGCCGGATCACTGGAAAATCTACCTTGTCACCATGCTTATCTCTTTCGTTTCGGTGGTGCCGTTTATTATCTACGCCGAAGTAAAGCGCCGAATGAAGCGCGTTTTCGTGTTCTGCGTGGCGCTGCTGCTGATTGCGGAAATCGTGTTGTGGGGCGCGGGGCCACATTTCTGGGAAATCGTCATTGGCGTGCAGATCTTTTTCCTCGCCTTCAACCTGATGGAAGCATTATTACCTTCGTTAATCAGCAAAGAAGCGCCTGCGGGTTATAAAGGCACGGCGATGGGGATTTACTCCACCAGCCAGTTTATCGGCGTGGCGATTGGCGGCGCGCTCGGCGGCTGGGTAGATGGTCTGTTTGACTCGCAAACGGTGTTTCTTGCCGGTGCATTGTTGGCGATGGTTTGGCTGCTTGTCGCAGGCACCATGCAGGAACCGCCCTATGTCAGCAGCTTACGCATCGCGATCCCGGAAAATGTCACCATTAATGAAGCGCTGCAGCAACGTTTGCTGGCAACTGAGGGTGTGAGTGAAGTGTTGGTGGTTGCCGAAGAGCGCAGCGCTTACGTCAAAATCGACAGTAAGATCACTAACCGCTTTGAAGTTGAACAAGCCGTAGCGGGTTAACGCTGCGACACGCTCTCTCCGCCGGGGAGAGAGCGCGCACATTAATCGCGGAAGTTTTTGAACTGGAACGGCTGACCGAGATTGCCGCCGCGCACCAGCGCCATGACGGATTGCAAGTCATCACGGGATTTTCCGGTCACACGGATCTCTTCACCCTGAATCTGCGCCTGCACTTTCAGCTTGCTGTCTTTAATCAGCTTGATGATTTTCTTCGCCGTCGCTGCATCAATACCCTGTTTCAGTTTTGCTTCAACGAACCAGGTCTTGCCGCTGTGGACAAACTCTTCCGGCACGTCCAGCGACGCCCCTTCAATGCCACGTTTCAGCAACTTAGCGCGCAAAATATCCAGCAACTGGTTAACCTGGAAATCGGATTCGCTCAACACCTTAATGGTCTGTTTCTCTTCGTTCAGGTCAAACGTGGCTTCAACGTTGCGAAAATCAAAGCGAGTCGCTACTTCACGGGTCGCATTCTCAACGCCGTTTTGCACTTCACGCATTTCAACTTCGGAAACGATATCGAAAGATGGCATCTTTTCTTCTCCCTCTGCATTTGTTGCGTTGCATAATACCCGCAACGAGGCATAACTCAACTTGTAATACGGGAAGCTTAGCCGACAGCGCTATAATGGTGAAAGCAACACCTGGCGACGTTGCAGGTGAGGAGGATAAATGAGAATTACCGTACTCGGATGCGGTGCTTTAGGGCAATTGTGGTTAACCGCGTTGTGTAAAAAGGGACATGAGGTACAGGGTTGGTTGCGCGTTCCACAGCCATTTTGCAGTGTGAATGTCGTTGATGAAGACGGCTCAATATTTAACGAATCCCTGACGGCCAACGATCCTGAATTCCTGGCGCGAAGCGATTTATTGCTGGTGACGTTAAAAGCGTGGCAAGTTTCCGATGCGGTGAAAGGGCTGGCAGCAACACTCTCGCCTTCAACACCCGTGCTACTGATTCACAACGGCATGGGCACCGTCGAAGAGTTGAAAGCGCTGACGAATCCGTTACTGATCGGCACTACTACTCATGCTGCGCGCCGCGATGGCAACGTTATCGTGCACGTTGCCAGCGGCACCACGCACATTGGCCCGGCGCGACAGCAGGATGGCGAATTCAGCTATCTGGCCGACATCCTGCAGGATGTGCTGCCGGACGTTGCCTGGCATAACACGATTCGTCCGGCGCTGTGGCGCAAGCTGGCAGTGAACTGCGTCATCAACCCGTTAACCGCGCTGCATGACTGTAAAAATGGCGATCTGCGTGCTTTCCCGGAAGAGATCCACAAGGTCACGCATGAAGTTGCCGCAGTGATTGAACGTGAAGGCCACCATATTTCTGCCGATGATTTACTGAGCTACGTGAATCAGATTATTGAAAACACGGCAGAAAATATTTCATCTATGCTGCAGGACGTACGCGCGATGCGCCATACCGAGTGCGATTATATTACGGGTTACCTGCTCAGACGCGCCCGCGCGCACGGTATCGCAGTGCCGGAAAACGCCCGTCTCTATGAAATGATTAAACGTAAGGAGAGTGAGTATGAGCGCATCGGCTCTGATATGTCTCGCCCCTGGTAGTGAAGAAACCGAAGCGGTCACCACTATCGATCTGCTGGTTCGTGGCGGAATTGCCGTTACTACCGCCAGCGTCGCCAGCGATGGCGACCTGGTCATCACCTGCTCACGCGGCGTCAAACTGGTGGCGGATGCGCCGTTAGTAGAGGTAGCCGATGGCGATTACGACGTGATAGTACTGCCCGGTGGTCTGAAAGGGGCAGAGTGTTTTCGCGATAGTCCGTTAATGGTGGAAACCGTGCGCCAGTTCCATCTCTCGGGCCGTATTGTTGCCGCAATTTGCGCGGCAGCGGGCACCGTGCTGGTACCGCATGAGATTTTCCCGCTGGGCAACATGACCGGCTTTCCCGGCCTGAAAGAGACCATTCCCGCCGAACAGTGGCAGGATAAACGCGTTGTGTGGGATCCGCGCGTTAATCTGCTCACCAGCCAGGGGCCGGGTACCGCCATCGATTTTGGTTTGAAGATCATTGACTTACTGGTGGGGCGCGAAAAAGCGCACGAAGTGGCGTCACAACTGGTGATAGCTGCCGGAATTTATAACTACTACGAAGCCTGAAAACAAAAAGCCCGGCGGTGCGATGTCTGCCGGGCTTGCAATGAAAATTAACGCGAACGCTGCCGGAAAAGGTCAACCTTTCCGGCAGTTTTTATGGGCGATACACTTTGACGTTGGCAAAGCCCTGCTCGCGCAGATAGAGCGCCTGCAGGCGGCTCATCACGCCGCGCTCGCACCACAGCAACCAGGTTTTGTTCTGATCGAGATCGCCAAACTTGGTACTCAGTTTATAGAACGGCAGCGAAACCACGTCGATCCCTTCCAGCTTCAGCGGTTTGTCATCCTGTTCATCAATAGAACGAATATCCAGGATCACATCGTTCGGGCCAAAACCAGTTACTGTTTCAACTTCAACAACCGTTTCCTGGGTCTGCTGGGCGATTTCGCGGATATCGATATTGCTCGCTTCAGCAACCACTTTATCAAGGATGGAGAAGTCGAAATGCTCCTCTTCCGCTTCAATCTTCGCCTTCACCGCTTTAACGGTTGGGCTTTTTGAGATCACACCGCAATATTCCGGCATGGTACGGGCGAAATCTTCAGTACCGATTTCACGCGCCAGATCGATGATGTGCTCTTTGTCGTAAGAGATAAGCGGGCGCAAAATCAGCGTGTCAGAAACGTTGTCAATCAAACGCAGGTTAGTCAGCGTCTGGCTGGAAACCTGGCCCAGTGCTTCACCGGTCACCAGCGCTTGCACGCCGTAGCGTTCAGCCACTTTTGACGCTGCGCGCACCATCATGCGTTTCAGCACTACGCCCATCTGGCCGTCATCCACTTTTTCGAGGATTTCACCGACCACTGGCTCAAAGTTGATCGCCACAAAACGCACGCGGTGGGAGCTACCAAAACGGTTCCACAAATAGTGCGCGACCTGGCGAACACCAATTTCATGCGCTGCGCCGCCCAGGTTAAAGAAGCAGTAGTGCACGCGGCAACCGCGGCGCATCAACATATAGCTGGAAACGCCGGAGTCGAAACCGCCGGAGATAAGCGACAGCACATCTTCCTGGGTGCCGATCGGGAAACCGCCGATACCTTCATAGCGGCCTTTCACTAACAGCAGGCGATCGTCTTCGATCTCCAGGTTCACCGTTACATCCGGGTGAGTCAGTTTGACGCGCGCCGATTCGACATGCTGGTTCAGACCGCCGCCAACATAACGTTCAACTTCAATCGAGCTGAATTCATGCTTACCGCGGCGTTTAACGCGCACGCAGAAGGCTTTACCTTCGATCTGCTCGCGGTACTGCACCAGCGCTTTCTCAAAAATGTCATGCAGCGAGGTGAAAGGAACATCTTCCACTTCGAGAATATGGTGGATGCCCGGAATTCGGGTCAGCGCGTCGCGGATAGCCAGGCGCTGATTTTCATCTTTGGCGCGCACTTCGATATGATCCCAGTGGCGGACAACGGCGAGGGTCTCGTCGTACTGCTTCAGAACGTTACGAATGTTCCCGGTCAAAATTTTAATAAAGCGCAAACGCACAGATTGGCTTTTGATGGTGATTTCCGGGAACAATTTAATGATAAACTTCATGGCGGCAATGGTTCGTTGGCAAGCCCGGCTGGGCCTGTATAGGAAAATAGTACAGCAGCCCCATACCCGCGGCTGCATCCAGGCGCAGGAGTATACCACCATCGCAATAAAGCTGCGCACATTGCATTACCATTGCGCGTTATTTGCTAAGCGCCGTGACTTCGCTACCATAGCTACGTTGAGCCAGAACAATAGAAGAGTCAGACATTCACTATGCCAAAGAAAAACGACGCACCGGCCAGTTTTGAAACAGCGCTAAACGAACTGGAACAGATTGTCACTCGTCTTGAAAGCGGCGATCTTCCGCTTGAAGAGGCACTCAATGAATTCGAACGCGGCGTGCAACTGGCGCGCCAGGGACAGGTTAAACTCCAGCAAGCGGAACAACGCGTGCAGATCCTGCTCTCTGATTCACAAGAGGCTCCCCTAACGCCTTTTGCTCCGGACGCTGAATAAATGGATTTCGATCAACAGCTACAGGCCTGTGTCTCTCAGGCCAATGAAGCGCTGCGCCGATTTATCGCGCCACTGCCCTTTCAGAACACTCCTCTGGTTGAGGCCATTTCCTATGGCGCATTATTAGGCGGTAAACGCCTGCGCCCTTTTTTGGTTTATGCCACGGGCACTATGTTCGGCGTTAGCCAGCAAACACTGGATGCGCCCGCTGCGGCGGTGGAATGCATTCACGCTTACTCGCTGATCCACGACGATCTGCCCGCTATGGATGATGATGATCTCCGCCGGGGTTTACCGACATGCCATATTAAGTTTGGTGAAGCCAGCGCCATCCTCGCGGGTGATGCGTTACAAACCCTGGCTTTCTCGATTCTTGCGGATGCGCCAATGGTTGAAGTCGATGCGCGTGACCGGCTGGCGATGGTTTCTGAACTGGCTCACGCCAGCGGCGTTGCCGGAATGTGCGGCGGACAGGCGCTGGATCTCGCTGCGGAAGGCAAGCGGGTTTCGCTGGCGGAACTTGAGCAGATCCACCGCCACAAAACCGGCGCGCTGATTCGCGCAGCGGTGCGAATGGGCGCGCTAAGCGCAGGTGATAAGGGTCGCGAAGCCCTGCCGTTGCTCGATCGCTATGCCGAATGCGTCGGTCTGGCGTTCCAGGTTCAGGATGACATCCTGGATGTTGTCGGCGATACTGCAACGCTTGGCAAACGCCAGGGCGCTGACCAGCAACTGGGGAAAAGCACCTATCCTGCACTACTGGGCCTTGAGCAAGCCCGGACAAAAGCCCGCGACCTGATTGACGACGCCCGGCAAGCTTTAAGCCTGCTTGCGGCACAGTCGCTGGATACGACGGCACTGGAAGCACTGGCGAATTACATAATCCAGCGTGATAAATAACGAAAACACCACGATGAGTCTCTGATGAGTTTTGATATAGCCAAATACCCGACGCTGGCGCTGGTTGATACCACGCAAGAGTTGCGCCTGCTGCCGAAAGAGAGCCTGCCGAAGCTATGCGACGAACTGCGCCGCTATCTGCTCGACAGCGTGAGCCGCTCCAGCGGGCACTTCGCCTCCGGGCTTGGCACGGTTGAATTGACCGTCGCGCTACATTACGTCTACAACACGCCGTTTGATCAGCTGATCTGGGACGTGGGCCACCAGGCGTATCCGCATAAAATTCTGACCGGACGTCGTGACAAAATCGGCACCATCCGGCAGAAAAACGGGTTGCACCCATTTCCCTGGCGCGGCGAAAGCGAATACGACGTGCTGAGCGTCGGCCATTCATCAACGTCTATTAGCGCAGGTATTGGCGTGGCTGTCGCGGCGGCGAAAGAGGGCAAACAGCGTCGCACCGTCTGCGTGATTGGCGATGGCGCGATCACCGCTGGCATGGCGTTTGAAGCCATGAACCACGCGGGTGATATCCGCCCGGATATGCTGGTGGTGTTAAACGACAATGAAATGTCGATTTCTGAGAATGTCGGTGCGCTGAATAATCACCTGGCGCAGTTGCTCTCCGGCAAGCTCTACTCCACGCTGCGCGAAGGCGGCAAGAAAGTGCTTTCTGGCGTACCGCCGATTAAAGAGCTGATTAAGCGCACCGAAGAGCACATCAAAGGCATGGTGGTGCCGGGTACGCTATTTGAAGAGCTGGGCTTTAACTATATCGGCCCGGTCGACGGTCACGATGTGCTGGGTTTGGTGCAGACGCTGCGGAATATGCGCGATCTGAAAGGCCCGCAGTTCCTGCATATCATGACCAAAAAAGGGCGCGGTTATGAACCGGCCGAAAAAGATCCGATCACTTTCCACGCGGTACCGAGATTCGATCCGACCAGCGGAACGCTGCCAAAAAGCAGCGGCGGCATGCCGAGCTATTCGAAGATTTTCGGCGACTGGCTGTGCGAAACCGCCGCCAAAGATAACAAGCTGATGGCGATCACGCCGGCGATGCGTGAAGGTTCCGGCATGGTCGAGTTCTCGCGCAAATACCCGGATCAATACTTTGATGTGGCAATTGCCGAACAGCACGCGGTGACGTTTGCCGCAGGTCTTGCGATTGGCGGCTACAAGCCGGTGGTGGCGATTTACTCCACCTTCCTGCAACGCGCCTACGATCAGGTTATTCATGATGTGGCCATCCAAAAGCTGCCGGTGCTGTTCGCTATCGACCGCGCCGGGATCGTTGGCGCAGACGGTCAAACCCACCAGGGCGCGTTTGATATCTCTTATCTGCGCTGCATCCCGGGCATGGTGGTGATGACCCCGAGCGACGAAAACGAATGTCGCCAGATGCTGTTTACCGGCTATCACTATGCAGATGGCCCTAGCGCGGTGCGCTACCCGCGCGGCAATGCCGTTGGTGTGCCGCTGCAACCGCTGGAAAAAATGCCCATCGGCAAAGGTGTGGTGAAACGCCGTGGCGAAAAAGTGGCGATCCTGAACTTTGGCACGCTGTTGCCGGAGGCGGAAAAGGCCGCCGAAGTGCTGAACGCCACGCTTATCGATATGCGTTTTGCCAAACCGCTGGATGAGGCGCTGATTCTGGAAACCGCCGCACGCCATGAATCGCTGGTAACGCTGGAAGAAAACGCCATTATCGGTGGCGCAGGCAGCGGCGTGAATGAGGTGCTGATGGCTAACCGCAAACCGGTGCCGGTGCTGAATCTCGGACTGCCGGATTTCTTTATCCCGCAAGGCACGCAGGATGAAGCCCGCGCTGAAATAGGCCTGGATGCCGCAGGTATTGAATCCCGCATCAGAAACTGGCTTGCCTGACCTCCCCTTTCCGCTCCTGCTATGCTTAAACGTACGTTTTGACAAGCAGGAGTGGAACCATGCAATACAACACATTAGGAAAAACAGACCTGAAGGTTTCCCGCCTTTGTCTGGGCTGCATGACGTTTGGCGAGCCGGATCGCGGTAAACACGCCTGGACTTTGCCCGAAGAGAGCAGCCGCCCCATCATCAAACACGCCCTGGAAGGCGGCATCAACTTTTTCGATACCGCAAACAGCTACTCAGACGGCAGCAGTGAAGAGATTGTTGGCCGGGCGCTGCGTGATTTCGCCCGCCGCGAAGATGTTGTGGTGGCGACAAAAGTGTATCACCAGGTCGGCGATTTGCCCGAAGGCCTGTCGCGCGCGCAAATTTTGCGCTCCATTGACGACAGCCTGCGGCGTCTTGGCATGGAATATGTGGATTTACTGCAAATCCATCGCTGGGATTACACCACCCCTATCGAAGAGACACTTGAAGCGCTGGACGAGGTAGTAAAAGCCGGTAAGGCGCGCTATATCGGCGCATCGTCAATGCACGCCCGCCAGTTTGCCCAGGCGTTAACGTTGCAGGAGCAAAACGGCTGGGCGCGCTTTGTCACCATGCAGGATCACTACAATCTGATCTACCGCGAAGAAGAGCGCGAGATGCTGCCGCTGTGCTACAAAGAGGGCGTGGCGATTATTCCGTGGAGCCCGCTGGCGCGCGGGCGTTTAACGCGTCCGTGGGGAGAAACCACCGCGCGTCTGGTGTCGGATGAATTCGGCAAAACGCTGTACAGCGAAACGGATGACAACGACGCACAGATCGCCGAGCGGCTGGCGGGTGTGGCAGAAGAGATTGGTGCATCGCGCGCACAGGTCGCGCTGGCGTGGCTGCTAAGTAAACCCGGTGTTGCCGCGCCGATTATTGGTACATCGCGTGAAGAGCAACTGGACGATTTACTGGGCGCGGTGGATTTAACGCTGAAACCGGAGCAGATTGCCGAGCTGGAGACACCATATCAACCGCATCCGGTGGTTGGCTTTAAGTAAACACGAAACCGCCCTCTCCCACCGGGAGAGGGAAGCTTCAGATAAGCCCAAGCGGCCAGTGATGGCCAATCAGATAGAGCAGCCCGGCGGCGATGATCCCGGCGACAATATCATCGACCATGATCCCCATACCGCCGTGTACGTTGCGATCAAACCAGCGGATCGGCCACGGCTTCCACATATCCAGGATACGGAACAACACAAACCCCACGGCGACCCATTGCCAGTCATTGGTCGGGAGCGCCATGAGCGTTATCCACATGCCGATGAACTCATCCCAGACAATACTGCCGTGATCGTGCACACCCATGTCTTTTGCCGTCTGGTGGCAGAGGTAAACGCCAAGCGAGATCCCAAGCATCACCAGCAGCGAGTAAAGCTGCCAGGGCAAAAAGGTCATTGCCCACCAGAAAGGAATCGACGCCAGCGAGCCCATCGTTCCCGGAACTATAGGGCTTAAACCGCTACCAAAACCGGTAGCCAGCAGATGCCAGGGGTTGCGTAAGTTGAGACGGCTTTTAGCCACATCTTTAGTGCGCGGCAAAGTGGTCATATCCTTTCCAGTCAAGCGTCACGGCTTTGCCGTCACGGGTGAAATGCAACCCTTCAATATCCGCACTGATCTGCCCGATACAGGTAAAAGGCGCACCCAACTGACCAATCGCGACATCCAGCGCACCGCGGTTCAGCTCCGGCACGGTAAAGCACAATTCATAATCTTCCCCGCCGGAAAGCGCCCAGCGCAGCGCCTGATCCGGCATGACGTGGCGGCGAACAGCGTTGGAAAATGGCAACGCATCCAGATCGATACGCGCGCCGCAGCCGCTGGCTTTCAAGACATGCGCCAGGTCAGAAATCAGACCATCGGAGAGATCAATCGCCGAGCTTGCGAGGTTACGCAGCGCCTGCCCCTGCAATACGCGCGGCGTTGGTCGCAGGTGGCGCTTGAGCAAATACTGTGCATCAGCGCTATCGTTCACGGCTAAACGCTGTTGCAAAATCGCCAGCCCGGCAGCGCTATCGCCCGGCGTGCCGGTGACGTAAATCCAGTCACCTGGCTTCGCACCAGAACGTTTCATTGCCCGCCCAACCGGCACATAACCATGAATGCCAATCGTCATCGACAGCGGGCCACGCGTAGTGTCGCCGCCAATCAGTTGCATATCGTAGTAATTAAGCTGTTCGAACAGGCTGTCGCTAAACGCTTGCAGCCAGGTTTCATCTGCCTCGGGGAGTGTCAGGGCCAGCGTTAACCACGCCGGATCGGCCCCCATCGCCGCCAGATCGCTGAGATTCGATGCCATCGCTTTGTACGCCAGATCGGCCGGATCGATATCCGGCAGAAAATGGTTGCCCGCCACCAGCGTATCGACGCTTATCGCCAGCGTCTGTTTTTCGGGAACATTGAGTAGCGCGCAGTCGTCGCCGATGCCAGTTTCTACGTCGCGACGGGAATTTCGTACGCGGTCAAAATAACGGGCAATCAGGGAAAATTCGCCGCATGCCATACGTTATGCCTCTGTAGAAAAAAGAAAAAGCCGGAACCGACGCGCAACATGCAGCGCCAGTTTCCGGCTTGCGGATCACTTCTTGTGGGGGCGGATCGCAGGTGCGGCTTTATCCAGCACGCCGTTAACAAACTTGTGACTGTCTTCAGCGCCGAAGGTTTTTGCCAGTTCGATAGCCTCGTTGATCGCCACTTTGTACGGCACATCATCACGTTTGGACAGTTCGAACAGCGCGATACGCAATACCGCTTTCTCGACCTGGCCCAGCTCTTCAAGCAAACGGGACAGATAAGGCTTCATTAAGCCATCGAGATATGCGCTATTAGTCGCCACCCCGGTCAACAGTTCACGGAAGTACAGGACGTCAACGTCTTTAACGTCTTGCTCCGCCAGGAACTGGTATTCAACATCAGAGATGTCGTTCTGGGACAACTGCCAGGAGTAGAGCGCCTGGACGGCACACTCACGGGCGCGGCGACGAGCAGCAGGTTTCACGGAATTCCCCTTACAAAAATCAGGCCTTGATGGCTTTCAATACATTAATCATTTCAAGCGCGGTCAGTGCGGCTTCCGCACCTTTATTACCGGCTTTGGTGCCAGCGCGTTCGATGGCTTGTTCAATACTTTCAGTGGTCAGCACGCCGAAAGCTACCGGGATCTCGCTGTCCTGGGCAACATGCGCCAGACCATTGCTTGCACCACCGGCAACATATTCGAAGTGCGCGGTGCCGCCGCGGATCACGGTGCCAAGTGCAATCACCGCGTCATATTTACCGGTTTTCGCCAACGCACCTGCCGCCAGCGGCAGTTCGTAAGCGCCAGGCACCCACACAACGGTGATGTTGTTATCTTTCACCTGACCGATGCGTTTCAGCGCATCAATCGCGCCTTCCAGCAGGCTGTCGTTGATGAAGTTGTTGAAACGCGCAATGGTGATGGCGACGCGAGCGTCCGGAGCAGCAACGTTGGCTTCAATAATGTTCATACACTTCCTTCACAGGTTCAGTTCGGACCCCGCAGGGGGGCGGATTTTAGCATAATATTTTACGCACTGCCTCCCTTTTACAGGAAGCATCACGCATGAGTGAGATGCAGGCAGACATCCGGGCCAACCTGACGTATCTCATTGAATTTAAAGTGTGGTGCGTCAGCAAGGGCGGATAACCCCGGCAGCACGCACAGACCGCGCGCATCGCTGCCTAACAGTGTAGGTGCCAGATAGACAATCAGCTCATCTACCAGACCTGCCTGCAGTAACGCGCCGGCAAGGTGCGCACCCGCTTCGACCCACACACTGTTGATCTGCTGTTTGCCGAGCAGCATCATCAGCGTGACCAGATCGGCGTGGCCATTATGTTCCGGTACGATAATTTCACGCACATTTTCAGGCCACTGGCGCTCATCGGCTCGCGTGCGGGCAAACCAGGTTTCTCCCGGCAGGCCGACTAACTGATGCTGGGGTGTCACCCGGTTCTGGCTGTCGATAACAATGCGTACCGGTTGACGCAAATTTTCCTGCGGGTAGAGCGCCTGAGTATCGGCATTTAACTCTGCCCAGCGTACGGTAAGCGCCGGATCGTCCGCCAGTACCGTTTCACTGCTGGTCAGGATCGCGTGGCTCTGCGCGCGTAGCAGTTGTACGTCGCGTCGCGCCTGCGGTGAAGTGATCCACTGGCTTTCGCCGCTGGCCATCGCGGTACGGCCATCAAGCGACGCGCCGAGCTTAAGTTGCACGTAAGGAAACCCGGTGCGCATACGTTTGAGGAAGCCTTTATTCAACGCTTCGGCTTCACTCATCATTAACCCGTGGCTGACTTCAATGCCTTCCTGCTGCAAGCGATACAAACCACGTCCGGCCACCTGCGGGTTAGGATCCTGCATTGCGGCAACCACGCGCGCAACGCCTGCATTAATCAGCGCTTCGCAACATGGCGGTGTGCGTCCATGATGGCTGCACGGTTCGAGCGTGACGTACGCCGTCGCACCGCGAGCCCGTTCGCCTGCCATGCGCAACGCATACACTTCCGCGTGCGGTTCGCCAGCGCGGTAATGAAAACCTTCGCCGACAATTTCGCCATCGTTGACAATTACGCAGCCGACACGCGGGTTCGGGTGAGTGGTAAAACGCCCGCGCTGCGCCAGTTTCAGCGCCCGCGCCATGTACATTTCGTCGAGCATGATTAGTCCTGTAGACGGGCGATCTCTTCGCCAAATTCGCGAATATCTTCAAAGCTACGGTAGACGGAGGCAAAGCGGACATAGGCCACTTTGTCGAGCTTTTTCAGCTGCTCCATCACCAAATTGCCAATCATCTTACTCGGCACTTCCCGTTCACCGGTTGCGCGAAGTTGCGATTTAATGTGATTCAGCGCCATTTCAACGTCATCCGCGCTCACCGGGCGCTTTTCGAGCGCTTTTAACATGCCACGACGCAGCTTCTCTTCATTGAACGGTTCACGCACATCATTGCTTTTCACAACGCGCGGCATCACAAGCTCCGCCACTTCAAAGGTGGTGAAACGTTCATTGCAGACCAGGCACTGCCGGCGACGGCGAACGGATGAACCTTCACCCACCAGGCGAGAATCGATAACTTTGGTATCCACGGCGAAACAGAATGGGCAATGCATACGGCGTCCTGACGTTAGAGTTAACTGAAATCTATTTTACCCTGAACTGGCATGACAACAAAGGCAGACCGTTTTTGAGACAATGGATCGATGGCAACGAGGCCGTTGCGATCTACCATTACAGAGAAGATCCTATCCAAGGAAACAGACACAATGACAAGACGTTACCTAAGAACCCTGTTACTGGGAAGCCTTTTTGCCCTCAGTGCCTGCGCCCAGCAAAGCGAAGTTCGCCAGCTTCATCAAAGTGTCAGCACGCTAAATAATGAAATGAGCAAGCTGAACAAAGAGACGGTGAAAATCACCCAGCAGAACACGCTGAATGCCAAATCCGGTAGCGGCGTTTACCTGCTGCCAGGCGCCAATACGCCCGCCCGGTTGAATAGCCAAATCGGTATGCTGCGGATGTCGTTGCAAAATATCGCGCCGAATGCGGCGGGTACCCGCGTCGTGTTGCGGATCCAGGGCGAATCGAACGATCCGTTACCGGCTTTTAGCGGCACCGTTGAGTGGGGTCAGATCCAGGGCACCACCGAGAACTACCAGGAAGTGAATGTACAAAACCAGCTGATTAACGCACCGGCCAGCACGCTGGCGCCGAGCGACGTTGATATTCCGCTGCAACTTAACGGCATCACGCCGGAGCAGTTAGGTTTTGTCCGCATTCACGATATCCAGCCCGCCAATTTGCAGTAACATCCGGGGCGACGCTGTCGCCCTTTCTTACCCTCTGTCATGCATTTTCTTCTTTTTTGTCATCTCTTCATCATATTTACCAATTTGCAATATCGATAAAGGCCAGTACAATCGCCGTCGTTTATTGCACGCAAACGTGAACGCAATCGATTACGTGTGTGTCAATAATGTGAAACAACACATATTTTTGTGAACGCGGATACTTATAATAGGCGCGCAGAAATATGAAACATTTAGAAACTCCATGCGTGCTTTCTTTCACTCCCGTCTGGGATCACAATCAGTGGCGTAATGATGAAAAAAACAATTCTCGCAGCCGGTGCTGCTCTGGCGCTTTCCGCTTCTTTTACTGCTAACGCAGCGGATAACAGCAAACCTGAATACGTTTCCGACTGGTGGCACCAGAGCGTAAACGTGGTGGGCAGCTACCACACCCGTTTCTCGCCTGTTCCGCGTAACGATACTTATCTGGAATATGAAGCGTTCGCCAAGAAAGATTGGTTTGATTTCTACGGCTACCTGGATGCGCCGGTCTTCTTCGGTGGTAACACCGGTGCGAAGGGGATCTGGAACCACGGTTCGCCGCTGTTTATGGAAATCGAGCCGCGTTTCTCTATTGATAAACTGACCGGAACCGACCTGAGTTTCGGTCCGTTCAAAGAGTGGTACTTCGCCAACAACTACATTTACGACATGGGTCGCAACGCCTCCGGCCGCCAGAGCACCTGGTACATGGGTCTGGGTACCGATATCGACACCGGTCTGCCGATGAGCCTCTCCCTGAACGTCTATGCGAAATACCAGTGGCAGAACTATGGTGCTACAAACGAAAACGAGTGGGACGGTTACCGTTTCAAAGTGAAATATTTCGTGCCGATCACCAGCCTGTGGGGCGGCCAGTTGAGCTACATCGGCTTTACCAACTTTGACTGGGGTTCAGATCTGGGCGATAGCCGCTACTATGTTAACGGCGAGCAGCAACGTACCAACAACTCCATCGCTTCCAGCCACATTCTTTCTCTGGGCTACGATCACTGGCACTACTCTGTAGTTGCACGTTACTGGCATAACGGTGGTCAGTTCAAAGACGATGCAACGCTGAACTGGGGCGCAGGCGACTTCAGCGCGCGTTCTACCGGTTGGGGTGGTTACCTGGTTGTTGGTTACAACTTCTAATCCCGCAGCATTGCACAAGAGCCGACCCGATGGTCGGCTTTTTTATTGCCAGCGCGCTTTCTGCAGGTTAACGAAATCCTGCATCGATCTGTCCGCGCGTTCCGTAAATGTCTTGCCGGTAAAAGCGACCGATGTGCAGCGATCGAGACGAAAACAACGATAGTCATCGCGTAGCGTACACCACGACACCAATACCCACACGCTTCCCATAAACGACAACCCTAACGGATGGATCACCCGCTCCGAGGCTTTTCCTTTGTCGTCTTCATAATGCAAATGCAGCTCCTGATGCAGCCGCATCGCTTGGTGCATAACATCAAACCAGACGCGCACCTGCGGGTATTTATCAAAATTGGGTGAAACAATGCGGTTGCGTTCAGCCGTAATGCGTTTGTCGTAAGGCAGAACCGCCAAAAGTTTTTCCTGCGCCGAACCGGCAGCCTGTGCCAGCGTATCACCGCTCCAGGTTTGCAACATGCCGATAGCGGCAATGAGTGCTTCAACCTCAAGACCGGTAAACATTAACGGCGGCAAATCGAAACCGGGCAGTAAACGGTAACCGCTGCCCGCCTCGCCCTGAATCGGTACGCCGGAAAGCGACAAATCGCGAATGTCGCGATAGATGGTGCGTTCAGAAACCTCCAGCCGCTCGGCCAGTAGCGCCGCCGTCACGCGACGTCGGGTACGCAGAACCTGGACTATCTGAAACAATCGATCAGCACGACGACTCATAACTTATCCGGATGAAGAAAAGCCCGCGCATCAGCGCGGGCATCAGTGGTTCAGGCGGGTTGATGCAATCCAACCCGGTTACCCTCACTGTCAATAATCAGGGCAATAGTACCAATGCCCTGCGGCAATACTTCCGGGCCAAAACAACATTCACCGCCCTTTTCACGCACGCGCTCCAGCGCAGCCGCAAGGTTTGCCGTCGCCAGGTAGACTACTGTACCACCGCTTGCCGGCTGGAACATTGGCCCTTTTACCAGCGCACCGCCGGTCGCGGGTTTTACATGCGGAAATACCGCCATTTCGATACCAGCTACGGTCTCATGGCGAAACTGACCACCTAATACATGCTCATAAAACGCGACTGCACGATCCAGTTGCTGTACCGGCAATTCAAACCAATTCACTAATGTGTTCATGCTCTGTTCCTCTGCGTTAGAAAAATCAACACAGCGAGTCTGCCAGAGGGCTCCTGACAGCATATTGTCAGTAGGGATCGTCTTACTATTTTCCGTCCCGTCTCGATAATTATCCGAAAAACATAATTAACTAGAGCATTAATGAGCAGGCTATGTATTCAAAGCGAAATGATATCTATAAACTCCGCCCCCTGCCGTAATGGGTAGCCGATACAAACAGGAATTACACGCTAAGGAACAGGGAACGATGTGGGCAGTTGAAATGCAGGCCGTCAGTAAAAGTTATTTATTAGGACAGGTTCGTGTTGACGCATTAAAAGAGGTGACGCTCAACATTGCAGCAAAACGGTTTACCGTATTATCCGGTCAGTCCGGCAGTGGCAAAACGACACTACTGAACTTAATCGGCGGTATTGATACTCCCGATAGTGGCCGTCTGGTGATCGCCGATCGCGAAATGAACAGCCTCAATGACGACCAGTGCAGCGCTTTTCGCGCCCGTAACCTTGGATTTATCTTTCAGAACTTCAATCTTATCCCGGTGCTCACCGCACGTGAAAACGTCGAAATTCCGCTTCTCGCACAGCATCGTACGGCGGCCTGGCGCAAACAGGCAGTCAACGACATGCTTGAAAGCGTCGGCCTTGGCGATAAAGCCGATTCGTTGCCGAACCAGCTCTCTGGCGGACAGCGCCAGCGCGTCGCCATCGCCCGGGCGCTCATTCACCGCCCAACGCTGGTGGTGGCCGACGAACCCACTGCGAACCTCGACAGCAAAACAGGCAAATCCATTTTACAGCTGTTACGGCGTTTGCAGCAGGAGCATGCCGTTACGGTGGTGTTCTCTTCCCACGATCCGCAGGTGATTGCCGAGGCCGATGATTTGTATGTCGTCCACGACGGCAGTGTGAACGGACCGAGCGATCGCTAAGGAGAGAACATGCTGAAACTAAAAACGCTCAAACACGCGCTGCGCAACCTGCTGCGCAACCGTCGGCGGACCTTATCAACACTCTGTGCAATCGTGGTGGGTGCCGTCGGTATTCTGCTGTTTGGCGGTTATAACCACTCGATCAAATACAGTTTGCAAACGACATTCGTGCGTAGTACCGGTCATCTGCAAATCCAGCATCAGGATTATTTACTGCACGGTACGGGAAACCCGGCGCAATACAGCATCCGCAATTACCAGAAAGTGATGGATATCATCGCCCGCGATCCGGTACTGCAACCGATGCTCACCGTCAGCACGCCGGTGCTAATGCTGACAGGCATCGCCGGGCATTATGCGGTTGGGACGTCACGTCCGGCGCTTATTTACGGCAGTGAAGCCGCAGGGAAAGTACAACTGAACAAATGGGACGAATACCACCTCGGTGATTTCCTGCAAAACCGCCAGATATACTCTGGTGTCGCAGCGGATTCGGCATTTATTGGCGGCGGCCTGGCGCGTTTGCTGCAATTGTGCGACCTCGCAAAAAACCAGCCTTGCAATGCTCCTCGAGCCAAAGAGAACCACGCCGCCGATCTTCCGGCCGATCTTCTGCAACTGTCGCAGCAAGCGCGACAGGCGCACGCTACAGACAGCGACAATTACATTGAACTGCTGGCGGCTTCCGGTAACGGCGCGCCAAATATTGTGCGCGTTAAAGTGGAAGGCATTCAGCCGCAACCCGCTCGCGAGCTGGATGATAGCTTTGTTGGCATCCATCTGCACCAGGCGCAACAACTGCTATTTGGTCAGGAGACGCCAGGCGTGACGGCTATCATTCTGCAACTGCACAGCACCTCGCAACTGGCGGCGGCGCGAGCGCGGCTCCAGCAGCTTTTTGCCAGCGAACTCGCGGATTATCCGCTGACAGTATACGACTTCACCGAGCTGCAGCCGTTGTATAAACAGGTACTGAAAATGTTCGACAACATGCTCAATTTCATGCTGGTTCTCATCCTCGCCATCGCGCTATTTACCGTCAGTAACACCATGGGAATGGCAGTAATGGAGCGCACGGTGGAGATTGGCACGCTGCGTGCTGTCGGGCAGAAACGGCGTGATATCCAGCGCTTGTTTCTCAGCGAAGGTTCGCTACTGGGTGTGTTCGGCTCGATTACCGGGGTAATCGTCTCTTTAGTGCTGGCGTATCTGATCAATCACGCCGGGCTTACCTGGCAGCCTCCCGGCGTGACAGTGCCAATCAGGATCCATATCAGTGTGTGGGGAGAGTGGGCAATGGTTAGCAGCGTAGTCGGCGTGTTGTTGCTGATAACCGTGATCTCATCGTGGTGGCCTGCACGCCGCGCGGCGAATGTCTCTATCGTCGAGGCGCTGCGCCATATCTGATCCTGCCCTTCATCTATCAACAAGGAAGAACGTAATGCAATTGCAAAAGAAACCACTGGCACCCTTGTGCCTGGTGTGGCTCTTGTTGGCCGCGATGCCAGCAAGCGCCGCGCTTGAAGCGCAACAAATCCTGAAAAAAAGCGACGAGGTGCGTAACCCGGATCGATCCTTTAGCCTGGTCACAACGCTTATCAGTTATAAAAACGGCAAGCAGAACGACACCAGCAAACTGGTGCTTTACTCGCGCGCATCGCCGAATGGCGGTCAATTCCGCAGCCTGCTGCGCTTTATCAGTCCGCAGCGCGATGCGGGAAAATTGACCCTGAAAAGTGGCCGCGATCTCTGGCTTTATGACCCGGCAAGTCAGGCGAGCGTGCCAATCTCCCCGCAACAGCGTCTGTTGGGGCAAGCGTCTAACGGCGATGTCGTAACGGCAAACTGGGCCGAAGATTACAAGGCAAGCCTGGTGGCAGAAGAGCAGATCCAGGACGGCGAAAAGCAAATGCGCGACTGCTACCACTTGCATTTAGTCGCAACCAATCCGGACGCGCCCTACCCTTCGATGGATCTTTGGGTCGACAAAAACGATTTCAAAAGCCGTAAAGCGGAGTTTTACGCCGTTAATGGCAACCTGCTGAAAACGACCTGGTATCGTCGCTACGAACCCGCACTGGGCGGCGTGCGCCCCACCGAGGCGGTGATTATTGATGGCGTCAACGCCCAGCTTGTTACCGTTCTGCGCCAGCAGAATTTTGCCTGGCGGGATGTCCCGGAAGCGTGGCTACAACGCGATTATCTGGCGCACTTTAAGGATACGGATCAATGAAGGCCACGCGCACGCGCTTAAGCTGGCTCATCGCACTCGGCGCGCTGTGCAACGCTTCTGCCAGCGCACAGCAGGATAGCACCCTGGCGGCGCTTGAACTGGCGGATAAGACCGAGTTTACCGCTGTGGAAAATAAGGCGCTGAGTGGACTACTCGAAATAGCCAGCAGCCTGAACGAAAACAGCGCTAAAGAGCAACGTGCGTCGCTGGATATGCGCTGGGACAAAACCCTGTTACGCAACTGGCGGGCTGTACTTTCGAACCGCTTCGATAGCCGTTTCTCTCACGCTCTAAACCAAAACCGCAATATCAATACCTTGCGTGAAGCCTGGCTTAGCTATGCGCTGACATCTCAGGCCTCCATCGATGTCGGACGCATTAACACCCGTTATGGTGTTGCGCTGGGCTATAACCCTACCGATTTTCTTGGTCGCGGTACGGTGCGTTCAGCCATATCGGCCGATCCGGAATCCCTGCGCAGCAACCGCCTGGGCAATGCCATGATCCGTTTGCAAAAATTTTGGGACAAAGCGGCTGCAACGGTAATCTGGTCGCCAAAAATCAGTGCCAGCCAGCGGCAGAACAGCGCCAGCCTTGACTGGAATGCCAGTAATCCCCGTGAACGGGTTTTACTGGCGGGAAGCTATCGCTTTGCCGAAAACCTTAATCCTCAGTTATTGCTGCTACAGGAAGAACACCGATCACCTCAGTTGGGCGCCAACCTTTCGCGGGTTCTGTCGCGCTCCACGCTGGTCTATGCGGAATGGGCGGGAGGACGCCAGCCCTTCAACTGGCAGGAAGCGTTGCCCGAAAGCCAGTGGGATATGGCGTGGCGTAACCGTGCTGCAGTTGGTTTAACCTGGACCGGCGAGAACCATTTAACCCTGCGTCTGGAGGGGCACTATAACGGCAGTGCCGACAGCAAAAAGGCCATCGCCACACTTCGTGCCGCTCCCCCTTATATTGTCGCGCAGATTGCAGCCTCTCCCGCAGACAGCACCGCGCAGCAAGCGCAAGACGGGCTGACGCCACGGCGTGGTGCGCTATTGCAGGCGTACTGGAAAGACATCGCCGACCAGTATGACTTCAACCTGATTTGGCAGCGGGATTTGCAGCGCCAGAAAAATATGGGATTTGTGGAGCTGAGGCGTCACCTGAATTCGGTGGATATCGCCCTTCAGTGGCAAAAAATCTACCGCCCTGAGGTGAAAAAAACCTATAGCGTGCGGCCAGACAGGCGCTGGCAACTCTCCGTGGATTACTATTTTTAAACTGCCTGATATTGCCGGGGTATCATCAATCCCCTACCCGCAATAGCAGTGCGAATAACCTGACTCCCCCTCCCAACAGGCGTTGAAGGGAAATTCATCCGCTTCAGGAATATAACGCGCAGTCCTGAAATGGACACAGGCATTTTATCTATCAAACCTTACAAACCGGGCTTAAATATCATGGTCATTTTTCTTACTGGTCAGATAGAAAACAGGAATAGAACATCGTATCTTCTCTATCCCGCTTACATTCCTCAGGCAGGTTTAGGAGGTTAATCTATGTCCATTAATATTTTAATTGTGGATGAGCATGCAATTATACGTCGGGGAATGACCTCGATGATTAACTCACTAAAAAACAGCAATCTAAATACTGATAAACTTGATATCGATGTTATCGGTGATACCAATGAGCAAACAGAGCTTCTCGATATTCTCGCCAGTAAAAAAGTGGATCTACTCTTTCTGGGTTATGGCCTGCATACCATTAAAACGGGTAACCCTGTGTCGGAACTGGATGGCGTTGCACTGGTAAAATGGATTTCAAGTCGTTACCCCAATACAAAAACCATCGTTTTATCGCCTTATAACAATACGAATCTTATTCGTATTGCGCTGGAGGCGGGTGCGAAAGGCTATATAAGTCGTAATACCAGCGAACGTACGCTCTGGCGAGCCATTACTACCGTGCTGATGGACGAAGTCTATATTGAAAGAGGGTTAATGGATTCACTTTTCCGCCGCGATGCGCTGACGCCGCAGGAATTATCAACGCGCGAAAGTGAGGTTTTACGCTTATTATGCCGTGGGCTTTCGTTAACAACGATTTCCAAACGCATGAACATCAGTATTAAAACTGTCAGCGCACATAAACTCCGCGCCATGGGAAAACTCAATGTGCGAACGGATTGTCAACTTTATTGTTTATTATTTCAGACGCGGATGTTTGATATCGCAATGTAAATTGCTGCATTGCATTTAATTTATTAGCCGGTAAATAAAAAGGCCTCTGTATTTTTCCAGCTCAGGCCTTTATGTATCACTTAAAAATTATCAACAGTTATTTAATCCATTTATTGATAACTTCCTGACTGCAAGGCTTGAACAAACAGCCATCCATTCCTGCCGCGATGCATTGTTCAACAACCTCGGCTTGCGCAATGGCGGTGAACCCCAATAGCGTTGCACGCGTCTCTCCGGAACGCAGCTCTTCCGCGCGAATCAGCTTTGCAAGGGTAAAACCATCCATCACTGGCATGTTGCAGTCGATCAAAATGTAATCGTAGTTGCGGCTCATCAGCCAAAGGGTTAGCGCTTCTTCTCCATTCGTTGCTTCGCTGACCTGATGACCAAGAAATTCAAGTTGATGACGTAACAACATAAGGTTTGGCGGGTAATCATCAACAATGAGCACCCGTCTTACGCCGGAAGATGAGCGCCTTGCTGGCACAGCCGACTCATGTTCAGCAGCATTGACAGATACCGCGGGCAAGCGCAAACGCACATGGACAGCGGTACCTTCGCCTGGGGTGCTTTCCAGCGTTAATTCGCCTTTCATCAGTTCGCACAGGGTACGACAGATAAACAGCCCCAGCCCGGAGCCGAGCCGCGAGGCATATTTATCGGAACTCAACTGGGTGAAGGGCTTAAAAAGCCTTTTTTGGTCTTCGGGCGTAATGCCGATACCGGTATCTTTAACGGTCAGCGAAACCGCAATCATCCCCTCAACAGCCGGTTCATGTTTTAAAATGACGTCTATTGAACCTTCGCGGGTAAATTTAACCGCATTACTTAACAGGTTAGAAAGGATCTGTTTGTAACGATGAGGGTCAATTTTTAGCAGACACCGATCGCCACCTTCTACATGCATATTAATCGTTAGCTGTTTTTGATCGGTCGCCTCTTTGAATAACAGCGCCACCGAGCGAGTCAACGCAATCAGCTCCTCTTTTCGCGGCGCTATTGCCATACGGCCCGATTCAATCCGTGAAATATCCAGAATATCCCCCACGACAGCGAGTAAATTTTTTGCGGCATCGTGCGCAACTTCCAGCATTGGCTGTGGCTGTTGCGCCAGCACATTCTGTTTGATTTGCAGTTCGAGGATGCCAAGAATCGCGTTTAACGGCGTGCGAATTTCATGGCTCATCACCGAGAGAAAATTCGTCTTCGCCCTATTTGCCGCTACGGCTTCATCCCTCGCTTCATTCAATTGCTGAATGAATTCCTGCCGCTCCGTCATGTCTATCCAGCCACTTAAAACACCATTGTTTCGGCCATCGCTCCCGTGAAAAGGAATGATCCAGTAAAAAACAGTGCGTGATTGGGCTGAGTGGTTAAACGTCAGCAACCTGTCACGCATGTGCGGGACACCCGTGGTAATCACCCGTTGATAGTCGCGGTGGAACTCACGGATCATGAATTCCGGCAGAGGCAAAACATCGACGGTTTTCCCATACACCTCTTCGCGCGTGACGTTCATCTCTTCCAGATAGCGGATATTACAACTGACAAGCTCCCCGCGCAGATTACGCACCGCGACCGGCCAGGGGACGGAAAACATCATATTGCTCATGCAGGCGAGTTGCTCTTTAAGCCGCTGCTGCATACGTATGCGCTGGTTGACCTGGCGTCTGAGCGAAATAATCCATACCATCGAGATGATAACAATCACCGACATCACCAGGCTAATGACCTTGATATGACGGCGCCCACCCTGCCAAAACACGCTCTTTTGCGCAGCAACTCCATTATTCACCGGAAACGTATTTACGGCTGCAGATCCGACAGGAGGAGTTGCTTGAACTATTTGCTTTTCTGCTGCTCCGCTGCCGGAAATATCGGCTGTATAAAAAGCGATATTTGTCGGACGAGCATTTACTGCGAAGCAGCAAGTAAAGAGAAGCGATAATAAAAAAACGCACCATTTAATATGGTGGAAAATAAAAGAAAACATTCTCTTTTCCTGGTTTTTAATTGCTGGCCAATACAATGTGTAAAAACACAATTAATATTCCAGACCGGGTATACTCACGGCAAATCAACCGAACAAAAACACCAGTTGGTTATAATCTTTAAACATGAGTGAAATAAAACGCTGACGCATTTTAGAAATATTTTCTTGATTTATCGTTCCCTCATCGATCAACTTCGGCAATCGTTCCATCACAATGCAGTAGCGTATCGCCCGGCGCATTCCCAAAAGATACCAGGAAGATTTCATTCGGTGGGCAAGATTCGCAATTTGAAGGAGTGTTCCTGCGCGCGCGATGATATCGAGTTGTTGAATATCGGACGCTAACGCCTGTAAGAGCTTCGGGAGCATGGCATCAATTATTGGCTGCTGATGATTCGCCAGCAGATGTAATTCACGCAGCTCCGGTTGCGCTATATCCCTCGACTGAAAAGAGCAGCGTAAACGCTCTGCAGATAAAGGAAGAGACAAAATATGGTCGAATCCCTTCAGACGCAGCATTGATTCTGTTTCTGGCTGTTCATTGTCTATGCAGGCCAGCAATAACGAAGGTAATGTTAATTCTCCCGCCAACTCCGCAGCGAGAAGTTTCTCAACTAAATCAACACCTGAGTGTGCACTCTCGCTCAAATCGACCAATAGCGCATGCCAGGGGTGACGGGAAAGCACATTCTGCGCATCGTTTATATTCACAGTAGCGATATTTACATTACTGCAAAAGCGCAGTTGTCGGGCGAGCGCGCACTGCTGCTCAGCACTGTACGTCGCAAGTAGTGTCTGCATTCCATGCATAACAAACTCCATGTCGTTAACTTGTTAATCCAATTTGCTGCAGGTATTGATAGAGCTCGTATTCGGAGGTGACACCCAGTTTGCGCATGGCACTTTTTTTCTGTGCGCTGACGGTTTGTTTCGTCCTGCTAAGTCGGGTACTGATATCGTTCACCGTCATGCCGCGCAGTAACAGGCGCAACACCTCATTCTCTTTTGGCGTCAACTTCACCTCAAGTTGCGCGGAAGCGTCCTCTTGCGGCGTATTCGTTCTCGGGGAAATAGCAGGCGAGGTGAGCGCTTGCAATGTCTGTAACAGCTTTGTCGACAAGCTGGCCTTATTTAATACCGTGTGCACTCCGAGACGGAGTAATGAATGCTGAATACCGGGGTTATTGATCATAGAAACCACAATAATCAGTAAATCTGGCCAGCGTCTTTTTAATAATTGAATGAGCGCCAGACCATCATTGTATCGCTCTCCGGGCATGCTGAGATCGGTTATCAGAATATCAGTTGCGTGCTGCTCCAGCTTTGCCACGACTTCATCGGCGGTCATGGCTTCATCAATGATGAGGTATTGCGCGGAAAGTGGTGCGAGTAACGTTCGCATCCCCATTAAATAAATAGGGTGATCATCTGCAATCAACACTTTTTTAGGTTTCAACACGCTTAGAAATCTCTGGCCACAGCCATATCATTACGAATTCACGCACTTTAACAAAAAAAAATGGCAATGCAGAATGAATATTTAATAAAGGAAAGGCGCTCGCATTTTATAAAAATAAAAAAGCGAAATTAATATATTTAATAAATAAATGCGCTTTTATTATAAATAGAAAAAATGCCACAGATAAAAAAACCGCAGCACGTGGCTGCGGTTTGTTCGGTGCAACGAATGCTTACGGCAGAATAGACGGCTGGTCCGCCCCTTCTTTTTCCACTTTCTGCTGCAGTAAATGCTCGCGCTTCATTCCCATTTTCAGCGCCAGAGCAGACGCGACATAGATAGACGAAGCCGTACCGATGGAAACACCGATAAGCATGGTCAGCGAAAAGCCCTTCAGCATCGCGCCACCAAAGAGATAAAGCATCAAAATCACGACTAACGTCGTACCGGACGTGATCAACGTACGGTGCAATGTTTGCGTCAGAGAGATGTTAAAGATCTCGTATGGCGTGCCGCGGCGGATCTTGCGGAAGTTCTCACGAATACGGTCAGATACCACGATGCTGTCGTTAAGCGAGTAACCGATTACCGACATCAGCGACGCCACGATGGTCAGGTCAACCTCAATCTGGAACAGCGAGAGTACGCCCATCGTGATAATGACGTCGTGCGCCAGCGCGATAACCACGCCCGCCGCCAAGCGCCACTCGAAGCGGAAACCGACATAAACCAGAATGCTGATCAACGCGACCAGCAGCGCCATCCCACCCGTCTGCGCCAGATCTGCGCCCACGCTCGGACCGACAAACTCAATACGTTTCACGGCTGCATTTTGGCTGGTCGCTTCGTTAATCACGCTAACGACTTTACTTCCCAGCACCTGGCCACCGGTTTCGCCCTGAGCAGGCGGCATACGAACCATGATGTCGCGGCTGCTACCGAAGTTTTGCAGCAGCGGCTCCTGGAAGCCCGCTTTCTCCAGCGCGTCACGCATCAAATCCATATCCGCTGGTTTTTCCAGCGAGATTTCGATAACCGTACCACCGGTAAAATCCAGGCCCCAGTTAAAGCCGCGAACGCCCATCACAGTAATGGAGAGGATCAGCAGCGCGCCGGAAATGATAAAAGCCCAGTTGTCCCAGCGCATAAAGTCCCAGACTTTACGGCCGTGGTTCAATTGTTCAACAGTATAATCCTGTGCCACAACGCACTCCTCAGATAGACAGCTTGTTAATGCGTTTGCCGCCGTACAACAGGTTGACGATGGCACGGGTGCCGACAATGGCGGTGAACATAGAGGTCGCCACACCGATACCGGTGGTGATCGCAAACCCTTTAATTGAACCAGTACCTACTGCGTAAAGAATAAGTACTTTGATCAACGTGGTGATGTTCGCATCGAAAATGGACGAAAAAGCACCCTGATAACCTTCGTGAATCGCCTGCTGTACCGAACGGCCGTTGCTCAGCTCTTCTTTAATACGTTCGTTTATCAGAACGTTGGCGTCCACCGCGACCGCAAGGGTAAGCACAATCCCGGCAATCCCCGGCATCGTCAGCGTTGCGCCAGGCAACAGCGACATAATGCCGACAATTAACACCAGGTTGGCGACCAGCGCAGACGTGGCGATCAGACCAAACTTCTTATAGAAGAAGATCATGAAGATAATGGAAACCACCAGACCTGCCAGGCACGCTTCCAGACCCTGCGTGATGTTCTGCGAACCGAGCGTTGGGCCAATGGTGCGTTCTTCAACAATCTGAATCGGCGCAATCAGCGCACCGGCGCGCAGCAGCAGCGACAATTGACGCGCTTCGGTCGGGTTACTGATACCGGTAATACGGAAGCTGTTGCCGAGGCGAGACTGGATGTTGGCGATGTTAATCACCTCTTCCTGTTTCACCAGCACCGCACGTCCGTTGGCATCTTTTTTACCGCTGTCTTTGTACTCCACAAACAAAGTCGCCATCGGTTTACCGATATTGTCCTTGGTGAAGTTAGACATGATGTTGCCACCCGCGCTATCGAGCGAAATGTTCACCTGCGGTTGGTTGTACTCATCCTGGCTGGAGGTGGAATCGGTGATATGGTCACCGGTCAGGATCACGCGTTTGTACAGCACAACGGGCTGGCCTTCACGCGTCTGTTTCACTTCGGAGTCACCCGGTACGCGGCCAGCGGCGGCGGCGGAAGCATCCACACTGCTGTTAACGAGGCGGAATTCCAGCGTCGCAGTAGCGCCCAGAATCTCCTTCGCACGTGCCGTATCCTGAATCCCCGGCAGCTCAACCACGATGCGGTCAGCGCCCTGGCGCTGTACCAGCGGCTCAGCCACGCCCAGTTGGTTTACACGGTTACGCAGGATATTGATGTTCTGCTGAACAGCATATTCGCGGGCTTCGCTCAGACGCGCATCGCTCATCACGGCACGCAGTACGTTGTCGCCCTGATTGGAGATAACGAGATCGCGATGGCGGGCTGTCAGGTAAGTGTTCGCCTGATCGCGCGCCGCGCTGTCGCGGAACTGAATGCTCAGGCCATAGTTATCTTCCTTACGCACGGTGGTGTAAGGAATGCCTTTGTCGCGCAGATCGCTGCGCAGGCTGTCCATGTTCTGTTCCTGCAGTTTACTGAGCGCCGTTTGCATATCCACTTCCATCAGGAAGTGCACACCGCCGCGCAGATCGAGACCGAGTTTCATCGGTTCGGCTTTAATGGCGGTCAACCAGCGTGGTGTAGCCGGAGCAAGGTTAAGCGCGACAACGTACTGATCGCCTAACGCGCTGACCAGCACTTCGCGGGCGCGCAACTGCGTATCAGTAGAATCGAAGCGAGCAAGAATCGCGCCCTCTTCCAGAGCCACAGACTTCGCGTTGATTTTTTCTTTTTGTAGATCGTTCTGGACCTGGATCAGCGTTTGCTCACTGGCGGCGACGCCGCGCGCGCCAGTGATCTGAACAGCCGGATCCTCACCATACAGGTTGGGAAGTGCGTAAAGCAGGCCGACGATAATGACGACGACCAGCATAATGTACTTCCACAAAGGATAACGGTTTAACACGGCAGTTCCCTTTGGGAAAACAATAGATTACAGCGCCTTCATCGTGCCTTTCGGCAGAACGGCAGCTACGAAGTCACGTTTGATTACCACTTCGGTGGTGTCGTTCAGTGCGATAGCAATGTAGCCAGTGTCTGCTACTTTGGTCACGCGGCCAATCAGACCACCGTTGGTCAGCACTTCATCACCTTTAGCGATGGAGTCCATCAGCTTTTTATGCTCTTTCGTGCGTTTTTGCTGCGGGCGTAGGATCATGAAGTAAAAAATCAGACCGAACACCACCAGCATCGGAATCAACGTCCACTGGCTTTGGCCTGCCGGTGCGCCTGCTGCTGCTACCGCATCAGAAATAAAAAAGCTCATTCAAATTCCCTCATTATTAAATTAATCAACGTTCAAAGGTGGTACGGACCGCCCCTGACGCTGGTAAAAATCCGCGACGAAGCTCTCTAATTTACCCTCTTCGATAGCCTTGCGTAAACCAGCCATTAAACGCTGATAATACCGCAGGTTATGAATGGTATTGAGACGCGCGCCCAATATTTCGTTGCAACGGTCGAGATGATGCAAGTAAGCAAGAGAATAATTGCGACAGGTATAGCAATCACACTCGCTATCAAGCGGGCCGGTATCGCTTTTATATTTCGCGTTACGGATTTTCACCACGCCATTGGTCACAAACAGGTGACCGTTACGGGCGTTGCGCGTCGGCATCACGCAGTCAAACATATCAATGCCGCGTCGCACGCCTTCAACCAGATCTTCTGGTTTACCGACGCCCATCAGGTATCGTGGTTTGTCTGCGGGGATTTGCGGGCAGACATGCTCCAGAATACGGTGCATATCTTCTTTCGGTTCGCCCACAGCCAGACCGCCGACAGCGTAGCCATCAAAGCCAATCTCTACCAGACCTTTGACCGAGATATCGCGTAAATCTTCGTAAACGCTGCCCTGAATAATACCGAACAGCGCGTTTTTGTTACCCAGCCCATCAAAACGCTCACGGCTGCGTTTCGCCCAGCGCAGAGACATCTCCATGGAGCGTTTTGCGTAATCCCAATCCGCCGGATAGGGCGTACATTCGTCGAAGATCATCACGATATCGGAACCGAGATCGTACTGAATCTCCATCGATTTTTCGGGATCGAGGAAAATAGGATCGCCGTTGATCGGATTACGGAAGTGTACGCCCGCTTCGGTGATCTTGCGGATGTCACCAAGGCTGAACACCTGGAAACCGCCGGAATCGGTAAGGATTGGGCCTTTCCACTGCATAAAGTCGTGCAGATCGCCGTGCAGCTTCATGATCTCCTGACCCGGACGCAGCCACAGGTGGAAAGTGTTGCCGAGGATAATCTGCGCGCCGGTGGCTTCAACTTCTTCCGGCGTCATCCCTTTTACGGTGCCGTAAGTACCCACAGGCATAAACGCTGGCGTTTCAACCACGCCGCGATCAAACACCAGACGACCGCGGCGGGCGCGTCCGTCAGTGGTATCCAGTTCAAATTTCATTTCTTCTCCAGCCAGAAAGACAGTCTGACGTTTAAAACCAGCGCCGCGGACCTATTCCCCGACGCGTTCAAAAATGGCTTGCGGATTGTACGTGATAAACATCGCATCCCCGTAACTAAAAAAGCGATATTTCTCTGCAACTGCGGCGTGGTACGCATTCATGGTGTGTTGGTACCCGGCGAAGGCAGAAACCAGCATAATCAGCGTCGATTCCGGCAGGTGGAAGTTGGTGACCAGCGCATCAATCACCCGGTACTGATAACCCGGATAAATGAAAATCTGCGTATCACCGAAAAACGGCTCGATCAGATCTTTTTTTGCTGCCTGCGCGGCGCTTTCCAGCGAACGCACGGATGTGGTTCCCACGGCAACAACCCGGTTGCCACGCGCTTTTGCCGCCAGCACCGCGTCAACAACCTCCTGCGGCACTTCGGCGTATTCAGAATGCATAATGTGATCTTCAATGCTGTCTACGCGCACCGGCTGGAAAGTTCCCGCCCCCACATGCAGCGTCACAAACGCCATCTCGATGCCTTTATTACGCAAACGCTCAAGCAATGGCTCATCAAAATGCAGCCCTGCCGTCGGTGCGGCAACCGCGCCTGGCTTCTGGCTGTACACGGTCTGGTAGAGTTCACGGTCCGCCTCTTCATCAGGGCGGTCAATATAGGGCGGCAGCGGCATATGGCCGATTGCGTTAAGGATATCCAGCACCGGACGTTCGTCGTGAAACTCAACTTCGAAAAGCGCGTCGTGGCGCGCCACCATCGTCGCCCGGATATCTTCCGCGTCGCCCAGCAGCAGTTCCGCGCCCGGTTTCGGCGCTTTGGATGCGCGAATATGTGCCAGAATACGTTTATCGTCGAGCATGCGTTCGACCAGCACTTCAATCTTGCCGCCGCTGGCTTTACGGCCGAACAGGCGCGCCGGAATTACGCGGGTGTTATTGAACACCAGCAGATCGCCGGGGTTGAGCTTGTCGAGCAAATCGGTGAAAGTACCGTGCGTCAGCGCGCCTGTTGGGCCATCCAGCGACAGTAAGCGGCAACTGCTGCGCTCAGGCTGCGGATAATGGGCAATCAGGGATTCGGGCAATTCAAAGGAAAAATCGGCAACGCGCATGACACTAACTCGATACATATTTAAGAGGCGGGTAGTCTAGTGCCCACGCCCCTTCGCTGCAACCGTTAGCCGCTTTTGGACAAACAATAAGCATGAATTTTTTAGCACACCTGCACTTAGCCCATCTTGCCGACAGTTCTCTGCCCGGCAACCTGCTGGCGGATTTTGTTCGCGGCAACCCACAAGACCTCTACCCGGTGGAGATCGTTGACGGGATCCAGATGCATCGCCGTATCGACGTCATGACTGACAACCTGCCGGAAGTCAAAACCGCCCGCGAGTGGTTCCGCCCAGAAACCCGGCGGGTCGCGCCGATCACGCTGGATGTGATGTGGGATCATTTTCTCTCCCGCCACTGGGCGGAAATCTCGCCTGATTTCCCGCTGGATGATTTTGTTCGCTACGCCCGTGCGCAGGTGGCGACAATCCTGCCCGACTCTCCGCCGCGATTTGTTAATTTGAACAATTACCTTTGGTCAGAGCGCTGGCTGGAGCGCTACCGCGAGATGGCCTTTATCCAGAATGTGCTTAACGGCATGGCGAACCGTCGCCCGCGCCTGGATGCACTGCGCGACTCCTGGCAGGATCTCGACGCCAACTACGCCGCGCTGGAGTCACAATTCTGGGCGTTCTATCCGCGCATGATGGCGCAGGCTAAAGATCAGCAGCTTTAATTCTTGCACTGCGTGTGCATTACGCTATTTTGGAAAGCGTCATTACAAAAGCAATCGATAGACAAAACCTATACCAGCGATTGTCAGTGGCGCTTTGAGCTGCCCTACCCCTCTCCCTATACTGGCCCGCGTTGCGTTCTATTAACCTTGTAAATTACAGGAGTACATATGGTACTGGTTACTCGTCAGGCACCGGATTTTACTGCCGCAGCCGTTCTGGGCAGCGGTGAAATTGTTGAAAACTTCAACTTCAAACAGCACACCAACGGTAAAGCGACCGTGCTGTTTTTCTGGCCGATGGACTTCACCTTCGTTTGCCCGTCTGAACTGATCGCTTTTGACAAACGTTACGAAGAGTTCAAAAGCCGCGGTGTAGAAGTGGTTGGCGTCTCTTTCGACTCCGAGTTTGTTCATAACGCATGGCGTAACACGCCGGTTGAGAAAGGCGGCATCGGCGCGGTGAAATACGCGATGGTCGCAGACATCAAACGTGAAATTCAGCAGGCTTACGGTATTGAGCATCCGGACGCGGGCGTTGCCCTGCGTGGTTCTTTCCTGATCGACAAAAACGGCATCGTGCGCCACCAGGTCGTCAATGACCTGCCGCTGGGCCGTAACATTGATGAAATGCTGCGCATGGTTGACGCGCTGCAGTTCCACGAAGAGCACGGCGAAGTGTGCCCGGCACAGTGGGAAAAAGGTAAAGAAGGGATGAACGCCTCTCCGGACGGCGTGGCAAAATACCTGAGCGAAAACGTCTCCAGCCTGTAATTGGCTGCATTGATAAAGGCCCGCACTGCGGGCCTTTTTTATGGCTAATTCAAACCAACGCCAGATGTGTGTCGTCATTAACTCGTCTGGACAGGCCTCATCCTTTTTAGACTGCAAGCTAACACAACGGGCCGCCGCTGCTTGTTAGGTTCCGACACACCGTTCAGGGGCGAAGCCAATGCCGCCCGCTTAACAAGCGGATCGTTATTCGCGTGTTTTCACTTCACGCCAGATGCGCAGTGCCATCCATACCAGCACCACAACTCCCAACAACAAGACGCCCCACACCAGCAACGTTTTCCACGTCTGCTGGCGCTCTGCCGGAGATGTCGCCGTCAGCCGCTCCTCGCCGCCAAGCGCCACACGATCCTGCACCTGCACTTCCGGTATCGCCGTAAGATCGAGCTGTTTACGCAGCGCTTCCGGGATCAATCCTTCCATCGTTACCGCAGCAGACGCCGCTGCCCGGTTGCCCCACGCCAGCATAAACGGCCCCTTGCCCTGCGCATTAAAGACCAGCGATTGTCGGTCGCGGCTGCCGGTTACCTGCGGCAATGCTTCGGGTAAACGGGCATCAAGCGTGGTGATGCGCACCGCTTGCACGACATCTCCTGGCAGGCTGAGCGGCGCGGAAGCACGTCCATTAAGCGCCCACAACACCGTTTTACTTAACGGTTTCCACTCATCGCTGGCACTACTGCGCCAGTCAATCGATACCGGCAACACGCCCTCTTGCGCAAGCCTTATCGACAGTGCGCTTAATGGCTGCGGTTGCGCCCATTGATACTGTGCTTCGGTCGGAGAAATCCGTTGTTCGTGGCCTGCCATCTCCACCTGTTCCAGCGGGGTTGGCTCACTACCAGGCCGCGCGGTGACCTGCGTAATCGCCACTGGCAGGTTCGGGGTATCAAACACCATCAGTAAATAACGTACGCCATCGGCGGGCATCGGCTGGTCGAGGGTAATCTGATCGAGCTTCAGCCGATCGCTGCCGCTCGCCAGCTCCATAACCGGTATGTCTTGCTGCAATGTCGTCCAGTTGCGCATGTCGCCGCTGAAAAAGAGCGTCACTTTGCCACGCCAGTTTTTTACGGGCTCCGACCAGGCCAGCTTCAGTTGCGCGAGATTGAAGATTTCCGGTGTATTTTCCGGGAACGCCAGTAAATAGCTCTGCCCGACCACTTCGTCAGGCTCGCCTTCAATACGAATATCGACGCCGGACGAGGAGTGCAAACGCACCACATTTTGCCCCTCTGTGCCGGTGTCAACCGGCGACGTATCCAGCGGGAACACTCGCAGCGCAATGGGCTCTGGCGCACGTGCGGTAACACGCTGTGTTTCCAGCGTAAACGGCACTCGCTCGCCATCGTGGTTAAACACCCGCACATCGCGCAGATCCGGCCAGGCGCTCTGCGCGTAAGTATCCTGCGGCAGATCGGCGCGATACCAGGATGCCGGTTGTGGTAGATCGAGCGTCGCGCCAAACGCGTAATCCTGCGGTGAATCCGGAACAGCGTCACTGCTTATCGCCGCGCCTGCGGTTGTCACCAGTGCGGCCAGTAGTAATCCATGCCACTTTTTCATTGCTCTTCTCCCTTGTCCTCTTCCCGCACGGCCTTTGGCGGCAGGGGTGAAAAATACCCCACAATCAGCACCAGCACCGCCACACCAATAAAGGCAATGGCTCGCGAAAGCCCGCCGCCGCCAGCGCTGTCTACCAGCATTAATTTGAGCAGCACCACGCCCAGCAACACACTGCCGCACAACCACTGCTGGCGCGCATGCTGGCGTGTAGCGCGGATCATCACCACCAGCGCAATCAGCATCCAGAACAGCGCAAAGCTGGTCTGAATCAATCGCGACTGCCACAGGCTTTCACTCTCCCAGGCCACGTCGCCGTAATAAGCCAGCAGGCGCAGTAACACGCCATTTAGCCACCAGAAACCGAGCGCCGCCAGTACCCACGGGCGCGCACGCCAGAGTTGCGGTGCAATGGGCGGGTAGTGCGCTTCGGCAAAACGGCTGTACAGCCAGACGCCGAGCAGCGCAAACGCCGCGCCCTCTTCCAGCGGGTTAATGACCGGCAGATACGGCATGCCCATCACCACCCCGTCGCTCAGATTGGCATACACCAGCAAACACAGCAGCACAGGAACCAGCGGCAATAATCCCAGCGCGCCATACAGCGCAGGCCAGATGCGCCACGGCCAGAACTGGCGGCGAATGGCCGCCAGCGCCAACGCAATCAGCACACCACCCGCCGCCATGGGCAGCCCGACCTGCCAGGGTTCATTCCCCCACGCCAGCCCATCAATGAACCACCACAGCTCAGTGCCTGCCGCCAGCAGCAACATCCACAACAACGAAATATGCAAACCTTGCGACACCCGCGCGGATATCGTCTCATTTTCACGGTAAAGCAGCAGGAAAGCGGCAGGCAGCGCGATACACCAGGCCAGATTCGGCCAACCCGCTGCCAGCAGGTGCCCCTCAGTCATAATTTGCCAGCCCAGCATCACCGCCATTCCCGGCCATAACAGCCAGCGGGCGTAACCCAGCTCCGGCCACGACCAGCGCAAGCTGCCCGCACGCCATAACCATACGGAAAGCGCCAGCAACGCCAACACGCCAAACCCGTTATCAACGTAGGCTGGCAGCACAGCCTGAGACGCGCCGCCGAGCGCCACTACCCAAAACGCGATACCGCCCACCAGCAGTAGCCAGCTTCCCTCTTGCCGCAAACCACGCCACAGCCAGGAGGCCGCCAGCCAGCATGCGCTGAGCACGGCAAAGATCAGCAATGTCGACACGGCATTAATACCGTCCGCCGCTGCCCACAGCGCGCTGCACAACGCCAGGAGAAGTAATGCGCTACCGCTGTAGCTCATGCGGCGCAGATTTTGCTGTACGCCGAGCCACAAAATGCCCAGTCCTTCCAGTGCCCAGGCCATCGCCGTCCAGCGCGCCGACAGCGCCAGCGGAATGGCGAGCGTGGCAAACGCGCCGCCGAGCGCCAGCGCTGCCAGCACCAGCGGTTTTGCGGTTGCAGGGAACCGTTTGAGCGCCAGCATCGCCAGCGCCAGATAGAAGAGACCAAAGCCCAGCGCGCTAAATGCCGGGCCATAATGCCAGTGTTGCGTGATGGCGTACTGCATACCAAAGCCCGCCAGCGGCGGCGCAAAGAGTAAAACACCATCAATAATGCGCTCGCCCCGGCGCTGCGCACGCAGTGAAAGCGCCACGCTCAGTACACCGAAGATGAGAATGTTAGCCATCAGGAACAACTGGCAACTGAGATAAAATTCCGGGCGATAGTTATCCATGCCCCACAGCCCGGCAACGCTGAAAGTGAAGACCATGCCAAGCAGGTTCAATTCGCGCCAGTGCTGCCAGATACTGATGGCGAGGATCCCCACCGAAAGCAGCAGGTAAAACGAGAACAGCGCAACATGGCTGCCGCCGCCGGTAGAGAGCAGGATCGGCGCGAGATAGCCGCCAAGGCTTGCCAGCAACGCCAGACTCAGCGCTTTTTGCAGCACCGCCAGGCCAACGCTCGCCGCACAGATAACGATTAACAGCACAAAGGCCAGCGTCATCGGCAGCATCTGCCATAAGCGAAACGCGCCAAAAACGGTGAGATAGAGCGCGCCAACCGCGCCGCCTTGCAGTATCAGCGCAAAGACCGTCTGTTTATGCCGCAGCCGCCAGCCAAGCCCTAGCAGCACAATCGCCACCAGCGCGACGGCGGCCAGCCGCAGTTCCAGCGGGAACAACGCATATTCCACGGTGTAGCGCAGCAGGAAAGAGAGACCGATAAACAGCAGGATAACACCCAGTTTTGCCAGCGGGTTGCCCTGCATAAACCAGCGCACCAGCGACGTTACCATTCCCCACGATGCGGTTTCCGGCGTTTTTGTCGTTACGGCAGGTTCGTCAATAGCAGGTGCGGACATAACCGGTGCAGGTGTTTCAGCTTTACGTCCCCACGGGTTTTCCGCCGCCACAGGCGATTCGGCTTTTCGCCCCCACGGGTTTTCCACCGGCGCGGCAGGTTGAGGGATTTCAACAGGTTCGGTGGAATGCGCAATTTCAGCCGCCGCCACCGGTGTTGGTTCGCGGCTTTCCGGCGTCGCCGAAAACTGCCGTTCCAGTATGCTCAGCCGCTGACGCAGTTGTTGCAGTTCATTCTGGGTAGCAATACTGCGTCGCCAGGCGGTGATGGCCACAATGGGCACCACCACCAGCGCCAGAAACAGCACCACCACGCCAAAGAGTAAAAGACCATCCATGTACTATCGCCTTCGCTAAAGGGGAGACGTAATGCCCGCCCCTTTTCGCGTGGCGATTCAGGCGGCGGACCAGACAGATGCGCTAATGGCTGAAAGCGTCAGCACATCATCCTGTAGCGTACCTGTACCTTCCTGAAGCCGCCAGCTTTTCCCCCGTAACAGCGGTGAATCCTCCAGCACAACTTCACAGGCCTCGCCCCGGTTAATGGCGACTAAAACCCGTTGTTGACGGTAAACACGCAAAAATACCAGCACATTGTCGTGCGCATAAATCACCAGACAGCCGCCGTAGCGCAACGCTTGCGAACGTGAACGCAACTTCGCCATGCGCTGATAAAGCGCCAGCAGCTTGCCATCCTGGCGCTTTTTGTCCCACGGGAACGGCTTGCGGCAAAACGGATCGTTAGCGCCATCCAGCCCTACTTCGTCGCCGTAATAAATGCACGGCGTGCCCGGCCAGCTAAACAGCCAGACCACCGCCAGCGGTAAGCGCGCAATGTCGTTGCCGAGCACCGTCTTAAAGCGTGGCGTATCGTGACTGTCAAGCTGGTTAAACATGCGTAATTGCTGCTGATGCGACAGCCCGGCGCGGTAGTTATCCATCCATGCCGCGCAGGTTTGCGCATCGATTTTTTGCGGATCATAAGAGAGATCGGTTTTCGCCAGAAAAGCCCACACCGGCAGGGTAAAACCGCGATAGTTCATGGCCGCGTCTTCGGCATCCGCCTGCAACCACTGGCGCGCATCGCCAAAATGTTCGCCAAAGACATACGCCTGTGGCTGAGTCTCTTTCGCCGCCTGCGTAATACCCGTGACATGGCGCAAATTGTTACGCGCCCCGCCATCTTCACCCAGCATATGCACTACATCCAGCCGCCAGCCATCCATGTGCCATGGCGCTTTCAGCCAGTGACGCACCACGCTCTCTTCACCCTGATAAATTTCATCAACTAACGCGGGCGACTGGTAATCGAGTTTCGGCAGGCTCGCATACCCCAGCCAGTCGCGGGCGTGGCCGTTCTCATCAAAGCTGAACCAGCTACGCCAGTGTGAATCCGGGTTGTGGCACGCACCACCCGTTGCGCGGTTATGCCGGTCGAACCACGCGTGGGAATCGCCGGTGTGATTAAAGACACCATCCAGAATCAGCTTCATGCCCGCGTCAAGCGTGTTATGCCGCAGGCGCAGCAACGCCTCATCGCCGCCGAACTGCGGGTCAACATGCCGATAATCTTCGGTGTCATATTTATGTACGCTGGGAGCGACAAATACCGGGTTAAGGTACAGCGCGGTGACGCCGAGTTTTTTCAGGTACGGCAGCTTCTCGCTGATGCCGTCAAGATCGCCGCCATAAAAGGTCGAACCGCCCGCTTCGCCAGTCAGTGGATCGTCCCATTCACGCATGACAATCGGCTGCCCGGCCGCATGGTGATGATAGATTTTGTCTTGATCTTCGCCGCGCGGCTGGCTGCGGGCAAAACGATCCGGGAAAATCTGGTAGAACACCTGATCCGCCACCCAGTGCGGCCCGCTGTCCGGCGCATCGATAGCGAACTGCTCAAGCCGCGCGGGCGGAAAGTGGCTAAAGCCCTGCGAGGTAAACCAGAGCTGGCGGTTTTCCCACAGCAGCTTAAAGCTATAGCGACGACGCGGCTGCCCGCTCGCCACATCGATCGCCGCCCGCCAGACAGTCACTCCATCGGCTGTCGGTTTACGCGCGCAATGCATCACCACCGGCGTCTCTTCGTTATCGATTTCCGTCCGCAGCGTCACCCGCTCCGGCAGCGAAGTTCCGGTTAGCCAAAGGCTAATAACTAATTGATCCTGATTCTGTTTCACAAACGGCGCGACGGGCAAATGCCATGCATTCAACATCAAAAAATCCCCTTTGCTCAAAATGACGCCACTCTTCCACAGCGATTCTCACCCTGCCTCCTTCTTTCCGCTTTTTTCAGGGGGTGAGAGAGAGGGCGCAGATGTGATCTGGCGAGATATTCACCAGGCATTTGTGTGAGTTTTTCCGCGCCCGCTTCGTGCTGATGCCCGAAGCCGCAGGCAGACGTGCTTTTTATACTGATAAAAACTATAGATGAATAAAGGGCTTAGTATGAGCAGCAAACCCGAGATCCTCGTCATTAGCGAAATTCCGCAGACGATGATCGACACCCTCGAACGCCATTTCGTGGTGCATCGTTACTGGCAGACCGATGCACAGGCCCTGTTGCGCGAACACGCGCCTGCCATCCGTGGCGCCCTGACACGTGCCGCGAAAGGCATCAGTAACGCGCTGATAGAGCAGCTTCCGGCGCTGGAAGTGATCAGCGGTTTCGGCGTCGGCGTGGATGCCACCGATCTCAATGTCTGTCGCCAGCGCGGAATAAAAGTCAGCAACACGCCGAACGTGCTTAACGAATGCGTAGCCGATACCGGGCTGGCGTTAATGCTGGCCGTCACGCGGAAAATTTGCGAGGCCGACCGCTTTGCCCGCGCCGGCGAATGGGAACATGGCGCCTTTCCCGGCGCATGGAAAATGAGCGGCAAGCGCTGCGGCATTGTCGGCATGGGCAATATTGGTCATGACATCGCCCAACGCGCCGCGGCATTTAATATGCCGATTCATTATTTCAGCCCACGAGAAGCGCGCAACAACCACTGGCAGCGCCATGACTCGCTTATCAAGCTTGCGAATGCGGTCGATTTTCTGGTGCTCACCTTGCCAGGCGGTGCGAAAACGCAGCACATTATCAACCGTGACGTGCTGGAAGCGCTGGGGCCGAAGGGCATTCTAATCAATATTGCGCGCGGCAGCGTGGTTGATACGGAGGCGTTAATCGATGTGCTTCAGAAAGGGAAATTACGCGGTGCCGGGCTGGATGTGTTTGAAGAGGAACCGCATATTCCGCCAGTGCTGCGCAGCCTGCAAAACGTGGTGTTATTGCCGCATATCGCCAGTAATACCGCCGAAACGCGCCAGGCGATGGCGGATCTGACCATCAATAATCTGCTGAGCTACTTTACGCAAGGGAAACTGCTGACACCGGTGGTATAAGCCGGTAAAGAGGGGAAAATGCCGGACAAGCCTGACGCTTATCCGGCACAGTTATCAGGCTTTGCGGCGTTTAAACATCCAGCCAATCAGCAGCAGCACAATCCACGCGAAACCGACATACAGCGAGATGCGGGTGTCCGGGTGCCAGCCAATCAGCGCAATAATAAACACGAGGAAAATCAGCCCGGCAACGGTAGTGGCTACCCCGCCAGGCACTTTGAATTTCAGCGCTTTCACTTCATCAGCAGAGAGACGGCGGCGGAAACCAATCTGCGAGAGCAGGATCATGATCCACACCCACACCGTAGCGAAGGTCGCCAGCGAAGCAATCACCAGGAAGACATTTTCCGGCATGATGTAGTTCAGATAGACCGCCAGCAGCAGCGCGACCGTCATCACCATCACCGTGACCCACGGAATACCGCGACGCGAGGTTTTGGCGAACATCTTCGGCGCACTTCCCTGCTCGGCCATACCGTGCAGCATACGTCCGACACCGAAGACATCGCTGTTGATGGCGGAAAGCGAGGCGGTAAGTACCACAAAGTTAAGAATGCTGGCGGCAAAGGTGATACCCATATGCTGGAAGGTAAGCACAAACGGGCTGCCGTCTGTTCCTACCTGGTTCCACGGGTAAATGGACATAATCACGAACAGCGTACCGACGTAGAACACCAGTATGCGCAACGGTACTGAGTTGATGGCGCGTGGGATCGACTTTTCCGGATCTTTCGCTTCACCGGCGGTAATACCTATAATTTCAATACCGCCGTAGGCAAACATCACCATTTGCAGCGCCATCACCGTGCCAAGCCAGCCATTGCTAAAGAAGCCGCCGTGGCTCCACAAGTTGCTGATGCCGGTCGGCTCACCACCGTTGCCAATCCCCCAGATGATGATGCCGAACCCGGCGACAATCATGATGATGATCGTGGCGACTTTAAAGAACGAGAACCAGAACTCCAGTTCACCGAACACTTTCACGCTCATCAGGTTAATGGCGCAGATAATCAGCACCACGCTCAATACCCAAATCCAGTGCGGCACCGTCGGGAACCAGACGCCCATATAGATGCCGAAAGCGGTCACATCGGCAATGGCGACAATCAGGATTTCAAAACAGTACGTCCAGCCGGTGATATAACCGGCCAGCGGGCCGAGGTTTTCCTGCGCGTAGCGAGAGAAGGAGCTGGCAGAAGGGTTATGCACGGACATTTCGCCCAGCGCACGCATAATGATATACGCGGCGACACCGCCAATAATGTAAGCCAGCAGCACGCTTGGCCCGGCCATTTTGATGGCGTCTGCGGAGCCGTAAAACAGCCCGGTGCCAATCGCTGAACCCAGCGCCATAAAGCGAATGTGGCGGGTGCTTAGCCCACGCTTCAGCTTATTAGTACTTTCCATCGTTTCCACTGCCATTATTCAACACAAAAATAAAAAACCACGGAGCGCGTACCCCGTGGTTAAACAAACCGTGTTTGCTGCTGTTAATGCGCGCTGGAAGTCACTTGTCGTCCTGCGGCGCGATCCCAGATTGCGGCCAGAATCACCATCACCAGGCTTGGCATCAACCAGGCCAATCCCTGCTCCGCCAGCGGCAAGCGCTGTGTCCAGGCAGGAAGGTGTTCAGCAAACGCGGAGGCTTTCACGCCGTCAAGGATACCAAAAAGCAGGCTGATAAACATGGCCGGTGCGATAACGCGTGTTGAACTGTTCCAGAAGGAGCGGGTAAAACTCAGCACCACCAGTACGATACAGGGCGGGTAGATCATCGTCAGCACCGGAATCGAAATCTGAATCAGGTGGCTCAACCCGAGGTTGGACACCGCCATCGAGAAGATACCCAGAATAAACACCAGCGCACGGTAAGAGAGCGGCAGATACTGCGCGAAAAACTCAGCACAGGCGCAGGTCAGGCCAACTGCCGTCACCAGGCAAGCAATGAAAATCAGCGCCGCCAGCAAGAAGCTGCCCGCACCGCCGAAAGTGTGCTGAACGTAAGCGTGCAGAATGGCGGCACCGTTGGCAGACTGATCAACCAGCGAAGAGCTATCTGAACCCAGGCGGAACAGCGCCAGATAAAGCAGCGTCAGACCCACGCCAGCCATCAGGCCAGCCCAAACGGTGTAACGGGTCAGCAGGCGCGCTTCCGTCACGCCGCGCGAACGCGCCGCGTTGACAATCACAATGCCAAAGACCATGGCGCCCAGCGTGTCCATCGTCAGGTAGCCGTTGACGAAACCGTTGGAGAAAGAGGCGTTCTGGTAGGCGTCCAGCGCGTGGCTGATGGAACCCGCCGGCCAGACAATCGCGGCGATAGAAAGGATAGTCAGCGCGATGATTTTCAACGGAGCAAGGAAATTACCCACAGTATCAAGCAGTTTGCCCGGATAGAGCGATACCAGGATCACCAGCGCGAAATAGACCACGCTGTAAATCAGCAGCGGCATCGCGCCTTCGCCGGTCAACGGTGCAATCCCGACTTCAAACGATACGGTTGCCGTACGCGGCGTTGCAAACAGCGGCCCAACCGCCAGGTAGCAAACCGTCGCCAGCAGAACACCCGCCACTTTCCCAATCGGTGTGCTCAGGCTATCGACGCCACCGCCGACTTTCGCCAGCGCAACAACGGTGAGCACCGGCAAACCCACAGCGGTAATCAGAAAGCCAAACGCCGCCGTCCAGACGTGTTCACCCGCCTGTAAGCCGACCATTGGAGGAAAAATGATGTTACCTGCGCCGACGAAGAGGGCAAAGGTCATAAAGCCCAGAGCAACAATGTCTCGTGGTTTTAAGTGATGGGTCATAAGTTTTACTGCCTGTGGATGTGGTGTCGTAAAGTGATGAATTATTGGCCTTTCCCGACCGAACAATAAAACGCCAATTGCGTGAAAAATCAGCGGGAAATGCTTTATGTACAACGTGGCGAAGAATAGTTTTTCGATTTACCACGTAAACACAGTCGGTCTGACAATGTATGGGGCGCAATTTAAACGCTTATAACGTTTAAAGGCAAGGAGGGATCGTAAAACCAGATGGTTATGCTGCATTGCAAAAAACAAGCAGTCAAATACTCCATTTATAAGAAAAACACATGGCTGATCATGCGAACAAAAAAGCAGCAGACGTACAAAATACGTTTCAGCTGTGGTAGACGGTGCGGGAAAGCGGCCTGTTTTCGCAGGCCGCTGGAAAGATATGCTGACAGAGCCTTCAGGAAGCGGCTTTTTTGGCAACCAGACGTTCCGGCAGGACAAAGCTAAAGCGGGTGCCCTTGCCCGGTTCGCTGACGATATCAAGGCGGCTTTCGTGGTGATTCACCGCGTGTTTGACAATCGCCAACCCAAGACCGCTGCCGCCGGTTTGCCGTGAGCGGGCTTTATCCACCCGGTAGAAACGTTCGGTCAGGCGCGGAATATGTTCTGCGGCAATGCCCGGTCCGTTATCTTCCACGCTAAATTCCGCGCCCTGCGGTACATGCTGCCAGCGCACAATAACGTGCGTGCCTGCTGGCGTGTGGTTGACGGCGTTATAGACCAGATTCGAGATTGCGCTACGCAGTTGTTCCTCATTACCGAGCACTTTGAGCGCGTTATCCACTTCAAAACTGAAAGTGTGCTTTTGCTGACTGAGGGTTTGCGCTTCCCGTTCGACAACCCGCAACATCATCGGCACATCAATGGTTTCGTTAGGCGGTAGCGTCGGCGCAGCTTCAATTTTCGACAGCGTGAGTAACTGGCGCACCAACCCTTCCATCCGCGACGTTTGTTCACGCATAGTGTGCAGCGCTTTTTCGCGCGGTGCCCCTTCCAGCGTTTGCTCCTGCATCATTTCCAGGTAGCCCTGCAACACCGTTAACGGCGTGCGCAGTTCATGGCTGACGTTAGCGAAAAAGTTACGCCGCGCACCTTCCAACTGGTGCATTTGCGTCACATCGCGCGCCACCATCAGCAGTTGTTGCTCGCTGTAGGGCATAACGCGGATCTCAAGATGCCGCCCATTATTGAGCACCAGATGCAGAGGTCGGCCAAACTCCTGATTCCTGATGTATTTCGTAAATTCGGGGTAGCGCAGCAAGTTAAGGATATTCTGGCCATTATCGTCCGGCCAGCGCAGCCCCAGCATCTGCTGTGCAAGGCCGTTACACCAGAAAATCGCCCCCTCTTCGGTGGTGAGGATCACCGCATCCGGCAGCGATTCCGCACCGCTGCGAAAGCGTTTGATCAAATTTCCCAGTTCACGGCGGCGCTTTTTATTACGCATCTGCATCTGGTGTAGCCCGTAAAGTAGCGGCTCCCAGCTTCCCGTTCCCGGCGGCGGGGTCATGCTTTTATCAACCCACAACCACCAGGAAAGACGCAGTAAATTCCAGAAATGCCAGATCAGCAACCCGGTTACCGCGGCGAACAAAAACCAGGGCAGGTAACCGAAAATCGCGCCGAGAATAAAGGCGGGGATACAACAAAGGAGGAGCTCCAGCACCAGCCTTTTCCATGACAGCCGTTCCAGCACGCGTCACACTCCTGTCAAATTTCAGAAACGGGTCGAAAAACGATATCCCGTGCCGCGCACTGTTTGCACCATACGATCGTGGCCGCTGTGTTCCAGCGCTTTGCGCAGACGGCGAATATGCACGTCCACGGTTCTGTCTTCAACGTAAACGTTGGTTCCCCATACGTGGTTCAGCAGCTGTTCGCGGCTATAAACCCGTTCCGGGTGAGTCATAAAGAAGTGTAAGAGTTTAAACTCTGTCGGTCCCATATCCAGCGGATTTTCACCGGTCATTACGCGGTGTGAGGAAGGATCGAGGCTCAGCCCCTGCATTTCAATCACCTCTTCCACCGCCATCGGTGAAATACGGCGCATCACGGCTTTAATACGCGCGACCAGCTCTTTCGGAGAAAATGGCTTGGTAATGTAATCGTCCGCACCCGTTTCCAGACCGCGAACGCGATCTTCTTCCTCCCCGCGCGCGGTCAGCATCATCACCGGAATATCACGGGTCATCGCTTCGCGTTTAAGATGTTTAATAAACTGAATGCCAGAACCGCCAGGCAACATCCAGTCCAGTAACACCAGGTCGGGCCAGGGTTCGTTAAGTTGGTTCACCGCGCTGTCATAATCTTCAGCTTCCACCGGTTGAAAACCATTTTGCTCGAGCACGAAGCACACCATTTCACGGATTGGTGCTTCATCTTCTACGACCAGAATTCGTCTCGCCATAATTCGCCCTGTTTTAATTAAGTCGTCAGTATAGGTAGCGGCGCCATTATGCGTCAGTTTTATGACAGATTTATGAATAAGATGACCGCTATATGACCCGCGCGGTGGCCGTGTGACAACGCAAATTTGCGTTCGGTTATGTCCCTCATCTGCTTAATGTTTATAATCTGCTTTACGCTTTTTCGCCATGGAACCGCTATGCGCATCATTCACACTTCAGACTGGCATCTGGGTCAAAACTTCTACAGTAAAAACCGCGCCGCCGAACATGACGCTTTTCTCGACTGGCTGCTCGCCGCCGCCGAAACGCATCAGGTGGATGCCATTATTGTCGCAGGCGATATTTTTGATACCGGCTCCCCGCCAAGCTACGCCCGCGAGCTTTACAACCGCTTTGTGGTCAAACTCCAGCAAACGGGCTGCCAGCTTATCGTGCTGGCGGGAAACCACGATTCCGTGGCTACGCTGAATGAATCAAAAGAGATCCTCGCCTACCTGAAAACCACCGTGGTAGCCAGTGCAGGCACCCAGCCGTTCTTGCTAAAGCGCCGCGATGGCGAACCCGGTGCGGTTTTTTGCCCGGTGCCATTTTTACGCCCACGCGACATTACCGTTAGCCAGGCGGGGCTTTCCGGACAACAAAAACAGCAGCATTTACTCGCAGCAATCACCGATTACTATCAACAGCAATTTACTAAAGCCTGCGAACTACGCGGTGACAAACCACTGCCGATTATCGCCAGCGGCCATTTAACCACGGTGGGTGCCAGTAAAAGTGACGCGGTGCGTGATATTTATATCGGCACGTTAGACGCCTTCCCTGCACAAAATTTTCCCCCTGTGGATTACCTCGCGCTCGGCCATATTCATCGGGCGCAGAAGATTGGCGGCCAGGAGCATATCCGCTACTGCGGTTCGCCCATTGCGTTGAGTTTTGATGAAACCGGGAAAAGCAAAAGCGTCAATCTGGTGACATTCGCCGAAGGTAAACTCGCCGATGTCACGGCGCTGGAAGTTCCGGCAACCCAACCGTTAGCGGTGATCAAAGGTGATTTTGCTGAAATCTGCTGCCAGTTAGAACAGTGGCGCAATACGCCCGCAGAGCCACCCGTATGGCTGGATATCGAAATCGAAAGTCATGAATATCTGGCGGATATGCAGCGCAAAATCCAGCTGGTGACAGAAGATTTGCCGGTAGAAGTGCTGCTGGTGCGCCGCAGCCGCGAGCAGCGCGAACGAATTCTTTCCGGCGAGTTACGCGAAACCTTAAACGAATTAAAGGTGGAAGAGGTCTTCGCCCGTCGACTTGCGCTGGCAGAACTCGACGACACCCAAAATGCGCGGTTACACACGCTGTTTAGCGAAGCGCGCCAGGCGCTGGATGAGGAGAATGAGGCATGAAAATCCTGAGCCTGCGGCTAAAAAACCTGAACTCACTTAAAGGCGAGTGGAAAATAGACTTCACCGAAGAGCCGTTCGCCAGTAACGGTTTATTCGCCATTACCGGCGCGACCGGCGCGGGGAAAACCACCCTGCTCGACGCCATCTGCCTGGCGCTGTACCACGAAACACCGCGCCTGAGCACCCTTTCGCAATCGCAAAACGATTTAATGACCCGCGATACGGCCGACTGCCTGGCCGAAGTGGAGTTTGAAGTGAAAGGCGTCGCCTATCGCGCGTTCTGGAGCCAGAGCCGCGCCCGCGGGCTGCCGGATGGCAACCTGCAAGCCCCGCGCGTTGAGCTTGCGCTCTGCGCCGATGGCAAAATCCTTGCCGATAAAGTGAAAGACAAGCTTGAACTTACCGCCTCACTGACCGGGCTGGATTATGGCCGCTTTACCCGTTCTATGCTGCTATCGCAGGGGCAGTTTGCCGCGTTCCTCAATGCGAAACCGCGTGAACGCGCCGAGCTGCTCGAAGAGCTGACCGGCACCGAGATTTACGGCCAGATTTCCGCCATGGTGTTTGAAAAACATAAAGCGGCGAAAACCCGGCTGGAGCAGTTGCAGGCGCAGGCAAAAGGCGTGGAACTGCTTAACGATGAGCAGCACCAGCAGCTTACACAAAGTTTGCAGGCGCTTACTGACGAAGAGCAACGTTTGCTGGCAGGACAGCGCGACATACAGGCGCAGGCCAACTGGCTGAACCGCGACGCGGAGTTACGCGCCGCGCGCGGACGCGCCCAGGCCGCACTGGTACAGGCGCAGCAGGCGCTGGCCGGTGCCCAGCCGCAGTTAGCGGCGCTGGAACGTGCGCAACCGGCGCTACAATTGCGCCCGCTGTGGGACCGGCTTGAAGAGCAGCGTAAAGCGCTGGTTCGCACCCGCGCACAGAGCGAAGAAGTAAATACTCGCTTACATGCCAGCCTGTTACAGCGCGCACGCATTCGCTTTAGTGCCCAGCAGCAGCATGCAACATTGCGGAAAACGCAGAAAACACTGGAAAGCTGGCTTGTTGAGAACGCGCGATTTGAGCGCTGGCAGAACGAATTAACCGGCTGGCGTGTGTTGTTCAACCAGCTGGAAGAAGAGAAAAAACAGTGGCTCGGCCTGCAACAACGTGTGCAGACCCACGAGGCGAAACTGCGCACCTTGCCTGAGTCGACACTTGCAATGAGCGTGGAAGAGACGGCTGCGGCAATGGCGTTGTGCGCGCAAAACCGCCCGCTGCGCCAGCAACTTACCGCTCTGCATGCCCGTTTTGCTCCGCTGCGCAAACAGCTGACGCAGCGCCAGCAGAGCTTGCTTGATTTACGCGCCGAGCAGGAAAAGATCGGCGTTGAACTGGCGCGTAAACGTGAGTTGTATAAAGAGAAAAACCAGCTACTGACGGAAGTCACGACCATTTGCGAGCTGGAAAACCGCATCAAAGATCTGGAAAGCGAGCGCGCGCGTCTGCAACCGGGTCACCCTTGCCCGCTGTGTGGCGCAACCGAACATCCGGCGATTGCGCATTATCAAACCCTTGAGCCAGGCGTCAATCAGGCACGGCGCAGCGCGCTGGATCTCGAAGTGCGTCAGGTCAAAGAGGATGGCGTCGCGCTTGGCGAGCGGCTGAAAGGGCTGGCTGAACGCTACGAAAAAGACGAACGCGAAGTGAAAAACCTGCAACAGGAGGAGCAAAACTGGTTGCAGGAGTGGGCGAAAGCCTGCGCCGCGCTCAGCGTCACGCTGGAGCCGCATCGCGAACTCACCAGTTGGCAAAGCGCGCAGGATGCTTATGAACATCAGCTTTATTTGCTGAACCAGCGCCAGACATTGCAGTTGCAAATCAGCGAACTTCATCAACAAAGCGAACAGTATCAACACGTTGTGGTTGCCCGCCGTGAAAAACTGGCGACCACCCTGCAACAGCTGGATCTGGCCCTGCCGCCGGAAGGCGAAGAGGAGCCGTGGCTGGCGGCACGCACGCAGGAAGCCGAACAGTGGCAACATCAGCAGCAACAGCTCAGTGCGCTGCACGAAAAGATGGCACAACTCATGCCAATCCTCGACACGCTACCGGAAAGCGACAGTGCCAACGACGGGCAGACAGCAGCGCTGGAAGGCTGGCGGAAAGTACACGATGCCTGTCTTGCACTGCAAAGCCAGTGGCAAACCCTGCATCAGCAACTGGCGCAAGAGGAGCAAACCGCAGGCGCGCTGGAGCAACAATTTACCGAGGCGCTGGGAAAAAGCGTTTTCGCTGATCAGCAGGCCTTTCTCGACGCCCTGCTCACCGAACCTGAACGCCAGCGCCTTGAGCAGTTACGCCAGAAACTCGACAGCGAATGTCAGCAGAAACAGGCATTAGCGAACAGCGCTGAACAGGCATTGAGCGCACACCAGGCACAGCCGCCTGTGGCACTCGCCCCGGATGCCACGGTTGAAAGCATTGGCCTGGCGCTGGACGCGATGTCGCGCCAGCTTCGGGAAAATACCACCCGCCAGGGTGAATTCCGTCAACAGCTGAAGCAGGATGAAGACAACCGCAAGCGCCAGCAAAATGTCATGCAGGAGATGGCGCGTGCCAGCGTGCTGTATGACGACTGGGGCCATCTGAATGCGCTTATCGGCTCCAGAGAGGGAGATAAATTCCGCAAATTCGCCCAGGGTTTAACGCTGGATAACCTCGTCTGGCTGGCGAACAACCAGCTTAATCGCCTGCACGGACGTTATCTGCTGAAACGCAAGGAGAGCGATGCCCTGGAACTGGAGGTCGTCGACACCTGGCAGGCGGATGCGGTTCGTGATACGCGCACCCTTTCTGGCGGCGAGAGTTTTCTGGTCAGCCTGGCGCTGGCGCTGGCGCTCTCCGATCTGGTGAGTCATAAAACCCGCATCGACTCGCTGTTCCTCGATGAAGGCTTCGGCACGCTGGACAGCGAAACGCTGGACACGGCGCTGGATGCCCTTGACGCGCTGAACGCCAGTGGAAAAACCATCGGCGTGATTAGCCATGTGGAAGCGATGAAAGAACGCATCCCGGTGCAGATCAAAGTGAAGAAAATTAACGGGCTGGGCTACAGCAAGCTCGACGGGAAATTCGCGGTGCGTTAAAAATAAGGGCGCGTTCAACCGCGCCCTCGTTGTTTATTCGCCCTGCGGCCACAGCCGCGCCGCGCCGCGTACGCCGCTGGAATCGCCGTGCAGCGCTTTGCGGATCGGCGTTTCGCACTCACCGCCAAACACCCAGTTGCGCAGCAGAACCGGTACGGTCTGGTAAAGCCGCTCGACGTTACTCATGCCGCCGCCCAGCACAATCACATCCGGGTCAAGAATGTTCACCACATGCGCCAGCGATTTCGCCAGCCGCAGCTCGTACCGGCTAATCGCCAGTTCCGCCACCGCATCCTGTTCATCGACCAGACGCATGATCTCATTGCCCTTGAGCGCCTTGCCGCTAAGCCGCTGATAATCCGTGGCAAAGCCGGTGCCGGAAATAAAGGTTTCGATACAGCCCTGCTTGCCGCAATAACAGGGGACTTCGTTGCGATAGCGCAGCTCGTCCTCATCCATCCACGGCAGCGGATTGTGTCCCCACTCGCCTGCGGTGCCGTTACCGCCGATGTGCGCATGCCCGTTAAGCGCGACGCCGGAACCGCAGCCGGTGCCGATAATCACCGCGAACACCGTTTGCGCACCGGCTGCCGCGCCGTCCACCGCCTCGGAAACCGCCAGGCAGTTGGCGTCGTTTGCCAGCCTCACTTCGCGATTTAACCGCTGGCTCAAATCCTTATCGAACGGTTTACCGTTCAACCAGGTTGAATTGGCATTTTTCACCACACCGGTGTAGGGCGAAATTGAACCGGGAATGCCCATGCCCACCGTGCCGCGCTGCCCGGTCTCTTTTTCCGTGAGATCCACCAACGAGGCGATTAGCTCAATGGTCTGCCAATAGTCACGCGGCGTGGCCTGGCGATGGCGAAACAACTCTTCGCCTTGTTCACCCAGCGCAATGATTTCTGTTTTTGTACCACCTAAGTCGATACCGATACGCACATCAAACTCCTCATAGTGGACCACGCATTAGCAATGCAACGGCGGCGACAATTCGCTATCATGCCCGCTGCATTTAACGACAAGGCCGTGGAAAAAATCATGCTGTGGTTCAAAAATTTAATGGTATACCGTCTCAGCCGCGATGTTGCGCTGCGTGCGGAAGAGATGGAAAAACAGCTTGCCCCACTATCGTTTACTCCATGCGGTAGTCAGGATATGGCGAAAACCGGATGGGTTCCACCGATGGGTTCACACAGCGACGCGCTGACCCATAGCAACAACGGCCAGATTATTATCTGCGCGCGTAAAGAAGAAAAAATTCTGCCGACGCCGGTAGTCAAACAAGCGCTGGAAGCAAAAATTTCCCGTCTTGAAGCCGAGCAGGGTCGTAAGCTGAAAAAAACAGAAAAAGACTCGCTGAAAGACGAAGTGCTGCACTCCTTACTGCCGCGTGCGTTCAGCCGCTTCAGCCAGACCATGATGTGGATCGACACCGTGAATGGCCTGATTATGGTCGACTGCGCCAGCGCCAAAAAAGCGGAAGACACGCTGGCGCTGCTGCGAAAAAGCCTCGGCTCGCTGCCGGTGGTACCGCTGGCGATGGAAAATCCTATCGAACTGACGCTGACCGAATGGGTGCGTTCCGGTACGGTGGCGCAGGGTTTCCAGTTACTGGACGAAGCAGAACTGAAAGCGATGCTGGAAGATGGCGGCGTGATCCGTGCGAAAAAACAGGATCTGGTGAGCGATGAAATTGCCGTACACATTGAGGCGGGCAAAGTGGTCACTAAGCTGGCGCTCGACTGGCAGCAGCGTATCCAGTTCCTGATGTGCGATGACGGTTCCGTAAAACGCCTGAAATTCTGCGATGAGCTGCGCGATCAGAACGAAGATATCGATCGCGAAGATTTTGCCCAGCGCTTCGATGCCGATTTTATTCTGATGACCGGCGAACTGGCGGCGTTGATTCAAAACCTGGTGGAAGGCTTAGGCGGCGAAGCGCAGCGCTAACCTTTTCTCCACAGACAAACGCCCGGACTTTCCGGGCGTTTTGCATTACAGGTAACGGCAGAGGTAAGAACTCGGTTCCGCCACCTGTAAATGAAATTCGCTATGACCAGGTACGTTGAACACTTCACCCGCGGCGTAAGCTTTCCATTCGGTTTCGCCCGGCAGCAGCACATTCAGCGCGCCGCTTACCACCGTCATCTCTTCCGGCTGCGCGGTGCTGAAAGTGTATTCCCCTTCCGCCATAACCCCAACGCTGGCACGGCCAGTGCTGCTACTGGTAAAACCAATGGATTTCACTTTACCGGAAAAGTATTCGTTACTTTGAAGCATGAACTGGCCCTTAATAAAGAAAATGTATGGAAAAACACTATAGAGGCCGGGCTTTGCTTCTGTCACGAGAAATTCACACGATTGCAGGCCTAAACCAGCAGTTCAGATGCCAGCCGCGCGGCCAGCACATTCGACAGTAAAACGGGCACATCCAGCGCTTTTTGCAGCAAATCGCGGTGATACTGGTGGAAACCAAGGCAATCCAGCATCAGCACATCCGCACCGCGCTCAATAAGTCCTTTACCCGCTTCAATTAATTCATGTTCTGTCGCCAGGTAAGGATGAGCCAGCGCGTAATAAGGTTCATTTTCCAGCACTTGCCATTTTTTCTTTTGCTGCGCCATGAGTTCGGGAATGGGCACAATCACGCCTACCTGATGTCCGTCGACAATGGAAGCGACCAGCGGCGGAATAATGCGCTGCGGCTCAACCAAAATCGCGTTACGTGCAACGAAACCACGAATATCCGCCGTGCTCATCAACAAAATGACATCGTAGCCCTGGTTATCCAGCACTTCGATAACGCCCTGGAGATCGCGCTCCACTTTCTCGCGGGAAACCATCCCGAGGCTGTCATCGCTTAATCGTGTGGGAATGGCGTGCTCCCCGGCGTCTACGGCGTATTCACGGCGCACCTCTTCCGGATCCATTTTTCCCAGCAGGCTAAGATGGGTGATCTGCTCTTCTGAAACATGCTCCGCGAGGAGCGGAAAAATCTCTTTTACCGGAACCACACCAATAGTGAGGATCGCCAGGGACGCACTCATTTTTTACTTTCCGCCTTTCATCACTGCTTGTTCTTATTCGCTCTCAATCACGCCGTTATGATGGCTGTTGTGTAAAGAGAACATGCCACTCTCGTGTTCATATAAATTCCAGTAACCATAAAAGAGTAACCGCTGGCTAGTATTCAGCCAGTTTAAATATGTGACGTAGATCCATTTTTGTGATGTTCAGGAACTCATCCAGCCTGCAAGATCCGGCTTAACTTTTGTCCGGATCTTCATAACGCCGTTTGGCGTCCAGAGCTTCCTGCTCGGTGGGGTGTTCGCTAATTAAGGTATCCGGTTTCGGATGGTCGGCGCGCAGTTCATACCTGGTCACCGTCGGACCGTTCGCACCTTTTTCAACGGCGACAACACGGGCTTCACGCGGATATGGCGGTTTGGTCGGCATAGCTCTTCCTCATTTTGCGGGTCGAGCAATAAGTATAGACAAACGTTTCGCTAACTGGCGCGCGCCAGTTGCAATGCCGCCTCAATATCAGACACCACCTTATCCGGCGACTGCGCCGCATCCACCACATAATGCGCGGCTTCACGGTACAACGCATCGCGCTGCGCCAGCACCTCGCTAACTTCTTCGCTGATGGGCTTGCCGGTTAACGTCGGGCGCTGCCCTTCCTGAGGAAAGGCCTCCAGCCGGTCCGCCAGCACATCGACCGGCGCGCAAAGATAAATCACCACGCCGTGTTCGCGCATAAAGCGGCGGTTGTATTCGCGAAGGATAATTCCGCCGCCGGTCGCCACCACGCGTGATGGCGCGCTAACCGCTTCCAGCGCGGCGGTTTCCCGCGCACGAAAACCGTCCCACCCTTCTTGTTCAACAATCGCTGCGATGGTCTGTTGGGCGTTTTCCTGCAACCAGTAATCGGTATCGATAAACTGGCATTCCTGCGCCAGCGCCAGCGTCCGACCTACCGTTGTTTTACCGCAACCACGTGCGCCGATAAGAAAAATGGGGAGCGTCATGAGCAGGTGTTCCCTCCGGGTCCTGCACAGTGCAGGACGGAAAATAAGACAGCGATAATATCACCAAACTAGTACGAAATTCATCGTAAAATTAACGTTACACTTTTATGTCTGCGCCAATAAAATTTCACACGAAACCCGATTTAATCTGGGTTTCATCTGTAAAGATTCTATGGCAGTACGTGTCGCGGCAACCTTACTGAATGTAACACAGGCTGGCAAGCCCGCAAGGCGGCAAACAGTAACACATCATGCGGGGATGCGCAGAATTTACTCGCCCTGACGGCGCTTGTCGGCCAGCAACCATTTATCCAGCTCGGCAGCGAATTGCTGGCGATCCCGTTGTGACAGGCTGTCCGGGCCACCGGTCTGAATACCGCTGCTGCGCAGGGTATCCATAAAATCGCGCATCGTCAGCTTTTCGCGAATGGTGGCCTCGCTATAGCGTTCACCGCGCGGGTTCAGCGCCGCCGCGCCTTTTGCCAGCACTTCTGCCGCCAGCGGAATGTCCGCCGTGATCACCAAATCACCAGCTTCGCACAGCCGGACAATTTCATTGTCGGCAACGTCAAAACCCGCAGGCACTCTGATGGAACGGATCACCCGCGACGGCGGCACGCGCAGGTTTTGGTTCGCCACCAGCGTTAACGGCGTCTGTGTGCGCTCGGCGGCACGGAATAAAATCTCTTTAATTACGTTCGGACAGGCGTCCGCATCAACCCAAATCGCCATCGTTACTCCTTTCTGTTTGCGGCGCATTGTCGCTTTAATTTCCTGTCGGGGAAAGGAGAGATCCTTTCGCCCTCGCCACCAATCCACGTTAAGCTATATCGCACAAACATTTACAAGCAGAGAGGCGGATGTGATGGGGAAGAAAATCGGTTTTATCGGCTGCGGTAACATGGGAAAAGCGATTGTTGGCGGCTTGATTGCCAGCGGTCAGGTGCTGCCGGGGCAAATATGGGTGTATACCCCGTCGCCGGATAAAGTGGCTGCCCTGCATGACCAGTTTGGCGTGAACGCCGCGCAAAGCGCGCAGGAAGTGGCGCAGATTGCCGATATCGTCTTTGGCGCAGTCAAACCGAACATTATGGTGAAAGTGCTTAACGATATCGCCTCCAGCCTGAACAAAGAGACGCTGGTGGTCTCCATCGCCGCAGGCGTTACGCTTGATCAGTTAGCTCGCGCACTCGGCCATGACCGCAAAATCGTCCGCGCCATGCCCAACACCCCGTCGCTGGTGAACGCGGGTATGACCTCTGTGACGCCTAACGCGCTGGTCACCCCGGAAGATACCGCCGATGTGCTGAATATCTTCCGCTGCTTTGGTGAAGCGGAAGTGATTGCCGAACCGATGATCCACCCGGTGGTTGGCGTCAGCGGCTCTGCACCGGCGTATGTATTTATGTTTATCGAAGCGATGGCCGATGCCGCCGTACTGGGCGGGATGCCGCGCGCGCAGGCCTATAAATTTGCCGCGCAGGCGGTAATGGGCTCCGCGAAAATGGTACTGGAAACCGGCAAGCATCCAGGCGAGCTTAAAGATATGGTCTGCTCGCCTGGCGGCACCACCATTGAAGCGGTAAAAGTGCTGGAAGAGAAAGGTTTCCGCTCGGCGGTTATCGAAGCCATTGCCGCGTGTATGGCAAAGTCCGACAAACTCAGCAGCTAAAGCAATGCGCCACGCTCAACCGCGTGGCGCGATTTCTCAGGCCAGCATTTCGCTGGCGGCATGCAGGCTAATTGGTTGCTGCATCTTCAGCAGTAAACCCGCCGTTTCACTATACTCACCGCAGCTCAGCACCGCTTTCAGTATGCCTTCTTCGCCGTAGAGCACGGCAAAACGCTTATTATCAAACGATCCCAGCATTTTCATGCTGTCCCACTCGCGGGTATAACCGAGGTATTCAAAACGGTTACCGAAGTGAGTCGTCCAGAAAAAGGGCACCCGATCAAAAGTGTGCTGTTCGCCCAGCATATTCAGCGCGGCGAGCCGCCCTTGCTGCTGCGCCACACGCCAGTGTTCAATGCGACGACGCCCTTCCGGGGCCGGGTAGCTGGCAATATCCCCTACCGCCCAGACATCCGGTGCCGCGCTCAAGGTTTCATCCACCGTCAGGCTGCCATCTTTTTCATGAGGCAGATCGTGTGCCATATCAGTCACTGGCTTGACACCCGTGGCGAATACCACCACATGAGCTGGCATTGAACGACCATCTTTTAACGTGACGCTCTGCACATGGCCGTTCCCCTCCAGCGCCGCCGGTTCGCCGGTAACAAACTTCACGCCATTCTGTTTATGCAGATTCATAAAATACCGACCTACCTCTTCACCAAACTGCGGTACAAACGGCAGCGCATGGCGCGACAGCACTGTCACATCGATATCCTGATTACGCAGCGCCGCCGCCAGTTCCATGGCGATAAAACTATTACCGATCACGACCAGTTGCTGTTCCTGTTCGACTTCATTAAGCAAACGCTCAGCCTGGTGAATGCCACGCAGCACATGCACACCCGCCAGGTGGTTGCCGGGAATATCCGGCCACACTGGCTGCCCGCCGGTGGCCAGCAGTAGTTTGTCGAAGGTGATCTCTCGGCCACCGGCAAGCGTAAGCTGGTGAGCCTGGCAATCAATATTTGCCACCTCTTCACGCAGGCTTTCGACGCCGGGCTGGCTGTAAAAGGCGCTGTCCAGCAAGTGGGGGACTTCACTGATTTTCATTTTCCCCGCCGGAACGAATTTGCTCAACGCGGTGCGATCATAAGGCGCATCATCTTCTTTATCGATCAATACCAGGTGACCGTTAAATCCGGCATCACGCAGTGTTATCGCCGCCGCGCTGCCTGCCGCGCCAGTCCCGAGGATCACAGCGGTTTGTGGGCGCTCGCCACGGATAAGCGAGTGGCTGGCGGGAGAAAGTGGGCGCGGGTTCACCAGCACACGGTTTTGCTCAAGCATCACCGGATACTGCTTGAGGTTTTGCAGCGCCAGCGGTTCGCGCCATTCGCCATTGGTGATATCAAACGCGGCTTTATGCCACGGGCAGACCAATTTACCATCGCACACGGCGCCCTTCTCCAGCGGCCCGCCTGCGTGCGGGCATTTACTCTGAAAGGCGCGGACCTTTGCCCCGGTGCGGATAAGGATCATTGAGGTGCCCGCGACATCCACTTTAACCGGTTGGCTTTCCGGCAAGGCATTCAGTTCAGTAACGTATTGATAGTTCATCACTTTGCTCCCGTGTCAGTGTTGCGAAAACGGGCGTAACGCCAGACAGCGCACAACCACGAGGAAAAGGAAAAATAAAACGAAGCTTACAAAGTAAGCCTGGCAGAGATTAGCGGGCGGGCAAAAAGACGGGGAAAATTCCGAAAAGAGGGTGAGCAAACGCAATGCTCACCCGCTGCGTTATTGCGGTTTTTTCAGGCAACCGCTCATAAATTTACTGCGATCTTCGCCTTTCAGGGATTGTTGCGTCGCCTGGGCGTTACATTCACGCATCCGCTGCTGCTGCGGCGTCAGGCTTTTTTGTCCGGGCTCAGTTTTGGTGTTTTTCAGGCAGTCACTCATGTATTTCTTACGGGCATCTCCCGCCAGGGTTTGCGCCGTCGCCTGTTGATTGCAGAGGGTCATACGTTGTTGTTGCGGAGTCAGCGTTTTTTCGGCGGCGCTCAGCGCCGTGACAAACAGCAGACCGAAAACGAGGGTAACCAGTAATGTTATTTTCATAGCACCATCCTTCTCTTAATGTGCCTTTTAAGGATGGTACTAATTGGTGAAAAAACCACCCGGCAGCAAAGATTTACCGCCGGGAGGCTGTTACTTCAGATTCAGCGCTGCTTTCATGGTGTAGAACAGATCGGTCTGATCCGTCAGCCCCACCACATTGCCCGCATGCGGGCCGTAAGCCGCGATGCGAACCTGCGTTCCGGTATGTTCCATCGACTCCTCTTCCGAGTTGCCGTAAGTGATGGCCATTACCGCACCGTCTTTGGTATTCAGTGCCTGGCTTAAGCCTGGCGCTTTGGTATCTGTCGGAATGATCTGGCTGGCGTGGGCGTGATCCGCCGTCACGATCACCAGCGTATTGCCATCTTTTTTGGCAAATTCCAGCGCTTTCTGCACAGCTTCGTCGAGATCAACCGTTTCGCCGATCTGACCGCACGGGTTCGCCGCATGATCCTGTTTATCGATCGATGCGCCTTCTACCTGCAGGAAGAAGCCCTTCTCGTTTTTGCTCAGCAAATCAATGGCTTTTTCCGTCATCGCAGCCAGTGTTGGTACGCTGTCGGTGCGTTTCGCGTTTGGCGTACAAGTCACGGCAGGTTTATCAAGGTTACCGTGCAGCGAGGCTTTTGGCCCTTCCCAGCGCACCGGCATATTGCCGTCGGAGAACAGCCCCAGCAGCGGTTTATCCTGGTTCGCTTCGGTGATCGCAGCAAGCGTGGAGGCATCACCGACCAGTTGGTAGCCGCGCGCCTGCGCTTGTTCGCGCAGCGTTTTCCCTTTCCACTCACCAGCGGTAGCGGTTTCGCTAAAGGTTTTCGCGCCGCCGCCCAACGTAACATCCGCGCGGGCGTTCAGCAGTTGTTCGGTAATCGACCCTTTACCGCCTTTTTCCAGCGCGTTGAGCGCACACTTCTCACTGGTCACCGTCGGACCGTAGCAGCGGCGTGAGATAACGTGAGAAACCAGCGCGGCGGGCGTAGCATCTTGCAGTTCCGCAGTGGAAACGTTGCCCGTTGCCAGTCCGGCGGCTTTGGCCATCTCCAGAATGGTGGTGTGATCTTTATCGTGAATGTCGACGCCGAGCGCGCCGTTATAGGTTTTCACACCGGTGCTCCAGGCCGTGGCCGATGCGGCGGAGTCGGTGACGTAATCCGGTTTGCCGGTTTTTTTGTCCAGCGAATAGTGCGTGTACTGGCCGGTAAGCGGCAATGCATCAATACCTTTGAAAAATCCGCCTGCCCCTTCGGCATAATTTCGCGCGGCGGTAATTTCGGAATCACCCATACCATCGCCAATCAGCAAAATAATATTTTTGGCGGGCTTATCAATGAGGGAATCACGCAACGCAGCGGTTTGGTCGCCAGTTAAACGGCGGGCTCCGCCAGGCGTGGAAATATCCCCCTGAGCAGCACGATTATCAAGAACCGGTGCCGACGTCGTTTCGGCATAAATAGCAGGGGTAAACATCAGAGGTAATAATGCAAGAAATAATGCGCTCTGTTTCACTTTAATATTCTCCATGTACAAATACTTAAAGAAAATAAAACAGAGCGACTATAGGTAGCGTAGATGACAGTGATATGACAGTGCAGGCAGCGCGTCAGAGGTTTAGCTGCGCGGGTGCCTTAAAAGCTTTTTTACGTACTGTTGCAGCAACTCCGCGTCCTGATGGGTAACGTGAGTCCCCGGCCGGGCTTCTTCCAGCGCGCCTTCGATACTCTGAATTAACGCCTGTTGTTCCGTCGTCGCCATCTGGCGCAGCAGCGCGGTCACCACGATTTCCAGCGCTTCAACCTGAGCGATCAGTTCTTTCGACTCTTCTTCTTTTTCTGCCAGCTTGACCAATAACTCTGCAATGAGATTTTTCATAGCGCTATTTCCTTACGAGATTTCGAAGACGTTAGCATTGAGTTTTGATGTTGCAAAGTGGATACATGTATTATTTTTGCGGATTTTCTCACAACACTTAATAGCCATTTAAAAAAAAGGGTTAACGAAACGTTTCTCCCGCTTCGATGGCAAATCTTTTGAGTGGCTTAGCGATAAATAAAAAGAAGCTCCTGGCTTATTTGCATAAGAAAAAACAATAGTAAGGCCGAAGCAGACTTATATTATTTCGGCCCTGTTGCGTTAGCGTTTTACCCGGCGAAACGCCAGCAGTAATTGCCAGAGATTAATAAACACCACCACAGCCGTGGCGGCAAATACCCAACGGAAACCCGCCATCGCGGATACGGTGGCTCCCATCAGCGGCCCGGCAACATTTCCAAGATACATAAACGATTGGTTGTAACCGAAAATACGCCCGGTGACCTGATCGCTGGAGTATTTCAGCAACAGCGTCTGCACGGCGGGCAGCATCGCGCCATCCGCGAAGCCCAACATAAAGCGCAAGATCCCAAGCTGGAGCGGCGACGTGACAAACGACATGGCGAAAAATAGCACCACGGCCACCGCCATCGTCGCCATTAAAATACGCGATGTACCAATGCGATCGCCCAGTTTGCCGAGGCGCGGCGCGGAAATCAGCGCCGAGACACCGGGCACAGCGGCGATAAGCCCGCTGAGAAAAGCAATATTCGTGGTGTGCGGCGACAAAGATTGAATAAACAGCGCCAGAATCGGGCCAATAGAGCCGTTGCACAACTGAATCACCATGGTGGTGATAAACAAACTGATGACCAGCGCCGGGTACGGCAAGGTAGAGAACACCGCTTTGCCGCTCAGACGATCGCCCTTTTTCACGGTCGGCCTGACGCCCTCTTTAATTAAAAACAGCGTGACGAGGAAACTCACGATCAGCAATATCGCCGTAATGAGGAACACCATGCGCAGCCCCACATGGTCGGCAAGAAAACCGCCCATCAGCGGCCCGCCAATTACGCCGCTTATCTGTGCCGTGGAGAGCGTACTTAGCGCCCAGCCGCTGCGCTCGCGCGGCACCTGCGAGGCCACCAGTGCCATCGCATTCGGAATATAACCAGACGTCAGCCCCATCACCCCGCGCAGAATCAACAGTTGCCACACATTGGTGGCAAACGCCTGTAACAGAATCGCGATCGCCATCCCTAACGAGGCGCGCAACAGCATCAGTTTGCGCCCTTTCCTGTCCGCCAGGCTGCCCCACATGGGCGAAACAATCGCCGAAACCAGAAAGGTGATACTGAACGTTAAGCCTGACCACATCGACAGCGCTTCATGGGACGTCACGCCCAGTTGCGCAACATATAACGGCAAGAACGGCAGAATTTGGCTAATGGCCAGACCGGTGAAAAAGCAACCGAACCAGACCGAAATAAGATTGACCTTCCAGGATTCCATAAGTACGCGTAATTATTGAGGTTTCGACAAACAGCGCACAGGTTAACAAGAATGCGCCAGCGATGGGTCACCAGAGATGCGGTTATGACAATTTCGGTATTTTATCTGTCAGCTTGCGTTTCACGCCGCCGCCGGGAAGAAAAACCCCATTATTCACAGTGGATTATGCTTAGCGACAGAGGCCAAAGCCGCGCATGCCAAGATGAAAATGGTTGGCGTGAGCCGCGTTGTACTCCGGCCCAAGGCCGTTACCGTAATAGCCGCAACTGGCGCTTAACATTGCCCGCAGCCACGGCTGTGTTCGCGCCTGCCGCCAGCCTTTCAGCACCGTCACCGACTGACCATTCGCCAGGCGAAAACCACTGAGATCCAGCGCTTCTGCACTGGCGTGCTCGCTACGCCTGGCATCAGCGCGGTTGTAGATATTGCGACACGCATAGCTGCCAAGATGATCGATACGCGTAAGCTGGCTGCCCATAAAGCGCTCAGTGAGTGGCCGCGCTTGTTGCTCAACAAACAGCGCGGAACTGAGCGCCAGCGGGCAACTGGCGAGAAAACTGCTGCTCAGTTTAACCGCCCCAAAGTCGCGTACCCGCACGACATGGGTTAATGGGCAATCTCCGGCGCTGTCGGCAACCGCGATGGAGGAGATTAACCGCTGCTGATTCGCCTGCGACAATAATTCCGCACAGGCTTGCGGTGGCAAACGGCGCAGTTTGAACTGCGTGATGCGCCCGGGCGGGTCACTAAGCTGTAATGGTGCAAACGGGTTGTAGTAAGACGGCAACGCGCGGTAGCCAACCCAAATCACTGCCAGAAGAATGCACAAAACAATCAGCCCTTTCCCGCTCACGTCACCTCCTTCTGGTTTCCAGAAAACATTATGGCAGAAGGCCGCGAATCGTGCGTTTTGACGTGCTATGGTATGTGCTTTGTGAATTCAGTGTGAGTGAACGGAGAAATGGCAAAACTGCGGGTAGGGGTCGTCTTTGGCGGCAAATCAGCGGAACATGAAGTGTCGTTACAGTCGGCGAAAAATATCGTCGACGCCATGGATAAATCACGCTTTGACGTGGTGCTGCTGGGGATCGATAAACAGGGGCAGTGGCATGTCAGCGATGTGAATAATTACCTGCTAAACGCCAGCGATCCGGCGCGTATCGCCTTAAACCCCTCGGAAAATAGCGTGGCGCTGGTGCCAGGGATCCAACAGCAGCAACTGATCCAGGCAGAAAACAGCACACCGCTTCCGAATGTCGATGTGATCTTCCCGATTGTTCACGGCACGCTGGGCGAGGATGGTTCATTGCAGGGCATGCTGCGTCTGGCGAACTTGCCGTTTGTCGGCTCCGACGTACTCGCCTCTGCGGCCTGCATGGATAAAGATGTCACCAAGCGCCTGTTGCGCGACGCCGGGCTTTCCATCGCCCCATTTATCACGCTCACCCGCGCCAATCGCGAGCAGATTAGCTTCAGCGATGTGCAAGCCCAACTCGGTTTGCCGCTGTTTGTTAAACCCGCCAACCAGGGTTCCTCCGTGGGCGTCAGTAAAGTAACAAATGAAACGCAGTACCACGCTGCGGTCAACCTGGCGTTTGAATTCGATAAAAAAGTGGTTGTTGAAACCGGCATCAAAGGCCGCGAGATCGAATGCGCGGTGTTGGGCAATGACGAGCCGCAAGCCAGTACCTGTGGCGAAATCGTGCTTAACAGCGAGTTTTACGCGTACGACACCAAATACATCGATGAAAACGGCGCCAAGGTAGTTGTGCCCGCCAACATTGATCCGGCAATCAACGATAAAATCCGCGGCATTGCCGTGCAGGCTTATCAGACGCTGGGTTGTGAAGGCATGGCGCGCGTAGATGTGTTCCTGACGCCGGAAAACGACGTGATCATCAACGAGATCAACACGCTGCCAGGGTTCACCAATATCAGCATGTACCCGAAACTGTGGCAGGCGAGCGGCATTGGTTATAGCGAGTTAATCACGCGCCTGATTGAGCTGGCCGTTGCGCGCCATCAGGTCAACAGCGCGCTGAAAATTACCGTTAACAGCTAATCACTGCGGTTTATCCGCCGTCTCCTCGTCTTCCGGACGGCGGCGGATAATCAAACCAGCCAGCCAGAAACCAATCACCCAGGTCACCAGCCCCACCGCGTAGGTTTGCCAGCCTTTGGCTTCAAACCCCAGCAGCCCGACCACGCCATTCAGAATAAATATCAACCCAATCGCAAACGCGTAATAGTGCCAGTCACGGCGGATTTTTACAGGCAGCTTCATGACAACTCCGGCAGTCAAAACGGCATCATCGCACAACCGCCGTTTACCGTCTGTGGCGTATGCGGAAATTCTTAAATGTTACCAAAGTAATTAAAACGTTACAGAAATGTGAGCGCCGGCAAAAATCATCCAACTGGAATCATTCCCGGGGCGAAATTATCACCATTCTGATGTTGACAAAGCGGTACAACTGCCAAAATTACCGTCAGTTGAGGCCACGCGCCAACTAAATCGAGCGTTAAAAAGTAAAAAGTACCGGAGGTCTTATGGCTGACTTTACTATGTCAAAACCCTTTAAGGGCGCAAAACAACGTGACACCTCCAGACCGGGTAATATTGCTTACGCCGTATTCGTACTACTCTGCTTCTGGGCGGGTGCGCAGCTGCTGAACCTGCTGGTGCATGCACCAGGCGTGTTCGAGCATCTGATGCAAGTGCAGGACACCACCCGCCCGCACGTAGAAATGGGAATGGGCGTAGGCACGATTTTCGGTCTTGTGCCTTTCCTCGCGGGAAGCGCCCTGCTCGGTGTCATCTTCCTTATCTTACGCTGGCGGCACCACCATTCGCGCTAGTTCTGCACCATGCAGGCGGCCCGACGATCGTCGACGCGCTTCGCAAACCATGCTGTTGTCAGGTTGCGCGTGATCTTCGGGCTTTCCAGCTTGATCCCCGGCAGTACTTCTCTTGGCAGTGTTTTGCCGCTTTTCTTCTCGGCCAGTCGATAAACTTCGCGATACAGTTTGGTCTCTTCCAGCCTGTCGCTGTCTCCACGTTCCAGCTGCCGACGGATATCCCGATCGCTCATGCCAAGCGAAGCGCCCAGTTTGCGCGCGGCTAATTCCGTCGTACCGGCATCGCTGCTGCCGTACAAAATCAGATCGCCGTCGAGCGCCAGTTTCACGCCGGTCGCTTTGCTGATGGCATTCTGAAATGCCGCGTTACGGCTGGCGTACAGCCCGGCGTTAAAATCGGCGAAACGGTAAATGGGTGCGGTGTACTTGGCCGGGTAATTGAGCAGATGATAGGTGCCAAACCATAGTCCACCGCGGCGGCTAAAGACCTCCTGGCGCACGGTGCCTTCCATTTTCCACGGATAACCGTCCGTATGCTGCTCGGCAAAGGCGACGCTAATCTGCATCGGCCCGCCGGTGCGCACCGGGTTAAGCGAACCAAACAGTTTCTGCCCCATCGGCACCATGCCAATGAAGTCATCAAAAATAGCGCTAAGCTCTTTTTCCGTACGCACTTTGTCTAACCGTTCGCTGTAGCTTTTACCATTCGGCGACGGGATTTTCAGCGCGGTATGCACCAGCATCGTTGGGATGTGCATCCGCTCAGCGCGCTTATCGATCTCTTTCCAGGCGATTTTATTCAGCCCCGGCACCACCGGATCAGACTGGTAATTGGATTCCTGCTGCGCCACAGCCAGTACCGAGCAAATGTTCTCCAGCGTCGGCGACAACTTCTGGCTGCTAAAGGTCGTCGCCAGATCCTGCGCCCAGCCTTCGCGATCTTTCACGCTGGCGGGGATGGTTCGCCGCACCACGCTTGCGACATCCATCGGCTTGTTCTGCTGTTGTTCCAGCGCTTTTTCTTTTTCAGCGTCGGCTTCTTTTTGCGAAAGCGTACCCTGCGTACTACATCCGGCGAGAATCAACGTCGCCAGCAACCAGCCAAAACGGGGGACGTAAACCATAACGTTCCTTGTGTTAACCAAAAATAGGAGGCACAGGCTGGATCTCCTGCCCATCCAGTTCACGCTCAAAACTGCGTAAACGTTTATAGATAGACATCAGCTCCACCAGCGTTGTCCAGGAAGAGATCAAATACTGGAACGAACTGCGCACCTGCTCGAATACGTTGGTTATCTGGCGCATCAGACCGAAAGTGATAGCCCCGGCGGCAATCGTCGGGAACAGCACAATCAGGCCAACCACCACATCAACCTGCATGTACAGGATACGGGCGATATTGAAATACATATAGTGAAAATAGAGCCGGAAATAGTTACGGCGCACGGCGGCGAACAGCTCCGCAACGGTATGCGGTCTGGCGCGCTCGGCATCATCTTCACCGTAGACCAGCTCTTTACGGTAAGCCGCTTCCACGCGCTGATTTTTAAACGCCAGCCCCGGCAGTTTGATGCCCACAAACGCCAGCAGCACGGTGCCGAGCAACGCCCAGCCCACGGCGGCAATCACCAAACCATAAGCGATATGTCCGACCACCGGTATCTCTTGTACATGCGGCGATAACGCCACCAGCACTGGCAAAAAAGCTATCAACGTCATGATGGCGTTAATAAAACTGGTGCCCATATCTTCAAGCGTCGAGGCGAAACGCATGGTGTCTTCCTGCACGCGCTGCGCTGCACCTTCGATATGGCGCAAACGATCCCAGCGCGCCATATAGTATTCGTTCATCGCCGTGCGCCAGCGGAACACATAGTGGCTGACGAAAAAGTTATTGAGCACCGCCACCGTTACGGCAATCAGCGCGATCCACAAAAACACGCCAATCTCGCTATACAACTGGCTTATGCTGACTTTATTCGGCGCACTGAGTGCAGTCTGGATAAGATCGTAAAACGGTTGATACCACGCGTTAATGGCGACGTTCACTTCCACCAAAAACCAGGTCACGAAGATAATTAACGCGGTGCCGAGAATCGACCAGCGCTGCCAGCGATGCGGCGAGAGGGTAAACCAGAACAGCGCAAAAACGCCGACACAAAGCAGATAGTAGGCATAAAACAGCAGATAGCCTGGGCTCCAGAAACGCGCGGCGCTAATCGGCACATCCGCAGACGCGCCGGTGAGGCGCATCAACCACGCTTCACCACCAGCCTGCCAGAAAACCACGGTAATCGCGGTCCAGATGAACACCGACAAAAAGAACAACGCCGGTTTTGGAAAGAAGGACTTAAACATAATGCTCTCCTGCTCACTTCTTATTATTTACGACAAATGCTGTGCATCACTGTCTGTAAGCCCCTGAATGGGCCGCGACAAAAAAAGCGCCGCGAAGCGCGGCGCCGTCTGGTTAAATCTGACCTGAGGTTAACGCCTTAGTTCGTTTGCCATTCGTGAAGAATTGTTTCGACGGGTTTCACTAACACCGGGTTGCCAGGCACCATTAACGTGCGCCACACCTCGTTATAGTGATCGATTAACACCGTGGCCTGCGCCGCCGGGCGATTCGCCGTGGTGTGCGCATCTTGCGCGACGGTAATGGCGTAACCACGGCTGGCACCGTTTTTCAGCGTGGTATCCACGCAGTAATCGGTGGCGCACCCGCACATCACAAAAGCGCGGATGTCATGCTCACGCAACACACTTTCGAGCGTGGTGTGATAAAACGCATCACAGGCGGTTTTGGTGACATACAGCGTGTTCGCCGGCTGCGTCAGCTCCGGCAAAAGAGCAAACCCGTCGCTCCCCTCTTCCAGCCCGCCCGCTTCGGCGTGTTGAATAAAAATTACCGTGTCCGCTGCCGCGGTGAGTTGGTTAATGCGCGCCACGCATTGCTCACGCTGAATACGCTCTGTGGCAAACACGCCGTTTTGCATATCCACCACCATCACTACCCGTTGACTTGCCATTACCTGACTCCTGAGTGTGGGAAAGAAAGAGGTTATCACAGCCGCCTTACGCCAAAGTCATAGGGAAAAAATTTCATATTTACCCATCGTTACGTATTAGGGCGAAATAACACGCTTATTGGTGCTTTGCATCGAAACGCCGGGTAGTATAAATATCCTCTATCGTTCCCATTCTTATATGGATCCCCTTCGTTGAAACGTTGTCTGCTTTTCTCCGCGTTGCTCTGCGCGCTGAGTATGACCAGCGCCCGTGCGGCGCAACAATCTCCCGATCCGGTATTTGCCTCTGACATTGTCGATCGTTACGCCAATCACATCTATTACGGTAGCGGTGCGACCGGGATGGCAATGGTGGTCATCGACGGTAACCAGCGCGTGTTCAGAAGTTTTGGTGAAACCCGTCCGGGCAACAATGTACGCCCGCAGCTGGATTCGGTTATCCGTATTGCGTCGCTCTCCAAGCTGATGACCAGCGAAATGCTGGTGAAACTGCTCGATCAGGGCCGGGTGCGTCTCGACGATCCATTAAGCAAATATGCGCCACCTGGCGCACGCGTGCCGACCTACGAAGGCACGCCAATCAAGCTGGTGAACCTCGCGACCCACACCAGCGCGCTGCCGCGTGAGCAGCCCGGCGGCGCGGCGCACCGTTCGGTATTTGTCTGGCCAACGCGCGAGCAGCGCTGGAGCTGGCTTTCCACCGCAAAGTTAAAAACCGCACCGGGCGCGCAGGCGTCTTACTCCAACCTGGCCTTTGACCTGCTGGCCGATGCGCTTTCTCAGGCGGCCGGAAAACCTTATCCGCAGCTGTTTGAAGAGCAGATAACCCGTCCGCTGGGGATGAAAGACACCACCTTTACGCCGTCGCCGGATCAGTGCAAGCGACTGATGGTGGCGGAAAAAGGCACCAGCCCATGCGACAACACGCTGGCGGCGATTGGCAGCGGCGGCGTTTACTCCACGCCAGGCGATATGATGCGCTGGATGCAGCAGTTCCTCTCGTCCGATTTCTACACCCGCAACAGCCAGGCCGATCGTATGCAAACGCTGATCTACCCGCGTAATCAGCTCACCAAAGTGATCGGCATGGATGTCCCCGGCAAAGCCGACGCGCTGGGTCTTGGCTGGGTCTATATGGCACCGAAAGACGGTCACCCAGGCATCATCCAGAAAACCGGCGGCGGCGGCGGTTTCATCACCTATATAGCGATGGTGCCGCAGCATAACGTCGGCGTCTTTGTGGTGATGACCCGCTCACCGCTGACGCGCTTTACCAGCATGAGCGACGGCGCGAATGACCTGGTCAGCGAGCTGAGCAACAATAAACCGCTGGTGGTTCCGGCCTCCTGATGCGGCAAAAGGCAGGCGGTTTGCCGTCTGCCTTCCCCTTTTAACAGCGATTTTGGTAAAACAGCCCGCCACCTTTTCGGCTACAATGCCGCCATCTGTTCCACAAACATCAGGCATACCATGACCGATTTAATTACTCGTCCCCGCCGTCTGCGCAAATCGCCTGCGCTGCGCGCCATGTTTGAAGAGACAACACTGAGCAAAAACGACCTGGTGTTGCCGATCTTTGTTGAAGAAGAGCTCGACGATTACAAAGCCATCGCCGCTATGCCGGGCGTGATGCGCATTCCGGAAAAGTATCTGGCGCGCGAAATCGAACGCATCGCCAACGCCGGGATCCGCTCAGTGATGACCTTTGGCATTTCGCATCACACCGATGACACGGGCAGCGATACCTGGCAGGAAAACGGCCTGGTGGCGCGGATGTCGCGCATCTGCAAAGAGACAGTGCCGGAAATGATCGTTATGTCCGACACCTGTTTTTGTGAATACACCTCGCACGGCCACTGCGGTGTGCTGTGCGATCACGGCGTGGATAACGACGCCACCCTGATTAATCTCGGTAAACAAGCGGTGATTGCCGCCGCGGCGGGCGCCGATTTCATTGCGCCATCAGCGGCGATGGACGGCCAGGTGCAGGCGATCCGCCGTGCGCTGGATGCGGCGGGCTTTACCGATACCGCGATCATGTCCTATTCGACTAAGTTCGCCTCGTCCTTCTACGGCCCGTTCCGCGAAGCAGCGGGCACGGCGCTGAAAGGCGATCGTAAAACCTACCAGATGCACCCGATGAACCGCCGCGAAGCGATTCGCGAGTCGCTTATCGATCAGGCTGAAGGCGCAGATTGCCTGATGGTGAAACCAGCAGGCGCTTATCTTGATATCCTGCGTGATATTCGCGAGCGCACCGAACTGCCGCTGGGCGCTTATCAGGTGAGCGGCGAATACGCGATGATCAAGTTTGCCGCTCAGGCAGGCGCGATTGATGAAGACAAAGTGGTCCTGGAAAGCCTGGGTGCGATTAAACGCGCCGGCGCGGATTTAATTTTCAGCTATTTCGCCCTCGATCTCGCCGAACGCGGCATCCTCTGAACAAAGCGGGCCTGGCCCGCTTTTTTTGCCTTTGCTTCTGATTCTCCTCGCGTCTTTAAAGTGTCATTTATTCATTGTAATGAAATGTAAGCGTCATCTTCTCCCTTTACTGTCATCGGCAAGACGGGAGGAGGAATCACCATGTTTAGTCTCGACAATGTACTTGAGGATCTCTGGCCACAGGCCAGGCCAGCACCCTGGCAAAAAAATCTGCTCAGACGCCTGCTCTATGAGCAAGAGTTTCAGCAGTTCGCCGCACACCACCCCCACCTGAAAGGGCTGGATATGGTGGAACAAGTACTTGAACATCTACAAATCCGCTGCACCATTCCCGCTCACTGCCTCGAACAAATCCCTGAACATGGCCCGCTGGTCATCATTTCTAACCATCCGACAGGCACGCTCGACGGGCTGGCGCTGATGTACGCCGTTTCCCGCGTACGCCGAGATGTGAAAGTGGTCACCAACCGCATGCTGTCGCACCTTGAGCCGCTCAGTTCGCTGTTTATTCCAGTGGATAATATGGGCGGTCGCACGCGCAAATCCTCATTGCAGCAAATGGAAAACCATCTGCAAGGCGGCGGCGTGTTGATCTTCTTCCCGGCCGGAGAAGTCTCGCGCATGACGCGCAAAGGCATTCGCGACAAAGGCTGGCACGCCGGGTTTATTAAACTGGCCAGCAAATTCCGCACCCCGTTGCTGCCGGTGTGGATTGACGCGCGCAACAGCGCCCTGTTCTACGCCAGCGCGATGGTCTCTGAAACCCTGCCCTTTTTACTACTGATGCAGCAGATGTTTCGCCGGCGCGACAGCGCGCTGCCGATCAAAATCGGTGAACGTATTCCCTGGGACAGCTGGCATACGCCGCAGCTCGCGCCGCGCGAGCTGGCCGATAAGTGTCGCAAACATGTCCTGCGTCTTGGCAAGGGATTGCCCGGCCCCTTCAAAACCGAGTGTGCCATCGCACGTCCGGAAGAGCGCATTACGCTGCGCCGGGAGCTTAACAACGCCGAATGCCTCGGTCGCACCGCTGATGGCAAGGTCATCTATCTGTGGCAGCGTAAAGGGCAGGAAGATGCGCCGCTGCTACGCGAGCTTGGGCGATTGCGTGAAATCGCCTTCCGCGCGGTGGGCGAAGGCAGCGGTAAACGTCGTGATACGGATAAATATGACGACGATTACCTGCATCTGATTTTGTGGGATGACGCGGATCTGGAAATTGTCGGCGCTTACCGTTTTATGCCAACCGCGCAGCAAATGGCGGCGCGCGGCGTTGAAGGGTTATACAGCCACAGCCTGTTCCATTACGACGATCGCATGGCGGATGTGCTGCGCCACGGCATTGAACTGGGGCGCAGCTTTATTCAGCCGCGCTACTGGGGACGTCGCGGGCTGGATTATCTGTGGTCGGGCATTGGTGCCTATCTGGCGCGTTATCCGCAGTATCGCTACCTGTTTGGCCCGGTCTCTATTTCCGGTGGCATGCCGCCTGCGGCGCGCGATCTGCTGGTGGCGTTCTACCGCCTGTGGTTCCCGGCAACCTGGCCGCTGGCGTCATCGCGCCGCCCGTGGCCAGCCAGTATGCCGGAAGTGCTGGCGCAATTTACCGGCGATGACTACACCGAAGATCTGACGCGGCTGAAATCGCTGCTGGGAAACCTGGGCTGCGGCATTCCGCCGCTATATAAACAATATTCCGAACTGTGTGAGCCTGGCGGCGTGCAATTTATCGATTTCGGCTGCGACCCGGATTTTAATAACTGCGTGGATGGCCTGGTGCTGGTGGATTTAACGCACCTGAAAGCGAACCGCTACGAGCGTTATATTGCTGCACATCTGCCCCAGCCGGAAACAGAAACGGCATAAAGTATGCCGGCACAAAATACAAAAGCCGTCGCGTTATGCGTGACGGCTTTTTAACGGATCCTGTCAGCCATGCACCAGCCGCAACTGTGCTCGTCGGCTATTTAAACGAGGGTTGTCGGTAAAAATGACATATAAAATGGGTCGCCAGGCCATGACATCCTCCTTTGTTAAATATCATCCTGGGTTTGGCTGAAAATTATTGTGTCAAACTAAAGTGCCAGACAATTCAGGTCAACCCATTATTCCGGATTAGATTTAACATCAGGTTATTACGATAATGATATGTGTTGCGCCTCACAAAAAACAAAATAAATCACGCTGTAAAATCAACATGTTAACTTATTGTGAATTACGCCATTTAAATAACACACCGTTACTCTAATTAAAGCCCGATATGACAAAAAAAGGGGTAAGAATAGTCGGATTTAAATTTCCAGTTATTCCCTATAACATTTCCAGAAATCGGGCTATCGCCTTTTTTTATTAACCCATCGGCAATTAATTTCACCTTAAGCAGCATTTTCGCCAGTTTCACCATTGCAGGGCAACCTGCACCAGAATCCGATCTGCCACGGTGCAAACCCTGCATCATTTCAAAACCACAATCATCTAACTATTTAATTAACCAAAGAATATATCTCCTGGCATCGCCTTTGCACATTCACTGCTAACTGTATTCAATGGCGAGGCAGTAAAGCATGAGCACACAAACAACACTAAAAAGAACACTGGGCAGCTTCCGTCTGTGGGGCATTGCCGTCGGACTGGTAATTTCAGGGGAATATTTTGGCTGGAGCTATGGCTGGTCACAGGCCGGCACGCTCGGTTTTTTGATTGTCGCGCTGTTAATTGCCGCGATGTACTGTGCCTTTATCTTTAGTTTTACCGAACTGACTACCGCGATCCCTCATGCCGGAGGCCCTTTCGCTTACGCGTACCGGGCTTTTGGGCCAACGGGCGGATTTATTGCCGGTTTTGCCACCTTAATCGAGTTCGTTTTCGCGCCTCCGGCTATCGCAATGGCGATTGGCGCGTACCTGAACGTGCAGTTCCCGTCGCTGGATGCAAAATGGGTGGCCTGCGGCGCGTACCTCATCTTTATGGCGCTGAACATTCTCGGCGTTGGCATTGCCGCCACGTTTGAGCTGATTGTCACCCTGCTGGCAATTTTCGAACTGCTGGTGTTTATGGGCGTGGTGGCACCGGGCTTCTCGTGGGGCAACTTCACCGCCAACGGCTGGGCTGGTGCAGAGAGCTTCAGCAGCCTGGCGCTGCCGGGCATGTTCGCCGCGATCCCCTTCGCCATCTGGTTCTTCCTCGCCATTGAAGGCGCGTCCATGGCAGCGGAGGAAGCCAAAGATCCGAAACGCACCATTCCGCGTGCGCTCGGCGGCGGTATTCTGACCCTCACCGTGTTGGCGGTTGGTGTGATGATTTTTGCCGGTGGCGTCGGCGACTGGCGCACGCTGTCGAACATTAACGACCCGCTGCCGCAGGCGATGAAAGTGGTGGTCGGCAACAGCAGCGGCTGGCTGCATATGCTGGTGTGGCTCGGTTTGTTTGGTCTGGTGGCATCGTTCCACGGCATCATTATGGGTTACTCTCGCCAGATCTATTCGCTGGCGCGCGCGGGCTATCTGCCGGCAAGCCTGGCAAACCTCAATCGCAAAACCCGCACTCCGCACCTGGCGATCCTCGCCGGTGGCGTGGTCGGTATTGCGGCGATTTTCTCCGACTCGCTGGTCACCATCAGCGGCATGCCGCTCACCGCCTGTATTGTGACGATGTCCGTTTTCGGGGCTATCGTTATGTATATCACCTCAATGGCCGCGCTGTTTAAGCTGCGCCGCAGCGAACCGGAACTTGAGCGCCCGTTTAAAGCGCCACTGTTCCCTTACGCACCCGCGTTTGCGCTGGGCATGGCGGTACTCTGCCTGGTAGCGATGGTCTGGTACAACACGCTGCTGGCACTGATCTTCGCGCTGATGATGCTGGGCGGCTATATGTGGTTTCGTAAAACGGCGCACGCGCGTGAACGTGCCGAGATGGACCCGCAACTGCGGGCGCTCTCCTGAGGAGACGGAATGTATAAAACCACGCTGGCTCACCGTACTTATCAGTTCGACAGCCTGAAAACGTTAATGGCGAAAGCCTCCCCGGCGCGATCCGGGGATGTGCTGGCCGGAGTGGCGGCGCAGTCGGCGGAAGAGCGAATGGCGGCGAAAATCGCCCTTGCGGATGTGCCGCTGCGCGAGATCCTCGCCTCGCCGCTTATCCCGTATGAGGACGATGAAGTGACGCGGTTAATTATCGATACCCACGATAGCCGCGCGTTTGCCCTGATTGCCCACCTGACAGTGGGCGAATTCCGCGACTGGCTGCTGGCCGACAGCACCGATACCGCTACACTTAGCCATGTTGCCCCGGCGATCACCCCGGAAATGGCCGCCGCCGTTAGTAAACTTATGCGTAACCAGGATTTGATCCTCGCCGCCAGCAAATGCAGCGTGATCACCCGGTTTCGCAACACCATTGGCCTGCCCGGCCATCTTAGCGTGCGTTTGCAGCCCAATCACCCGACCGACGATCTGAAAGGCATTGCCGCCAGTATGCTCGATGGCCTGCTGTATGGTGCGGGCGACGCGGTGGTCGGCATCAACCCGGCCAGCGACAGCCTGCCGGTGCTACAAAAGCTTAACCACATGATGGCAGACATCATTGAGCGCTTTGCCATTCCTACCCAGTCCTGCGTACTGACGCATGTCACCAATACCATCCAGTTGATTGAACGCGGTGCGCCGGTTGATCTGGTGTTCCAGTCGGTGGCGGGGACGGAAGCCGCTAACAGCGGTTTTGGCATCAACCTGGCGCTGTTGCACGAGGCGCATGAAGCGGCGCTGAGCCTGAAGCGTGGCACGCTGGGCAACAACGTAATGTATTTTGAAACCGGTCAGGGCAGTTGCCTTTCAGCCAATGCGCATCACGGCGTCGATCAGCAAACCTGCGAAGCGCGCGCTTACGCGGTAGCACGACATTTTAACCCGCTGTTGGTCAACACCGTGGTCGGTTTTATCGGCCCGGAATACCTCTACGACGGCAAGCAGATCATCCGCGCCGGGCTGGAGGATCACTTCTGCGGCAAACTGATGGGGCTGCCGATCGGCTGCGACGTCTGCTACACCAACCACGCCGAAGCGGATCAGGATGATATGGACACGTTGCTGACGCTGCTGTGTACCGCCGGGCTGACCTTCCTGATTAGCGTACCGGGCGCGGATGACATCATGCTCAATTACCAGAGCACCTCGTTTCACGATGCGCTCTACGCCCGCCGCCTGCTGGGGCTGAAACATGCGCCGGAGTTCGCCGAGTGGCTAACGAAGATGCAGATTATCGACACTCATGGCCAGTTGCGCCTGACCGGTGCAAACCACCCGCTGCTGACCGTTATGCCACAAGGAGCGCATGCATGAATGGACCCGATGCCTGGACACTGCTGCGTGAGTTTACCGATGCCCGCATTGCGCTGGGGCGCAGCGGCGCCAGCCTGCCAACGCGGGAAGTGCTTAACTTTGGCCTCGCGCACGCCCAGGCGCGTGATGCCATCCACCAGCCCTTTGACAGTGAAAGCCTGGCACAGCAGCTCCATGCGCTTGGCTTAAAAACGCTGGAGGCGCACAGTGCCGCTGCCGACCGGCATATCTACCTGAATCGCCCGGATCTGGGGCGCAAGCTCAGTGATGAGAGCCGCGAAACGCTTGCTACTCATCGCCCGCCCGCGCACGATCTGCTGCTGGTGATTGGCGACGGGCTCTCTTCCCACGCCGTGCATCGCCAGTCCGTCGGGCTTATCACCGCCCTGCTGCCCTATCTGGACACGCTGGGACGTTCTCTCGGCCCCATCGTGCTGGCGCACCAGTCGCGCGTGGCGCTTGGCGATGACATTGGCGAAACGCTGGGCAGTAAAGCGGTGGTGATACTGATTGGCGAGCGTCCGGGGTTGTCCTCGCCGGATAGCCTCGGCGTCTACCTCACCTGGAAACCCGCGCGCCAGCGCATTGAATCCGAGCGCAACTGCATCTCTAACATTCGCCCGGAAGGGCTCAATTATGAGGCCGCCGCGTTTAAGCTCGCCTGGCTGCTGGAACAGGCATTTCTGCGCCGTCTCACTGGTGTGCAGCTGAAAGACGAAAGCGACAACCCGGCGCTGCATGGACGCGTGACACCCCGCATTACGAGCTGATCTCAGTACAGAGCGCTGGCGTGACGAAGCGCTCTTTCTCCCCCCGTCATCTACACTCTTTACGTTATTTACGGCGAACCCGTGGAGGGCGTATGGAGAAAAAAAGCAGCGCTGATGCAGAACGAACATGGCCCGTGGAAGACAACCCTTTCTGGCTGCATGTTGAAATGCAGGTGCAGAAATGGGGAGCGATAGCGCTTATCATCATTGTGATTGCCGCGCTGTGCGGGCTCTTTTCACAAGGCTGGCTAAGCAAAAAAACGGCGACCAGCGCCGATCACCATCTCACCGTGGAGTACGACCGCTTTGGTCGGCTACAAAGCGATCTGGATATGCAGATTACCGCCAATGCCACAGCCGATAACCGCATCACCTTCACCTTAGGCGGCGATTTCATGCACGATTTTGAGATCCGCACCCTGCAACCACAACCGCTAAACATGTACAGCCGTAGCGGCGAACTGGTGCTGGAATATGCCCGTCCTGCCGCCGATAAACCGCTGACCGTGTGGCTGGGTCTGACGCCGCTTGGCGTTGGTAACAGCACGCAGCGGATTTCAGTGAATAACGCAACCCCGGTCACCCTGACGCAGTTTATCTGGCCCTGAGGAGAACGCGATGGACATGGTATTACGCGCGATAGCTATCTATCTGGTATTGATGGTGGTGTTCAAAATCGCCGGACGCCGGGCGCTGCTACAGATGACCTCTTTTGATCTGATTTTGCTGCTGATCATCAGTGAGGCCACGCAACAAGCGCTGCTCGGCAATGACTTCTCCGTAACCGGCGCGGCGCTGACCATTATCACGCTGGTGGTGGTGGATATCTTATTCGGCACGCTGAAGAAGTACGTTAAAGGGGCGGAAAACCTGATCGACGGCACGCCTGTGGTGTTAGTGGAGAACGGACAAATGCTGGAAAACAAAATGCGCGAAGCCGATATCACGCGCGACGACATTATGGTGTCAGCGCGAAATAACCAGGGCATTGCCGATCTGGCGGAGATTAAATTCGCCATTCTTGAGCGCAACGGCCATATCTCGATTATTCCCAAAAACTCATCATGACTTTTCGCTCGCTATACTTTGCTTACCGGGTCACAACCAACTTGACGAAAAATAGCCTATGAATGAAGACATTACCTTAACCAACAACATGAATGCCCTGCTCTGCCTGCCGATTCCGATGCTGGCAGCACAACTGGGCGAGCTGCTTACCCAAAAACAGCTACGCGTCACCACGGCGGAATCCTGCACCGGCGGGCAAATCGCCACCGCGCTGTGCGCCGCTGGTGATACGCCCGCTTTCTTTGGTTGCGGGTTTGTCTCGTTTACCGATGAAGCGAAAAGTACCCTGCTGCATGTTAAGCGCGAAACGCTGGCACGCTGGACAGCGGTGAGCGAGCAGACAGCCAGCGAGATGGTGCAAGGCGCTTGCGCGGTCAGCCATGAACCGGTCGGGATTGCGGTCACCGGTTATGCCGGCCCGGATGGCGGCGAAGATGGTACGCCGGCCGGAACCGTGTGGTTTGCCTGGGCGCTGCCGGGGCAAACGCCGATCACGGCGCTGCGCCATTTTGCCGGGGATTGCGAAAGCGTGATTGAGCAGTCGGTGAAATATGCGCTGGCAACGTTAATAACACTATTAAGCCGCTAACCTTTTCACTCCGCCACGTGTCGCTATGTCGCGCTGGCCCATTTCACGACCATCACGTTGTAAGCCCTCAATAATCAGGCCGCAAATGGCCTGATTATCAGCACTACGCCCGCGCTAGCGTGCCGTGTGGAGAGCTTAATTATCTGTTCCGCCTGCGCTTTGTTACGCCAGACTATCAGTAACTCATTCGCTGTTACGCCACGATGCAACGTACTGAAAAGACGCGTCAAAACTCACAGTTTCTGTGATGCGCTACGCTTGGTTAATAAATAAAAATCTGAGCGAGGAGCCGCCCATGACCGACACGCACACCCTTTTTCCACGCCGTCAGCCACATGCGGATCCGCAAGATCCGCACCTTTTTAACTGGGCGAAAAACGCGGTACTGGCTTGCAAAAACGCCGTTATCCGCGTGGAAAATGAAGCGCAGTTACAGCAGGTTATTGCTGCCGCTACCGGGCGCGTGCGAGTGATGGGTAGCCGCATGTCGCCTGGGCGCATGCTGAAACTGAGCCAGCCGGGCGATACGCTGATTGATATCTCTGCGCTGCGCGGTGTGCTGGCGGTGGATGACGACAGCGTAACGTTTGGCGCCGGGACGCAGTTGCACGAAGTGTTTGAACTCCTCACCGTCATGAACCGTATGCTGTACGCGTCGCCGGGCGTGATCGACTCACAAACGCTGGCGGGCGCCATTTCAACGGGAACCCACGGCCAGGGCATGCAGCAAAGCTCGCTGGCGGATGAAGCGCTGCGCATCCGGCTGGTGGATGCCGCCGGGCAGATCCACGAGATTGACCGCCAGCAACCGGCGTTTGCCGCCGCGCAACTGGCGCTCGGCACGCTGGGGGCAATCACCGCCGTCACCCTACGTACGCGCCCGGCAACGCTGTATACCTGCTTTAAAAGCGCCAGCAGCGCAGAGAATCTTGCGCAAGACTTGCTTAGCTGGAACCAGCAATGGGCCTTCAGCAAAACGTGGTGGTTCCCGGATGAAAACAAAGTTCATACCTGGAACGCACGCGAATCTACCGCCGATGAAATGGCGCTATGGCGCGATAACCATGGCGATCTGGTCGAGCGGGAAGAGACCGACACGCAGATGAACGACACGGTGGAAAAAACGCTGGAGCAGATGCATGACGACACCAACATTGTTGATGAAAACGGCAAGCCGTTTCGCACCGTGACGCGCTTTAAAGACTTTTCAGATGTGACTGGCGATATCTACCAGGTGTTCTGCCGCGGTATCGCCACGCCGCAAATCAATATAGAAATTGGTATTCCGTTGGCGCGCGCCCCGGCGGTGATTGCACGTATTAAAGCCTGGCATCAGCAATCGCACCCGCATATGCACTACCCGATAATTTTGCGCTGCACCGGGCCTTCCGGGGCGTGGCTGAGCCCGGCCTGGCAGCAACCAACCTGTTTTTTTGGCTTTGTGGTCTATTACGCCGAAGACGGCTCGCTCTCTGAAGAGGGGCTGGCGTTTCTGCGCGCCGCCGAACAGTTGCTGGCAGAAGAAGGCGGGAAGCCGCACTGGGGGAAATACTTCGACCCGACTTTATACGACTGGCCAGCGCTTTACCCGCAATGGACGGCGTTTCAGGCCGTACGCCAGCGTTTTGATCCGCAGGGCAAATTCCTCAATACGTTTATGACGGAGCTGTTGTCATGAGTGCCGCATTCGCCTGGGTCACCCTCCTGACACAGCCGGATTACCTGCCGGGCGTAGAAACGCTACACCGTTCGCTGCGCGCCAGTGGCTCACCGTGGCCGCTGGTGGTGATGGTGACCGACACCATTGATGACAGCACGCGTCAGCACTTGGGCGCACAGGGCTGCAAAGTGCGGGAAGTGCCGGTTATCGGCCCCGATCCCGCGCTTGAAAGCCGCTATGCAAACGCCCGCTTTGCCGACGTGTGGAGCAAACTGGCGGTGTGGACGCTCACCGAATATCAGCGGGTGGCGTTTCTCGATGCCGACATGCTGGTGCTGCAAAATATGGATCATCTCTTTGAACTGCCGCTGGCCGCAGGCACCATCGCCGCCTGCCATGCCTGTCGCTGTAACCCTAACCATATCGAAAGCTACCCGGTAAGCTGGCGGCCGGAAAACTGCTATTACAGCTGGTGTACGGACGCGCAAATGCATGCCACCCCACCGGCGTCACTGGATAACTACCTGAACGGCGGTTTTCTGCTGCTCACGCCGGATAACGCCCTTTATCAGCAGATGATGGCGAAGCTGGCGGAGAAAGCGGATATTTCGGGCTATGTTTTTGCCGAGCAGGATTTTCTTAACGAGGTGTTCCGCGACCGTTGGCTGCCGCTGCATTATGGCTATAACGCTCTAAAAACGTTGCCGCTTCAGCATCCGCAAATGTGGGATTTAGCGCAGGTGAAAAACCTGCACTTTATTATCGATAAACCGTGGGAAACGCGGCCCGAATCTGGTGACAATGGAGATGAACTGCATCGATTGTGGTGGCAATATGCGTAACCGCCGATAAATATACAATTACCGGAACGCGAACATGCCGCCACTTTTGCATTTACCATTCCGGCCAGTGATGTTCCTGTGCGACAGCCAGCAGCCAGTCACGAAAGGCGTGGCAAAGCGGTTCTAACAGCGCCGACTTGTCGTAGATCAGCTGCATCCCGCCGCTGTTCTCCAGCGGGTGCAAAATGTATTCACTCCCGGCCTGCACCGCGCGGCGAAAAGCAAAATCGATCCCTTCCGTTTTCAAATCAACGTCCCGCGTAGCGGTAGTGATAAGCACCTCGGCATGCGGGTAATAACGTTCAAAGCCGCCAAGCCTTGGCAGCAACCAGTGCATGGCAAACTCCGTTGAACAACTGACGCTCACGCGGTGGTGCGCCGCCGCGTCAATTAACCGGTGGGTGGCTTGTGAAATCTGATGAAAGGCAGGCTGAATGGCCCGCAGGTAAATTTTCCCTTCCGGTGTCAGCGTGAGCACGCGCGAGCCGCGCATAAACAGCCGCACATTCACCCAGGCTTCCAGTTTGGCAATCTGCTGGCTCACTGCGCTGGCGCTGATAGACAACGCTGCTGCCGCCGCTTTCATACTGCCGTGTTGTGCGACAGCATTAAAACAGATGAGCGCCTGCAAAGGCGGTAAGGTCATTGCCGATCTCCGCATCAGTTAAGTCACACTAAACTTTAGCAAAAATACGGCTTCATCAGCCAACCGTGGCGTTTATCAGACCGAGAGAAAAACCTGCGGCGTATTCCCACCCGGATGCTGGCTCACCTCGACTTCGGCACCGTACCACTGCGCGATAAGCGGTGCCTGAATCACCTGTTCCGGCGTGCCTTGTGCCACCAGTTTTCCCTGGTGTAACAGCAAAATCCTGTCCGCCCACAACGCAGCAAGGTTGAGATCGTGAAGTATCGCGCAGACATGCAGTTTGCCGCCCAGCGTCAGCCGCTTTAGCAGGCGCAGCACCTGCTGCTGATGATAGAGATCGAGTGCCGACGTCGGTTCATCCAGAAACAGCCAGCCTTCCGGGCCGTCATGATGCCACAGTTGCGCGAGGCAGCGCGCCAGTTGTACCCGCTGCTTTTCGCCGCCTGATAACGTGACGTAGCGCCGCCCAGACAGTGCGTCACAGCCGGTCAGCATCACCACCTGCTGCACAATTTCGCGTTCGTGTTGCGGTCCCCAGGGCGCACGTCCCATGGCGATAATGGCCTCCACCGACCAGTCAAAACCAGGTGTGGTCTGTTGCAACATTACCGCCCGGCGGCGCGAAAGCGCTTGCGCCGTCCACGCCTGTAGCGGTTTGCCTTCCAGATGGCACTCCCCTGCCGCCGCGGGCAGAAAACCGGTTAACAGACGCAGTAACGTCGATTTCCCTGCGCCATTCGGGCCAATCAGCGCCACCCTTTCGCCGCCGGTCAGCGTCAGGGAAACATCGTCAATCAGCCGCCGTGAACCGGCGTTGAGCCGCAAATGCGCGGCGGTTAAAAGTCTGTTCATGTCACCGCCTTCGACTGGCGAAAGATCAGCCATAAAAACCACGGTGCGCCAGCCATGCTGGTCAGCAGGCCAACCGGCATTTCGGCGGGCGCGACAACGGTGCGCGCCACGGTATCCGCGGCCAGCAGCAACATTGCCCCCGCCAGCAACGCGCCGGGCACCAGCGCACGGTGATCCGGCCCCAGCCACATGCGCATCAAATGCGGCACCACCAGGCCAACAAAGCTGATAATGCCGCTCACCGCGACTGCCGTTGCCACCAGCAGCGCACTGCACACCAACAATATGCGCTGCAGCCGTGGCACATTGACGCCCAGATAGTGCGCCTCTTCATCGCCCAGTTGCAGCAGATTAAGCGCGCTGGCGACGCGCCAAATCACCAGCGATGCGGGCAGGATCAGGCTGGCGGCGACCATTAACGTCGACCATTCGATCTGCCCGAGGCTGCCCATTCCCCACTGTGAAAGCTGGCGCAATTGCGCGTCGTTGCTGATCCACGAAAGGACGCCAACGCCCGCACCGCAAAGCGCATTAATGGCGATCCCCACCAGCAGCAACCGGGATAAACCGGCCTCGCCCGCTTTACTGAGCAGATAAATCACTATCATTACCGCCAGGCTACCGATAAACGCCGCCAGCATCGGCGCATACAACGCCACCAGCGGTGAAACGGTAATCGGCAGCACCAGCCAGCAGGCGACCGTTAACGACGCGCCGCCGCTGATGCCCAGCAATCCGGGATCGGCAAGCGGGTTGCGAAACAGCCCCTGCATCACGCAGCCGGAAAGCGCCAGCGCCGCGCCAACCAGCAGCGCCAACACCACGCGCGGCAAACGCACCGTCAGCCAGATTTGACGCAGCGCCTCGTCACCGACCTGCCATAAACTGGCGAGTGGCAATTGCATCGCGCCCTGCGTGCTTGCCAGCCCCGTCAACCCAAGCAGCAGCAACACAAGCCCCCAGAGCGTACGGGAAGCGTGGCGATTCATCAGGGCAGTTGTTCCGCTTTATTACGCAGCGCCAGCAGCGCCTGCGGCGTGCGCAAACCAAAACCGAGCAGCGCCACATCATCTACCAGCAACACCTGTTTATTGCGCCCGGCGGGCGTCTGCGCTAGACCAGGCAACCGCCACAGGTTCTGTTCGCCACCCATCGCTTTTACGCCGTCGGCGGAAATTACCACCAGATCCGGCTGGCTGGCGATCACCCCTTCTTGCGACATCGAACGGTAATGGTCAAAGCCCTGCATCGCATTTTGTAACCCCGCTTCACGCAACGCGCCGTCGGCAGCAGTTTTCTGGCCGGCCACCATTGTCCCCATCCCGCCGTGGCTGAGGATAAACAGCACGCGCTTGTTCAGCGGCTGTTTCGGTAGTGCGGCAATATCGTTCGCCAGCGTTTTACGCAACTGCGCGCCTGCATCTGTTTTGCCGATCGCATCCGCAATGACCGCGATTTTTTTATCAATCGCCGCCAGCGTGTAACCGCCCGGTACCGCAACCACCCTGACGTGGTTGTCCTGCACTTTTTGCAACACCTGCGAAGGTTGCGCCTGGTCGCTGGCCAGCACCAGCGTCGGACGCAGAGAGAGGATGCCTTCGGTGTTGAGCTGGCGGACATAACCGACATCCGGCAGTTTTTGTGCGCTGGCGGGCCAGGTGCTGGTACTGTCACGCCCAACCAGCTGCGTCTGCGCATTTAACCCGTAGACAATTTCGGTGACATCGCCGCCCAGGGAGACAATTTTTTGCCCGGCGGCGCTTGCCATCAGCGGCAGCGCCGCCAGCAGCATCAATAATTTTTTCATGCGGCTTTTTCCGGGTTGGTTAATGCATCAATCTGCGCGCGCCAGTGGCTTTGCTCCGGCTGGCCTTCGCTACGCTGACCGTAAAGTTGAGCGATTTGCGTACCGTCTTTGGCGAACAACTCAAGGCTGGTGACATGGCCGTCGGCGGTAGGTTTGCGCGTGACCCAACTTTCGGCGATCCCGGTATCACGCAGATGCAGGGTGAAGTTTTCATTGAAGATGTTTATCCAGCCTTTCATCGGCGTCAGTTTTTCCAACACGCCAGTAAAGATCTGCACACAGCCACGGTTGCCGACGAAAATCATGATTTCGTTCCCCTTCTGTTGCACCGTTTCCAGCAAGTTTGGCAGCGCGTCATTGCTGACCAGGCAGGCAAGATCGTCGCCCACCAGCCGGAACGCCTGCTGGCGCGAGAGGTTGTACTTTTTCAGCAAACCAAAGAATTGATGCACATCCGTCATGGCGCGCCATTCGCTGTCCAGCGCAGCGCCGTCTGCGTGTTCTGCGTGTTGTTCGCTGGCAGCTTGAGTGAGTGTTAACGGCGGGTTCTCCGGCGCGGTGAAACGGGCGATAACGGCGTTCCACTCGGCAATATCGGTGTGTTCCGTCAGGTAGACCTTCAGTATCGCATCGCCTTGCCGATCGAAAAATTGAATGCTCTGACGTTCGCCGCGCGGGCTCTGTTCATGCAAATGAAAGGCGCTGGCCCACTGGTTGATAAACAAACGCAGATCGAGCGCACGCGGGTTAAGCACCAGCCCGGCGCGCTCGCTGATATGCAGATTGGTGAAACGGCCAATCTGTTCATGAACCGCGTAGTCGTTGCGACAGAGGCATTTGGTGTCGCCGACAGCTTCCAGCGCAGCGAGGATGTCGCGCATTTCCCCTTGCAGGCGCACGGCGTCGTGGCCGACACGGGCATAGGTTAATTCGGCTTCGCTTATCGCCATCTCGGTCGCGATGTCGCGGGCGTATTTCGCCGGTTGTTGCGCTTTAATGGCCTGATAGTGCTGCCAGATTGCGGTGAAATCACGTGATGTTGCAGGCATATTGTTCACTTCCTTAACTGTTTTAATCCCCGACAGCGATACCGGGGAGGGAGAAAACTTACCGATTGGCAGAGAAATCATTCACGCTGCATCGCGACGGCAAAGCGGTAGTACCGGCAACGTGAAATGACATCGCCTTAGAAATCAACATTGACGCCCAGTTGCCATGTCCGCCCCGGCATTACCGCCAGCGCTTTGTCATACGCATTCTGGTTGGTGGTCTCTTCCTGCGTACGGCTGTTCAGGTAATCCCAATATTTACGATCGGTGATGTTGTAAACGCCTCCGTTAATTTTGACGTTTTTCGCCACCTGCCAGTACGCCGTCCAGTCGAGCAGCCCATAGCCCGGCACCCGCATATATTCCGTGCCGGAATCGCCCAGCGACCCGCCGGTGTTGGTATAGGTCTGACGATTGGTGGCGGTAGCTTGCTTACCTTTGACGAAGGTGGCGGTCAGCGCCGTACCGTAGCGTTTGGCCGGATCATCCCAGGCGACACCGACAATTGCTTTCATTGGCGCGACGCTATCGAGATCGATGTATTTGTCGCCCAGATAGCGCGATTTCGCTTTCCCTTCGCTGTAGCCATACGCCAGCGTTGCGCTCAGACCATCGACCTGTTCAAACCAGGTGCCAAAGTTGAATTTCGCGCTAATTTCGCCGCCGTAGATAAAGGCTTTATCGCGGTTTTCCGCCTGATAGGTGGTGTAGATGTTAGATGGCACGTTGGTGAATTTATCCGGATTACCGGAGCGGGTGTAACGGGTATACGCGATAAAGTTTTTATAACTGTTGTAGAACAACGCCGTGCGCAGCGTTACGCCCTCGGTCACCTCGCCTTTCATGCCCCATTCAAGGTTATCGCTGGTTTCGGTGTCCAAATCCGTATTCCCGATAAGCGCATATTGCCCGCGCCCCGCATAGCTGGAACCCAGGTTCCAGGAGCCATACAGCTGGCTGGCGTTGGGGAACTGCGCGCCGCGTTTGTATTGCAGGTATGTCATCAGACGCGGCGTGATGTCGTACTGGAAGGTCAGTGACGGCAGCAGTTGGGTGTCGGAATTTTTACCGTACAGGGAGGACACATCGGATTCGTCCAGCACGCTGCTATTGGCGGTCAGGCTGGAGAGGTTATCCGGTTTTGTCGACTGATGAACCACGCGCATGCCGGGAATGATGGCGAAGTGGTGGCCATCGACAGCGAAATTAATCTGATCCTGCAGGAATACGCCTAACGTATAGCTGCGGCTGTCGGCTTCCGGCTGCATGATCTCGCTAAAGGCGCTCGGCACCGGTGACTGGTTAAACGGACGCTCGGTTTTACTGGTGCTGGCGTTAAAACCGGCGCTTAGATCGTGACGGCCCACTGTTTTCGCCAGCGCATTCTGAATGCCCCAGGTATCGGTGTCGTAATTGGAGTAGACCGTTTCCATGGTCGCCGTGACGCTGTCCGGCATGTAAGTGCGGTCATGCGCTTCGGTGTGCTGGTAATAGACTTTGCTGGACATGCTGTCCAGCCAGTCGTTCATCGGCGTCCAGTCATCTTTCAGGCTAACGCCCCAGCGGCGCGTCTGACTGGTTTGCTGTGCGTCGCCAAGAATGGCGCTGCCGGCATTGTTCCACGCATCGTAATGGGTATGGTTGGTTTTGTGGTAGTAATCCAGCGTACCGGTGAATTTGTGCGCGTCATTCGGTTGCCAGATGCCGGAAGCCATCATCGCATCCGAGTGCCAGTTCGCCGGATAGGCGTCAACCGTACCGCTGTTATTGCGGGTTTGCTGACCGTCGCGACGGCTGTAAACCATGATGCCGCGCAGGGTTTCGTCGCCTGCGGCTCCCGTCACGCCGTTGTGCCAGCTGCGATCCGCGGAGTCATAATCGCTCTGGTAACCAAAGTAGGTCTCTTTGCCAGGGCGCAAATAATCATCTGCCGATTTCGGGCGGAAAGAGACGTTGCCGCCAATGGAGGTGTTAGCTTGCTCGGTACGGGTAGCGCCGGACTGAATATCAACGCTGCCGTACATGTACGGATCGATATAATCGCGGCCAATGCCGAAAGTGTTAAGGCCTGCGCGACTTACGTAGCTGCGCCCGGTGGCGTCCGGTTGCGGGATGCCGTCGACATCGATGCCGACGCGGTTACTTTCCAGTCCGCGAATGTTGTAGCCAGTATAACCGCCGCGATCAAAACCGCTTTTGCCGTTGCCGGAACCGCCGCTTGCGCCCGTGGCGCTGATGAGTGGTTCATAACGCATAATAGAGCCAAAGTCTTTCGCGCCTTTGTTTTGCAGATCCTGGGCGCTGACGGAATGCGCGCTTCCGGCTTTTAATACCGGTGCGGGTGCCGTGACGAGCATCTCCTCAGCGTTATCTTGCTGAGCCCCGGTGGAAGCTGTCGATGAGGTGCCGTTATCTACCGCAAATGCGGAGGTTTGATACAACGCTGCGAGTAATGAAGTGACCAGCACACGCTTGTCAAAGCGCAGCAGGGAAAGGTGCGATTTACACATATTGTCTTGTAAGCCTTAGAATTTATTAGTATCAGGCTCACGTATGACTTCCAGGAGACCGCACAAGATTGCAGTCAGCGCAAAAGAGTTGCAGGTTATTGTTATGTTATCGACACCGAAGATAATGATAACAGTTATCATTTGCAATAAATTTGTTATGCCGCCAGATTTTCAGCAGCATGAGGCTTATACAAACCTTTTCCATCCGCGCCAGGAGTCAACGAAAAATGAATAAACCGGCCATCACTTTGCACTATTGCTCACAATGCAACTGGATGTTGCGCGCCACCTGGATGGCGCAAGAATTGCTGCACACGTTTAGTACGGATCTCGGTTCCGTCACGCTGATACCGGGCACTGGCGGGATTTTTGTCATCGATGTTGATGGCAAAGTGATTTGGGATCGCAAGCTGGACGGCGGTTTCCCCGATGCGGCCGAGTTAAAGCGCCGCGTGCGCGACTACTGCTTCCCGGAAAAACCGCTCGGGCATGTGGAAAAGAAAGCGGAGTAAATCTCTGCGCCCGCATGGCTTGCGGTGCGTAACGACAGATGCGCGCTTCAGAGGCATGGATAAGCAGCAAAGCCGAACCGGCAGGCGTCAAATTGCGTTCGATAAAACAACCTGGCCGCGAAGATAGACGCGAGTTGCTTACTGGTTTTTCCGTTAATGGACTGAATAATCGATAAAAAGGCCGCCGTAGCGACCTTTTTATTTATTTCTTCACCGGCTGGGGTTTTTTATCACCCGATTCCGGCGCTTCACGAGGATCATCTTTTTCAATGTAGAGCACAAAACCTCCTCTTGTTGCCTTCAGTTCACTCACTATAGATCCTCCGCAGCCTTAGAGGCCAAGCGGCAGGCGAAAAAAAACAGCCCATCAAATGCGGTTGCCGCTGCGACAACGGTTTTGTTAAAAACGTCAGGATGGATGAAATTTAGACAAATCATCAATAACATCAATGCGTTAACGATAAAAAAAATTATTCTAAAAGATCGGTTTATTTCATCATAACTCGCTGTTTTATAGCGCTTTTCTGGTTGAAATTTGCTAATAATTAGCACGCTTATTGTTAGTAACAAAGATGCAATTGCATGCCTTCAGGCGCAACGCGGATTTACTGGGCCTGAAGGTTATTTTTTATGCATTTTCAATGCGCTAAAGAGTGTTCTACTCGTATTCGTAATGACGAATGGCTGAAGACTCCACGCGGCTTTTAGCGGAACAACATTAAACGGGGAATTAACACCATTTAAGAAGCACAGCGTCGATAGAGAAGTGAAAAGGGTTTACTGATTATTTTCTTTTGGGGGTTGTTTGCGATTGGCCATTTTGTGCACGAGACGTTTCTTATAAGGCGGGAGACGTAAATCGACTATATCAGTAAAATTAATAGCAATTATCTCGGCAGGATGGTGAGAATGTTCAATTAAATGAGTAGATAAGCAGGTGGGTAAACCTTCAGGTAATGTGCATATCCTCTCACCCTCATCATTATTTTTTGATTCCATTAATACCTCTGCATTTTTATCTTTAAAACATTGTTAATTAAAAAATAAACGAGCCGTCCCCGGCTCGCTAGCGTTCAGAAAATAATGACCATAAAAAGTGGTTATTTTTTTCCACCGCTGTGGCTATTTTCACCGCCTTTCTTACCGGCTTCGGATGCACGTTCAGGGTCATTTTTAAAATTACCGCCGCTGTGCTGACCACCTTTACGCCCCGCTTCTGAAGCTTTCTCACGATCTTCTGCGAAATTACCGGAACCGCCTCTATGTTCGGCCATGTTATATCTCCACATCTCGTTTTCGATATAATCGATACGGTTAATAATCCATATCGATCGCGTTGGAACCTTAAGTCTGGCTATTTATCTCAATTAGTCAATTAATCATCCAAAAATATATCACTCTAAAAATAAAAACTCCGAAAGAAATATTTAAACACACATGTTGCATTAAAAATAAATCTTGATAGTTATAAGCGAGTTACTAAAAACCCGCTCATCTCAAAAAATTCTGGTGTGATGAAATGTGTAAATAAAATGGTCGGGATAAATATTCTGTGCACACTTATCTCATGACACATAAATATTGTGGAGATAAATCATGCATACAGAACACCAACGATGCGCAGAAGCCTGTTATCAATGCGCTGCGGCTTGCGAACACTGCGCACTTTCTTGCCTGCAGGAAGAGAATATCGACATGATGCGTGAATGCATCAAACTGGACGTACAATGCGCCGCCCTGTGTCGGCTTGCCGGCCAATTTATGGCGCTGGAAAGCAAACATTTACCCTCGCTGTGCCGGATTTGCGTCGATGTGTGCAAAGCCTGCGCGGAAGAGTGCAGCAGGCATCAACATCAACACTGTCAGCAGTGCGCTAAACGTTGCCGGGCGTGCGCACAAGCCTGCCTGCAAATGGCAGCGTGAAATACGCTGAGAAAAGGGGAGCAGCATTGCTCCCCTTCCGGTTTTATCAATACCAGGCGTTTATCAGCGCAAACCCCAGCGCCGTCATTAAAATTGCTCCCACCACATGCACCAGCACGGAAGCCAGCGCCCACGCGTAGTTGCCCGTTTGCAACTGGGCAAAAATCTCCAGAGAGAAAGTGGAAAAGGTGGTCATACCGCCGCATAACCCGGTGGTGATCAGCAGCCGCCATGTGGGATCCAGATGCGGCTGGCGGGTAAAAAATGCCAGCGCGCCGCCAATAATCAGCCCACCGAGTAAATTTACCAGCAGCGTGCCGGGTGGCAGATTGGGAAACAGGGTATTTAAACGAATCGCGAGTAGCCAGCGGATCACGCAGCCTGCAGAACCCCCGATGATTACGGCAAATAAAGACTTCAGCATGTTTTTCCTCATCAACAAATGTGCGAGGCATGCAGGGAACAAAAGAAAAACGCCCGACATGCCTCATGACAGAGACATACCAGGCGTCATCAGCTTCTCAGGGAAGCGGTTGGGTCAGGTGGAACGCCATCACCTGAGCACGCATTGTTGACGATTTCGCACCTTCGGGCAAGTTACAGTAAGCCTAAGTGTTCCACCAGAATTGAGCTGCTAATACAGATAAGCACAACACCGCCGAGCACTTCCGCCCATTTACCTATCGCCGCGCCAAGAAAACGCCCCAGCAGCATACCGCTGGTGGCCATGATGGTGGTCGCAAGGCCAATCATCAGCGCCGTCGCCACAATGTTCACGTTGAGAAATGCCAGACCGACACCAACGGCCATCGCATCAAGGCTGGTTGCGATAGCGGTGGTGACCAGCAACCAGAAACCGTGGCGACGCGGCGCTTCGACTTCTTCATCCGTGGTTTTACTCAGGCCTTCTTTCATCATGCGCACGCCAAGCACAAACAGCAGTACAAAGGCTATCCAGTGATCCCACTGCATAATGTACTGGCTGGCGGCTAAGCCTGCGGCCCAACCGATAATCGGGGTGATGGCTTCAACAACACCAAAAATCAACCCGGTGCGTAGCGCTTCGCTTATCGGTGGGCGTTTTAACATCGCCCCTTTACCAATAGCGGCGGCAAAAGCATCCATCGACATGCCGAAGGCAAGAATCGTAATTGCGTAAAAACTCATTGCTGACCCTTAAATGCCCTGACAGGAGGGCAAAAACGCAGACGCTGCGAAAAGAGCGGCAAGGATGCCACAGCCAAATCAAAAATGCAAAAATCAGTTATTAATCATAAGCATATAGATAATGCTATGTTTTATAGCGCTGGCTATGTCAGACGGCGCTCCTCTCATTTGGCTGGCGAATTGGAAGCGATGTGGTATTTGTAATTGTTATATTATAACATTTCATTTCGTAACAAATGATAACCAGGGAGCGCAATATGATCATGAAGAAATCGGCCTTTGTACTTGGCATGGGTGTGCTGCTAATGAGCGCGCAGACGTTAGCGCATGACCACCACCACGGTAAACCGCTTACAGAAGTGGAGCGTAAAGCCAGCGAAGGCATTTTTGACGATAAGGATGTGAATGACCGGGCATTGTCCGATTGGGACGGGATCTGGCAATCCGTGAACCCTTATCTGCTCAGCGGCGCGCTTGATCCGGTGCTGGAAAAAAAAGCAAAACAGGGAGGTAAAAGCGTTGAAGAGTACCGCGCTTATTACCAAAAAGGTTACGCCACGGATGTAGAAATGATTGGCATAGAAAACAATGTGATGGAGTTTCACGTTGGCAAAACGGTCAATTCCTGCCGTTATGATTATGCGGGCTATAAAATCCTGACTTATACCTCGGGGAAAAAAGGCGTGCGTTATCTGTTTGAATGCAAAGACGCGCAATCAAAAGCGCCGAAATATGTGCAGTTCAGCGACCATATTATCGGCCCGCGCCAGTCAAAACATTTCCATATTTTTATGGGCAACGAATCGCAAGAAGCGCTGCTAAAAGAGATGGATAACTGGCCGACATATTATCCGTACAATATGACCAAAGCGCAGATTGTCGACGAGATGCTGCATCACTGATGGTTTCACCGCGGGCGAACTACCCTCTCGCCCGCGGGTAGCAATCATCACGCGCATTTTTATGCCATTCTCTTAACCGCCAATCCGTTCGCTCTGGCTGATTAACACCGGCCACAACTGCATCGTCGTGTCGATAATCTGCTGCAGTTTATCCAAACTGGCGCCTTCTCGCGCGCTGACCGACATTCCATGGATAATGCAGCTTAAAAAAAGCGCGCTGGTTTGCACATCTGTTTGCGCCGGGATCTCACCACGTAACTGACGTTGCAATAAAAAGGTCAGCAGCGTTTGCTCCTGCGCCGTTTGCCGCTCCCGGATGGTATCGGCTATCGGCTCCGACGAAGCAGAAACCGTGGCAGAGGTATTGATCAAAAAGCAGCCTGCCGGGGTATCGCTCCCGGCAAAGCAGCTGGCTAACGCTTGCAGATAATCGCGCAGCGCCTGCTCAACGGTTTTCTCTTCACAGAAAAGCGCTGCCCGGTGTTTGGCGGAAAACCGTGCCATATAACGATCAAGCGCGGCTCTGAATAACCCTTCTTTATTGTTAAATTCCGCATACAGCGTCGGTGCTTTTGCGCCGGTGGCTTCAACCAGGTCTGCCAGCGATGTGGCTTCATAGCCATGTTGCCAGAACAGCATCATCGCTTTATCCAGCATTGCGTCCCGGTCAAAAACTTTTGGCCGTCCGCGACCTTTCCGCGTACAGCATGTGACGTCGGTTGCCATTGTTCCTCCCTCGTTCACGTCAATTTAGTTAATAATCATTATAAAAACATTACAAAGCGGCTGACCAGCGGAAATTTTTCGAAAAAATACACGCTTTATCCTCATGAATAAAAAGCGATTTTTAATTATTTAAATGATCATTATAAAAATAGTATTGACGAGTGACACAGATCACATTTATCATTTACCTATCGATCGTTAAGTTAATACTTACGACCTCATACAAATCCAGATTCAGAAGGCAAAAATTATGAAAACCATCAAATCCCTGATCGCAGTCGCTGTACTTAGTTCCCTCTCTTTCGCAAGCGTAGCCGCCGTTGAAGTGCAGTCCACTCCGGCTGACCAACAAAAAGTGGGCGTGATTTCTGCCAATGCCGGCACCAATCTCTCCTCATTGCAAAGCGAACTGGCGCAGAAAGCCGATGAAATGGGTGCGAAATCATTCCGCATTACTTCCGTGACCGGCCCGAACACCCTGCACGGCACCGCGGTGATTTACAAATAAGCTCTGCCGTATAAAACCGGCATCCATAACAGATGTTGAATCGGGCGTTATCGCCCAGCACAAATAAAAATTTAAGGAATACCATTATGAAAACCATCAATTCACTTGCTGTCGCTACTGTGCTTTCTGTCCTGTCATTTGGTGCTTTCGCTCAGAGCGTAACCGCCACTGCTTCTACGCTTGACGAAGCGGAATCATTAATTGCCGCCAAAGCACAGCAGGCTGGCGCTTCATATAAAATCATTGAAGCCAACACCAATAATAATGTTCATATGACGGCTGAACTGACCAAATAAGTATGCCGTTGTCGAACAACACTCTCTAAGCGCCTGCGGGCGCTTTTTTTATGGGGAAAACGCTATTTCCCGTAGCGGGAATATCAGGAAGGGAATACTGGCGCGAATAAATATTGTGGAAATAAAACATGGGAAGGCATTAAGGCATGGGTACAGAGATCCAGGACCGAACAGGAACATATACACAACCCTATACACATTCAGTACCGGATTCTACTGGATGGTTATGGACTAACACGGATTAAAGAAGCAGTAAAAACTTTATAAATCAGAGATGTTATGGATGGTTACGGACGTTTGAGGAAGTTGAGGTGGTGCCGATAATAGGAGTCGAACCTACGACCTTCGCATTACGAATGCGCTGCTCTACCAACTGAGCTATATCGGCCCTGCGATATGTTCACGGGCGTGAATCACGGAGTAGAAGGTTAAAACTAAGCGGGTGATGCGTCAATGCCCTTGGGAATCAAACGGCTACTTTTGCATCACCCTTTTTCAATTAAGCACGAATCGTGTCGTCGCCGAAACCAATCCACTTGTAAGTCGTCAACGCTTCCAGCCCCATCGGGCCACGCGCGTGCAGCTTCTGCGTGCTAACGGCAACCTCCGCCCCCAGGCCAAACTGCCCACCATCGGTAAAACGCGTAGACGCATTTACATACACCGCAGAGGAATCCACTTCGTTGATAAAGCGGTCTGCATTGCGCAGCGTACGCGTGAGGATGGCATCAGAGTGCTGAGTGCCATGCTGGCGAATATGATCGATGGCGTCATCCAGACCCGCCACGATTTTCACATTCAGATCCAGCGATAAAAACTCGTCGTCATACTGCTCCGCTTTCACTGCTTCCACTTTCGCCGGGCCATTTTGCAGCAGCGCCATCGCCTGCTCATCCGCATGCAATGTCACGCCACTTTCCGCCATCTGCTTACTTAGCGCGGGCAGGAATTGCTGCGCAATACCTTGATGCACCAGCAGTGTTTCCACCGTGTTGCAGGTACTGGGTCGTTGGGTTTTCGCGTTAACGATGATTTTTAACGCCGGATCGATTTCCGCAGAATCATCAACCAGAATGTGACACACGCCGATACCACCAGTGATCACCGGGATGGTCGACTGCTCGCGGCACAACTTATGTAAACCAGCGCCGCCGCGCGGGATCAGCATGTCGATGTATTTATCCATGCGCAGCATTTCATTCACCAGCGCGCGATCCGGGCTTTCGATAGCCTGCACCGCACCGGCCGGTAAGCCGCACTCTTCCAGCGCCTGCTGAATAACTTTTACCGTGGCGGCATTGGTGCGCCAGGTCTCTTTGCCACCGCGCAGGATCGCGGCGTTACCGGTTTTCAGGCACAAAGAGGCGACATCCACCGTGACGTTAGGACGCGCTTCATAAATCACACCAATCACGCCCAGCGGCACGCGACGGCGCTCAATGCGCAGGCCACTGTCAAGCAGCCCACCGTCAATCACCTGGCCTACCGGATCCGCCAGTTTGCAAACCTGGCGCACATCGTTGGCGATCGCGGTTAAGCGCGCCGGATTGAGCGCCAGACGGTCAAGCATCGCATCGCTCAACCCGTTGCGGCGAGCTTCCAGCAGATCTTGTTCGTTCGCGAGCAGGATCGCTTCCGCCTGCGCTTCGAGATAATCAGCGATTTTTTCCAGCACGCGGTTTTTCTCGCGACTGGAGAGCAATGCCAGTTTGTATGACGCTGCTTTGGCAGCGATGCCCATTTGTTCCAGCATACTTCTGCTCCTTAACGGGTAATCATATCGTCGCGGTGCACCGCGACAGGGCCATATTCGTAGCCCAGAATGGCGTCAATCTGCTGTGAATGTTGCCCGGCAATGCGACGCAGCGCATCGCTGTTATAACGGCTTACGCCGTGGGCGATATCGCGGCCTTGCAGATTGCGAATGCGGACCACTTCACCACGGGAAAAGTTGCCTGTCACGCTTTTAATCCCTTTGGGCAACAAGGAGCTGCCGCGTTCCAGAATGGCGGCAGTTGCGCCTTCATCAACGGTGATTTCACCGGCAGGCGGCGCGCCAAAGATCCAGCGTTTACGGCTCTCCAGCGGCGACTCCTGGGCGTGAAAGCGCGTGCCGACGGAAATACCTTCCACGACATCGCCAATCACGCCTGGCTTGCTGCCAGCGGCGATAATGGTGTCGATCCCCGCACGGCAGGCAACATCGGCGGCTTGCAGCTTGGTGCCCATACCGCCCGTACCGAGGCCGGAAACGCTGTCTCCGGCTACTGCGCGCAGCGCATCGTCAATGTCGTAAACGTCTTTAATCAGTTCCGCATCCGGGTTGCTACGCGGATCGGCGGTAAACAGACCCTGCTGATCGGTCAGCAGCAGCAGTTTGTCGGCGCCGGCAAGGATCGCCGCCAGCGCCGAGAGGTTATCGTTATCGCCGACTTTGATTTCCGCGGTGGCAACGGCGTCGTTTTCGTTAATTACCGGCACGATATTGTTATCGAGCAGCGCACGCAGCGTATCGCGCGCATTGAGGAAACGCTCACGATCTTCCATATCGGCGCGCGTCAGCAGCATCTGCCCAATATGAATCCCGTAAATGGAAAACAGTTGTTCCCACAGTTGAATCAAACGGCTCTGCCCTACTGCCGCCAGCAATTGTTTTGACGCGATAGTCGCGGGCAGTTCCGGGTAGCCCAGATGCTCGCGCCCGGCGGCAATCGCGCCAGACGTCACAATTACAATTCGGTGCCCGGCGGCGTGTTGCTGCGCGCACTGGCGCACCAGTTCAACAATATGGGCGCGGTTCAGGCGACGGGAACCGCCCGTTAAAACACTGGTACCGAGTTTTACCACCAGCGTCTGGCTGTCACTCATGATTCTCTGCCGTTTTTTAAGGAAATATAAGGAAAGTAAATCGTCGTCAGACGTTGTAACAGGAGTCAGAGCGATTGCCAACTGCCAGAGCTGTCAGCTCACTTTTTTGTTGCGCAGGATCAGCAAGCGTAGCGGCAGGATTTGACACTTTTATGGCAAAAACAAAAAAACACAACTTTTTAAAAATATTCTTAATTTGTCATAAATCTTTAATTTCGCAGCGTTAAAACCCTTCCTGTTTTTCACGGGGCGTATGCCCAGCGAATATTAGCGCGTTAGTCAAATCAGGAATCAAAATGAAAAAGAGCACTCTGGCATTAATGGTGATGAGCGTTGTCGCTTCTGCTTCTTCTGTTCACGCAGCGGAAGTTTATAACAAGAACGGCAACAAACTGGATGTGTACGGCAAAGTGAAAGCCATGCACTACTTCAGTGACGATACCACCAACGACGGTGACAAAACTTACGTGCGTTTCGGCTTCAAAGGCGAAACACAGATTAACGATCAGCTGACCGGTTTCGGCCGTTGGGAAGCTGAATTTGCTGGTAACAACGACGAAACCAACAACAACAACTCAGCGACCAGCCAGAAAACCCGTCTGGCGTTTGCTGGTTTGAAAATCAAAGATTTTGGTTCTATCGACTACGGTCGTAACCTGGGCGTGCTGTACGACGTGGCTTCCGTAACGGATATGTTCCCGGAATTCGGCGGCGACGGCATGACCCGTACCGATGACTTCATGACCAAACGTACTACTGGCGTTGCAACTTATCGCAATACCGACTTCTTTGGCATGATCGACGGACTGAATATGACCCTGCAGTACCAGGGTAAAAACGAAAGCAACCGTGCGGTTAGCAAACAGAACGGTGACGGCTGGGGTACTTCTCTCTCCTATAACTTCGGCGGTAGCGCATTCAGCCTGATTGGCGCATATGCGAACTCTGACCGCACCAACGCGCAGAACACCGCAGCGTTTGGTCGCGGCGAGAAAGCCGAAGCCTGGGCAACCGGCGCGAAATACGACGCTAACAACCTGTACATCGCCACCATGTACGGCGTCGCTTACAACATGACACCTGTATCTGCCGCAGCGAGCACCGGGCTGGGTTCAGGCTTTGCTAACAAAACCGAGAACTTTGAAGCAGTTGTCCAGTACCAGTTCGACTTCGGTCTGCGTCCGTCTCTGGGCTATGTCCTGACTAAAGGCAAAGACCTGGAAAAAGGCGTTGGCGACGAAGATCTGGTTAACTACATCGACGTTGGCGCAACTTACTACTTCAACAAGAACTTCTCTGCGATGGTTGACTACAAAATCAACCAGCTCAAAGACGACAACAAACTGGGTCTGGCTGACGACGACGTTGTTGCCGTTGGCGTGACTTACCAGTTCTAAGTTGCAGTAACTGTAATACCCCTCGTTATATCGAATGCCCTCGCAAGAGGGCATTTATTTAACCTGATTCAGGTGAAAGGCCGGGAAACTGCGGCCAGGCCCGATAAGCGCAAGCTATCGGGCGTTTTTTATGCGGGGAGTTACGCGGTGAGCTTCAATTGTTCTTTGAAGTTTTCGGCAGGTTCCAGCTTCAGCTCAAGTGAAGCCAGCAGGGTTTTCACACGTTCGTGAAAATCGCGCAGCGTGTGCTCTAATCGATCGGTAACTTCCTGATCTTTTATCGCCGTGGGTTTCCATTGCCCTTCTTTATCAAAAAGGCCGAACTGATAACGGTAGGTAAAACGCGTCTCCTGCGCTTCCATTTCCATCCACCAGCCCCAGAACTCTCGTTTTTCCGGCGCGGGCTTAACATTCACGCAAACTGCCAGGCAATCAAAGAAAAAACGGTTCTCTTCGCATTGCTCTTCGCGGATATAAGGCCCCAGCGCAGTAAACTTTTTAATCAACCTGCTTCTCGGATGTCCACTCGGTAACGTCATTGCGATCTCCTTTTGTGAAGCAACTGTTTTACCAAACCGATAGAATTTATCAATCTATTAACGGAAATGATGGTTGATCCATCCGGTTATTTGTTGCAACGCCTTATCAAAATTTCGATAAACCGGGTTAAACGGGATCTCCAGCAGTTTGCCGTTGCCAGATGACGAGGTGATTAAACGCGACTCCTCCTCCGGGCTGAAGGGATCGTTTTGCCAGAAACCAGAAAGCATCGGCGTGGGGCAACGTCTGCCGAGTAAACCTTGCGTTTTCAGCGAGTAGCGATTCAGCTCCACGCGCAGCGCCTCGTCGGAAGCGTCGTGCATCCCCAGGCGACTGGCGAGCACATCCAGATACATCTCCGGCACGCGTCCCTGGCGTTGCGGGTCGCTCAGCAATGCATGCACCACTGGCCCAAGGCAAGCCACTGCTTTCAGGCGCGAAGATTCAAGGTACGCCAGGCGCACCGCCACATTCGCGCCAAAGCGAAAGCCAAACGCCGCCACCCGCGTGTGATCGACCCAGGGAATGTTCGGCAGCGCTTGCAGTGCGTGCTGGTGCAGCAAGCTGGAGTCCTGTGTCAGTTTCCACTTCGAAGAGAAGCCAACCGACGGCATATCCAGCGTCAGCATCGCTATGCCTTGCGGCGCGAAATAACGTTCAAACAGGGTGTAATAGTCGCTTTGCAGGCTATCCAACCCGCCGCACATTAATACCGTCGGGAAAGGGCCATTGCCAGGCGGCATGTGCAGAAATCCGGTGACCGGCGTGCCGCCGGGAATGGCGAACTGCAGCTCTTTGATCTCACCCGGCAGACGCTGCACCGCCTCTTCATACGCGCGGTTCGCCAGCGCTTGCGCCTGCTCAGCGAGCGAATCACCTTTAATATGAGGATAAGCGGCAATGCTGAACAAACTGGACGCATGCAACCAGTGTTTGCCACTGATCTGTGGCGCGGGTTCCTGCATCGCTTTTTGCTGCCACGACATAGCCTGCACGGACCATTCATAGATCCAGTTGCCGTTACGGTAACCCACCACCGTGTCATACAGCTCCGGGTCGGTGCGTTCGGCCTGACACATCACAATGCGCGCCTGCACTTCGAGGATCTCTCGCGGATCCACGCCGCGCCAGACCCACATCAGCCGGTTGAGCATGCGATACCAGTGCGGCACATTTTTGCCATCAAGAGTCGACAGGATCGGCGATTGCGCGCCACGATTAAACCGGCGTACCAGCGTGGAAGTTTCAGGGTGCTTGAAGCGGGGTTTGAATAACGTTTCGCTAAGATTGGGCTGTGACATTGCGCGCAGGCTCCATGTATCTATCACCGGCGGTTATTGTAACCTGTTGCGCGCTAAAAAGAACAACGCCCGGCAAAACCGGGCGTGAGCAAATGTTTCAAAGCAGAATTAACGGCCGCTGATTGGCGGCACAAACACCACGCCCATATCCCACGGCTGCTCAATCCAGGTGTCCTGCGGGATATCAATCACGTAATCGTCCACCAGCGGGCGACCTGCCGGTTTGGCGAAAATAGTGACGAAATGCGCTTTGGGATACATTTCACGAATCGCGACAGCGGTGCCGCCGGTGTCCACCAGATCGTCGATCACGATAAAACCTTCACCGTCACCTTCTGCGCGTTTCAGCACGGTCAGCTCACGCTGGTTGTCGTGGTCGTAGCTGGAGATACATACGGTATCAACATGACGAATGCCCAGCTCACGCGCCAACAGTGCGCCTGGCACCAGACCACCACGGCTTACGGCAATAATGCCTTTCCATTGTTCTGAAGGCATCAATCGGGCGGCCAGTTTGCGTGCGTGAATCTGCAACATGTCCCAGGTGACGACGTATTTTTCGCTCATGTGAAGTGTCCCAGCCTGTGTTTTAACGGCTTAAAAATTATTCGAGGGGGAAATAGGTTGCGCGAGATTATAGAGATCTGAAGCGCTAAAAACCAGTATTACCCGGCATTACCGGCGCTTTTTCCGCGCACTGGTGCTCGCAGCGCGGCAATAAAGTGGTATTCTCAACGCCATCTCGCAAGCTGACTGCTTGCGATGTTCGTTTATTTAACCCTGTGACCTGCAAGGTACGTTGCGCAGGCTCTTCGTAAGGAGACTCATCGTGTCTGAACTGTCTCACCTATCACCACAGCCGCTGTGGGATATTTTTGCCAAAATTTGTTCTATTCCGCACCCGTCCTACCATGAAGAACAACTCGCCGGGCACATTATGAGCTGGGCGAAAGAAAAGGGGTTGCATGCGGAGCGCGACCAGGTTGGCAACATTCTGATCCGTAAACCAGCCACCGCTGGCATGGAAAACCGCAAGCCGGTAGTTCTGCAAGCACACCTTGATATGGTGCCGCAGAAAAATAACGACACAGTACACGATTTCACCACCGATCCGATTCGCCCGTATGTAGACGGAGAATGGGTTAAAGCGCGCGGTACCACGCTCGGCGCGGATAACGGCATTGGCATGGCTTCCGCGCTGGCGGTGCTGGCAGATGACAGCGTTGAACACGGCCCGCTGGAAGTGCTGCTGACCATGACCGAAGAAGCTGGTATGGACGGCGCGTTTGGTCTGCAAGCGAACTGGCTGCAGGCGGACATTCTGATTAACACCGACTCTGAAGAAGAGGGTGAAATCTACATGGGTTGCGCAGGCGGTATCGATTTTATCACCACCCTGCCGCTCTCCCGCGAAGCCGTACCCGCCGGGTATGAAACCTTTAAGCTGACGCTGAAAGGGTTGAAAGGCGGTCACTCTGGTGCCGAAATTCATGTCGGTTTAGGTAACGCCAACAAACTGCTGGCGCGCTTCCTGGCCGGCCACGCGGCGGAGCTGGATCTGTGTCTGCTCGATTTCACCGGCGGTACGCTGCGTAACGCGATTCCGCGCGAAGCGATTGCTGTTATCGCCGTTCCGGCAGATAAAGCCGCACAGCTGAAAACGCTGGCCAGCGAATATCAGGCAATCCTGAAAAACGAGCTGGAAGCCAAAGAGAAGAATCTGGTGGTGCTGCTGGACAGCGCAAGCAGCGATAAAGCCGCGCTGACCACCGCCTCGCGCGATACGTTTGTGCGCCTGCTGAACGCGACGCCGAACGGGGTTATTCGCAACTCTGACGTCGCTAAAGGCGTGGTGGAAACCTCGCTGAACGTGGGCGTGGTAACGCTGCAAGACGACAACGCCGAGATTATCTGCCTGATCCGCTCACTGGTAGATAGCGGCAAAGATTATGTCGTGAGCATGCTGGAGTCACTGGGTGCGCTGGCGGGAGCGAAAACCGCACCGAAAGGCGGCTACCCTGGCTGGCAGCCGGACGCGCATTCTCCGGTGATGGCGCTGGTGCGTGAAACTTACCAGCGTCTGTTCAACAAAACCCCGAACATTCAGGTGATCCACGCAGGTCTGGAGTGCGGTCTGTTCAAAAAACCGTACCCGGATATGGACATGGTATCAATTGGGCCGACCATCACCGGCCCGCACTCACCGGATGAGCAAGTGCATATCGAAAGCGTGGGCCATTACTGGACTCTGCTGACCGAGCTGCTGAAAGCCATTCCGGCGAAATAAGCCTGTAGTCCGCGCCGCCCGGCGCGGACATTTTCCCCGACTCTACACTGCCTTAAATGCCATCCCTTTAAACGCGCGCAGCGGGTTGCTCCCCGTTCAATCTGCTGGTGAAACAATCGACGTTCCGGTTTCAACGTCGCGCGTTCATCTTCTTTGATTTGTTCCAGACGATGAGCAATCAGCAAGGTTGCCAGCCGTTTATCAGAAATGTTTTCCGAAGCGAGATGGCAAAGAGAATTGCTCGAATCTCCTTTTATATCTGAGCAAATAAAAGGGATCGTCAGACGAAATCCGGGGCTATATGAAATACAAAGAGACTTCAGGGGATGGTGAAATGCTTTTGCAGTAACGAGAAATAAACGTCGGGGATAAAGAAGTTTGAAATAGATCCGTAGCGTAATTTTTATAGCCCTAACACTAGTTGCCGTTCCAGTTGAGGATCAAGCAGCGTGACATGCAGCCCGACCAGCCGGACACCGCGCCCGCTACGGCGGTCGTTCCAGGTTTTTTGCGCCGTTGCCAGTAAATCCTCTTTATTTAAACGCGGCCAGACATGCTCCTGAGTCGTGAGCTGGAAATCATTAAATTTCAGTTTCACTCCCTGGCGAGCAATTAACAGATCCGGTTTCACTTTTGCCAGCCGCCGCTCAAGCTCAGGGTAGAGATGTTCAATAATCGCTTCGCACTCTTCCCAGCTGTGAATATCTTCCGCCAGCGTCCGCTCCACGCCCACGGATTTACGCAGCCGTTCGCTGTTAATTTCCCGCTCGTCAATGCCCTGGCTGCGCTCCCATAAAACACGGCCAAATTTACCAAAGCGTTTAAGCAGCATGGCCAGGTCGCTCTTTTGCACATCTTCACAAGTGCGCAGCCCGAGCGTTTCCAGCTTTGCCGCTGACACCTTCCCCACACCGGGGATTTTGCCGAGCGGCAGCGTGCGCAAAAATGCCGGTACATCAGCCGGTGTAATCACATATTGCCCGTTGGGTTTGTTGAGATCGGAGGCGATTTTGGCGAGAAACTTCACCGGCGCAACGCCCGCCGAAGCAGTCAGTTGGGTTTCATTAAAAATGGTCTGGCGAATTTCCTGCGCCATCAGCGTCGCCGAACCGTGGCAGTACGGGCTTTCGGTAACATCAAGGTAGGCTTCATCCAGCGAGAGCGGTTCAATAAGCGAGGTGTAGCGGGAGAAGATGTCGCGGATCTGGTTGGAGGCTTCTTTATAAGCGTCAAAGCGGCCGGGCAAAAGCGTGAGGTGCGGGCAGAGTTTAAGCGCCATCGCTGTTGGCATTGCGCTGCGTACGCCAAACTTGCGCGCCGGATAGTTCGCTGTGCTGATCACGCCGCGTTGTACCCGGCTACCGCCGATAGCGATGGGAATATCGCGCAGGGCCGGGTTATCGCGCATTTCTACCGCCGCGAAAAAGCAGTCCATATCAACATGTATGATTTTGCGCATGCGTACGCCCTCACAGAACACTGGATAAGTATACAGCACACTTGCAGCAATTGAGAAGCCAGCACGTAAATCCGGCGAAAAGAGAGGAATATAAGCGGCAATTCAGGCTTTTTACTCGCATAATAGTCGCCAGCTTTCGGCCAAGCGTTTGATACGTAATCCTCAAACTTATTCACGCGAGACAAAAGCGAAGCCAATGATAAGGCAGCGTGAAAGACGATGTAGATTGGGGCTTGCGAAAAAATGCCGTAATGCTAATGTGGGCGCTCCAAAACAGAATAGTCTGAATTTTGGGCTTCTTTTGCCGTCCTGGCAATGTGGTATTAGCTTTATCAAGGAAACAAGTAGTATGCGCAAAATCGCATTATTTATTGCGATGCTTCTGCTTCCGTGCGTCTCTTTTGCTGGCCTGGTGAGCAGCAACGGTTCAGCAACGCCGGTCAGCAAAGAATATAAGCAGCAGTTGATGGGGTCGCCGATTTATATCCAGATCTTCAAAGAAGAGCGCACCCTTGATCTTTACGTCAAGATGGGCGAGCAGTATCAGTTGCTCGACAGCTACAAGATTTGTAATTACTCCGGCGGGTTAGGCCCCAAGCAGCGCCAGGGTGATTTTAAAAGCCCGGAGGGTTTCTACTCCGTGCAGCGCAGTCAGTTGAAGCCGGATAGCCGTTTCTATAAAGCCATTAATATTGGGTTTCCGAATAACTACGATCGCGCCCACGGCTATGAAGGCAAATACCTGATGATCCACGGCGCTTGCGTGTCGATTGGCTGCTATGCGATGACGGATTCCGGTATTGATGAGATCTTCCAGTTTGTTACCGCGGCGCTGGTTTTCGGACAGCCGAACGTGCAGGTGAGTATCTATCCGTTCCGCATGACCGACGCCAATATGCAGCGCCATAAATATTCAACCTATGCGGATTTCTGGAAGCAATTGAAGCCGGGTTATGACTACTTCGCCACCACCCACCAGCCGCCGGTTGTCTCGGTAGTGGATGGCCGCTATGTGGTTAGCAAGCCGCTGAACACCGCTGTTCAGCCGCAACTGGCGTCAAACTACACGCTCCCCCAGGCAAAATAATGCCCATTCGCCTGGCATAATCTTTTGCCAGGTTTCATTGCCGGTTAACGGCTGGGTGGCAATCACGGTAACCACATCGTTTGGTGTGGTTTCCCGCTGAAAATCAATTTCCACATCCTGATCCAGCAGCTTCGCCACGCCAAACGGCGCACGGCGGGTGATCCAGAACAGATTGGTCGAACAAAACGCCATCACATAACGCCCGTCCGACAACAGCATATTAAAAACGCCCTTCTCGCGCAGTTCCGTTGCCAGCGCCGCAATGTATTTAAACACCGCTGCCATATTGCCGGGTGTGCGCGGGTAGCGTTCGGTCAGCTTGTGCAACAGCCAGCAAAAGGCTTTCTCGCTGTCGGTTTCGCCAATTGGGCGGAAATTACCGGTCTCAAGCGATTTATAACCCGTAAGCTGCCCGTTGTGCGCATAGGTCCAGTTACGTCCCCACAGTTCGCGGGTAAACGGATGGGTATTTTCCAGCGCCACTTCGCCACGGTTAGCCTGACGAATATGGGCAATCACCGAACGGGATTTGATCGGATAGTCCTGCACTAATTTCGCAATGGGGGAATTAAAACTCGGTTGCGGATCTTTGAACGTGCGACAGCCTTTGCCTTCGTAAAAGGTAATGCCCCAGCCATCTTTATGCGGCCCGGTTCCGCCGCCACGCTGGACGAGACCGGTAAAACTAAAGCAGATATCGGTTGGCACATTTGCGCTCATACCGAGCAGTTCGCACATACACACCCCCACACAGCGCCCTTATCAGAGAAGGCGTAATTGGTGCAGCCAGTTGGCATACGGACAGTGCGTCGATTAACTGTACCTAAACAGGGTTTCGCGCACTGCCGGAGTCAAAAAGGCAAAAATAGCCTTCCTTAAGCCTTAACCATCTCTTTTTCAATCAACTGAATCAGGATATGAATCACCTTAATGTGAATTTCCTGAATACGGTCAGCATAACCAAAATGCGGCACACGAATTTCAACATCTGCGCTGCCTGCCATTTTGCCGCCGTCTTTACCGGTCAGGGTGATCACTTTCATTCCCTTCTCACGCGCCGCCGCAACCGCTTTGATCACGTTGCCGGAGTTACCGGAAGTGGAGATACCCAGCAGCACGTCGCCTTCGCGACCAACGGCTTCCACATAACGGGAGAAAACATAGTCGTAACCGAAGTCGTTGCTGACGCAGGAGAGATGGCTCACGTCAGAGATGGCGATCGCCGGGTAACCCGGACGGTTTTCGCGGTAGCGCCCGGTTAACTCTTCTGCGAAATGCATCGCATCACAATGCGAGCCGCCGTTACCACAGGACAACACTTTGCCGCCGGCTTTAAAGCTGTCGGCCAGCAATACCGCCGCGCGCTGAATCGCGTGAATATTGGCATCGTCTTTCAAGAAGTTCGCCAGCGTTTCGGCCGCTTCGTTCAGTTCGTTACGAATAAGATCCTGGTACATGAGGATATCCTTCAGCATAAATGTAAATAACATTGCGCAGTGTACCGGATACTATTCCAGGCGAGAAGTCAAAGCCGTAGCGCCCTGTGGTTTTCATTTTCCGTGCGCAAAAAGCCCTCAACAATGTGAACCAGGTTGTAATTATTTTGTAAACACATTGCTAAAAGAAATCACATCCACTACAACCAATACATCACAAGTGGTCAGACCTCCTACAAGCAAGGGAGCTTTTCTTTATGATGATTTTGAGCATTATCGCAACGGTTGTTCTGCTCGGCGCGCTGTTTTACCACCGCGTTAATCTGCTGCTCAGCAGCGTGATCCTGCTGGCGTGGACCGCCGCGCTGGGCGTTGCTGGCCTGTGGTCTATCTGGGTGCTGCTGCCGCTCGCGATTATTCTGGTGCCGTTTAACTTGCCGCCGATGCGTAAAGCGTTGATTTCCGCACCGGCATTCCGTGGTTTCCGTAAAGTGATGCCGCCAATGTCGCGCACCGAAAAAGAGGCCATCGACGCCGGGACAACCTGGTGGGAAGGCGATCTGTTTCGCGGTAACCCGGACTGGAAAAAACTGCATAACTACCCGCAGCCGCGCCTGACCGCTGAAGAGCAGGCGTTTATCGACGGCCCGGTGGAAGAAGCCTGTCGCATGGCGAATGACTTCCAGATCACCCACGAAATGGCCGATCTGCCGCCGGAACTGTGGGCGTTCTTAAAAGAGCACCGCTTCTTTGCAATGATCATCAAAAAAGAGTACGGCGGGCTGGAATTCTCGGCTTATGCCCAGTCTCGTGTGCTGCAAAAACTCGCGGGTGTCTCCGGTATTCTGGCGATCACCGTCGGCGTACCGAACTCCTTAGGCCCTGGTGAACTGCTGCAACACTACGGCACCGAGGAACAAAAAGATCACTATCTGCCGCGTCTGGCGCGCGGTGTAGAAATCCCCTGCTTCGCGCTGACCAGCCCGGAAGCTGGCTCCGATGCGGGCGCCATTCCGGATACCGGTATCGTCTGCATGGGTGACTGGCAGGGCGAGCAGGTGCTCGGTATGCGCCTGACCTGGAACAAACGCTACATTACGCTGGCACCAATCGCTACCGTGCTGGGCCTGGCGTTCAAACTCTCTGACCCGGATAAGCTGCTGGGTGGCGACGAAGAATTAGGCATTACCTGTGCGTTGATCCCCACCTCTACGCCGGGCGTGGAAATTGGCCGCCGTCACTTCCCGCTGAACGTGCCGTTCCAGAACGGCCCGACCCGCGGCGACGATATCTTTGTACCGATCGATTACATTATTGGCGGGCCGAAAATGGCCGGTCAGGGCTGGCGTATGCTGGTGGAATGTCTGTCGGTAGGTCGCGGTATTACGCTGCCGTCCAACTCCACCGGCGGCGTCAAATCTGTCGCGATGGGAATTGGTGCCTACGCTCATATCCGCCGCCAGTTCAAAGTATCGATTGGTAAAATGGAAGGCATCGAAGAGCCGCTGGCGCGTATTGGCGGTAATGCCTACGCCATGGATGCAGCCGCCTCACTGGTGACCTACGGCATTATGCTGGGTGAAAAACCGGCGGTGCTTTCGGCAATCGTTAAGTATCACTGTACCCACCGCGGTCAGCAGTCAATTATTGATGCGATGGATATTGCCGGTGGTAAAGGCATCATGCTCGGCGAGGGTAACTTCCTGGCGCGTAGCTACCAGGGCGCGCCGATCGCCATTACCGTAGAAGGCGCGAATATCCTCACCCGTACCATGATGATCTTCGGCCAGGGTGCCATCCGCTGTCATCCGTATGTGCTGGAAGAGATGGCTGCCGCGCAGAATAACGACGTGGACGCCTTCGATAAACTGTTGTTCAAACATATCGGCCACGTCGGCAGCAACGAAATGCGCAGCCTCTGGCTCGGCCTGACGCGCGGCTTAACCAGCGCCACGCCGACCCGTGACGCGACTAAACGTTACTACCAGCATCTGAACCGTGTGAGTGCCAACCTGGCGCTGCTCTCGGATGTGTCCATGGCGGTACTTGGCGGCAGCCTGAAACGCCGCGAACGCATCTCGGCACGTCTCGGCGATGTGTTAAGCCAGCTCTATCTCGCTTCGGCGGTGCTGAAACGCTATGACGATGAAGGCCGTCAGGAAGCGGATCTGCCGCTGGTACACTGGGGCGTGCAGGATGCGCTCTACCAGGCGGAACAGGCGATGCATGATTTGCTGGAGAACTTCCCGAACCGCTTTGTGGCAGGCGCCCTGAACCTGGTGATTTTCCCGACCGGTCGTCATTACCGCGCACCGTCCGACAAACTGGATCACAAAGTCGCGAAGATCCTGCAAACCCCGAGCGCAACGCGTTCACGTATTGGCCGCGGTCAGTACCTGACGCCAAGCGAGCATAACCCGGTCGGTCTGCTGGAAGAGGCGCTGGTTGATGTGATGGCAGCGGATCCGATCCATCAGCGCATCTGCAAAGAGTTAGGCAAAAACCTGCCCTTTACCCGTCTGGACGTGCTGGCTCAGCAGGCGCTGGCAAGCGGGCTGATTAATCAGGAAGAGGCCGCGCTGTTGAACAAAGCCGAAGTCAGCCGCCTGCGCAGTATTAACGTTGACGACTTTGAACCGGAGGCACTGGCGACTCAGCCGGTGGTAAAAACACCGGAGAAAGTGCGTAAACCGGAAGCTGCCTGACGAAGTAAGCGGCTGAAAACGCTCTCCTCTTATCGAAACCCGCATCACGCGGGTTTTTTTATTTATCCTCATGCTACAGTGTGCAAATGCTGTCTTACGGGGGAGTTGCTATTGTGCCTGGTTTAAAAATTACGCTGTTACAACAACCGTTAGTCTGGATGGATGGCCCCGCAAACCTGCGCCATTTCGATATCCAGTTAGAAGACGTCACCGGGCGTGATGTGATTGTGCTGCCGGAAATGTTCACCACCGGTTTTGCCATGGAGGCGGCGAAACAATCCATGCCGCAAGATGAGGTCATTGCCTGGATGCAGAACAAAGCGCGCCAGACCGATGCGCTGGTCGCCGGTAGCGCCGCGCTGCAAACCGAACGCGGCCCGGTGAACCGCTTTTTGCTGGTCGAACCGCAAGGCAAGGTGCACTTCTACGATAAACGCCATCTGTTCCGCATGGCCGATGAGCACCATCACTACGAAGCGGGTAATGAGCGCGTGGTGTTTGAGTGGCGCGGCTGGCGCATTCTGCCGCTGGTCTGTTACGACCTGCGTTTTCCGGTGTGGTCGCGCAACCGCAATGATTACGATCTGCTGCTTTATGTTGCCAACTGGCCAGCGCCGCGCTCGCTGCACTGGCAATCGCTGCTGGTTGCCCGCGCCATTGAAAATCTCGCCTGGGTGGCGGGCTGCAACCGCGTCGGCACCGATGGCAACGGCCACCACTATCGTGGTGACAGCCGGGTTATCAGCCCGCAGGGCGAAATCATCGCCACCGCCGAACCGCACCAGGCGACGCGCATTGACGCCGAGTTGTCACTCAGTGCGTTACAGGAGTATCGCGAGAAGTTTCCGGCCTGGCAGGATGCCGATCCCTTTACGCTGGAGTAAGGCGATCCCCTCTCCCTGCCGGGAGAGGGGGCTAATCAACTCACTAACGCCTGCCCGTCTTTGCGGCTCTCTGTCGCCGCGACATAGTGACCTTCCGGCATCCGGTAAATGACCTGCGCACCACCAAAGTTATAGCCAGCCAGCGGATCTTCCACCGTTATCACATGCCCGCGCTCGCGCAGCGCCGCAATCACGTTGCGATCGAAGCTTGATTCCAGCGCCACTTCGCGTCCCTGAATCACTCGCCAGCGCGGCGCATCTATCGCCGCTTGCGGATTTTGCCCATGCAACATAATGCGCAACGCCATCTGCAAATGTCCCTGCGCCTGCATCGGCCCGCCCATCACGCCAAACGACATGAGCGGTTTACCGTCGGCTCCCATCGCAAAACCGGGAATAATGGTGTGAAACGGGCGCTTGCTGCCCGCCAGCGCATTCGGGTGTTTTGGATCAAGCACAAAACCGCAGCCCCGATTTTGCAGGCTGATACCGGTGTCCGGCACCACAACGCCGGAGCCAAACCCCATAAAGTTGGACTGAATAAACGACACCATCATGCCGCTGGCATCAGCGGTAGAGAGATAAACCGTGCCGCTTTGCGTCGGTGCGCCATAGACAAAATCAGATGCGTTATCGGGATCTATTAGCGCCGCACGCGACTTCAGATAATCGTCACTGAGGAGCAGTTCTGCAGCAAACTCCAGGTGTGCGTCATCGGCAACATAACGGTCAAGGTCGGCCAGTGCCAGCTTCATCGCTTCAATGGCAAGATGCAGCGACTGCACCGAGTCCGGGTGATAACGACCCATATCGCACTGCTCAAGAATGCCGAGCGCAATCAGCGTGGCGATCCCCTGCCCATTCGGCGGTAACTCCTGCACGGAGCCACCGGCAAACTCACGCGACAGCAACGTGACCCAATCGGCTTTGTGATTCGCCAGGTCAGCCTCGCTCAGGTGCGCACCGTGTGCTTTGGCGAATGCGGCAATCTTCTGCGCCAGTTCGCCGCGATAAAACGCCTCGCCATTGGTTTGAGCAATCAACTCCAGCGTGCGTGCCTGCGCCGGATTACGGAAAATTTCACCGATCTTCGGTGCGCGCCCTTCGGGTGCGAAGCAGGCGCTAAAGCCCGGCTGATCTTTGAGTTTGTTATAGCCGCGCTGCCACAAATGACCAATCAACGGCGAGACGGGAAAACCGTGGCGCGCATACTCAATGGCCGGCTGCGCCAGCGTGGTCAGCGGCAGTGTGGCAAAACGTTCCGCCAGCGCCACCCAACCGGATACCGCGCCCGGCACAGTGACGGCATCCCAGCCCAGTTCCGGCACTGCCGTTTTCCCGGCGAACATATCCGCATGCCAGCTCGCGGGCGAACGCCCGGAAGCATTCAATCCATGTAATTGTGAGCCATCCCAGACAATGGCGAAGGCATCGCTGCCAATCCCGCAGCCGGTCGGTTCGACAACGGTGAGCGCCATCGCGGTCGCAATCGCCGCATCCACCGCGTTACCACCGAGTGCAAGCATACGCATCCCGGCCTGTGCCGCCAGCGGCTGTGAGGTGGCTACCGCGTTACGGCCAATCATCGGTGCGCGATGTGAGGCGTAATTTACATTGAAATCAATCGCTTTTGTCATCAGAACTCCTTAGTCGTGGCGCGGATCGAGCGCATCGCGCAGCCCGTCACCGAGTAAATTAAATCCCTGCACGGTCAGAAAGATGGTTACGCCGGGGAAAATAGACATCCAGGGAGCCTGTTCCAGAAAGCCCTTCGCGGTGTTCAGCATTGCGCCCCAAGACGGATAGGGCGGCTGCTGGCCAAGGCCGAGAAACGACAGGCTCGCTTCGGTAATGATCGCCGAAGCAATCGCCAGCGTGGCCTGCACGAGGATCGGCGACATCACATTCGGCAGCACATAACGCAGGATGATCCAGCGATCCGGCAGACCAATCGCCCGCGCGCCGTCGATATACTCTTCGTTACGAATCGCGATCACCTGGCCGCGCGTCAGGCGGGCAAAGATGGGCATCGCCGACAAGCCAATAGCGATCATCGCATTGGTCAGGCTGGGGCCAAGAAACGCCCCCAGTGCGATGGCCATAATCAGAAACGGACAGGCGAGCAGCGCTTCGATAACGCGGGAAATCACCCCGTCCCAGACGCCCTGGAAGTAACCCGCCAGCAAACCGAGTGGTACGCCAATCACCACGGCGATCACCACCGACACGCACCCCGCCAGCAGCGACGTGCGCGCCCCCCAAATCATGCGCGAGAGAATATCGCGCCCCAACTCATCAGTGCCGAACCAGTAAAGCTCCGACGGGGGTTTGCGTACTGCCAGGAAGTTCGCTTTGACCGGATCAAACGGCGCGATCCATGGCGCGAACAGCGCAATCAGCACAAACACACCGACAATCACCGCGCCAATCACCGCACTACGGTTAGCGAGGAACTTCTTCAGCACCCGGTTTTCCGTACGCGGCAGCGATGCCGCCACGCCGGTGGTGGACAGTTCGGCCATTATTCGCTCCGCATTTTCGGGTTGATTAACACATACAGCACATCCGCCAGCAGGTTCAGCGCAAGAAAACCCATTGCCACCACCAGCACGACACCCTGCACCACCGCATAGTCACGGTTGAACACCGAATCGACAATCATCTTGCCGAAACCGGGAATGGTAAACACCTGCTCAGTCAGCACCGCGCCACCCAGCAGTTCGCCGAATAGCAGCGTGGTCAGGGTGATCACCGGCACCAGCGCATTACGGAACGCATGCTTCATGATCACCGCTTTTGGCAGCAACCCCTTGGCGCGCGCAGTGCGAATATAATCCGCTTTCAGCACCGCAATCATCGACGCGCGAGTATGGCGCATTAACGTTGCCGCCAGCCCCGTTCCCAGCACCAGCGCGGGCAACAACAGCGTGCGCAAGTTCTGCAATGGATCTTCACTAAATGGCACAAAACCAGACGCCGGCAGCCATTGCAGGTTGACGGAAAAGATGAGGATCAGCAGGATCCCCAGCCAGAAGTGCGGCACCGAAATGCCGGATATCGCCACAAAATTAGCGCCGTGATCAATCCAGCTATTCTTGTTCACCGCCGCCAGAATGCCCATGCTGATGCCGAACAGCAGCGCAATAACCATCGCGAGCAGCGACATCTCAAGCGTCACCGGCAGCTTGGTGGCAATCAGGTGCGTTACCGGCTCCTGCGTGCGCAACGAGACGCCAAGATCGCCCTGCAGTGCGCGGGTCAGCCAGTGAAAATATTGCACCGGAATCGGCGCATCCAGGTTCAACTCCGCACGCAACTGGGCGATGACCGCCGGATCGCGCTCCTCGCCCAGCATCGCAGTGAGCGGATCGCCGGGTAGCAACTTTTGCAAACCGAACACCATCATGCTGACCAGCAGCAAGGTCGGAACGGCGAGCAGCAGGCGTTTGCAAATCAATTCCAGCATGGTTTCTCCAGGCGATGCCGTTTAGTTGGCGAGCGACAGACCCGCCAGACGCACAATGCCGTCCGGGTAAGGTTTAAAGCCCTGCACTTTTTTGTTCAGCCCAAACAGGCGCGGTTCAAAGTAGAGGTAGGCAATCGGCATATCCGTTTGCAACTGCTTCACCACCTTTTCATACAACGCCTGGCGGGTTGCCGGATCGTTGTGCAAACGCGCCTGCGTCAGCCACTCATCCACCTGCGGGTTGCTGTAGCGACCATCGTTGAGCGTCCCTTTGCTATTAATGAAGCCGAAGATGCTGCCATCAGGATCGGGACGACCAGACCAGCCGGAGTAGCTCAGTTGAAAATCGCCGCTTTGCTGCCTGTCCAGCAGGGTAGCGAATTCGGTCATTTGCAGATTGACATTGAAACCGGCTTCGGCGGTCATCGCCTGCAACACCTGGCCCACCTGCTGTGACGTCGGGTTGTTCGGCACCAGCAGTGAGACGGTGAGCGGCGTCTTCACCCCCACCGCTTGCAGCAGCGCTTTGGCTTTTTCCACATCGCGCGCGGGCACCGGCAGTTTGACGTGATACGGGCTGACCGGAGAGAACGCCTGGTTCGCCGGGGCGTATAACCCTTCGAAGACCACCTGGTTGAGCGCCTCGCGATCAATCGCCAGCGAGAACGCCTCGCGCACGCGCGCATCTTTGAACGGATCGTTGGCGGGGACCTTGCCGTTATTGATATTAAACGTGATGCCCTGATACCCCAGCCCTGTTACTTTCGCCAGTTGCAGTTTGCTATCGGCCTCTACGGTTTTCACATCGCTGGCGGCAATCCCTTCGGTCAGATCGAGATCGCCCGCACGCAGGTTCGCCAGTCGCACGGAGGCATCCGGGATTGGCAGGTAGATAACTTTGTCGAAGTGGTACGCACCTTTGTTCCAGTAGTTATCAAAACGCGACAACACAATACGGTCTTGTGAAACACGGCTGTCGAATTTATACGGGCCGGAACACACCGGGTGGGCGGCGAAATCCGCTTTCTTCGCCGCATTCGGCGCCAGCATCGCGCCAGCGCGATCGGTTAATTGCATCAGCAACGCCGAGTCCGGCGTTTTCAAATGCAGCTTGATTTGCAGCGGTCCGCTGACCTCCACGGACTCGATAGAGGAGATTTCACTTTTACGCAGCGAACCCGGCAGCGTCAGCGCACGATCGAGACTGAATTTCGCCGCTGTGGCGTCAAACTTCTCGCCATCATGGAAGGTCACGCCCTCACGCAGATCCACGGTCAGGGTTTTGCCATCCTCGCTCCACGACCAGGCCTTCGCCAGCCCTGGCACCACTTTCAGGTTTTCATCGACGTCCACCAGCCTGTCGCACAGTGAAGCGAAGACAAAGCGGCCATAGTAAGTACGCGCCAGGTGCGGATCGAGCATATCCGGATCCGCGCCAAGACCCACGCGCAGCACACTTTCCGCCTGGGCAGGCAGTGCCGCACCCAGCAACATGACACTTCCCAGAACGGTCAAAAGCGAATTTCGCATCATCATTATTGTTTCCTTTAAAGGGAGGAGTGAGAGGCCGCGTGTTCAAACAGCGCACGACGGCGCAAGAACGCGGCTGAGGGGGGAGCAATCTGAATCACGCTGCGGTCGCGGTTAATCTCTTGCCAGCGATGACAAGAGACCTGGCGACCGCCTTCGAGTACCTGTGTGATGGGCTCACGTTGCTGGCACTCGTCTGTCGCAAACGGGCAGCGGGTATGAAAACGACAGCCCTGCGGCGGGCTTGCGGGATTAGGTAAATCGCCCTGCAATAGCGGCGTTTCGCGCACAATGCCGGGTTGCGGCTGCGGTGCGGACGCAATCAGCGCCTGGGTGTAAGGGTGCAGCGGCGCATCGAAGATCTCATCCACCGTTGCCATTTCCACGATTTGCCCAAGGTACATCACCGCCACGCGGTCGCTCATATGGCGGATCACCGCCAGCCCGTGCGCGACAATGATCATGGTTAAACCAAGCTGCTGTTTCAGCGTCTCCAGCAGGTTGACTACCTGCGCTTGCACCGACACATCCAGTGCGGAAACCGGTTCATCGCCAAGCAGCAATTTCGGCCCGGAAGCCAGCGCGCGGGCAATGCCAATACGCTGGCGCTGGCCGCCGGAAAACTCATGCGGGTAGCGTCTGGCCCACGCCGCAGGCAGGCCCACGGTGCCAAGCAGTTCCGAAACGCGTGCCTGGCGCTCCGCTTTGCCCATTTTCTGGTGCAACCACAGCGGCTCGCCGACAATTTGCTCCACGGTCATACGCGGGTTGAGCGAAGCAAACGGATCCTGAAAGATAATTTGCAGTTCGCGCCGAAGCTGGTTTAATCGCGCACCGCTGGCATGGGTGATCTCTTCCCCCTGGTAGTAAACGCGCCCTTCGGACGCCGCCAGCAACCGCAATAGCAGGCGACCAAGCGTCGATTTTCCTGAACCAGACTCTCCCACAATCGCCAGCGTTTCGCCGGGGTAAACCGCCAGAGAAATACGATCTACGGCGGTGACATAACGTTTTGGCGCGAACAAGCGGGTTGGCCCGGCAAAGCGTTTGCTCAGATCAAAAGCTTCGAGGATCGGCGTGCTCATGCAGTTTCTCCCAGCGCGATGTGCTGTTCAAGTGGCACACGGAAACAGGCCACCAGATGGCCCTTCCCTTGCGGTGTCAGTGGGGGTTTTTGCTCCCGGCAGCGCGTCTGCGCAAACGGGCAACGGGTGGCGAAACGGCAGCCTTGCGGCATCGCTTCCGGCAACGGCACCGCGCCGGGAATGGTCGACAGTTGCCCTTTGCGCGCCCCCAGCGAAGGGATAGATCCCATAAGACCAATGGTGTACGGGTGCTGCGGATCGGCAAAAATCACCTCCACACTGCCCTGCTCCACCACTTGTCCGGCGTACATCACCGCCACCTGCTGCGCCACTTCCGCCACCACACCGAGATCGTGGGTGATCATCAATACGGCGGTGCCGGTTTCGGCTTTCAGGGTATTGAGCAGCGTGAGGATCTGCGCCTGAATTGTTACATCCAGTGCGGTTGTCGGTTCGTCGGCAATTAACAGGCGCGGCTTGTTGATGAGTGCCATCGCGATCATCACCCGCTGGCGCATACCGCCGGAAAGCTGGTGCGGATACGCTTTCAGGCGCATCTCCGCTGCCGGGATCTGCACTTTTTCCAGGATGTGGAGCGCCGCCTCACGCGCTGCGTTCGCCGACACATTTTGGTGGCGAATCACCGCTTCACTGAGCTGGTCGCCGAGCGTAAATGCCGGGTTGAGCGAGGTCATCGGTTCCTGAAAAATCATTGCCAGTTCATTGCCGCGCAGGTCGGCATATTCGCGTGGGGAGAGTTGGCGTAAGTTACGCTCGCGAAACTGCATTTCGCCGCTAAGGATCTGCGCGCTGGTGGGCAGCAGCCCCATCAACGCCAGCGAGGTGATGCTTTTACCGCAGCCGGATTCACCGACCAGCGCCAGCGTTTCTCCGCTTTTGACAGAGAGCGAAATCCTGTCCAGTACGCTCACCGGGCTGCCAGCAAACTGCACTTCCAGGTTATGCAGACGCAGCACCGGCACAGCCTCTTTAAACGGGATCGTCGTCATGGGGTATCGTCCTCAAGATGAATGGCCTGGATCAGCGCATGTTGCAGGTCGAGCAAGTGTTCGCGCATCGCCGTCGCCGCCTCATGCGGCTGGCGCTGGCGAATAGCGATCATGATGCGGTGATGGTGATCGTTGTAGCGATCCACTTTCGCTGGCGTTCGCGCCAGTTCACGCAGATGGTGCCAGGCCGGTTCGCGCCGCACCGCGTCAAGCGTGTCAAAAAGACCGAGCATCAGACGGTTTCCTGCCGCCTCGGCGATAGCCCGGTGAAAAGCGCTGTCCCACAGCTCATTCAGATCCGGATCATCCGGGTTAACGTTGTCGATGCGTTCCAGCATGCGCTGCATCAGCGCCAGATTTTCCGGGCTGGCGCGAAGTGCCGCCAGCCGCGCAAGACCGGGCTCAATTTGCAGACGGGCTTCCATCACTTCCAGCATATTGGTTTGTTGCACCAGTCCCTGTAGTGCAAGAGAAGCAACCGGTGCCGCAGGGCCAATAAAGGTGCCTTTGCCCTGTTTGCGCCAGATCCGCCCCTCCTCTTCCAGCACGTCCAGCGCGCGACGCACTTCTCGTCGCCCGACGCCTAAGCTTTCCGCCAGTTCACGTTCCGTGGGCAGAGGAGTCCCTGGTGTTGACTCATGCTGGTGGATCAGCCCACGAAGTTGTTCAAGCGCCGTACTGGAATTTGCCAGATAGCGTGACGGTTTTTCCATATTGGTTCATCCGCATTTCGCGTTATCTTTCTATTTAATTACAGACAGTTAATGCTTATGCCGTCTGTATGCCTCGTTGTTTACAAAGCAATTCGCGAACCAATACGGCATTGGTTCGATAAATTTTTGTTAATACTTTGATTTATTAATGTTTATTTTTTGGCTAATACAGAGGACGTCACAGATACCTGCGAATGCTGGCGATGAAATGCACAGTTAGCGTGCAAACAATGCACTAAAAGGGAAGAAAGGAACCTAAGAGGGAACGACCTGAACACGACAGGGACGTAGTGATGAGGAGGCGAAATGACCCGTTCTCAATCACTACGTCGAAGACAGAAACCAACACAACCTGCCGCGCCTGCAAACCCGGCCTGTTCTCAGCATGGCGAATTCACTATCAAAGCAGCCACGGTTCAGGTGTGCCCGAACAGAATGGCAGGCTGATATTTTTACCGTGATCCTCGATAACCGCACGCTGACACGGTGGTAACAGCTTGACGCTACGCCGCGTGAATAAGCCTTCCTACCGCAAGGCTCAGAGCGCGCAGCGCATGGGCGACATCGCTACAGGACACGCTTTCCGCCGGATGATGGCTGATGCCTTTATAACAACGCACAAACAGCATGGCGGAAGGCCAGCGTTCAGCAATGGCGATAGCATCATGCCCTGCGCCACTCGGCAGAGATAAAACCTTCCCCTGCACGGTGTGTACCGCATCAGCCAGCTCTTCACGCAGTGGCATATCGCACGGCGTGGCGGCAATGGTGTAAAAAATGTCGTGGCGGAACTCAAGCCTGCGTTGCCGGGCGATGCGGTTGGCTTCGTCCAGCAAGTGGTTGAGCAACGCTTCGCGCTTATCATCGTGCGGGCTACGGATATCGAGCGTAAGCCCAACCGCGCCGGGGATCACATTCACCGCACCGGGTTCGCATTGCAATGTGCCAACGGTGGCAACCATCTCCGGGCCGGCATCGATCGTTGCCTGTTCGATAATCTGTATCCATTCGGCGGCAGCGGTCAGCGCATCACGGCGATGAGGCATCGGCACCGTACCGGCGTGCCCGGCCTCACCGGTAAAACGGCAACTAAGCCGCCGCGCACCATTGATTGCCGTGACCACGCCGAGCGCCAGATCCGCGTCTTCCAGCACCGGCCCCTGTTCAATATGCAGCTCCAGATAGGCGGAAAAATCCCCGACCGGGCGCTGCGCAGTGGCAATCTGCGTGGGATCCAACCCGGCCTGTTCCAGCGCCTGTGCTACGCTAACGCCCTGCGCATCTTCACAGGCCAGCCACGCTTGCGGCCAGCTGCCGGTTAGCCCACGGCTACCCAGCAGCGCGATGTTAAATCTTGTGCCCTCTTCGTCAGCAAAACCGACAATCTCGATCGCCTGCCTGCCGCGCAGGTTGGCCCGATTCAGGCCATCAACAACTTCAATCGCCGCCAGCACACCAAGCATACCGTCGTAGCGCCCGGCATCGCGCACGGTATCAAGATGCGAACCGAGCAGCAGCGCCTGGCCTCCCGCTTCGATACCTTCGTAACGGCCAAAAATATTGCCGACCGCATCCTGCCAGGTGCGCATCCCCGCCTGCTGCATCCACCCGGCAACCAGCGCATTTGCCTGCAAATGCTGGGGCGAGAGATAAACACGGGTGAGTTGGCCCGGCGTTTCGCTGATTTGCGCCAGCGCATCACAGCGCTGCATAACCCGGCTGGCGGCTTGCGCGGCATCGAAAGACGTCATCATTAACTGACTCCTTCGTAAATGTCCCATGCCGCCTGCATGCCCGCGCCCTGAACGGTGCGAAAACCCAGTCGGTTCAACACCGCTTCCAGCGCGGTCAGCGTTTGCAGTACGCAATCTTTGCGCGCGTTATAGCCCATGGTGCCGATGCGCCAGATCTTGCCCTGCAGCGGGCCAAACGAGGTGCCAATCTCAATATGGAAATCATCCAGCAGACATTTACGCACCTCTTCGCCATGCACTTCACGCGGGATGTGCACGCCGAGAACGTTGTTCATCTTGTGCCGGATATCGCCAAACACCTCCAGCCCCATGCCCTGGATGCCCGCCAGCATTGCGCGACCGTGTAGTTCATGGCGCGCAACCAGCTTTTCCATGCCCTCTTCAAGCATAATGCGCGCGCATTCGCGGGCGGCGAACAGCATGCTGGTCGCTTCCGTGTGGTGATTCAGACGTTCCGGCCCCCAGTAATCCATCACCATGCCGAGATCGAAATAGTTGGAGTAGATCATCTCCTCTGCGCCGTCCTGATGCGCCTCGGTGCGAATGCCTTGTTCTACGCATTTGCGCGCGCGTACTGCGGCTTCCATTCGTGCGCTAAGAGTAATGGGCGAACTCCCGGACGGGCCGCCAAGGCACTTCTGCAACCCGGCGGAAACGGCATCTAATCCCCACGCATCGCTTTCTAACCGGTTGCCGCCGAGTGAAGCAGTGGCGTCGGTATAAAACAACACATCGTGGCGGCGGCAAATCTCTCCTAATTCATTCAGCGGTTGCAGCATGGTGGTCGAGGTATCGCCGTGTACCGTTAGCAGCAGGCGCGGCTTGATGCGAACGATGGCATCTTCAATCTGATCCGGGCTAAACACCTCGCCCCACGGCACCTCAATGGTGTGGACTTCAGCGCGGCAGCGGCGGGCAATTTCACACAGCAGATGACCAAAACGGCCAAACACCGGCACCAGCACCTTATTGCCAGGCCGAATGGCGGAAACAAAGATCGCCTCAATACCCGCGCGCGAGGTGCCATCCACCAGCATCGTCCAGCGGTTTTCAGTGCGAAACACCTCGCGGTAAAGCGCCATCACTTCGTTCATGTAGCCGGTCATCACCGGATCGTATTGCCCTATCAACTGGCTCGCCATCGCCCGCAGAACACGCGGGTCGGCGTTGATTGGCCCTGGCCCCATCAACAGGCGCGAAGGCGGATTAATTTGCGGGAACTGCTGGAAATCAAACATGGGCGCGTCCTTTAGTCTGCAACAGCGGGATATGTGAAACAAAAGATTCTTTTAATTAAATTCTGCAACTAATGTGCCACAGACAAAAAAACGACACCAGCGCAGAGTAACCGCTATTTCATAGGCAAATCCAAAAAAAACGGGGCGCTGAACGCCCCGTCATAACACATTAATATGGTGCAAAAGCACCATTATAGTGCACTACCGGTGTTCAAGCTCATCCAGTTCATCGTACAGCGAAGCGATGTGGTGAATTCGCTGACGCCCTTCGCTCAGCGCGGTGTGCAGCACGGCATTGGACAGCAAATTAACCAGGCTCATGGCGCTGCTGTAGCTGTCGAACGCGGAGACGCTCTCCAGCGGCAAACCGATGTGCCAGCGGCACAGCGGCTTAATGCTGGCGGCCTGCGGCTCACTGATTGCCAGCAGCGGAATGCCCTGCTGATGCAGCACGTCCAGCAGCGGGCGCACTACGCGCGGGCGGCGGCGAAAAGCCACCACCACCACCATATCGTTCGGGGTGATGTCGACCACTTCTTCCGCCAGCGTCTGCCCTGGCTGCGGCATCAATAGCACCTGGCCACGGCTTTGCAGCAGTTGCTGGCGCAGATGTAGCGCCACGGGGGCGCTGTTACGCAGACCCAAAATAAACACCCGCTTCGCCGTGTTGAGTGCGGTGACAATCTCGGCGAATTGCCCGGCATCCAGCGTATTAACCCACAGCGTCAGGTTCGCCATCTCCTGCTTGTAATGGCGCGCCAGTAGTGTGTTGCCCTGCACCGCGTCGCGGTTCTCGGTCAGCGGCATACCGCTCTGGCGCAGCGTGCGCAGTTCATCGCGCATCTCTTTGAAACGATCGTAGCCCAGCCGCTTAAACAAACGGCTGACGGTCGCTTTCGATACCCCGCTCAAACGCGCCAGTTCGGCGCTGTTGTAGCTCACCAGATCGTCGAAATGATCAATGATAAACGAGGCAACCCGTTGTTCCTGTGGGGATAGCTCGTCAAAGCTCGCCCGTAAACGCTCATCCAGCTGCTGCATAGCTTCTCCTGCAACTTTTGTTTCAGGTTAAGCTGACACAGTGAAACGCCCGTCGTCAATCTGGAACAGCTCTTGCTTAGTGTTCTGCACTTACCCGCAAAAACAGGAAGCGTGACGATGCAAAGTAATATGGCCCCCTCCGGTATGGCGGTGACACCGCACCATCTCGCCAGCGAATCGGCGTTGTCGGTGCTGCGCCACGGTGGCGACGCGATTGAAGCGATGGTGGCGGCAGCGGCAACCATTGCGGTGGCCTACCCGCACATGAACGGCATCGGCGGCGATGGCTTCTGGTTGATTGTGCCGCCTGACGGCGAACCGCTCGCCATCGACGCCAGCGGTGCGGCCGGGCAACACGCAACGCGCGAGTTTTACGCAGGTCACGCGCATATTCCCCATCGCGGGACGCTTGCCGCGCTGACCGTACCCGGCACGCTCAGCGGCTGGGATGAGGCGCTGAAGGTCTCCGCCGCGCTCGGCGGCGGGCAGCTTCCACTCTCACGGTTACTGGCCGATGCGATTCGCTACGCCGCCGACGGCATACCGGTCACGCAGTCACAAGCCAGCGCCACGCAAAGTAAATATGCGGAACTGGTGGATATCCCCGGTTTTGCAGACACCTTTTTACCGCAAGGTCACGCCCCGCAGGCAGGCAGCCGCTTTTGCCAGCCTAAACTCGCCCGCACGCTGACCCAGCTTGCCACCGAAGGGCTGGACAGTTTTTACCGTGGCCCGCTGGCGCAGTTGATCGCCGGCGAAATGCAGGCGTTGGGTTTACCCGTAACCGCCCAGGATCTGGCGAACCATCGCGCCCAGCGCCGCGTGCCGTTGAAGCTCAGCCATAGCCAGGGTGAAATTTTCAATATGACGCCGCCGACACAGGGGCTGGTATCGCTGGCCATTCTCGGTATTACCGATCATCTGGAGATGGCGCAGGCAAGTGAAGTACAAACCATTCACGTATTGTGGAAGCGACCAAGAAGGCTTTCGGCCTGCGCGATCGCTACATCACCGATCCGCGCCACGTCACGCTGCCGGTACAGAGCCTGCTGGAACAAGCGCCGCTGGAGCAGCTGGCGGCCAGCATTGATGAGCAGCGCGCCGCGCCCTGGGGCCAGGGGAAAGGGCCGGGCGATACCGTGTGGATGGGGGTTATCGATAAAAATGGGCTGGCGGTGTCGTTTATCCAGAGCATTTACCACGAATTTGGCAGCGGCGTGGTGCTGCCGGAAAGTGGCGTGCTGCTGCAAAACCGCGGCGCGGCCTTTAGTCTCGATCCGGCGCATCTGCTGGCGCTGATGCCAGGTAAACAGCCGTTCCACACCTTAAACCCCGCCGCCGCGCGGCTGAAAGATGGGCGCACGCTGGTTTACGGCACCATGGGCGGCGACGGACAACCTCAAACGCAGGCCGCCATTTTTACCCGCCATGTCATGCAGGGCATGCCGTTGCAGGAGGCGGTTTGCGCCCCACGCTGGTTGCTGGGTCGCACATGGGGGCAGCTATCCGATAGCCTGAAACTGGAAGGTCGCTTTAGCGAAGAGACATACCAGGCGCTGCGCGCGCTGGGGCATGAGGTTGAGTGGTTGCCGGGAATGAGTGAAGCCACCGGGCACGCAGGGGCGATTGTGCGCCACACCAGCGGCATGCTGGAAGGGGCTTACGATCCGCGCAGTAACGGCAGCGCAGCGGGATTTTAAGGAGCAATGATGAATACAACATTTGACTGGCCGACCTATATCCGGCTGATGGAACAACTGCTTGATGTCCCGCTGGATGACACACGCCGCGCCGAGCTGGAAATCCAGCTCGCCAGAATCGCCGCGATGGCGCAACCGTTAATGGCTTTTACGCTGCCGCATCGCCAGGAAGGCGCAGGAGAGTACCGGTTATGAATTTATCGATTGCTGATATCCAGCGCGGTCTGCGGGGAAGAAACGTTAGCGGCAGCAAGACGCAGGAGAGCACCGGCTATGAATTTATCAATTGCTGATATTCAGCGTGGCCTGCGGGAAAAAACCTTTAGCGCCAGCGAACTGGCGCACCGTCAGCAAGACGCAGGAGAGCACCGGCTATGAATTTATCGATTGCTGATATTCAGCGTGGCCTGCGGGAAAAAACCTTTAGCGCCAGCGAACTGGCGCAGCAGACGCTGGCGCGCATTGAGCGCGACAATCCGCGCCTCAACGCCTTTACTGACATCACAGCTATGCGCATGCTGGCTGAGGCCGCGCAAATCGACCAACAAATCGCCAATGGCGAAGCATTGCCCGCGCTGGCGGGCGTACCCTATGGGGTGAAAAACCTGTTTGATATCGAAGGCGTTACCACGCTTGCCGGAGCGAAACTCTTCAGCCAGCAACCGCCCGCAACGGCAGATGCTTTTGCGCTTCGCCAGTTGACGCGCGCGGGCGCGATGCTCGCCGGGGCGCTGAATATGGATGCCTACGCCTATGGTTTTACCACCGAAAACAGCCACTACGGCGCAACGCGCAACCCACGCGATCCGCAGCGTATCGCAGGCGGCTCATCCGGCGGTTCGGCGGCGGCTGTCGCGGCGGGGATGGTCAATTTTTCGCTCGGTAGTGACACCAACGGATCAATCCGCGTACCCGCCTCCCTGTGCGGTATTAACGGACTGAAACCGACATTTGGCCGCCTGTCGCGCAGCGGTAGCCATCCGTTTGTCGCCAGCCTCGATCATATCGGCCCGCTGGCGCGTAGCGTTGAGGATTTAACGCAGGTGTATGACGCTTTGCAGGGGCACGATCCTGATGATCGCTGGCAATCCGATCGCACCAGTGATACCGCCTTGCCGCAGTTGCATGGGGAAAGCAGGCTGCGCTGCGCCGTGCTGGAGGGGTATTTCACAAGCTGGTGTGATGATGATGCGCGCAAGGCCGTTGCCCGTATCGCGCGAGCGCTGAATGCTGACAATGCGATAACGCTGCCGGAAGCGGAGCTGGCGCGAACGGCGGCCTTTTTGCTGTCGGCGGCGGAAGGCGGTAACCATTATTTACCCGCCCTGCGCACCGACGCTGACGCGTTCGAACCCAACTCACGCGAACGCCTGCTGGCGGGCGCGATGACACCCTCGGCGTGGTACACGCAGGCACAGCGGTTTCGCGCCTGGTTTCGCGATAAAACGTTGCCGTTGTTTAAGGATGTCGATCTGCTGTTAGCCCCGGCAACGCCCTGCTGTGCAACGCTGATTGGCGCGCAGACCATGCACATTAACGGCGTCGATTTACCCATAAAAGCGAGCATGGGCATGTTAACGCAGCCGATCTCATTTCTTGGCTTGCCGGTGGTGACCGTGGCGCTGAAAACCGCCAGCGGTTTACCGATAGGCGTACAAATTATTGGCGCGCCCTGGCAGGAAGCGCGCTGTTTACAGGCGGCATGGCGGCTGGAGCAGGCCGGTCTTCTTTTTCCACAGGATGCAGCATGAACCGAGATAATGTTGATCGCCCGGCGATCCTCAATGAAGTGACCACTGCGTTTTACCGTTATGAGCAGGCGCTTATCAGCAATGACATTGATGTGCTGGACGAGCTGTTCTGGGATGACGCACGCACTGTGCGTTACGGCGCAACCGAAAACCTGTACGGCATTGCCGCGATCCGCGATTTTCGCAACGCTCGCCCCTCCAGCGGGCTTGAGCGCGTGCTACGCAATACCACCATCACCACTTTTGGCGATGATATGGCGGTGGCGAGCACCGAGTTTACGCGGGAAAACAGCGAAAAAATTGGTCGCCAGATGCAGACCTGGGTGAAGTTCCCGTGGGGCTGGCGCATTGTGGCGGCGCATGTGAGTGTGATGGGGTAACAACAGCCCTCTCCGGCAAAGGAGAGGGAGAACATTAGCCTTCGTGCAGCCCGCATTCGCGTTTGAGGCCAAAGAAGCGGGTCTCTTCTTCTGCCATGCCCGGCTCCCATTTGCGGGTGGTGTGCGTGTCGCCCACCGAAAGGTAGCCCTGATCCCACAGCGGGTGGTAATTCAGCCCGTGTTTTTGCAGGTACTGGTAAACCGTGCGGTTATCCCAGTCGATGATCGGCAACACTTTGAACACCCCGCGCTGGATAGCCAGCACCGGCAACGTGGCGCGGCTGCCGGATTGCTCGCGGCGCAGCCCGGCAAACCAGGTTTTTGCGTTCAGTTCGGCCAGCGCGCGGTTCATCGGCTCGACTTTGTTGATGTGGTTATATTTTTCAATCCCTTCAACGCCCTGCTCCCACAGTTTTCCGTAGCGCGCTTCTTGCCAGGCCGGGCTTTGCTCGGCGCGGTAGATTTTCAGGTTCAGCTTGAGCTTGTCCGTGAGCTCGTCGATAAACTGGTAGGTTTCCGGGAACAGATAACCGGTATCGGTGAGGATCACCGGGATATCCGGGCGCACCAGGTTTACCAGATGCAGGCTTACCGCCGCCTGAATGCCAAAGCTTGAGGAGAGCACATATTCACCCGGAAGGTTTTCCAGCGCCCAGGCGACGCGCTCTTCAGCGCTGAGTTTCTCAAGCTGCGCGTTGGTTTCAGAAAGCTGCAGTATGCGTTCTACTTTGGGCAGCTCGTTTAGCGCGTTCAGATCGAGTACGGACATATTGACCTCTCTTATCACCTCTTCCTCCCCGACCGGGGAGGAAGGAATCAGGCGTTATTCCCAGAAATCCCGCGCCGGATCGAGCACCGGGCGGATAATTCCAGCGCGGATGGTGAAGTCGCCAAAACCTTCGCCCTCTTCACGCTCGTGCGCCCAGCGGGCGACCAGCTCGTCGATAGCGCCCAGAATTTCGGGTTCAGTAATGTTTTCGCGGTACATGCGCGGAATGCGTGTGCCACTGCGATTACCGCCGATATGCAAGTTATAGCGTCCCGGCGCTTTGCCGACCAGGCCGATCTCCGCCAGCATTGCGCGACCGCAGCCGTTCGGGCAACCAGTCACACGCAGCACAATGTGGTCATCGCCCACGCCGTGTTTTTCCATCACCGCTTCGACTTTATCGACAAACGAAGGCAGGAAACGCTCGGCTTCCGCCATCGCCAGCGGGCAGGTCGGGAACGACACGCAGGCCATGGAGTTTTCGCGCTGCGGTTTTACCGCGTCCATCAGCCCGTGGCTGCGCGCCAGTTTTTCGATCTTCGCTTTCTGGCTTTCCGGCACACCGGCAATGATCAGGTTCTGGTTGGCGGTGATGCGGAATTCACCTTTATGGATCTTAGCAATTTCCAGCAGGCCGGTTTTCAGCGGACGGCCCGGATAATCCAGAATACGGCCGTTTTCAATAAACAGCGTCAGGTGCCATTTATTGTCGATGCCTTTCACCCAGCCAATGCGATCGCCACGACCGGTAAATTCGTACGGGCGGATCGGTTCAAATTTGATCCCGGCGCGGCGTTCAACTTCCGCTTTGAAGGTCTCAACGCCAACGCGCTCCAGCGTGTATTTAGTTTTGGCGTTTTTACGATCGGTACGGTTGCCCCAGTCACGCTGGGTGGTGACCACCGCTTCCGCGACCGCCAGCGTGTGTTCCAGCGGCAGATAACCGAATTCGCTCGCCGTGCGGGCGTACGTTTTCTTGTTGCCATGCTCGATAGACAGACCGCCGCCAACCAGCAGGTTAAAGCCCACCAGCTTGCCGTTTTCCGCAATCGCCACGAAGTTCATGTCGTTGGCGTGCAGATCGATGTCGTTCTGCGGCGGGATAACCACCGTGGTTTTAAACTTACGCGGCAAGTAAGTCTGGCCTAAGATCGGCTCTTCATCCGTGGTCGCCACTTTTTCCTGATCGAGCCAGATCTCCGCGTAAGCACGGGTGCGCGGCAGCAGATGTTCGGAGATCTTTTTCGCCCATTCGTAGGCTTCAGCGTGCAGTTCAGATTCGTACGGGTTCGAAGTACAAAGCACGTTACGGTTCATGTCATTGGCGGTCGCCAGCGCGTCCAGCCCAACGGAGTGCAGCATCTGGTGCGCCGGTTTCACATTTTTCTTCAAAATGCCGTGAAACTGGAACGTCTGACGGTTGGTCAGGCGGATGCTGCCGTAAATCGTGTTGTCGTGGGCGAATTTATCAATTGCCTGCCACTGTTTGGTGGTGATAATTCCGCCCGGCAAACGGCAACGCAGCAGCATCGCGTGGCGCGGCTCCAGCTTTTGCTCAGCACGTTCGGCGCGGATATCGCGATCGTCTTGCTGATACATGCCGTGAAAACGGATCAGCAGAAAGTTGTCGCCGTTGAAGCCGCCGGTCAGACCGTCATGCAAATCTTCCGCAATCGTACCGCGCAGGTAGTTGCTTTCGCGTTTCATACGTTCGGCGTCGGTCAGTTTGCCTTCGACCACCAGTGGACCTGGGTGTTTTTCGCTCATTAGTAGACATCTCGCTGATAACGGCGCTCAACGCGCAGCTCACTTAAAAATTCATCCGCCGCTTCGGTGTCCATGCCACCAAATTCGGCAATCACATCCAGTAAAGCCTGCTCAACGTCTTTCGCCATGCGATTGGCGTCGCCGCAGACATAAATGTGCGCACCGTCGTTGATCCAGCGCCACAGTTCTGCGCCTTGTTCGCGCAGCTTGTCTTGTACGTAAACTTTTTCTTTTTGATCTCTGGACCAGGCTAAATCGATGCGGCTCAGCACGCCCTCTTTCACATAGCGCTGCCACTCAACCTGGTAGAGGAAATCTTCGGTAAAGTGCGGATTGCCAAAGAACAGCCAGTTTTTGCCTGGCGCTTCATCGGCGGCGCGCTGTTGCATGAAAGCACGGAACGGCGCAATACCGGTGCCCGGCCCAATCATGATCACCGGCGTTTGCGGGTTCGCCGGCAGACGGAAGTTATCGTTATGCTCGATAAATACGCGAACTTCACCCTCTTCTTCTACGCGATCGGCGAGGAAGCTGGAGGCACCTCCCGCGCGGGCGCGGCCTTCGACGTCATAACGCACCACGCCAACGGTGATATGTACTTCACTCTCCACTTCTGCCTGCGAAGAGGCAATTGAGTAAAGACGCGGCGTCAGCGGGCGCAGCAGGCCAATCAGCGCGTCCGCATCCAGTTGAGCCGGAGAGAAACGCACCATATCGACAATTGGCGTGGTCGCGGCGTAGTGCTGCAACTGCGCTTTATCGCCGACCAGCGGCAGGAGTGATTCGCTGCGCGTCAGGGTGGCGTAGTTTTCCACGATATTGGCGGTATTGACCGTCAATTCGAAATGCCACTGCAACGCTTCGGCGAGCGGCAGGGTTTTACCATCAACCGTGACGGGCTCATCACCTTTCAGCCACAGCAGCTCAACCAGCTCTTTGACTAACGCAGGATCGTTCTGATACCAGACGCCGAGCGCATCGCCCGGCTGATAACGCAGACCGGAGTCGCCCAAATCGATTTCGATATGGCGCACATCTTTTTCTGAATCACGCCCGGTGATTTTCTGGTTAACCGACAGGCTTGCGCTAAGCGGTGCTTCTTTGGTGTACGGGCTGGAGAAAATTTCATTCACCGCACCACTGGCGGCGACAGCGGTTTGCGCAGGCGAAGAGGCTGGCGCACGGGCTTTCAGCACCTCAACTACACGGGCGCGCCATTCTGCTGCTGCGGCCTGGTATTCAACATCCGCATCGACGCGATCCAGCAGACGTTCAGCACCCAGTTCCGCCAGCTTGCTGTCGAAATCTTTCCCGGCCTGGCAGAAAAATTCATACGAGGTGTCGCCCAGACCGAAGACCGCAAAGGCGGTGCCATCCAGTTTTGGCGCTTTTTTCGAGAACAGGAATTTATGCAGCGCAACGGCTTCTTCCGGTGCTTCCCCTTCACCCTGCGTTGAGGCAACGACGATCAGCAGTTTCTCATTCGCGATCTGTTTGAATTTATAGTCGCCCGCGTTGACCAGCGTAACATTGAGTTTCGCCGCCAATAAATCATCGCGCAGCGCTTCGGCTACACGGCGGGCGTTACCGGTCTGCGAGGCGGAAATCAGCGTAATCGAGGAGGCTTCTGCTACCGGCGTCGCAGCGACCGTTGCGCCAGTTGGCTGCTGATTCAGCACGCCCCAGAAATAGCCGGAAACCCAGGCAAGCTGGGTGGGTGTTAAATCAGTGGTGGCCGCCTGGAGGCGCGCCAGTTGCTCCGGATTAAGCGGAAGCAACGCGGAAGGTGGGACCTGGGTCGTCATGCGTCGTATTGTTCCAGTAGCAATTCCCTTTCGTCTTTCGCGCAGCCTGTGAACGCGCCAACGCCGCGAAATCCATGGGGATATAATTTTGAAAAAAGTGAAGTGAAACTAAGGTTAACGGTGGGGATAATAACAATTAAAGAAAGGTTGGAAATAATAAATAACCAAAAGAACTAACCTGTTTTAGTTATAGTTGTTAACACTAAAACCGGTTGAATAACTTATTGAATTACATTGATAAAACGAATGTGTCGCGGTTTGGCTTCTGTCGTAACCGCTTTTAGTGATTTTAGTTAATGCTAAAAAAGGTCATTTCCGCTACCATGCGGCGGTTTTTTGTAAGCCTGAGAGTTCATTATGTCGACCACGTTGTTTAAAGATTTCACTTTCGAAGCCGCTCATCACTTGCCGCATGTCCCGCAGGGGCACAAATGCGGTCGTCTGCATGGCCACTCGTTTATGGTGCGCCTGGAGATCACCGGCGAGGTGGATCCTTATACCGGCTGGATAATGGACTTCGCCGAACTGAAAGCCGCGTTTAAGCCGCTTTACGAGCGCCTGGATCACTACTATTTGAATGAGATCCCTGGGCTGGAAAACCCCACCAGCGAAGTGCTGGCGAAATGGATTTGGGATCAGATGAAACCGGTGGTGCCGCTGCTGAGCGCGGTAATGGTAAAAGAGACCTGTACGGCGGGCTGCGTTTATCGCGGCGAATAACAGACTTTCGTGCCGTCAACCTGCGAGCCGTTCTCGCTGGTCTGCGGGTTGACAGCACATTTGCCCACGCTTTATCGGCTCCGCTCACAAACCAGTGTTTAACGCACCAGATAACCACCATCGACGACTAATAAATGACCATTGACAAAATCCGAGGCGCGGCTGGCGAGAAAAATTACCGCCCCCATTAAATCCTGCGTATCTCCCCAGCGCATAGCCGGTGTGTGATCAATTCCCCATTTATATTGCTTGCGATCGCTACGAATTATTTGCGTGATATCCGTGGAGAAATACCCCGGCGCAATACCGTTTACCTGAATATTAAATTGCGCCAATTCGTCACAATAGGCTTTTGTTAAACCGGCCAGCGCATGTTTTGTCGCGGAATAGGCCGGCGATCCCTGTTGACCTAAAAATGAACGCACCGAGCAAATATTGATAATTTTTCCGCGAAGGTTTTTCGCCATCACTTTTGCAGCTTCATGACATAATTCAAAGGCGGCCGTCAGATTCACATTAATCATCGGGTCCCAATCAGCGCGATTGAACTGCCAGACATTATTCATTTTGCAGATACCCGCGTTATTCACCAAAATATCAACCGTACCGAAGCGTTCACAGCAGGCGCTGATTATCTTTTGCGGTGCGCCTTCGGCGGTAATATCAATTTCCATAAATTCAACATCTACGCCCTGCTGTTTAATGGCGTCTTCTGTTTCCCCACCGTCTGAAGTAATCGCCGGAATAAAAACATTTGCCCCGGCTTTTGCCAGCGCAACGGAAAATGCCTGTCCTAACCCACTATTACCGCCGGTGACAATAGCGGTTTTCCCCTGTAAGGAAAAAAAGTCCAGCGAAAAATTATTAATTGATCTCATTGACATTGCTTGTTCCAAAATCCTTTTAGAAAAAAAGCAACGCTCCGCAATAACGAAGCGAATTTTTGCAATATTTAAATATCGTGACCGGACGTTTTCTAACACAGATAAATAAACTGGCACTTGATAAAGGTCAAAGTTAAATTATCACGAGAATTCACTTCGGAATAATCACTTTATTTTCCCTTTCTGTATTAAAAAACCCGCCAGTGGCGGGTTTCTATTAAGCAATATTGAGATATTTGTGTGTCTGCATCGACAGTCGCCAGTTGCGGGCGATACAGGTGTCAATACACAAGCGCGTCGCATCTTCTTTCTGGCTTATCGGCTGCAAGGCGATGACCCGCTGTTTATCATCGTGCAGTTGTGCCAAAAGCTCGTCCAGCGCTTCAATATCGCGCAGGCGGCCAACAGGGTGCTTAATCTCATCGGCGCGCTCCAGCGCCTGCTGGAGGACATCATAACCGCCACGCATATTCACTTTCGGCGATACGGTGACCCAGGTGGTGTGCGAGGTACGAACCTCGTGCGTGCCGCTGGTTTCAATCTGACAGCTAAAGCCGTTGTGCTCAAGCAGCGTGGTCAACGCCGAGAGATCGTGTATGCAGGGCTCACCGCCGGTAATGACCACATGGCGTGCTGTCCAGCCCTGGCGCTGGATAATGGCGAGCAGATCTTCACTGCTTGCCGCGCCCCATTTGTCGCTCTCTTTGGTCTTCGCGAGAATGCTATACAGCGACACCTCCCGATCCGCGAGCTTATCCCAGGTGTGTTTGGTATCGCACCAGGCGCAACCAACCGGGCATCCCTGTAAACGAATAAAAATGGCGGGAACGCCGGTGAAGTAACCCTCGCCTTGCAGGGTCTGGAACATTTCGTTAATCGGGTACTGCATCGTCGCTCTTATTACCAGGGAAAAACGCCATTATTGCAGATAACCCGCAGGGGATCATGTGCCATTTGCGCCGCGCACGGCGGGCGATTTAACTTCCTGATAATGAAAACTATCAGTTATGGCAAATTGCCATTACCGGCTTTCAGCCGCTATCCTGTGACGGTTCTTCCCTGATTTGCCTCGCAAGGATGATGCAAATGGCGCGCATATTGGCACTGCTGCTGGTGCTGACTTTTACCCTTCCGGCGCTGGCTGTGCCTGTTCCACCGATGAATGGCGTGGTTAACGATCCTGAAAATCAGTTAAGCCTCTGGCAGCGTAAAGCGCTTATCCTGCAGGTAAGCGATCTGAATGCCCGTACAGGGACACAAACCGCCGTACTGCTGATAGACACGACAAATGGCGAAACCATCGAACACTTTGCCAACGAGGTTTTTAACCGCTGGCAGCTTGGCGATGCCCGGCGTAATGACGGCGTGTTGGTGCTGATCGCGTGGCAGGACCGAAAAGTTCGTATTGAGGTGGGAAGCGGCCTTGAGGACATGTTAACCAACGCGCTGGCAAAGCAAATTATTGATGAATATATGCTTCCGTCCTTCCGGCAGAATGACCTGAATACCGGTATTGTGCGCGGCGTTGAGGGGATCAGCACCGTGCTTGCCAGCCAGCCGCTACCTAAAGCTCAACCCCCGTCATTTTTCCAGCAAATGGCCGACTGGTTTTCCCTGTGGAAGAGTTTGATTGTGTTGGCGGTGGTCATCATTACCCTGACGATCAAAGGCAAAATCCGCACGCTGGCAGGACTGTTTCTTATCGCCTGTCCTCTGGCCGTGATTTTGTTCGCGTACAGTGAACAAAACCCTTTGCTGCTGCCTTTTACGATATTCTGCGCTGCCGTGCCCGCTTTTATTTTGCTGATAATTTTGAGCGTATGGCTGATTTATCCGCAGCGGCTTACCGCCGCAGGCCGGCAAAAATATCGTGAGAGCAGGCAGCTCAATTATTCACGTGGAGGCGAGGCCAGTACCGACACAACTCATTACACCAGCAGCGAAAGTTCCGGTCATAGCAATAGCGACAGTTCCAGCGGTGGTGGCGGTTCAAGTGACGGCGGCGGATCTTCGGGGAACTGGTGAGCCGTAAAGCGCAAACAAAAATGTAACAAGATGTTATTTGTTTTACGTTTTGAATTATATCCATGAATAATACGCAGGCTAATAAACTAAAAATAATCTATTAAATATCATCGATATAAATATTTTCCGAAACGTGGCGGAATCTTTTTATTTTATTGGTTGTCGTAGACAAATCCCCCGCGTTTTCTCCCTTAAAACCAGCTTAAGAAACCCCGTTTTGTACGTCATTTTATTGATATAGCGTTTAGCTTTCTGTGCCTACAATCCGCCACAACAACCATGATGAGAAAGCGTTGATGAATACATTATTGATTACGGGTGTCACTGGGTTTCTTGGCGGGGCGGTATTAGAAAAAATTCTTCACGACAATCTACCGATGAATTTATTGCTGCTGGTTCGCGCCGAAGATAGCGAAGCCGGGCTTGCGCGCGTTAAAAGCAATATGCGCAAATTCAACCTCAGTGATGAGGTGCTGAACTCACTTTCGACTTCGCAGATCCTGCTCGGCGATTTGGGCGAACCAGAAGGTTTTACTGCCGATCCGCGTCTGGAAAATGTCACCCACGTGCTGAACTGCGCAGCCGTGGCCTCTTTTGGTAACAATCCGCTGGTGTGGAAAGTCAACGTGGAAGGCACGCTGACGTTTGCACGCCGGATGTCGCAAGTTGCCGGGTTACAGCGTTTTCTGCACGTTGGCACCGCGATGTCGTGTACCCCGGAGCCGGATTCACTGGTACCGGAAAGCAGCGAGTTTCGCGAGAATGCCGAGCACCTGGTGACCTATACGCACTCCAAATCCACCATCGAACAACTGATGCGCAAAGAGTGCCCGCAGCTGCCGCTGGTGATCGCACGTCCATCGATTGTCGTCGGCCACACCAGCCACGGTTGCACTCCGTCTACCAGCATCTTCTGGGTGTTCAGCATGGGGCTGATGCTGCAAAAATTTATGTGTTCGCTGGAAGATCGCGTGGATGTGATCCCGGTGGATTACTGCGCCGATGCGCTGCTGATGCTGCTTAGCGGAGAGATTGCACAGGGTGAAGTGGTGCATATCTCGGCTGGCGAAGAGAATAGCGTCCGCTTTGCCGATATCGACAGGGCAATGGCGAAGGCGCTGGAAAAAGCGCCAGTTGGCGATAAATACGCACAGGTTAGCTATGAAACACTGGTGAAAATGCGCCGCGAGCTGAAGGATATCTTCGGGCCGTGCAACGAGCGCCTGATGCTGAAAGCGATGCGTCTTTACGGAGCGTTTGCCACGCTTAACGTGCGTTTCAGCAATGATAAGCTGCTCAGCATGGGCATGCCGAAGCCGCCGCGATTTACCGACTATATCGCTCGCTGCGTGCAGACAACGCGCGGCCTGACGATACCGCAGCAGATGGAAGTCGATTTTAAATAGTCAAAAGGCCAAAAAAAATGCCAGTCAACTGACTGGCATTTTTATTTGATCAACGCTTAGCGATTACGCCTGGCCTTTGATCTCTTTACGACCGTTGAACGGTGCTTGTTCACCCAGCGCTTCTTCGATACGAATCAGCTGGTTGTATTTAGCAACGCGGTCAGAACGGCTCATAGAACCAGTTTTGATCTGGCCTGCAGCGGTACCAACAGCCAGGTCAGCGATGGTAGCGTCTTCAGTTTCGCCAGAACGGTGAGAGATGACAGCGGTGTAGCCAGCGTCTTTCGCCATTTTGATCGCAGCCAGCGTTTCGGTCAGAGAACCGATCTGGTTGAATTTGATCAGGATGGAGTTAACGATGCCTTTTTCGATGCCTTCTTTCAGGATCTTGGTGTTGGTTACGAACAGGTCGTCGCCCACCAGCTGGATTTTGTCGCCCAGCACTTTGGTCTGGTAAGCAAAGCCAGCCCAGTCAGATTCGTCCAGACCATCTTCGATGGAAACGATCGGATACTGTTTGGTCAGATCTTCCAGGAAGTGAGTGAACTCTTCAGAGGTGAACGCTTTGTTGCCTTCGCCAGCCAGAACGTATTTACCGTCTTTGTAGAACTCAGATGCTGCACAGTCCATCGCCAGAGTGATGTCTTTGCCCAGCTCGTAGCCCGCAGCTTTAACCGCTTCAGCGATAACAGCCAGTGCTTCTGCGTTGGAACCCAGGTTCGGCGCGTAGCCACCTTCGTCACCCACAGCGGTGTTCATGCCTTTGGATTTCAGGACTTTCGCCAGGTTATGGAACACTTCTGAACCCATACGTACAGCTTCTTTCAGGGTTTTCGCGCCAACCGGCTGAATCATGAATTCCTGAATGTCGACGTTGTTATCAGCGTGCTCACCACCGTTGATGATGTTCATCATCGGAACCGGCATAGAGTATTTACCCGGGGTGCCGTTCAGTTCAGCGATGTGTGCGTACAGCGGCAGGCCTTTAGAAGCGGCAGCAGCTTTAGCGGTAGCCAGAGAAACAGCCAGGATTGCGTTCGCACCGAAGTTGGATTTGTTTTCGGTACCATCCAGATCGATCATGATTTTGTCGATGCCGGCCTGGTCTTTCGCGTCTTTGCCCAGGATTGCCTGAGCGATCGGGCCGTTAACCGCGCCAACCGCTTTCAGTACGCCTTTACCCATGAAGCGGGATTTGTCGCCATCGCGCAGTTCCAGCGCTTCGCGGGAACCCGTGGAAGCACCTGACGGCGCAGCAGCCAGACCTACGAAACCACCTTCCAGGTGTACTTCGGCTTCAACAGTCGGGTTACCACGGGAGTCGATGATTTCACGACCGATGACTTTAACGATTTTGGACATTAGGTTTTCCTCAGTACAAGTTAAACTAAAACTCCAGACAAACAACGCGTACCGATGGTACGCGTTGCTGTTGTAACTTTTTTACTTCGCCTGGCGCTTCTGATACTCGCTGGCGGCTTTTACAAAACCGGCAAACAGCGGATGTCCATCACGCGGCGTAGAAGTAAATTCCGGGTGGAACTGACAAGCGACGAACCACGGATGATTCGGCACTTCGATGATCTCGACCAACTGATCATCCCCGGAACGGCCCGCAACACGCAGACCCGCAGCTTCGATTTGTTTCAACAGCATATTGTTGACTTCGTAACGATGGCGATGGCGTTCGATAATGGTTGGCGCGCCATACAGCTGGCGAACCAGGCTGTCATCACCAAGCTGGCACTGCTGTGCGCCGAGGCGCATGGTGCCACCGAGATCGCTCTTCTCCGAACGCTGCTCAACGTTGCCGTCTTCGTCACGCCATTCGGTAATAAGCGCCACAACCGGGTATTTACAGTCTGGCACAAATTCCGTGGAGTTGGCGTGCTCCATTCCGACCACGTTACGTGCGAACTCAATCAACGCAACCTGCATACCCAGGCAAATACCCAGGTAAGGAATATTGTTTTCACGCGCATAGCGCGCGGTGGCGATCTTGCCTTCCACACCACGGTAGCCGAAGCCGCCAGGGATAAGAATCGCATCGAGACCTTTTAAGATCTCTACGCCGCGCGTCTCAACATCCTGCGAATCAATCAGCTTGATGTTGACGGTGACGCGGTTTTTCAGACCACCGTGTTTCAGTGCTTCAATAACCGATTTGTATGCGTCCGGAAGTTCAATGTACTTACCGACCATACCAATAGTGACTTCGCCTGACGGATTCGCTTCTTCGTAAATAACCTGTTCCCATTCGGCCAGGTTTGCTTCCGGACAGTTCAAGCTGAATCGTTTACAAATATAATCGTCCAGCCCCTGGGATTTCAACAGGCCCGGGATTTTATAAATGGAATCGACGTCTTTCAGAGAAATCACAGCTTTTTCTGGAACGTTACAGAACAAAGCAATTTTTGCGCGTTCATTAGCAGGAACCGCGCGATCGGAACGGCAAATCAGAATATCTGGCTGAATACCGATAGAGAGCAGCTCTTTAACAGAGTGCTGCGTCGGCTTAGTTTTCACTTCACCGGAAGCCGCCATATAAGGCACCAGCGTCAGGTGCATGTAGAGAGTGCGCTCACGGCCCACTTCTACCGCCATCTGACGGATAGCTTCAAGGAACGGCAGGGATTCGATGTCACCCACCGTACCGCCGATTTCAACCAGCGCAACGTCATGGCCTTCGCCACCAGCAATAATGCGTTCTTTAATCGCGTTGGTGATGTGCGGAATAACCTGTACGGTTGCGCCCAGATAGTCGCCACGACGCTCTTTACGCAGAACCTCGGAGTAGATACGACCAGTGGTGAAGTTGTTGCGACGGGTCATTTTGGTGCGGATAAAACGCTCGTAGTGACCCAAATCCAGATCGGTTTCAGCGCCGTCTTCGGTAACGAACACTTCACCATGCTGGATTGGACTCATGGTCCCTGGATCGACGTTAATGTACGGATCCAATTTCATCATGGTGACGTTGAGGCCACGGGCTTCAAGAATGGCTGCCAGGGAGGCTGCGGCAATGCCTTTACCCAGAGAGGATACGACCCCGCCGGTCACAAAAATATAGTTCGTTGTCATGCTGAACCTGAGAAGTTAGGTTTAAAAGACGATGGAATAACCAGGACGGGAAAGCAGTATACCCGATGATGGTCTACGCCACAAACTTTCATTGCCCCTCTCCTCTGTTCTTCAGGCCGCATCTGCATTGGCTTCTTTCGCTTACCCCAGGCGCGGCGCATTTCGCTGCGTCTGAAGATTCGCTCGGTTGCCGCCTTGCTGCGACCCGAATTACTCGAAGAGGCGATTCTCAAGGCATTTCAACAAACTTAAGGAGTGTGAAAATAGCCACTTTTGGGTAAATGTTTTTGACGCAAATCAAGCGCTTGTTATTTTAAAAATCACACAAATCGCGCTTACTGGAACAAATGCTTTAAAGATCATGTTCCTGGCGTTTTACTTGTTGCCAGACATTTTCCATTGTTTCCAGATCTACACCGGTCATTTCCAGACCGCGTTCGCGCACAATGCGCTCAACTTCGCGGAAACGCCGCTCAAATTTCAGGTTGGCTTTTTGCAATGCCACTTCCGCTTTGACGCCAAGATGACGCGAAAGGTTGACGGTCGCGAACAACAAATCGCCGACCTCTTCTTCCAGTTTCGCTTCGTCTACCACCGCTTGTTTGGCTTCGTCCATGACTTCGTCGATCTCTTCGTACACTTTGTCGAGCACCGGGCCGAGCGACGTCCAGTCAAAGCCGACGGTTGAGCAACGTTTCTGAATTTTGTGCGCACGCATCAGCGCAGGCAGGCTGTGGGGAATATCGTCCAGCGCCGAGTGCTGAGATTTTTCCGCGCGCTCTTCGCTTTTAATTTGCTCCCAACGTGCCAGCACTTCCGTGCTGTTTCCCGCATGCGCGTCACCGAAAATGTGCGGGTGGCGACGCTCCAGCTTGTCGCTGATAGCAGCGCAAATGTCGTTGAAATCGAAACGCCCTTCTTCCTGCGCCATCTGCGCATAAAAAACCACCTGGAACAGCAGGTCACCCAGTTCGCCGCGTAAGTCGTCAAAATCTTCGCGCGAAATAGCGTCCAGCACTTCGTAGGTTTCTTCCAGCGTGTAAGGCGCAATGGTGGCGTAAGTCTGCTCCTTGTCCCACGGGCAGCCGGTTTTTGGATCGCGCAGGCGTTGCATAATCCCGAGCAGACGATCGATTTGAGTCATGATAAATCCCTGGTAATGAGTGTTGAGCCTCGCCCATCAGGACGAGGCTCGGATGAAGAGAAAATCAGCCGCCGTGCAGGCGACGAGCGTCGATGACGTCCGGCACCTGGTTGAGTTTGCCGAGCACGCGGCCCAGCACTTGCAGGTTGTAGATCTCGATATTCATATCGATGGTGGCCAGTTGTTCTTTGGTATCGCTGCGGCTGGCGACGCCGAGCACGTTCACCTTCTCATTGGCGAGAATAGTGGTGATGTCGCGCAGCAATCCGCTACGGTCGTTCGCCGTGACGCGCACCACCAACGAGTAACCCGCCGAGTAGCTTTCGCCCCAGACGGCGTCGACGATACGTTCCGGTGCCACGTTACGCAACTCTTCCAGCTGATCACAGTCGGCGCGGTGAATAGAGATCCCACGCCCCTGAGTGATAAAACCGACGATCTCATCACCCGGGATCGGCTGGCAGCACCGCGCGATATGGTGCATTAGATTACCAACCCCTTCGACAACGACGCGGCCGTTGTCTTTGCTGCGGCTTTGCGGCGTGTACGTTTTCTGTTGCAGTTGCTTCAGCGCGGCGGCGTCCTGCTCCTCTGCGCTCGGTTTATTGAACTGCGATTGCAGGAAATTCACCATCTGATTGAGACGGATATCCCCGCCGCCAATCGCCGCCAGCAACTCGTCCAGCTCGTTAAAGTTGTAGCGCGGCAGCAGGAATTTTTCTGCCTCTTTCAGGCTGATGCCAAGATGCGCCAGCTCATCGTCGAGGATCTGACGCCCCGCAAGAATATTTTTGTCGCGATCCTGTTTCCGGAACCAGGCGTGGATCTTCGAGCGCCCACGGCTGGTGGTCACGTACCCCAGGTTAGGGTTCAGCCAGTCGCGGCTTGGGTTCGGTTGCTTCTGGGTGATAATTTCGATCTGATCGCCCATTTGCAACTGATAAGTGAACGGCACGATGCGCCCGCCGATCTTGGCGCCGATGCAGCGGTGTCCGACATCGCTGTGAATATGGTACGCAAAATCCAGCGGCGTCGAACCTGCAGGCAAGTCCACCACATCGCCTTTCGGGGTAAAGACATACACGCGGTCGTCGAACACCTGGCTGCGAACTTCGTCGAGCATCTCGCCGGAATCGGCCATCTCTTCCTGCCAGGCGATCAGTTTACGCAGCCATGCAATGCGGTCTTCGTGCGCCGAACGCGGGCTGCCAACGGTAGCTGTACCCTCTTTGTATTTCCAGTGTGCAGCGACGCCAAGCTCTGCATCTTCATGCATCTGGCGGGTACGAATCTGGATTTCAACGGTTTTCCCGCCCGGCCCAAGCACAACGGTGTGGATAGACTGGTAACCGTTCGGCTTTGGGTTCGCGACGTAGTCGTCAAACTCATCCGGTAAATGGCGGTAATGGGTGTGTACGATCCCGAGCGCAGCGTAGCAGTCCTGTAAACGCTCAGCGACGATACGCACGGCGCGCACATCAAACAGCTCATCAAAGGCGAGGTGTTTTTTCTGCATTTTGCGCCAGATGCTGTAGATGTGTTTCGGGCGGCCATACACTTCCGCTTTGACGCCTTCGGTCTTCATTTCGGCACGCAAATGCCCAACAAATTCGTCAATGTAGTGTTCGCGATCGATACGGCGTTCGTGCAGCAGCTTGGCGATGCGTTTGTACTCCGCCGGATGCAGGTAACGGAAGCAGTAATCCTCCAGCTCCCATTTGAGCTGCCCGATGCCCAGCCGGTTCGCCAGCGGCGCGTAGATATTAGTACACTCTTTCGCCGCCAGTACACGCTCATCTTCCGGCGCATCTTTCACTTCGCGCAGATGGGCGATACGTTCCGCCAGCTTGATAACCACGCAGCGGAAATCGTCCACCATCGCCAGCAGCATACGACGGACGTTATCGACTTGTTCGGAGGAGACGGAATCAGTGTGGGTAGCTTTCAACTGGCGGATAGCCGCCATATCGCGTACGCCATGGATCAGGTTGACCACCGACGTGCCGACGCTTTCGCGCAGCACCTCTTCGCTGACCACTTCCGCATCGGCCAGCGGGAACAGCAGCGCCGCACGCAGCGTGTCGGTATCCATGCTCAGCATGGAGAGGATCTCGACCATCTCCACACCGCGCCACAGCAGTAATTCCGCGTTCGGGTGTCCCTGTGTTTGTCGCAGACAATATGCCCAGGTTTCGGTTAAGCGTTCACACGACGGCTGACTGGTGATCCCCAGACTCGCGATCCATTTGGCCGGATCGAATTCACCCGCTTTGTTCAAATGCGCACTGCGTACCGCAACCATTGTCCTCTCCTTTCAGGGACCGGGCCTGTCGAACTCGACAAGCCGAAATTAATCATTTGTGATTCACAAACAACACCATCGATTCCAGGTGGCCAGTGTGCGGGAACATGTCCAGCATCGCCAGCCGCTGGATCTGGTAACCCGCATCCAATAGCGCTTCACTGTCGCGGGCAAGGGTGGCAGGGTTACAGGAAACGTACACCACTCTGCCCGGCGACAATTTTAGAATATGTTTCATCACTCCGGCAGCGCCTGCACGTGCCGGATCGAGTAAAACTTTGTCAAAACCACGGCTTGCCCAGGGCTGTTTCGTGACATCTTCCTCCAGATTTTCATGAAAGAATGTCACATTCTGCAAGCCATTCTGTTGCGCGTTATCCTGCGCTTTCGCCACCAAATCGGCGACGCCTTCCACACCAACCACACTGGCCGCGCGTTTTGCCAGCGGTAGCGTGAAATTGCCCATGCCGCAGAACAGGTCCAGCACCCGGTCGCCGGGCTGCACATCGAGCCACTCCAGCGCTCGCGCCACCATTTGCTGGTTAACCCCATCGTTAACCTGAATAAAGTCCCGCGGGCTGAACGTTAAGCGTAGCCCGTCAGAGCTGTACCAGGGAGATTCTCCGCTAACCTGTTCTAGTATCTCGCTTTGTGGCGCGAGATACAGAGAGAGTTCCTGAGAATGCGAAAACTGTTCCAGTTTTTCTCTGTCTGTTGCACTTAATGCAACAGTGTGACGCAAAACCATTAATGGGCCATTATCGGCCTCCACCAGCTCTACATGGCCAAGCTGACGCACTGCCTGCAACCCGCTCAGGCATTCGCGCAGCGGCGCCAGTAATGCCTCAAGACGGGGCACCAACACCGGGCAGCGGGTGACATTAATAATGTCGTTGCCGCCCGCTTTACGAAACCCCATCTCCAGACACTGGTTTTTGGGCTGCCAGCTCAGGCTGAGCCGCGCGCGGCGGCGATACCCCCAGGGTTCACCCGCAATCACTTCATCAACGTCCCGTTTCATCAAACGCGCCAACGCCGCCCTTTTGCTGCTCTGTTGCAGGGCAATACTGGCATGCTGCTGCTGGCAACCACCGCAGACGCCAAAATGCGGACACTGCGGGGTAACGCGCTCGTCGCTATCATTCAGGCGGCGCTTCACCTCACCGCGTGAAAACTGTCGCTTATCCTCTTTCAGCACAATGTCCGCCGTTTCGCCGGGTAACAGCCCAGGGATAAACAGCGCTTTCCCGCTATGGCGCGCAACCCCCTGCCCAAAGGGATCAAGATCAGTTACGGTTACGGTTACTTTTTGACTAGTCGTCACACGTCGTTTTGCAGAGTAGAATTGCGCCATTGCAGGGATTTATCTCATTTACAGATTAATGGCCTAATTCTCCCATAACGGAACTCCATGACCAACTACAGCTTGCGCGCACGCATGATGATTCTGATTCTGGCGCCCACCGTGCTTATCGGTGTGTTGCTCAGCATCTTCTTTGTCGTTCACCGCTATAACGATTTGCAGCGTCAACTGGAAGACGCCGGTGCCAGCATCATTGAGCCGCTGGCGGTCTCCAGCGAATACAGCATGACGTTGCAGGACAAAGACGCGATTGGCCAATTGGTGAGCGTTTTACATCGCCGTCATTCCGATATTGTGCGGGCAATTTCCATTTACGATGGGCAGAATAACGTATTCGTTTCCTCTAATTTCCAGCTTGATGGCGATAATCTCCGGCTGGCGGAAGGGCAACCTTTTCCGCGCAGGCTCAGCGTCTCCCGGCGCGGCGATGTGATGATCCTGCGCACGCCCATCCTTTCCGAAGGGTTTACGCAAACCAACACGGCGCTACCGGCGGATAAAATTACCGGCAACATGCTCGGCTATGTGGCGCTGGAGCTGGATCTCAAATCGGTCCGTTTGCAGCAGTACAAAGAGATTTTTATCTCCAGCCTGATGATTTTGTTCTGTATTGGTATTGCGCTGATTTTCGGCTGGCGCTTAATGCGCGACGTGACCAGCCCGATTCGTAATATGGTGAATACCGTTGACCGCATTCGACGCGGGCAGCTCGACAGCCGCGTGGAAGGTTTTATGCTTGGTGAGCTGGATATGCTGAAAAACGGCATCAACTCAATGGCGATGTCGCTGGCGGCCTACCACGAAGAGATGCAGCACAACATTGACCAGTCCACTTCCGATCTGCGCGAAACGCTGGAGCAGATGGAGATCCAGAACGTCGAATTAGATCTGGCGAAAAAACGCGCCCAGGAAGCGGCGCGCATCAAGTCTGAGTTCCTCGCCAATATGTCCCATGAGCTGCGCACGCCGCTGAACGGCGTGATTGGCTTTACCCGCCTGACGCTGAAATCTGAGCTTAACCCTACGCAGCGCGATCACCTGCTGACGATTGAACGTTCGGCGAACAACCTGCTGGCGATCATTAACGACGTGCTGGATTTCTCCAAGCTCGAAGCGGGCAAGTTAATTCTGGAAAGCATCCCGTTCCCGCTGCGCAATACGCTCGATGAAGTGGTTATCCTGCTGGCACACTCGGCGCACGACAAGGGGCTGGAACTGACGCTGAACATCAAAAACGATGTGCCGGATAACGTGATTGGCGACCCGCTGCGTCTGCAACAGGTGATCACCAATCTTGTCGGTAACGCTATTAAATTCACCGAACATGGCAATATCGACATTGTGGTTGAGAAGCGCGCCATCAGTAACAACAAAGTGCAGGTTGAGATGCAGATCCGCGATACCGGCATCGGCATCCCCGAGCGCGATCAGTCGCGGCTGTTCCAGGCGTTTCGTCAGGCCGACGCCAGCATCTCTCGCCGTCACGGCGGTACCGGGCTGGGGCTGGTGATAACCCAAAGGCTGGTCAATGAAATGGGCGGCGATATATCCTTCCATAGCCAGCCGAATCGCGGCTCCACCTTCTGGTTCCACATTAATCTCGATCTCAATCCAAACGCCATCAGCGAAGCGCCAGCCACCGGCTGTCTGGCGGGCAAACGCCTTGCCTATGTCGAGCCCAATGCGACGGCTGCGCAAAGCACGCTGGACGTGTTGCACGAAACGCCGCTGGAGGTGATTTACAGTCCGTCATTCTCGGCGCTGCCGCAGGCGCATTACGATATTCTGCTGATGGCGATCCCGGTGACGGTGCGTGAGCCGCTCAACATGCAGCACGACCGCCTCGCACGAGCCGCCGCCATGACTGACTACTTGTTATTAGCGCTGCCTTGCCATGCGCAGGTGAACGCCGAGGAGCTGAAACAAGACGGCGCGGCGGCCTGCCTGCTGAAACCCCTGACCACCACCCGCCTGCTGCCCGCGCTCACGGAATATTGCCGGGCGACCCGCATTACGCAGGCTCAGCCAGTGGACGAAACAAAACTGCCAATGGCGGTAATGGCGGTGGATGATAACCCGGCTAACCTGAAGCTCATCGGCGCGTTGCTGGAAGATCAGGTACAGCATGTCGAGCTGTGCGAAAGCGGTATACAGGCCATTGAGCGCGCCCGGCAGCTACAGTTCGATCTGATCCTGATGGACATTCAGATGCCGGACATGGATGGCATTCGCGCCTGCGAGCTAATTCGCCAGTTGCCGCACCAGCAGCAAACGCCGGTCATCGCCGTTACGGCCCATGCGATGGCCGGGCAAAAAGAGAAACTGCTCAGCGCCGGAATGAACGACTATCTGGCGAAGCCCATTGAAGAGGACAAGCTGCGCAGTCTGCTGCGCCGCTATAAGCCCGGCCCGGATATCGGCAGTTGGCTGACGCCACCGCAACAGGCAGTAGCACCTGCGGATATCGTGGTTGACGCCGATACCACGCTCGACTGGCAACTGGCGCTGCGCCAGGCGGCAGGGAAAACGGATCTGGCGCGCGAGATGCTGCATATGCTGGTCGAGTTCCTGCCGGAGATCCGCAATATGGTGGAAGAACAGCTGGTTGGCGAAGCGCCGCAAGGGCTTTCTGAAGGGATCCATAAGTTGCACGGCAGTTGCGGTTACAGCGGCGTACCGCGGCTGAAAAACCTCTGCCAGTTGATTGAACAGCAGTTACGCAGTGGCGTTGCGGCCGAAGAGCTGGAGCCGGAGTTTCTGGAACTGCTCGATGAGATGGATAACGTCACCCGCGAAGCACACAAATTGCTGGGGTAGTCAGGTGCATAACCGCTGACGGGAATTGAGGTCAGACAGATTGTTTATCCGCGAGTGGATAAACAACACATTGATTATCCACTCTACACGCCACCACCAGGTCAGTGAGAACGCGTTAGAACAAGCCCGGTAAGCCTGCATGCTACCGGGCGGTTTGCGGTTACAGCTTTTGCCCTGCTTTCAGCACTGCCGCCACGTTGCGCGCGGTCATGCGGACATTTTCTCCGGCATTTTCCAGCGCGTCTTCCAGCGAACAGACCTTGTAGATCACACTGAACACCGCATCGATACCGTGATGGTGCACCACGCCGACATCGGCGGTCAGGCTGCCGGCAATGCCGATCACCGGAATATTATGTCGCTTCGCTACTTTCGCCACGCCCACGGGCACTTTGCCGTGCACCGTCTGGCTATCGATACGCCCTTCGCCAGTGATCACCAGGTCAGCGCCAATCACATACTCATCCAGCGCCAGCGCATCGGTGACAATCTCTATACCCTGGCGCAACTCTGCGCCACAAAACGCATACAGCGCAGCGCCCATTCCCCCTGCCGCACCGCCGCCCGCCAGGTGCAGCACGTCCAAATCCAGGTCGCGGGCAATGATCCGCGCATAATGTCCGAGCGCTTTATCGAGCCTGTCGATCATCTCCGGCGTCGCCCCTTTCTGCGGGCCAAATACCGCCGACGCCCCCTCTTTTCCGGTGAGTGGATTGGTCACATCGCAGGCCACTTCGATACGGCACTCGGCAAGGCGTTTATCCAGTTGCGCGGTATCAATTCGCGCCAGCGTTTCCAGCGCTGCACCACCTAGCGCAATCTGCTGGCCGTTCTCATCCAGCAGCTTTGCGCCCAGCGCCTGCACCATGCCCGCGCCACCGTCATTGGTCGCACTGCCGCCAATGCCAATGATGATATGTTTTACCCCCGCGTCCAGCGCATGGCGAATCAACTCGCCGGTGCCCCAGGACGTGGTGATGAGCGGATCGCGTTTGGCCGGGGGCACCATTTCCAGCCCGCTGGCGGCGGCCATTTCGATAAAAGCGGATTGTTCGTCGCCAGAAATCCCGTAGAACCCTTCCGCCTGCTCGCCGAGCGGGCCTTTTACCGCGACCTTAACAATACGCCCGTCGGTAGCGGCGACCATGGCTTCAACCGTCCCTTCGCCACCGTCCGCCACCGGTATTTTGACGTATTCCGCCGTGGGGAAAATTTCACGAAAACCGCTCTCAATCGCGGTCGCCACATCCAGGGCACTTAAACTTTCTTTGTAAGAGTCTGGTGCGATCACAATTTTCATAAGCCATCCTTACGCATATTCACGGCTTTAAGCATACACCCAGCAAAGATGAGGAAATGCCAGCCCCCGCAAGGACTGGCAATTTCATCAACGCACCATGCACGGACGTTTGTTATCAAATTTCCAGTCCGGGATCAGGTATTGCATTCCCATTGCATCGTCACGCGCACCGAGGCCGTGTTTTTGATACAGCTCGTTAGCTTTCATCACCTGGTCCATATCCAGTTCCACGCCAAGACCCGGTTTGTTTGGTACATGCACCATCCCGCCTTTGATTTCGAACGGCTGTTTAGTCAGGCGCTGGTTGCCCTCCTGCCAGATCCAGTGTGTATCGATAGCTGTGATATTGCCCGGTGCCGCAGCGGCAACATGGGTGAACATGGCCAGCGAAATATCAAAGTGGTTATTAGAGTGCGAGCCCCAGGTCAGACCGAACTCGTGGCACATCTGCGCCACACGTACCGAACCCTGCATGGTCCAGAAGTGCGGGTCCGCCAGCGGGATATCCACTGATTGCAGTGACAGCGTATGGCCCATTTGACGCCAGTCGGTGGCGATCATATTGGTGGCGGTCGGCAGGCCGGTCGCGCGGCGGAACTCCGCCATCACTTCACGACCGGAGAAGCCCTGTTCCGCGCCGCACGGATCTTCCGCGTACGCCAGCACGCCTTTCAGATGCTTACCGATTTTGATCGCTTCATCCAGCGACCAGGCACCGTTTGGATCGAGCGTCACGCGCGCCTGCGGGAAGCGTTTTGCCAGCGCGGAAATCGCTTCGGCTTCTTCCATTCCCGCCAGCACGCCGCCTTTCAGTTTGAAATCGTTAAAACCGTATTTCTCATACGCAGCTTCCGCCAGGCGCACCACGCGATCTGGCGTCATCGCCTCTTCGTGGCGCACGCGATACCAGTCGCATTTGTCATCCGGTTGGCTCTGGTACGGCAGCGGCGTTTTTTTGCTGTCGCCAACGAAGAACAAATAACCGAGCATCTCCACTTCGCTGCGCTGTTGACCTTCGCCAAGCAGCGACGCAACGTTCACACCGAGGTGCTGGCCGAGCAGATCAAGCATCGCCGCTTCAATACCGGTTACCACGTGGATCGTAGTACGCAGATCGAAAGTTTGCAGGCCACGGCCGCCGGCGTCACGGTCGGCAAAGTTACTGCGCACGGTGTTGAGGACATTTTTGTACTCACCCAGCGTCTTACCAACCACCAGCGGAATAGCATCTTCCAGCGTTTTACGGATTTTCTCGCCGCCGGGGATTTCACCGACACCGGTGTGACCGGCATTGTCTTTAATCACCACGATATTGCGGGTGAAGAACGGGGCGTGCGCGCCGCTCAGGTTCATCAGCATGCTGTCGTGGCCCGCAACCGGGATGACCTGCATGGAGGAGACAACGGGTGTCGAACTGTATGTGCTCATTTTTTAATCCTTTTGGTCTATCAATGACGTCCAAAAACGGGGCGTTTTTTGTCAAACGTCCAGCCAGGGATGAGGTACTGCATCGGGCCTGCGTCATTGCGCGCGCCGCCGGGCAGCTTCTTGTATGCCGCGTGCGCTTTTTCGATTTGCGTCCAGTCGATCTCTACGCCAAGGCCTGGCGCATCGGGTACGGCGATTTTTCCCTGGCGGATCTCCAGCGGCTGTTTGGTCAGGCGCGCGTCGCCCTCCTGCCAGATCCAGTGGGTGTCGATGGCGGTTGGCGTTCCCGGTGCTGCCGCGCCAACGTGAGTGAACATCGCCAGCGAGATATCGAAATGGTTGTTGGAGTGGCAACCCCAGGTTAATCCCCAGTCGTCGCAGAGTTGCGCCACGCGTACCGCGCCGGAAAGCGTCCAGAAGTGCGGATCTGCCAGCGGGATATCCACCGCGTTTAACATCACCGCATGGCCCATTTCACGCCAGTTGGTGGCAATCATATTGGTGGCAACCGGCAAGCCGGTGGCGCGACGGAACTCCGCCATCACTTCACGCCCGGAGAAGCCCTGTTCCGCGCCGCACGGATCTTCCGCGTAGGTCAGCACATCATTGAGGCCTTTGCACAGGCTGATGGCTTCGTCGAGCAGCCAGGCACCGTTGGGATCGACAGTGATGCGTGCATCCGGAAAGCGTTTTTTCAGCGCCCGCACGGTGTCGATCTCTTTTTCGCCTGGCAGTACGCCGCCCTTGAGTTTGAAATCTTTAAAGCCGTAGCGATCCTGCGACACTTCCGCCAGGCGAACGACCGCATCGCTGTTCATCGCTTCCTGATGACGCAGGTGATACCACTCATGGCTGCCAGGCGTCGATTCCAGATAGGGCAGATCGGTTTTGGTACGATCGCCAACATAAAACAGATAACCCAGCACCGTCACCGCATCACGCTGTTTGCCGGGACCAAGCAGTTCGCACACCGGGACGTTCAGCGCTTTGCCTAACAGATCCAGCAGAGCGGCTTCCAGTGCCGCGACCGCATTCACGCGCAGCTCAAAGGTCCAGGCGCCTTTACCGAAGGTGTCGAAATCCGCCGCCTGGTTGCCTTTGTGTACGCGCTGCACCACTTTATTCAACCGCGCCACTTCCTGCCCCACCACCATCGGCGTGGCGTCTACCAGCGTTTTGTAGATCACTTCACCGCCCGGCGCTTCACCAACGCCGGTGTTACCGGCGTTGTCGGTGAGCACCACGATGTTGCGGGTGAAGTAAGCGTTATGCGCGCCGCCGATATTCATCAGCATGCTGTCATGCCCGGCCACAGGGATGACTTTCATCTCGGTGATAATCGGGCTTGCTTGTGTGTTCATCATTCACGTCCTGTCACAGGTTTCAGCACGATACGCTTGATATCACCCACCAGCACCAGGTAACTCAGTATCGCCACCAGCGCATGGATACCGACATAAATCAGCGCGCCGTTAAATGAGCCAGTCGTACCGACGATGTAGCCAATGGCAATCGGCGTCACGATGCCGGAGATGTTACCGAACATATTGAACAGACCGCCGCTCAGGCCGCTGATCTCTTTCGGCGCGGTATCTGCCATCACCGCCCAGCCCAGCGCACCGATACCTTTACCGAAGAAAGCCAGCGCCATGAAAGCGATAATCAGCGTTTCGGAGTCGGTGTAGTTGCAGAACACCATGCTCATGGAGAGCAGCATTCCCAATACGATTGGCGTTTTACGCGCCACGTTCAGCGAGCCGTAGCGGCGCATTAACCAGTCGGAAATAATCCCCCCCAGTACGCCCCCCACAAAGCCGCAGATCGCCGGAATCGAGGCAACAAAACCCGCTTTCAAAATCGACATGCCGCGCGCCTGCACCAGGTAAACCGGGAACCAGGTGATAAAGAAATAGGTCAGGGCGTTAATGCAGTACTGGCCCAGATAGACGCCGATCATCATGCGGGAACCCAGCAGCTGTTTGATCTGCCCCCATTTTTCTGAGAACGGAACATGCTCAGCATTTTTCGCCTGATCCATGTTGATCAGCGCGCCACCTTCAGCAATATATTCCAGCTCTTTTTTGTTAACGCCAGGATGCTGGTTCGGCTCGTGGATCATTTTCTGCCACAGGAAGCTGATGAAAATGCCGAGACCGCCCATAAAGAAGAACACATGTGACCAGCCCACAGCGTGCGTCAGCCACCCCATGATCGGCGCGAAGATCACCGTCGCGAAGTATTGTGCGGAGTTAAAAATCGCCACCGCCGTGCCCCTCTCCTGCGCCGGGAACCAGGCCGCAACGATGCGACTGTTGCCAGGGAAGGAAGGGGATTCGGCCAGACCGACCATAAAACGCAGGGTGAAGAGCGCCACGATGATGCCAAAGCCACTAAAGATGTCGACGAAGCCTTGCAGCAAGGTAAACAGCGACCAGGTGAAGATAGACCAGAAATAGACGCGTTTTGATCCGAAGCGGTCAAGCAACCAGCCGCCCGGTATCTGGCCAATCACATAAGCCCAGGAAAACGCGGAGAAAACATAACCCATACCGACCGGATCCAAACCTATCGCTTTGGACATCTCCGAACCGGCAATCGACAACGTGGCGCGATCGCCATAGTTGAAGGATGTGACGATAAACAGCATCACCACTATCCAGTAGCGGGCGTTGGTACGCTTTTCAGCGCCGCTCGCCGCCTGGCTAAATGTACTCATGGTTGTACTCCCGAAGCATAAATGTTCTTTTGTCCATTCATCCTGTACGGCGCAACCTGTAGGGGAAGACAGGATGATGTCATTGTGTTTTTGCTGCTCCTGCCGGGTTTGCCACACCTGGCGGGCCGCGTTTTTTAACTGGCAAGAAAAAGTATATGGAGCGCCTTTTGAACTCTCACCGTGCAACAACACAACATTCGCCGGGCGCGGCTATGCCCTTTAAGGCATTAGCCCAGGCGGATGGGGAGTACTTCACGGAAATGAAAATGGAGCATGACCGAAGGCGGTCAAAAGAGAGGCAGCGTTAAAGAGTGTGAAATGTGTCGCTTGACGCGGCAAAAAGAGAGGTTTCCTCCCCGCGTACGGAGAGGAAGACAGGTTATTTCAGCAGGGTCGCCCAGTGCTCAACCCACGGATTAGAAACGCTTTCCGGTTCCGGATCTTCGCTGGCGTCAATCAGCAACATTTCACCGATACGCTGCGCACCTTGTTCTTGCAGCAAGGCATCAAACTGCTTACCCCCGCCGCAGAAATGGGCATATGTGCTATCGCCCAGGGCAATGACGCCATAGTGTAGATCGGGCTGATAACCCACGGTGTCGCGCAGATAATGGAACAGCGGCGCAATGCTTTCCGGCAAATCGCCCTGACCGGTCGTGGAGGTGACTATCAGCGCGTAATTGCCGTTGTTGTTTTCCCAGTCGCTGGCTTCGGGATCTTCAAATACCGTCGCCTTGTGGCCCTGCGCCTGTAAGATCTCCTGCGCTTCTTCCGCCACCAGCAGCGAATTGCCGTACATGGTGCCAACAAAAATTCCGACCTTCGCCATGCTCATCACTCCTTGCGTGATTCCTGATTGCCCTCATCCTGGCGGCTCACTGGCAAGAACTCAACCCTTTCATTTTCAGGGAGAAGCCCGCGCCAGCCAAAGTGCGACAGCGCGCCCATCCAGGTTTCATCCAGCCCGGCGCGAATCGTTAACGGCTCGCCGGTAAACGGATGCGTGAGCGTTAACTGGCTGGCATGCAGCATCAGGCGGTTACAGCCAAAGTGTTCCGCCGCGCTACGATTTTGCCGCAAATCGCCGTGTTTACTGTCGCCAATGATCGGATGGCGCAAATGCGCCAGATGGCGACGCAATTGATGCTTGCGGCCCGTTTTCGGTTCCAGTTCGACCAGACCATAGCGCGTGGTGGGAAATTTGCTCGTCGCCACCGGCATTTCGCACGTTGCCAGCCCGCGATAGTGCGTTACGGCAGGCTGAGCCTCTTTATCGGCGCGGGCAAACTTGTCGGCCACTTTATCCAGCTCTTCGACCAGCGGATAATCAAGTAGCGCCTCTTCCATCAGCCAGCCGCGCACAATCGCGTGATAGCGTTTTTGAATCTGATGTTGCTCAAATTGCTGCGATAAGCGGCGACCGGCCTCGCTGGATAAGCCCATTAACAACACGCCGGAAGTGGGTCTGTCGAGGCGATGGGCGGTAAAAACGTGCTGGCCGATTTGGTCGCGCACAGTTTGCATGACCACCACTTTTTCATCGCGATCCAACCAGCTGCGATGTACAAGCCAGCCGGACGGTTTATTCACCGCTACCAGCCACTCATCCTGGTAAATAATCTCCAGCATCAGGCGCTTTCGTCGCTGAACAGCGCATCAAGTTGCTGTAAATGCACCAGCATCACATCACGGGACGGATGGGTCGCATCCAGGGCGATTTCATAGTACGGCGCGATGGCAAACGCCTGCGGTAATGGCTGCTGACCATCCAACAAAGCATGCATGCGAGGAATGAGCACCCATTGCAGCCATTCGAACGGCTCAAGGGTATCCATGCAAAAAGGCTGTGTGCTTTCGAAGGCGCTTGCTGCGGGTGCGCTGGTTTGCCAAAGATTCTGTTCGCGCAGTTGCGCTTCGAGAAGATGAAGTTGCTCGCGCACGCGTTGATGTTGAGTCATATAAACCCCCGGAATAATCAGACTGGCGCGCAGCATACCAAAGAGCGGAACAAATAAAAAAAGGGAGCACTGTAAAAACAGTGCTCCCGGTTCGTTTCGCAGCAGTCCCGCTACTCGTGTGCTCCCTGCTCATCCATGAAAACTTTTCCTGCGGTCTCCTGACCCGTTCATCCTTAAACAGCGCATCTTGCTCACACCACCCCGATGTGACATGGCCTCATCCGTAAAGCGTGTCCTGGATCTTCCTGATCTGCCGGGTATCCTTACCGGCTCTCATTCTCCGTCCTGGAGGTGTCCGTTAACGCATTCCAGCGATGTCCCCTTACTTCGTCCTGAAGCCTTTCCTTGCAGCACCGTCCTGGTGAGTCCTCGAAACAACATCATCCTGATGTACGCTTCGTTGTCAGACTCCGTGTCGACTCAAATAGAATTACCCATTACGTGACGTCTTACAAGGATACTTAACGCAAATTCGCCTTTGAATGAAGCCATAAAATATGAAAGGTTTTAGATTAACCTCATGATTTATATTAATTATGAATGAGAAGGCGCATCAGAAGTATGGAAAAAGACCTGGCGATCTCTTACAGGTCGTGTAAGAGATCTCTCACAAGATGAGTAGTATAGAGGATTACACAACGGGTTCGAGCTGGTCGAGGAATGCGGCGAGGCTTGGGGCAAGAATAGTGCGCTGACGCGTACCCAGTGTCTCTTTCACCACTTCGCCGCTGAGGTTACTCAGCGAAATCACATCCAGTTCGCTGTCGAGCGTAGCAATAAAAAGTGTAGGTGATAACTTCAGTCTTTTCTGCGTAACCAGGTGACCAATCAGATTTTCCTGCATACGCACGAAGTCATCCTCACTCCACGTTTGCAGCAGCGTCAGCGTCAGTTCGCCAAAACGCGCGGCCATATCACCGGCAAATTGTGTGGTGTAAAAGGTATGGAGCGGCGTTTGTACCACAATTTCCATGGCCTGTTCAATTGGGTTTACATTTCGTTCCGGTACGAACGGTTTTGGCTGCCAGATAACGTACTTGTCGGTGGAAGAAATAATGCACGGTGAGGGAATACCGTAAAGTTCTTCGCTTTGCGGCCAGCTGTCTCGCTGTTCGTGCCACGCATTACAGTAACGTTCCGTAAAGGCTTTCAGGGCATGCGCCGTCTCTTTTTCCACCGATTTCTCTCTTCACATAAGCCAGGATAAACTCTGCGTCATAGTTTACCTGCAAAATGGCGATGAAACATGTCCTCTTATGATAACCACCAGGCGCTGGCTGGCCTGACGCTTGGCAAAACCACCGATTACCGCGACACCTACGACGCCAGCTTGCTGCAGGGCGTTCCCCGTTCGTTAAACCGCGATCCGTTAGGCTTAAAAGCGGAGAACCTGCCTTTTCGCGGCGCGGATATCTGGACGTTGTATGAACTCTCCTGGCTCAACGCGAAAGGTTTGCCGCAGGTGGCAGTTGGCCACGTTGAGCTGGATCACGCCAGCATCAATCTGGTGGAATCGAAAAGCTTTAAGCTCTATCTCAACAGTTTTAACCAGACACGTTTTGCCAGCTGGCAAGAGGTGCACGATACGTTGCAACGCGATTTAAGTGCCTGCGCTCAGGGTGATGTCAGCGTGGTGCTGTACCGTATTGATGAACTGGAAGGTCAGCCTGTCGCCCATTTTCATGGCACCTGTATCGACGACCAGGATATTGCAATCGAGAGCTACGACTTTGACGCCGCGCTGTTAACCGGTGCCGCCAGCGGAAAGGTTGTAGAAGAGACGCTGGTCAGCCATTTATTAAAATCGAACTGCCTGATCACCCACCAGCCGGATTGGGGCTCGGTGCAAATCCAGTATCGCGGCGCGCAAATCGACCGTGAAAAATTGCTGCGCTACCTGGTCTCTTTCCGCCATCACAATGAGTTTCATGAACAATGTGTGGAGCGCATTTTCACGGACATTCAACGTTTCTGCCAGCCGGAAAAACTGAGCGTTTATGCGCGCTATACCCGACGCGGCGGGCTGGATATCAACCCATGGCGCACCAACACCGATTTTGTTCCAGCCACCGGACGGTTAGTACGCCAGTAAAACCCAACATTTTACGACTCTGCGCGGAAGATCCCACGCGACAGGTTGTTAAACGTCATAAGCCAGGGCTATTGTAATCACGGGAAAGATAAAATTTTCGTCCCGTAAGGAGTTCACTTGATTACACATATTAGCCCGCTTGGCTCAATGGATATGCTGTCGCAGCTGGAAGTCGATATGCTTAAACGCACGGCCAGCAGCGACCTGTATCAACTGTTTCGCAACTGCTCGCTCGCTGTACTGAACTCAGGGAGCCAGACCGACAGCAGCAAAGAGCTGCTCTCCCGTAACGAAAGTTTTGATATCAACGTGTTACGCCGTGAACGCGGCGTAAAGCTGGAGTTGATCAACCCACCGGAAGAGGCCTTTGTCGACGGACGCATTATTCGCTCGCTGCAGGCCAACCTGTTTGCTGTTCTGCGCGATATTCTCTTCGTTAATGGGCAGATTCATAACGCCGGACGCGTCCAGCATTTAAATCTGGAAAGCTCCATTCATATCACCAACCTGGTCTTTTCCATTTTGCGTAACGCCCGCGCGCTGCATGTCGGCGAAGCGCCGAGCATGGTGGTCTGCTGGGGCGGCCACTCGATTAACGAAACTGAGTACCTTTACGCTCGCCGCGTGGGAACCCAGCTTGGCTTGCGTGAGCTGAACATCTGCACGGGCTGCGGCCCAGGTGCGATGGAAGCGCCCATGAAAGGCGCTGCGGTCGGGCACGCGCAGCAACGCTATAAAGAGGGTCGTTTTATCGGCATGACCGAGCCGTCGATCATTGCCGCTGAGCCGCCAAATCCGCTGGTCAACGAACTGATCATCATGCCGGATATTGAAAAACGTCTGGAAGCGTTTGTCCGTATCGCCCACGGGATCATTATCTTCCCGGGTGGCGTAGGCACGGCAGAAGAGCTGTTGTATCTGCTGGGGATTTTGATGAACCCGGCCAACAAAAACCAGGTATTGCCACTGATTCTGACCGGGCCAAAAGAGAGTGCCGATTATTTCCGCGTGCTGGACGAATTTATCGTCAACACGCTGGGTGAAGCCGCACGCAACCACTACACCATCATCATCAATGATGCCGCTGAAGTGGCGCGTCAGATGAAAAAAGCGATGCCGCGGGTGAAAGAGAACCGTCGTGAAACCGGGGATGCCTATAGTTTCAACTGGTCTATCCGTATCGCGCCGGATCTGCAGGTGCCGTTTGAACCAACGCACGAAAATATGGCTAACCTGAAACTTTATCCGGATCAGCCGGTGGAAACGTTAGCGGCGGATCTGCGCCGGGCGTTCTCGGGCATTGTGGCGGGTAACGTGAAAGAGCACGGCATTCGGGCGATTGAGGAGTTCGGACCGTATAAAATTCATGGCGATAGCGACATGATGCGCCGGATGGATGACTTACTGCAGGGCTTTGTCGCCCAGCATCGTATGAAACTGCCAGGCAGCGCGTACATTCCTTGCTACGAAATCTGCGCCTGATCTCCCAGGGCGACCTATAAGTCGCCCTTATACCTCGGATTTTTTTCCCGCACAGCTCCCCCATATCCCCAGCATATTCATACGTTTCAGTTGCCCTTAAACGTCGATAAATCACTGCGATAGCGGTTTTTTGCAGGGCATTTATCGTCTTTAAACGGTGTGCGTTTGATCGCAAATCTTGCTGGTGATAGCCTTCGCGCCCATAAATTTCATCTCTCGATCATTAAGTAGAGATATGGTCTAAATATATCCACATAAAAAGTGATTTATTGCAATTGCGATCCCGATCACTGATAGAGTCATAACATAAATGTATCTTTCCGCCGCAAATAATTACGGAAAGAAATTATAAAAAAACCGTGATTGACCGAATTTAATATTACCGCCAGCCTGCCAGGCATTGTATTCGCCCGTCATGCCAGCATTTTGCTTTTCCCAGGAGATTTATAAATGGAAACCACTCAAACCAGTACGCTGGCCACATCGGCTACACGAAGTTCATGGCGCAAAACGGATACCATGTGGATGCTGGGCCTGTACGGTACTGCCATCGGCGCTGGTGTACTGTTCCTGCCAATTAACGCCGGTGTTGGCGGTTTAATTCCGCTGATCATCATGGCCATCCTCGCTTTTCCAATGACCTATTTTGCACACCGCGGCCTGACTCGCTTTGTGCTGTCGGGTAAAAACCCTGGCGAAGACATCACCGAAGTGGTTGAAGAGCACTTTGGTATCGGCGCGGGTAAGCTGATTACCCTGCTCTACTTCTTCGCTATCTACCCGATCCTGCTGGTGTACAGCGTGGCGATCACCAACACCGTTGACAGTTTTATGACCCACCAGCTGGGTATGACGCCGCCGCCGCGCGCCATTCTGTCGCTGATCCTGATTGTCGGCATGATGACTATCGTGCGTTTTGGCGAGCAGATGATCGTAAAAGCGATGAGTATTCTGGTGTTCCCGTTTGTTATCGCGCTGATGCTGCTGGCGGTTTACCTGATCCCGCAGTGGAACGGTGCGGTACTCGATACCCTGTCTTTAAGCAGCACGTCTGCGACCGGCAACGGCCTGTGGATGACCCTGTGGCTGGCCATTCCGGTAATGGTGTTCTCCTTTAACCACTCGCCGATCATCTCCTCGTTTGCGGTTGCAAAACGTGAAGAGTACGGCAACGAAGCAGAGAGCAAATGTTCACGTATTCTGGCGTTCGCACACATCATGATGGTGCTGACGGTAATGTTCTTCGTATTCAGCTGCGTGCTGAGCCTCGCTCCGGCTGACCTGGCGTCGGCGAAACAGCAGAACATCTCGATTCTCTCTTACCTGGCAAACCACTTTAACGCACCGATCATCGCCTGGATGGCACCGATCATCGCGATGATCGCCATCACCAAATCCTTCCTCGGCCACTATCTGGGTGCGCGTGAAGGTTTCAACGGTATGGTTATTAAGTCTCTGCGTAGTAAAGGCAAAAGCATCGAAATCAACAAGCTGAACCGCATTACCGCGCTGTTTATGCTGCTGACCACCTGGGCTGTGGCGACCTGGAACCCGAGCATCCTGGGAATGATTGAAACCCTGGGCGGCCCGATTATCGCGATGATCCTGTTCCTGATGCCGATGTACGCTATCGCCAAAGTACCGGCAATGCGCAAATACAGCGGTAAAATCAGCAATATCTTCATTGTTATCATGGGCCTTATCGCTATCTCCGCGATCTTCTTCTCTCTGTTCAGCTAATCTCTTTCGCGCCGCTCGCCACGGGCGGCGCGACTCTCATTGCAATGGAAAATGCGTCATGATCAGCGTATTCGATATTTTCAAAATCGGCATTGGCCCTTCCAGCTCGCATACCGTTGGCCCAATGAAAGCCGGTAAACAATTCACTGACGATCTGATTGCTCGCAGCATGCTGCACGACGTGACCCGTGTGGTGGTAGACGTTTACGGTTCCCTCTCTCTGACCGGTAAAGGGCACCACACCGATATCGCTATCATTATGGGTCTGGCGGGTAACTTGCCGGATAGCGTCGATATCGATGCCATTCCGGGATTTATTCAGGACGTAAACACGCACGGTCGTCTGCTGCTGGCTAACGGCGAGCACGAAGTTGAGTTTCCAGTCGATCAATGCATGAACTTCCATGCCGATAACCTCTCGCTGCATGAAAACGGCATGCGTATTACCGCGCTCGCGGGCGACAAAGTTCTCTATAGCCAGACCTATTACTCGATCGGCGGTGGTTTTATTGTCGACGAAGAACATTTTGGCCAGACCAACAACGCGCCTGTCGCCGTACCTTACCCGTACAAAAATGCGGCAGATCTGCAACGTCACTGCCAGGAAAGCGGGCTTTCGCTCTCTGGTCTGATGATGAAGAACGAACTGGCGCTGCACAGCAAAGAGGAGCTGGAACAGCACCTCGCGCGCGTCTGGGAAGTGATGCAGGGCGGTATTGAGCGTGGAATTACCACCGAAGGCGTGTTGCCGGGAAAATTACGCGTTCCGCGCCGCGCTGCCGCGCTGCGTCGCATGCTGGTCAGCAGCGATAACACCAGTAAAGATCCGATGCAGGTCGTCGACTGGATCAACATGTTCGCACTGGCGGTTAACGAAGAGAACGCCGCCGGTGGTCGCGTGGTGACTGCGCCAACCAACGGCGCGTGCGGCATTGTTCCGGCAGTACTGGCTTATTACGATAAGTTTATTCGTCAGGTGAACACTAATTCACTGGCGCGCTACCTGCTGGTCGCCAGCGCGATTGGCTCGCTCTATAAAATGAACGCCTCCATTTCCGGTGCGGAAGTGGGCTGCCAGGGCGAAGTGGGTGTTGCCTGTTCGATGGCTGCCGCAGGCCTTGCGGAACTGCTCGGCGCAAGCCCGGCGCAGGTCTGCATCGCGGCGGAAATCGGTATGGAACACAACCTCGGTCTGACCTGCGATCCGGTCGCAGGCCAGGTACAGGTGCCGTGCATCGAGCGCAACGCCATTGCGTCGGTGAAAGCGGTGAACGCCGCGCGTATGGCGCTGCGCCGTACCAGCGAGCCGCGCGTCTGCCTGGATAAAGTCATCGAAACCATGTACGAAACCGGGAAAGATATGAACGCCAAGTACCGCGAAACCTCACGCGGCGGGCTGGCGATGAAGATCGTAACCTGCGATTAAGCCCAGGAAGATGCCTCGTTTTGCGAGGCATCTTCCTGATTATCCCCCGCTTCATAGCCTCACGCCGCACGCGATGTTACCCTTAGGCACGATTTCAAGGAGGGTATCTGTGGCTCATCTGTTAATTGTCGACGCGCTTAATCTTATCCGCCGGATCCACGCGGTGCAGGGATCGCCCTGTGTAGACACCTGTCTTCACGCGCTGGAACAGCTTGTGGTTCACAGCCAGCCGACGCACGCCGTGGCGGTGTTCGATGATGAGGCCCGCAGCCAGGGCTGGCGTCACCAGTTATTACCCGACTATAAAGCCGGACGACCTCCCATGCCGGAGACGCTGCATGCCGAGATGCCCGCTTTGCGCAGCGCTTTTAAACAGCGCGGCATTCGTTGCTGGGCAACGCCGGGTAACGAAGCGGACGATCTCGCCGCGACGCTGGCGGTGAAAATGGCGCAGGCCGGGCAGCAGGCGACAATTGTTTCCACGGACAAAGGCTATTGCCAGTTGCTTTCCCCGACCATTCGTATCCGCGACTATTTTCAGAAACGCTGGCTGGATGCGCCCTTTATCGCGCAGGAATATGGTGTCACGCCGCAACAATTGCCGGATTACTGGGGGCTGGCGGGGATCAGCAGTTCTAAAGTGCCAGGCGTTGCCGGTATTGGCCCGAAAAGCGCCACCCAGTTGTTAAACACCTTTCCGACGCTGGAAGCGTTGTACGAGAACCTCGAGGACGTGCCGGAAAAGTGGCGGCAAAAACTGGAAGCGCATAAAGCAATGGCCTTTACCTGCCGCGATGTGGCACGTCTGCAAACGGATCTGCAACTGGATGGCAACTTACAGCAGCTACGGCTGACACGCTGAGAAAAGCCCACACGGTGGCGGGCTGTTCGCCTTGCTTCAGCCCTTATACGGATGGTGCTTTAGCCAATGTTCAGCGATATCCTGGCGACGGCAGATCCAGACATCATTGTGGCTTTGCACGTAATCAAGAAAACGCTGCAGTGCGCGAAAGCGGCCAGGCCGCCCGAGCAGGCGGCAGTGCATGCCAATCGACATCATCTTTGGCGCATGCTCACCTTCTTCATACAGCACATCGAAGCTGTCTTTCAGGTAGGTATAAAACTGTTCGGCGGTGTTAAAACCCTGAGCGGTGGCAAAGCGCATATCATTGGCATCAAGCGTATACGGCACAATCAGGTGCGGTTTCCCTTCCACCGTAGTCCAGAAGGGTAAATCATCGCCGTAGTAATCGCTGTCGTAGAGAAAATCGCCCTGCTCGACCACCAGCTTGCGGGTGTTGGGGCTGTCGCGCCCGGTGTACCAGCCAAGGGGCTTTTTACCAAACAGCGTTTGCAGGATTTCGATCGCCTGCTGCATGTGCTGGCGTTCTGTTTGAATATCAAGATCCTGATAATGGATCCAGCGCCAGCCGTGGCTTACCACGTCGTAGTCTGCCGCTTTGATCGCCGCGACGATTTCCGGGTTACGCGCCAGCGCCATTGCTACGCCAAAAACAGTCAACGGCAGGCCACGTTGCTGAAAAGTCTGATGAATACGCCAGAACCCAGCGCGCGATCCATACTCGTACAACGAGTCCATCGACATATGCCGCGCGGGATAGCTGGCAGCGCCAATAATATCCGACAAAAATTGCTCTGAACCCGCATCACCATGTAGCACATGGTTCTCACCACCCTCTTCAAAATTAAGGACAAACTGGACGGCAATGCGCGCGTCGCCCGGCCAGCGGGCATGCGGCGGTTTTCCCGCATAGCCTGCCATATCGCGGGGGTAGTCGGCGGTGAAATGCCATAAAGGTTTGTCCGTTGCTGATTGCATGCTGATTCGACCTCTTTACGGGGCCGCTTTCAGCAAAGCTGTTCGAAACATCCTGAAAGCGGCTTTTTATTGGGATACGCGAGATCGCCGTATTTGCTGGTGCCAAGCCCCAGCGCGAGAAGAGATTCCACCATCTTCACCGCGGCCGTAACGCCGTCGATCACCGGCATGCCCAGCTCTTGCGTCAACTCGCTGGCAAGGTTCGCCATACCGCCGCAGCCCAGCACAATGGCACCGCTGTGATCTTCCCGTTTGGCTTGTATACAACGCTCGCGTACCTTTTGCTGAGCAAGACCCGTGCCATCTTCCAGCGCCAGCACTGGTAAATCGATGGCATGCAGCGCGGCGCAGTGGTGTTCGAAGCCATACTGGCGCAGTAAATGACGGGCGATAATCACCGTACGCGGCAGCGTGGTTACAATTGAAAACCGCGTCGCCACCAGCGTTGCCACGTGCATAGCCGCTTCGGCAATACCGATCACCGGCCCGCTCGCCAGCTCGCGCGCCGCCAGTAATCCGGGGTCACCAAAACAGGCAATCACGTGCCCTTGTGCACCCTGGTTTTTGCCCTGTTTGATTTGCTCCAGCACGCCAATCGCCGCAATGGCTTCATCAAAATGCCCTTCGATGGATTCAACTCCCTGCGAGGGGCAACTGGCGAGAATGGTGGTGCCGGGCGACGCCACACTGCGCGCCGCTCTGGCGATGGTGTCGGTCATTTCAGGGCTGGTATTAGGATTGATAACTTGTATACAAAACTGGCTCATCAGTGTTCTCCTGGCGCACCAAACAGGCGGGCAAAATCCGGTAATGTCTCGCCGCTGCGCTCAAAGCGCAGACTGGAAAGAATATGATCAAAGTGGTGAGCCATCGCCTCACTAAGCCCTGATAGATCCTTTTTACGCAGCAGCGTAATCAGTTGGTCATGATCGTCACAGCGGCAGCCGCGCTGCCAGGGCGCACCCCAGGCGGCTATCACCAGCGACGAACGCTGCGCCAACGTGGTAATAATGTCGGTCACCACCGCATTACCGGAAATGGCCTGCAACTGGATATGAAACGCCGCAGAATGGCGAATAGCCGCCGCGCCATCATGATTTTGATGCGCCTCTTCTTCCTGCGCGATGATGTTTTCCAGCCCCGCAAGGTGCGGCGGCTGCAGATGTTCCAGCACCAGCGGCAGATTGGCGCATTCGATCATTTTCCGGGTAGTGAAGATTGCTTTTGACTCTTCAACGCCGGGATTGGCGACAAATGCACCACGTCTGGGCGTCATGGTGATCATTTGCACCGTCGCAAGGCGGGTTAATACCTTGCGGATGCCGGTACGGCTGACGCCAAAAACCTCCGCCAGCGCTTCTTCCGGCAATTTACTCCCCGGCGGCAATTGATGTTCAACGATGGCGGTCATTAAAGATTGCCAAATGAGATGCTCTTTATCTTCCAGATCTGCAGGGGTTCGCAGCCCTATTTGCTGGTTCATAACGCCGTTCCTTTGTTACTCAATTCATCTATTTTTGTATACACCGTTAATTTATTTTGTATACAAAAAATTAAAACCTGGCCTGGTTAATGCAACGAGGGATAGCAGACAACATGTCACTATCTGTATTCAGAGGAGCAGAATCCATGCCAAACCTTGAACCAAATTACGATGCTCGCTACAGCCCACGCCTGACCAATGAAGATTTGGCGCCGACCCGCCATCAGACCTGGAGCTGGTACAATATTTTCTCTTTCTGGATGTCCGATGTGCATAGCATGGGCGGCTATGTTGTTGCCGCCAGCTTCTTCGCTTTAGGGCTTGCCAGCTGGCAGGTGCTACTTTGCCTGCTGTTGGGGATCTGTATTGTGCAGCTGTGCGCAAACCTGGTGGCGAAACCGAGCCAAATGGCCGGTGTGCCGTATGCCGTGATCTGCCGTCAGGCATTTGGCGTATTCGGCGCGAATATCCCGGCGGTGATCCGCGGGCTGATTGCGTTTGCGTGGTACGGCATTCAGACCTATCTGGCTGCCAACGCGTTGATGCTGGTGATCCTGAAATTTTGGCCTGCCCTTACGCCCCTGACCAATGGTCACTTTCTGGGCCTGTCGCATTTGGGCTGGCTCTGTTTCGGCATTATGTGGGTGTTGCAAGCGCTGGTGTTCTGGCACGGGATGAGCGCGATTAAACGTTTTATCGATATCGCCGGCCCGGCGGTATACGTGGTGATGATGGCGCTGGCGGGATGGATCCTCTGGCAAACGGGTTTCGACGGCATCTCTTTTACCCTAGCCAGCAAACAACTGACGGCAGGTGAGCAAACCTGGCAAATGATCACCGCGACGGCGTTAGTGGTTTCATACTTCTCCGGCCCGCTGCTCAATTTTGGCGATTTTTCCCGCTACGGTAAAAGCATGCAGGAGATCCGCCGCGGCAACCGCTGGGGACTGCCGTTTAACTTCCTGCTGTTTTCCATTGTCACAGTGGTGATTGTTTCCGGCACACAATCGCTGTTTGGCAAGATGATCACCGATCCTATCGAAACAGTAAGCCATGTTGGCAACAGTCTGGCGATGGCAATTGGGCTGCTGACGATGATCACCGCCACCATCGGCATCAATATTGTGGCGAACTTCGTCTCCCCGGCCTTCGATTTTTCTAACTGTTCGCCGCAGAAAATCAGTTTCCGTACCGGTGGGATGATCGCGGCGGTCGGCTCGGTACTGCTGACACCGTGGAATTTGTTCCAGTCTCCGGAGTTGATCCACTACACGCTGGATGTGCTCGGCGCGTTTATTGGCCCGTTGTTCGGTATTTTACTGACCGATTTTTATCTGATTAAACGCGGAAACGTGTTTGTCGACGATCTGTTTACCGACTCACCAAACGGGCGTTACTGGTACAAAAATGGCTTTAACCCGAAAGCAATTGCTGCGCTGGTGCCGTCGGTGGCGGTCGGGCTGATTATTAGCTTTATTCCGGCGCTGCATGAAGTGGCCAATTTTAGCTGGTTTATTGGCGCGTTCCTCGGTGCAGGTTGCTACCGCTTTCTGGCGCGTAACGAACGCGAAGGTGTGAGCAGCACATCATTTACCGCACAACGCGTGGCGGCAAAGGAGTAGAAACGACGAAGGCCTGAATCATTGCTGATTCAGGCCTTCTGAATAGTGGCGGAACGGACGGGACTCGAACCCGCGACCCCCTGCGTGACAGGCAGGTATTCTAACCGACTGAACTACCGCTCCGCGTTGTGTTCCTGTTAGGGAACGAGGCGCATATTACGGATTGCGCCTGGTGCCGTCAACGCTTTTTCCATCGTTTTGAATTGTTTGCTGCAAAAATCACCCGCGAGGTGATTTTCCCGTATTAACAAAACGATTTTACCCACGCCACAGGCAGCTTCCGCCCTTCTTCTGCACTAAATCGAGCCGTGATTCATGGGCCATTAGCTCCTCATCACTGGCTAAAACCACGCGCAAGCGGCTTGCCTGGCGAACAACACGCTGGATCTCCGCATCGCCTGTTTGCGTTTGCCCTTCGCCTTCCATCGAAAATTTCATCGATGTCTGGCCGCCGGTCATCATCAGATAGACATCAGCAAGGATTTGGGAGTCGAGTAATGCGCCGTGCAGCGTACGTTTGCTGTTATCTATTTCATAACGCGAGCAGAGCGCATCAAGGCTGTTGCGCTTGCCGGGGAACATTTTACGCGCCAGCGCCAGGCTGTCGGTGATTTTGCAAAACGTTTCGGTTTTTGGAATCCCACGGTTCAGCTTGCTGAACTCGTAATCCATAAAGCCGATATCAAACGACGCGTTGTGAATGACCAGTTCCGCACCGCGAATATACTCAATAAACTCATCGGCGATGTCGGCGAACGTCGGCTTATCAAGCAGGAATTCGTCGGCGATACCGTGAACGCCAAACGCTTCCGGATCCACCAGCCGGTCGGGCTTGAGATAAATATGGTAGTTATTACCGGTCAGGCGGCGGTTGATCACCTCCACCGCACCGATTTCAATAATCTTGTGCCCTTCATAGTGGGCACCAATCTGGTTCATACCAGTGGTTTCGGTATCGAGGACGATCTGTCGTGTAATTGCTGTGCTCATAGCGGCCATTTATGTCAGACTTGTCGTTTTAAACACAGGAAGTCTACCAGAGATGCTTAAACAGGTAGAAATTTTCACCGACGGATCTTGTCTTGGCAACCCAGGTCCGGGCGGTTACGGGGCGATTTTACGCTATCGCCAGCATGAAAGATTGTTTAGCGAAGGCTACCGTCTTACTACCAATAACCGTATGGAACTGATGGCGGCTATTGTGGCACTGGAAGCGTTAAAGGAGCATTGCGAAGTGGTGCTCAGTACCGACAGCCAGTATGTGCGCCAGGGGATCACGCAGTGGATCCACAACTGGAAAAAACGTGGCTGGAAAACAGCGGAAAAAAAACCGGTCAAGAATGTCGATCTCTGGAAGCGGCTCGATGCGGCGCTGAGCCAACATCAAATCCGCTGGGAATGGGTAAAAGGCCACGCAGGTCATCCGGAAAACGAACGCTGCGATGAACTGGCACGCGCCGCCGCGATGAACCCAACGCAGGAAGATGTGGGCTATCAGCTGGAAAGTTAAGACTGGCGGGTCGCGCCAACGGTCTGGCGAACGCGGGGCTTGCTGCGACTCTGCTTCATCGGATTGAGCGTCAACGGAATGGTGCGTTTGCGTGCGACGATGAGTTGCATACACCCCAGCGCCGGTAAATGCGTGCTAAGCAGTTTCCCGCCTTGTTTCGTCCAGGGAAGCACGCGAAAGCGACTATAATGTAACACCTCGAAATTGAGCAACGATAGCCAGTCAAACTGGCGCATCAGGGTGAACATCCGGCTTTTGACTGCAGGTGAGCGGCGCACAAAAGGGACTGTTTTGCAAAGCCCAAGCAGGCTAATCGGGTTAAAACCGCTCATCACCAGCCAGCCGTCGTCAATTAACACGCGATCCACTTCCTGCAATAACCGATGCGGATCGGTACACCATGGAAGCGTATGCGCCAGCAGGCAGGCATCCGCCGATTTCTCTGCAAACGGTAAATGCAGCGGATCGGCTCTGACCTGTGCCGGTTCGCCGCTGAGGGAAACATTGACCTGGTGGGAAATAGCGCAGCTTTCGGCATTGATTTCCGCGCTCAGATTGCCGATTTTAAGCAAATGAAAACCATACATTTTTGCAAACCACGGCTTAAGTTCTCCTTCCAGCGCTTCGCGGTAATACGCGCCTTTAGGTACATCGCTCCAGCTTGCAGGGGCGACCAATGTCTTAGGAGTCCTTGCCGGTTTCATCACAACCTTCCGCTACGCTTTGAGAGGTAATTTATGAATCTTAACAGTATTCCGGCGTTCCAGGATAACTACATCTGGGTGCTGAACAATGATGACGGCCGCTGCCTGATTGTCGATCCGGGCGAAGCCGCACCGGTATTACGCGCATTAGAAGAAAACCAGTGGCAACCGGAAGCTATCTTGCTCACTCACCATCACAACGACCACGTTGGCGGTGTGGAAGCGTTGCGTCAACATTTCCCTGATGTGGTGGTTTATGGTCCAGAGGAAACGCAAGATAAGGGAACCACACAGATCGTTAAAGAGGGGGATGTGATCTCCGTTTTGGGACATGATTTTTCCGTCTTTGCCACGCCAGGTCACACTTTAGGACATATCTGTTTCTTCAGTTCCCCTTATCTATTTTGCGGTGACACGCTATTTTCTGGTGGCTGCGGCAGATTGTTTGAAGGGACGGCAAGCCAGATGTATCAATCCTTTTGTAAGATTAATGCGCTTCCGGATGATACGGTGATTTGCTGCGCACACGAATATACTTTAGGGAATATGAAGTTTGCGATCAGCATCTTACCGCAGGATCCTGCACTTAACGAATATTATCGAAAAGTTAATGAGTTACGTGCGAAAAATCAAAAAACACTCCCCGTGATTCTGAAAAATGAACGGCGAATTAATTTATTTTTACGCACGGAAGATGCTGATTTGATTGATGTAATTAACCAAGAGGCAAAATTGCAACACCCAGAGGAGCGTTTCGCATGGTTAAGGTCAAAGAAAGATAACTTCTGATATTTCCGGGTTGCCTTTTAAAGACGACGCCGTTATCATCGCTCGTCTTTTAAGCAACTACTATTGACACACACATGAAGGCAAAAGCGATCTTATTCGCCTCTGTCTTGCTTGCTGGGTGCCAGGCGTCTAACCATGACGGTACGGTACAACAGCATGCACAGAGCCTTTCTGCAGCTGGTCAAGGGGAAGCAGGGAAGTTTACTAGTCAGGCGCGGTGGATGGACGATGGAACATTCGCCGCCCAGAATAACAGTGACTTGTGGACCTCCATTAGCGACGAGCTAAAGATGGGAATTCCGGAAAATACCCGGATTCGCGAACAAAAACTCAAGTATTTAAGCAATAAGAGCTATCTCCACGATGTAACTTTACGGGCAGAGCCGTATATGTACTGGATAGCAGGGCAAGTTAAAAAACGTAACATGCCCATGGAACTGGTACTACTACCCATAGTGGAGAGCGCTTTTGACCCACACGCGACGTCTGGCGCCAATGCCGCAGGCATTTGGCAGATCATACCGAGCACCGGGCGAAATTATGGTTTAAAGCAGACTCGCAGCTACGATGCGCGTCGTGACATTGTGGCCTCTACCACGGCCGCGCTTGACATGATGCAGCGTCTTAACCGCATGTTTGACGGCGACTGGTTACTGACAGTCGCTGCTTATAACAGTGGTGAAGGTCGCGTGTTGAAGGCGATGAAAGCCAATAAATCGCGGGGTAAGCCCACCGATTTCTGGTCGCTTTCACTGCCGCAGGAAACCAAAATTTACGTGCCTAAAATGCTGGCTTTGAGCGATATTCTCAAAAACAGTAAGCGTTATGGCGTGAGTCTGCCAACACCAGACGAAAGCCGTGCGCTGGCGCGAGTCAGACTGAGCAGCCCGGTTGAGGTCGATCAGTTGGCTGAAATGGCCGGGATTTCGGTGAACAAACTGAAAACGTTTAACGCAGGCGTTAAAGGTTCGACGTTAGGTTCAGCGGGTCCGCAGTACGTGATGGTGCCGAAGAAACACGCCGATCAACTGCGTGAATCGCTGGCATCCGGCGAAATCGCCGCCGTACAGCCGACCCAGCTTGCGGATGATACCCCGCTGCCAGGCCGGAGTTACAAGGTTCGCTCAGGCGATACGCTTTCCGCCATCGCGGCGCGTCTCGGCGTGAGCGCAAAGGACATCCAGCAGTGGAATAACCTGCGCGGTTCGAACCTGAAAGTAGGCCAGAGTCTGACGGTAGGCGCAGGTAGCAGCGCGCAGCGTCTCGCCAGCAACAGCGATAGCATTACCTATCGCGTACGCAAAGGTGATTCGTTATCGAGTATTGCGAAACGTCACGGCGTGAATATCCAGGATGTCATGCGCTGGAATAACGATACCGATAATCTGCAGCCAGGCGATCAGCTGACACTGTTTGTTAAGAACAGCGCCACACCGGACTCCTGATACAAACCAATAAAAAAGCACCGTTTCCCCGCGGTGCTTTTTTTTGCCCGTTTGTCACCCCTCAAGCCGGTTTGCCTGGGGTAAACTCCACCAGCAACGGGTTGTGATCCGATGCGCGCGTCACCAGCACCGACGCTTCCTGCACATTCAAACCACGATAGAAAACAAAATCCAGCGGACGACCAAAGGCGCGGCGGCGATTGTCATCGGTGAAACGAACCTGTCGCAACGACATATCGCGCGTAAAGCGATAGAGCGCATTCATGCGCGGTCGGCTCCAGGCGTTGAAATCCCCCGCCATAATAACAGGCCCGGCGTGGCGCATAATCTGATCGCCGATCGGCAGCAACTGCTTGCTGTAGACGTCCACGCCCAGGCTGAAATTCACCGCATGGACATTCACCACCATCAGGTTACGTAAATCAGGCAGTGGGTACACCGTGACCAGTGCTGATTTCGCCAGCCGCAAAATCGGTTCCCGCTCACGCAGCGGGCAGCAATAGACAGGATGAGCGGACGAAAGCGTCATGACGCCAGAGGGATGTTGCGGCAGCACAAACGCGGGAACCTGATCGGCAGCAAGATAGTTAGTGGTCGCAAACCTGACCAGTTCCGGTGTGGTTTGCGCTTCCTGTAACAGCACGAGATGCGCGTCTTTGCCAAAACTCTGCAGCACTGATAACCATTCGGCGCGCTGCTGCTTAAAGATATTCCATACCAGCACACGGATTTTTTCGTCGCTGCTTAAAGGCACACCCGCAGGCAACGCTTTGCCGATGCTCGCGAAGGATCCCGGCGGCAAAATTCGCTCCGCTGGCTGTCCGGCAACATATCGCATGGCGTAGGTATTCTTTGGCACTTTCGGCTTCAAACCTCATTGATTTCCACACCCGGTTCCCGGGCGGTCATTCAGTTATAGGGATTTTAGCGCACACTTTCAACGCACAATCGGCAGAAAAAACACCGGTTATGGTTAGTGAGCGCTTATTAATGCCGCCAGCGCCGCACGTGCGTGGCATCGCAGGCTTCAACATGGTTAAATAGCTTATGGATGAATAATATCGTTGCAGTGTTGCTACAGAGGCAATAATGAAAACCACCTCAGAAGAACTCGCGATTTTTGTCGCTGTTGTCGAAAGCGGCAGCTTCAGCCGGGCAGCGGAACGCCTGGGCCAGGCGAACTCGGCAATCAGCCGTGCAGTTAAAAAACTGGAGAACAAGCTGGGCGTAAATTTGCTTAATCGCACCACGCGCCAGCTCAGTTTAACCGAAGAAGGCGAACGCTATTTCCGCCGCGTGCAAAGCGTATTGCAGGAGATGGCGGCCGCAGAAACAGAGGTGATGGAAACGAAATCCACGCCGCGCGGCACGCTGCGCATTGATGCGGCAACGCCGGTCGTACTGCATTTCCTGATGCCGCTGATTAAACCGTTTCGTGAACGCTACCCGGAAATCAACCTTTCTCTGGTCTCAAGCGAAACATTTATCAATTTGATTGAGCGTAAGGTGGATGTGGCTATCCGCGTGGGGAAACTGACTGACTCCAGCCTGCGCGCCCGTCCGCTGTTCAAGAGCTATCGAAAAATTATCGCCTCACCGGATTACATCGCTCGCCATGGCAAGCCTGAAACCGTCGAAGAGTTGCGTAATCATGTGTTACTCGGGTTTACCGAACCGGTCTCCCTTAACACCTGGCCGATTGCTTCTGCCGATGGTCAACCGTTTGAAGCGACGCCGGATATCTCCTCAAATAGCGGAGAAACGCTTAAACATTTGTGTCTGAGCGGCAACGGTATCGCCAGTTTATCGGACTATATGATTGATAAAGAGCTGGCAAGTGGGGAACTGGTGGATTTGCTGGCGGATAAGCGCCTGCCGGTAGAGATGCCTTTTAGTGCGGTCTATTACAGCGACCGGGCGGTAAGCACGCGTATTCGCGCCTTTATTGATTTTATCAGCGAACATCTGTCGCAATAGCAACAACGGGAGCATTACGCTCCCGTTGAATTCTCGATTAATCCCACTTCGGCGCCAGGCCTTCCGGGCTGACCAGACGGTCATTGCAATCAAGCTTCGCGATTTCCGCTTTATCTTCCGCATCCAGTTTCAGCGACTGTGCCAGCAGGTTGCTTGCCAGGTTCTCACGCTTGGTCGAAGACGGGATAACCGCATAACCTTCGCTCATAGCCCATGCCAGGATTACCTGCGCCGGTGTGGCGTTATGTTTCTGTGCGATACGCCCAATCACTTCGTCTTTCAGCGCCTTACCGTAGGCCAGCGTCATGTAAGAGGTGATATGGATACCGTGCTGTTTCGCCCAGTCAACGACTTTGCGGTTTTGCAGATACGGCGACAATTCAATCTGGTTAGTGGCGATATTTTCTGCGCCCACAGCGGCAATGGCCTGCTCCATCAGTGGAATGGTGAAGTTAGACACACCAATCTGGCGGGTCAGCCCCTGCGCTTTTGCCTTCATCAGCTCTTGCATAGAGACATCAACTGCCACAGCTGCGCCCGGAGACGGCCAGTGGATCAGGGTCAGATCAACATAATCCGTGCCTAATTTTTTCAGGCTCTCTTTAAGGCTAGGGATCAGCTTGTCTGCGCCCAGGTTTTCGGTCCAGATTTTGGTGGTGATAAACAGCTCTTCACGCGCAACGCCGCTCTGAGCCAGCGCTTCGCCAATGGCAGCTTCGTTACCGTAGATCTGCGCGGTATCAATCACGCGGTAGCCCAGCTCCAGGGCATTTTTCACAGAAGCGATAACCGCTTCGTCAGTTAAACGGAAGGTACCAAGACCGAATGCAGGGATAGCCATAAGAATTCCTCTTTCTGATTTCGTAATGTTTCGTTGCGCTGATTATTCCCCGCTTCAGTAAGGGGAAAAAGAGGCGAAAACGCAGAGGTTTTTTGCCAGAGAAGCAAAAGTGAGGAATTCAGCGCGCAAAGATAGTGACTTGCATTTTGAAAGTCACTATGTCACCGTGAGCGCAGAATCTACTCAGTAACCGGGTCAGACCATGAAAAATGAACCGCTTTGCAACGCCCCCTGCCCTATTGCCCGGAGCTTAGGCCGCATAGGTGACAGCTGGAGCATAATCATCCTGCGTGACGCTTTTGCCGGTTTCACACGTTTTGATGAGTTCCAGAAAAGCGCCAATGTTGCTCCCAACATTCTCTCACGTCGTCTGAAAGAGTTGGTTGATGACGGGCTGCTGGAAAAAGTGAGCTACAGCACAACACCGCCACGCTATGAATATCACCTCACGGCTCTCGGGCGTGATTTTCGCCCGGTGATCCTCGCCCTGGTGGAATGGGGAAACCGTCACTTCTCGCCAGAAGGCGCGCAAATAGAGTTAGTCGAGCGTGAAACACAGCGCCCGGTTGAGACCATCCTCATTGATAAAGCGACTGGCGAACCCATCACTCCGGAGAAATATGCCCTGGTGCCCGGCCCTGCGGCTGCACCGGTTATCCAGTACCGCCACGATTATTTGCAACGTAAACGCGCGGGCGATAACACGCAAAAATTCGCCCCACTTCACCCTGTGAGCCGCGATGATGACGCTCAGTAAAAAGAAAAAGGCACTCACTCTGATGCTGTTAGCCGCAGCGCTATTAGCCGTTGCGGGTTACGGCGCGTACTGGTGGCAAAGCGGGCGATTTATACAGTCGACCGACGATGCCTACGTGGGTGGCGATATCAGCGCCATCTCCAGTAAAGTGTCCGGTTATGTCCAACAGATTGCCGTTCAGGACAATATGCTGGTCAAAAAAGGCGACCTTTTAGTCCGCCTTGATGACCGGGATTACCAGGCTGCACTGGCGAAAGCCGTCGGTGAAGTCGCCGCGCAGCAGGCGGCGCTGGCTGATATCGCCGCGACGCGCCAGTTGCAACTGGCGACCATTGAAGGCGCAACAGCATCGCTGGCTGCGGCCAAAGCGGTGAGTGATAAGTCAGCCAATGACAACCGCCGTTACGGCGCGCTGGTGATGTCCAGTGCCGTTTCTGCGCAGGTGCGGGAAAATGCGGCTGCGGATTATCGCCAGGCACGTGCGCAGGAGAGCAAAGCGCAGGCGGATAACGCTGTTGCCATGCGCCAGCTGGCTGTACTTGATGCACGGGAAAAACAGACGCAAGCCGCACTGCAGCAAGCTCAGGCGAATCTTGAAATCGCGAAATTAAACCTGAGTTATACCGAGATCCGCGCCCCGTTCGATGGCGTGACAGGGAATCGTCGGGCCTGGTCCGGCTCCTTCGTTGTCGGCGGCACACAGCTGCTTTCACTGGTTCCCGCAGAAGGCTTGTGGGTCGACGCTAATTTCAAAGAGAGCCAGCTAGCTCATATGCGCCCAGGGCAACGCGCGACTATTGTGGCGGATGTCATGCCGGGTCGAACGTTCTACGGCCATGTTCTCAGCGTTTCCCCGGCAACCGGTTCACGATTTAGTCTTCTCCCGGCAGAAAATGCCACCGGAAATTTCACCAAGATTGTCCAGCGCGTGCCCGTGCGTATCGCGCTGGAGGGCGAAGCGGCAAAACTCGGCCTATTGCGCCCAGGGTTTTCTGTCATCGTTACCGTTGACGAAAAGAGCGCGCAATGAGCAGCACCGATGCTGTGCCGCTGCAACCGGGCGTTTCAATGCCGGTGAGTCAGAAAGTGTTTGCCTTCGCGACGATGTGTGTAGGCATGTTTATCGCCCTGATTGATATCCAGATTGTGTCGGCCTCGCTACGTGATATCGGTGGGGGGCTTTCTGCCGGTGATGATGAAACAGTATGGGTACAAACCAGCTATTTGATCGCCGAAATCATCATTATTCCTCTCTCCGGCTGGCTGGCGCGGGTGATGTCCACGCGCTGGCTGTTTGCCGCCTCCGCCGCCGGGTTTACGGTGATGAGTCTGCTCTGCGGCTGGGCGTGGAATATCCAAAGTATGATCGCTTTTCGCGCGTTACAAGGGCTGGCGGGCGGCTCGATGATCCCACTGGTTTTCACTACCGCCTTTGCTTTTTTCCAGGGAAAACAACGCGTCATCGCTGCTGCAACGATTGGCGGGCTGGCATCGCTGGCACCCACGCTCGGCCCAACAGTCGGTGGCTGGATAACCGAGAATTTCAGCTGGCACTGGCTGTTTTATATCAACATCGTACCGGGGATTTACATCACCCTCGCCGTGCCACTGCTGGTAAAAATTGATACGCCAAACCCGTCGCTATTACGCGGCGCGGACTATCTGAGCATCCTGCTGCTCGCGGTATCGCTGGGGTGTCTGGAATATACCCTCGAAGAAGGCCCACGTTGGGGCTGGTTTGATGACAACACCTTAGCGCTCACTGGCTGGGTGGCGTTGCTGTGCGGCGTCTTTTTTGTTGTTCGCACGTTACGCCATACGCAACCGGTGATGGATCTTCGTGCGCTTAAGGACAGAACGTTCGCGCTGGGCTGCTACTTCTCGTTTATGGCGGGGGTTGGCATTTTTGCTACGATCTATTTAACGCCCTTATTTCTTGGCACCGTGCGCGGCTTTAGCGCTCTGGAAATTGGTCTGGCGGTGTTTTCCACTGGGCTTTTCCAGGTGCTGTCGATCCCGTTCTATGCGTGGCTTGCGAATCGGGTCGATTTACGCTGGCTGCTGATGGCAGGGCTGCTCGGATTTGCGTTGTCGATGTACAGTTTTATTCCGCTCACCCATGAGTGGGGAGCGCAAGAACTTCTGTTACCGCAAGCATTTCGCGGCCTGGCGCAACAATTTGCGGTTGCCCCGACGGTCACGTTGACGCTTGGCAGCCTGCCGCCGACGCGGCTGAAGCTGGCATCAGGTCTGTTCAATTTGATGCGCAATCTGGGCGGCGCGATTGGCATCGCCCTGTGCGGCACCGTGATTAATGACCGCACCAATTTGCACTACAGCCGCCTCGCGGATCATCTCAATAACGCCTCTCTTTCCGTCACGGAATTCGTTCAGAGCAACGTCAGCAGATTGGTTAGTCAGGGAATTTCACCCGATATCGCCGGTAGTGCTGCGCTAAAGAATCTTTCGGCCATCACGTTGCGTGAGGCCCGGACACAAGCGTTTTCAGATGCTTTCTATCTGATCATGTTAGGTTTTTTAATCGCTGCGCTGCTGGTTCCCTTAATGAAAAAACCGCAAACGGCATGATATTTCAGGAGAAGTGATGATGAGCGTTTCAACAAAACGCATCGTGGTAACAGGTATGGGAATTGTCAGCCCGCTGGGTTGTGGTGTCGCGCATGTATGGCAATCGCTATTACAAGGTAAATCAGGGATTAGCCAGCTTGCAGATGAGGTTGTCGACGATATTCCCTGCAAAGTGGCAGGACAGGTTCCTTCTATTGAAGAGGATCCGCAATACGGTTTTGATCCTCTGGTGGCTATTCCAGCCAAAGAGCGCAAAAAAATGGATCGTTTCATTGAGTTTGCGCTGGTGGCAGCAAAAGAAGCGCTGACGCAGGCGAACTGGTTTCCACAGGATCAAGCAGAAAAAGATCGCACGGCCACAGTAATTGCGACCGGGATCGGTGGGTTTAACGAAATCGCCAATGCTGTGCGCACAACGGACGATCGCGGGCCACGTCGACTCTCCCCTTTTACCATCCCTTCTTTCCTCGCCAATCTTGCTGCCGGGCATGTTTCAATTGCGCATGGTTTTCGCGGACCGATTGGCGCACCGGTAACCGCCTGTGCCGCAGGAGCACAGGCAATCGGTGACGCCGCACGCATGATCCGCAGCGGTGAAGCGGATATTGCGCTGTGTGGTGGCAGTGAGGCAGCAATACACCGGGTGAGTCTTGCCGGTTTTGCGGCTGCACGAGCACTATCAAGCAGTTTTAACGACGATCCAACGACAGCATCGCGGCCATTTGATCGCGATCGTGATGGTTTTGTGATGGGTGAAGGTGCCGGATTGCTGGTTATCGAATCGCTGGAACATGCCCAGGCACGCGGTGCTACACCGCTGGCAGAACTGGTGGGATACGGAACCAGCGCGGATGCGTACCATCTGACGGCAGGCCCGGAAGATGGTAACGGTGCGCGTCGCGCCATGGAAGCAGCCATTCGCCAGGCAGATATTACCACCGCGGACATTCAGCATATTAATGCACATGCCACCTCAACACAGGTCGGAGATAAAGGAGAACTGGCGGCGATTAAGGGGCTTTTTGGTGAAACTCCGGTTGCAATTACCTCAACAAAATCCGCAACGGGACACTTGTTGGGCGCGGCAGGCGGTATAGAAGCTATTTTCACTATCCTGGCTTTACGTGATCAGGTTGTACCGCCAACGCTTAATTTGCATCACCCTGACGCCGAAGCTGAAGGATTGCATTTAGTTGCGCTGACTTCGCAGCCGCTGGAGATGCGTTATGCCTTATCAAATGGCTTTGGATTTGGTGGCGTTAACGCCAGCCTGCTGCTGAAACGCTGGGAGTGACATACGATGAAAGGGCGCGATTGCCCTTTTTATCGAAATAACAGGCGAAAAAAAACCGCATCTCGTTAGAGATGCGGCTCTTAAATGAGTGGCGGAACGGACGGGACTCGAACCCGCGACCCCCTGCGTGACAGGCAGGTATTCTAACCGACTGAACTACCGCTCCACCGAATTTCTTTACAACCACCGGTTTGTTGCCCCGGTTCACTGCTAATTTGATGCCTGGCAGTTCCCTACTCTCGCATGGGGAGACCCCACACTACCATCGGCGCTACGGCGTTTCACTTCTGAGTTCGGCATGGGGTCAGGTGGGACCACCGCGCTGTTGCCGCCAGGCAAATTCTTTGTGCTCTGTCCTGTGTCTTTTACACCGCTTCTGCGTTGGCTGCCTTCGCTCGCAACAGTCACATACTCCAGTATGCTCCTGTCGTCTCGTCTCAGTTGCCGCCTTGCTGCTGCGTAAAATCCTTCGGACTTAACATTAATCTGTATCAGGCTGAAAATCTTTCTCTCACGCCAAAACATCTTCGGCGTTGTAAGGTTAAGCCTCACGGTTCATTAGTACCGGTTAGCTCAACGC